>JBGAPT010000002.1:0-184961 GCA_044221135.1 Gammaproteobacteria bacterium
TGTCAAAATGCAGTGGCAGAGCTGGAATTGTATAGGAATCAATATATTACCACTCCATTTTATCCTTTACGCCGTATCCGTAGCTTCGTACGTCGCGATAGCCGACTCACTGAAGCGCAACGTCATGCCTTGGAAACTTTATGGCCACAACTGGGATTAGAACGCACTGCTGAAATCATCGACTTTCCAACCGTCTTTCACCGCGAAGCGCCACGCATACTCGAAATTGGTTTTGGCTCAGGTCAATCGCTGCTGGCCACAGCAAAAATGCATCCTGAATTTGATTTCATTGGCATCGAAACACATCAACCAGGCATTGGCGCTCTATTATTAAATATACAAGCTCAGCAACTGACTAATATTCGAATTTTTTATGGCGATGCAGTGGAGGTACTTCATCACTGTATCCCAGAAAAAAGTCTAGATGGAATCCAACTCTTTTTTCCAGACCCTTGGCCCAAGCGACGACATCATAAAAGACGATTAATTCAAACACCCTTCGTTAAATTACTTATCACAAAATTAAAACAGGGCGGTGAATTGCATTTAGCTACCGATTGGCAAGATTATGCTAAAGAGATGATGCAAGTTCTATCAGATTTGCCTGAATTAAAGAATCGCGCGGGCATTAACACATTTGCAGAACGCTCGCGCCAACGGCCTATTATCACTAAATTTGAGCAGCAAGGTCAGCATGCGGGACGAGTTATTTGGGAGTTACAATTTATTTTAACTTGAAAACCTGCTGGACATTCGTCGAAGGCTTCACTACCCTTGACCAACCGAAATCTATTTTCGTTTTTTGATAATAAAAAGGAGATAACTATGCTGACAAAAAATACAAAACGGTTAAGTGCACTCATCATTACGAGTGGTTTTTTCACAGCAGCTCACGCTATAGGGCCTGGATTTTATCTTGGCGCACAAGCAGGTATGACAAATTTACATAATACCGCTCAGACAGTACAAACAGGCGTAGTTTCTCCTGCAACACAATCAGTCACCCCTAACAATACGGGTATCGGTGAACGTTTCTATTTAGGAGTGGGTATTAATAAATATGCCGCAGCGGAACTAGGGTATACGCATTATGCTCCTTCCACTTATAAAACTTCGCCATCTACAATCGTCAACACAGCCGCGATTCGAGAAAATGGTATTGATCTTGTAGGTAAAGCTATGTACCCCATGCAAAAGTTTGCAGTATTTGGCAAGCTAGGTGCAATCATGATGAGTAAAAGTTATTCAGGCAGCTTACAACCTATCTCACCCACGGCGCCACGTCTTGCTGCCACGAACAATTTCCATCCTTTGGTTGGATTAGGTGTCAGTTACGAGCTTACACAACACTGGGTCACTGATCTAAGTTGGACTCGCGCACTAAAAGGTGGCAACGGTTTCAAAAATGCCGATTTTATTGCTCTAGGTATTTCTTATCATTTTGTTGATGAATATTGTGGGCAATTTTTGTGTTAGAGCTCTAGTTAGAGCGGATACGATTACTCTGGTATAAGCCAATGCTACAAATGAATACCATGACAAGTAAATAAATACATGGCGTCAAGTAAATATTATAATTGGCTTTAATGATATTTGTGATAACAAGAGGCGCCATCCCTCCAAATACTGTAAATCCGATGTTATAGCACAATGCTACACCCGTTAAACGTATTTTTGATTCAAAGAGAGTCGTAATAATATAAGGCGTAGGCATCATAGCAACACCCTCTAAGCACCCCAAAATAATCAACCCTGCCAAGAGATGAGAATGGTAAATAAAGAAATAGCCAAGCGGAATGAAAGGCACGCACAGCACCAACAATCCTTTTAACATCACATGAGGTTCAATATATTGCGCCACTCTTCCCGAAAAATAAATCGTGGTAATATTCACAATCATCAGAATAGTCATATTCGTATTAATAAATTGATTATCTACTTTTACTATGTCGTGCAAATACGTTGGCATAAAAATAACAGTCACAACAACCAAACTAGACATCACAGCAATCATTGCTGTCGCGGTAAGAAACGCAAAAAAATGATGCTGTAATAAATAAAGCAGTGGAAATTTAGGTTTCTCATGAATTCTTTGAAATGCAGCTGTTTCATGTAAGGTTTTTCGAACTTTATAGCTTACTACGCAAAGAACGCCGCCCAAAATAAAGGGTAATCTCCACCCAAATTCCGTTAATTGCTTTACTGTCAAAAAATAATTTAACGCTTGATTAATTAGCATTCCCAATAACAATCCACCATTGACAACTGCCATCGTGATACCAAATGCCAATCCTTTTTTTGTAATGGTTTCACTTATATAAACATAGGTACTCGGTAACTCACCGCCCAAAGCAAGCCCTTGTATCAATCGTAACAGCAATAACAAAATCGGCGCGGCAATACCAATTTGCGAATAGTTTGGCAGAAAACCTATACCTAAGGATGCTGCACCCATTAAAATAATGGTAATGATAAGAACTTTCTTCCTTCCATACTCATCACCAATATGACTAAAAATAATCCCGCCCAAAGGTCTCGCAAGATATCCTAAGAAAAACACAAAATAGCTTTGGGCCACAGTAACAAGACCATTATGGCTAGGGAAAAATTGATGTGAAAAATAAATAGAAAAAATACCGTAAATAATAAAATCATAAAATTCTAACATCCCGCCTAAAGAAGCTAACGTTACAATTTTTCGTTCATACTGAGTGAATGAGTGCGTTGACATAGATTAAAATTACCTTATTTCCCAATTAGTCTTAATAAATTAGATAATACACATTTTTTAACAATAAAACATCAGATCGGCCCATTACACCTCAAGATGCAATCGGCAAAAATAACCCAACCAAGTCATTCAAAAATTGATGCCCTAATTTTGTCGCACATAAAAGCGCAGGGTCATCAACTAAGAGTTTTTTATTTTTTGCAATCGTCAACATAGGCTCTATGACATCCAAACTCAATCCTGTTCGCTCCCTAAATATATCTGCTGACACACCCTGCGTCATGCGTAATGCATTCAACATAAACTCAAAACAAATATCATGTGGTGCTAAAGTCACTTTCTGCGCCATGAATGATTGACCAGGATCAAGATAATTTTTAGGATTTTTTACCTGCCAATGCCGCGTAATGGTGCGCTGCTCAACATCCGTCACTTTACTGTGCGCTCCAGCACCAATCCCCAAATAATCTCCAAACTCCCAATAATTTTTATTATGCTTACATTCATAATTTGCCTGAGCATAAGCAGATACTTCATATTGCTGCAAATTTGCTTGTGCGATAATCGCTTTTCCTTCCTCTTGAATATCCCACAGCATATCTTCTTCGGGTAAGCGCGGCGGCTGATGATGAAAAAAAGTATTAGGTTCAATTGTTAACTGATACCAAGACAAATGAGGTGGAGTAAATGCAAGTGCATCCTGTATATCACTTAATGCATCTTCCATAGACTGGCCTGGCAATCCATGCATTAAGTCTAAATTAAAATTATCAAATCCTGCACGCACAGCATTGTCAATTGCACGTAACGCCTGCTCACGTCCGTGAATACGTCCTAACGATTTTAATTTATCCTCTTGCAAACTTTGCACGCCAATGGATAAACGATTAATCCCTGCTTGACGAAAACTAACAAAATGAGATTCATCAATCGTCCCTGGATTCGCCTCTAAGGTAATTTCTGTATCAGGACTTAAATGTAAACGACTACGCACCGCTGTCAATATTTTTTCAATCGCTTGCGGTGAAAACAAACTCGGCGTACCGCCACCCAAAAAAATGCTGCTTAAACTGCGTCCCTCTACATAAGAAAGATTTTCGTCTAAGTCATCGATCAATGCAGCGACATATAACTCTTCCGGAATTTCTTGACGAGATTCATGCGAGTTAAAATCACAATAGGGACATTTGCGTACACACCATGGGATGTGAATATATAAACTTAACGGGATAGAGGTAAACATTGTGTATTAATACTTAAAATCTGTCGAATTTGCCACCTTACCTGCAAGCAAAGCGCTTGTCAATTTAAAATACGAAGTTGTCATCCTGAACTTCGTTCAGGATGACAACTTCGTATTTGAATGCACCGGTATATTTATAGATAATGAAAACGCTTTATAAAACTTTACGTTGACCTTTAGTTAAATCTGCTTCTGTTGTTTCCTCTGCCACTTCTGAAGGTCCTCTTAATTGTTTTAAAATCCCTTTCACAGGTAGAGGCCGCTCTTTTTGCGCTGATTTTGGATAATGCGCTTCAATAGCTTGTATTATTCCATTTTTATCATCAGGCGGAACCGCTGTTATTTTATCTAGAAATTGACGTGCAACTGTCTCATCATCTAAGTATTCATAACAAAGTTCTAAGTGATGAACGCGCTTATCATTAGCACTATATTTTTCTAACTCTCCCAAAGCCTTGGCTATTGCAGGACTGACTACGTTCTTCTCCTCTTTTAATTCTCCGGATGCTGCATGCGCTGCCAATAATGGCTTGACAGCTGACTTAGGACTACTACGCTTAAACATTGACATGATGCCTGCAGTTGAATGTACAGCAGGTGCTTTTTTTACTTTTGGTTTTCCTGGGTGTTCAGGTATTCCCTTATTATAAGAAGCCGTTTTTTTGAAAATAGCACTCTTCCATTTTTTCCAGGAAGCAGGTAATGCAGCTAATGAATCCTTTTTAATTCCGCTGGCACCAATAGTACCGCCTTGCAATCCTGCTTGTATAGCAACATGTCCAGCATTAATTTGCGCTGCTCGAATACTTTCTTCTGCTGACGATTTCCCTTTTAACGACCCCACTTTGAAATAACGCACAAGAGAATCCACCACTGTTTTCATACGCGCAAGTCCAGCACGGTCTTTGCCGCTCTGACAAGAAGAGACAACAGCAACAAAATCTTTTTCATCTGGATGCATGTGACGATGCGCATCATTGACAGCATGCGCAAGTTGATTAATCACTGATACTAATTGCAGATTACGATTTTCACGATCCCAAAAAAATCCTGAACCACTTTTCAATTTTTCGTATTGCTTTATTAAGTTATCCAGTTTGTTTGCTAATTTTTCACTTTCTTTGTCTACGTCCTCATCAAATTCTAAAGCTTTTTTCTTTTCTCTTGCTTGGTTAACCAACCAATCAGCCCCACTCATATTCCTGGAAGCGATACCGCCTCTGATGAAATTAAGCGGGATATTTGATACATGAAAATTGCCTTTTCCCCCTTGTTGGTTACACTCATTCACCGCCTTTTCAACCTGGTCCACTAAGCCCGCATCATGACCAAACCCATGAAACAATGGGCTTAATAAAGTAAGCACAAATACATGTTGCGCATTGCTTGATTCTTCTAATTGTGCTATCGATTCATTGGTTGCTTCTTGGCTTCCTGCTTTCAATAAATGTGCGGGTGTTCCTGAATGATAATGACGATGAATAATCTCCTTGTTTCCCATATTCACTAAATATTCTTCTCCAGCATTTCGTATACCAGGAAAATATTTTCTTAATTGCGTAGGAATCATTTTTCCATCGAGAATGTCTTGCGCATGTTTTTTTATTAAAAACTGAATATAGGGATCCTGATTATCAAACCAGGGAATATCAAATTTCTGCTTCCTGGAAGGATTTTTATGCATTGCTGCTAATTCTTTAAGTTGATTATTTATAACAGGATGCATAACACTATGCAGAGGAACATCAATTTGATAGATATCTTCTTCTTTTGCATCGATCTGCACTTTTGTACGCGTTGCAACACTCATTGTAGGATGATCAAAATTACAAAAATCGCGCACTTCTGCTAATTGCTTTTTGATGACTTCTTTATTTAGCTCTTTCTTTTTGTCATCTGGAATGGAGTCTAATATAGCGGGAATAATTTGTTCGTGTATAAAAAGCTTAAAATCTGTTTCAGGATCTTGGCTAGTTTGAATTTTATTATAAAAATCATTTGTACTTCCTTTTAATCGAGCCGATAAGTTTGCTGTATCAATACCATGTGCTTCTAATAATTTTATTGCAGCACTGGCATAGTTAATTCCCATGATTGCCCAATCATGATAAGTATCTTGCACATCAGCTGTCTGTTGATTTCGCGCATCACGAACAAATACTTCTTGATGACTATCAGGTAAGACATGATACGATGAACGGATGCCATTGGCTGCGTCTTTTTCAAGACGTAAACGTTTAATCGCTTCTACAAAATGTCCATTCTGGATTTCATTGCTGATATCTGTAGGAAAAGTAACAGGAGATAATTTCTTTTCTTCTATTTCTACTATCTCCTCGACAACACTCACACGCTGCTCAGATATCAAAACATAAGACGGTTTCAATGCACTTTCTGTTTTTTCTGCTGCGTCTGCTTCTGCTGCTTCTTCTTTTTCTTCTTTTTCTTCTTTGCTTTCGTCTCCTGGTTCTGGCATGGCGCACCCCCTAAAGATTTCAGTATGGCGCAACCTAAAGTATAAGATAATGATTTAAATTGTGTGATCTTCAATTTAATCAATTAGTTGTGGTTAAAAATGGCGTTGTTGCGCAAATCAAATTGTGAGCAACAACGCCTTAAAAAATCCATTAATTTGATTTCAACCTCCATCTTTTCACGCTAAACTAACGCCATTACTGGATTCGAGGAGTGTGTCATGAAAAAACGCGTCAAAATAGCTGTAACAGGTGCTGCGGGTCAAATCGGTTATGCTTTAATTTTCCGCATTGCTTCCGGCCAAATGCTAGGCCCTGATACAGAAGTTGAATTGCAACTCCTGGAGTTAGAGCCTGCTCTTGCTTCGTTACATGGCGTTGCAATGGAATTGGATGATTGCGCTTTCCCTTTATTAAAAAAAGTGACTTGTACCTCAAATGTCACCGACGCGATGCGCAATGTTAATTGGGCAATACTCGTCGGTGCTGTACCACGCAAAGATGGTATGGAGCGTTCCGATTTATTAAAAATAAATGGCAAAATTTTCACGACGCAAGGCCAAGCTATTAATCACAATGCAGCTGATGATGTGCGCATATTCGTAGTAGGAAATCCTTGCAATACTAATTGTTTAATCGCCATGAATAATGCACCGGATGTGCCTAATGAACGTTTCTATGCAATGACTATGCTAGATGAATTACGTGCTCGTAGTCAGCTCGCCAAAAAAGCAGGTGTAGATTTAACTGCTATTACTCAAATGACCATCTGGGGCAATCATTCTTCTACTCAATATCCTGATTTTTATCATGCAAAAATCGATGGAAAGCCTGTGACCGATGTGATTACAGATCTCAATTGGCTACAACAAGATTTTATTTCTATTGTACAAAAACGCGGTGCTGAAGTGATTAAAGCGCGCGGCTCTTCTTCGGCTGCATCTGCAGCTAACGCTGCATTGATGACAGTGTATCAATTGACGCATGAAACAGCGCCAGATGAAAGTTTCTCTGTCGCACGCTGTTCGCAAGGTGAATATAACGTAGATAAGGGATTGATTTTCTCAGTGCCTTGTAGAACAGAAAATGGAAAATTGAAAGTGATAGCAGGATTGCAGCAGAATGCATTTGGACAAGAAAAATTTGCGCTGACGCTCGATGAATTACGCAAGGAACGAGATGCAGTACGTGAGCTTGGTTTAATTGAGTAAAAATGGATCCTTTGTGTTGACAACATCCTCTTATTTTGATAGATTTTTGCGCTGTTTATAAACATAGTCATTGAGGAGTTATCCTGTGAATATTTATTTAGCTTTAGGTAAAATACTGATTAGCTTGTTGTTGGTAATCGCTTGTTCTTTCATGTCAAGTGCTTTTGCAGAGTCATATTTTGCCTGCCCTACTAACGAAGCTTTTAGCGTTACAACGGACAACTCAGCAAGATGGGAATTATTGAAGGCTATCAGATACTATAACGACATAGTGCTATTAGACATTGATAGTGTGGACACGCCATCCCTTCACGATACAGTTGCAGGGAGTAGCACCCTCACTGTTACATTCGCCCGCCAAAGCTTAAATTCAAACACCGTTACTATTAGTTGCCAGAATACATCAGTCAACCAGGCAAGAATCAACACTCATCCTAAGCTGACTTTAAATCTAGGCTCTCAGGATTTAAATGGAACTAAAACTAACTGGAACTGGGCAACTAATAGCTGCACGACTACAGCTGACAACCCTGGCGCATGCTCACTAATTTTACTCTAAAAATTCACACTTCTACATCCGTTATATTACACTTAAAAAAGCCTCATCCTATATAGGGTGAGGCTTTTTTAACATGATACATGTTAAACCCATTTCGCTAAAAGCGCCATTACGCTTAATCCTGCAAATAAAAAGAAAAATTCACTTAAATTCTCTGCTTCATGCATTCGTTCATGATGGTTAATATGATGGAGAGTAGACATATAAAGAAAAGTACCCGCAGCAAAGGCATTAAACCCTGCTGTCCAGAGTTGGCCTGATTTATATTGCAATAGTGAAGCCATTGTAGTGCCCAACACAATGCCTGCAGGGGTCATCAAAGAAAATAGGCCTACAATAAAAATCATTTTCTTAAGTGTGATTTGGTTCCGATTTAAAATAACAGCTAAAGCAAAACTCTCTGAACTTTTATGCGCAATGATCGCTATAAAAATCACAAAAGCAGTAGTGATAGTTGCGTTAATACCTAACACACTTCCTTCAATCAAAGAATGAATAATTAAAATTAACGCAACCATATAAGGCATCACATGTTTGGCCTTTTTGAGATGAGGCATACATTGTGCAAGACGCTCCAAAAATAATAAAACTAAAAACCCACAGGCGCAAAAAAATTCGGCTACAGGGTAATTCATGTGACTTAATGTATTAGCAAATCCGCTTATCGCATCCGGTAACATATGAAATAGAGCAGCTCCCAAAAAAATACCGCTCGCAAAAGCATCTCCTAATTCCAAAATAGGATGATGTTGAGGATGAGCACGCACTTTAATAGGGTAGATAGCCGCCACTAAACTGGTAATAAAAATCAAGATACCTGCAATCGTTTTATAGAAAATTAAAGACACGTAATTTTAGCCTTTGTTATAACTCACAGGAATACTAAGCAATCATTTATTAAACTCTTTGCATCGATCTCTCAACTCTAAGATAGAGATGAGTCTAACTGAAGAAAGATCTTTTTTCTAGAAACGCAACACAATTCTAATTTATACTCTGCATATGATAGAACTTAGCGTTGTACAAAAAATTGCAATTTGGGCTTTACCAGTCTTGTTTGCTATTACAGGCCATGAAGTTGCACATGGCTGGGTTGCTTCACTGTTTGGCGATCAAACAGCACGTCTGTCTGGACGCTTAACGCTTAATCCACTCAAACATATAGATCCTCTGGGCACAATCGCAACCCCTTTAGTGTTATTGATGGTCAGTAATTTTATTTTTGGCTGGGCTAAACCTGTACCTGTTGATGCACGCAATTTGCGTAACCCACGTACGGATATGGTCGTTGTCGCATTGGCAGGACCCGCAGCTAATTTATTTATGGCATTACTCTGGGCTGCGATTGCAAAACTCAGCATGAGTTTGCCGCCTTGGTATGGTGTGCCGCTGGTAGGCATGGGCATGGCAGGGATTGAGATTAATATCGTACTGGGTGTTTTGAATTGTTTACCCATTCCACCTTTAGATGGCGGACGAGCACTCTACAATTTATTACCCGGAAAAATGGCTTGGTATTTTTACCATTTAGAACCGTATGGATTTTTCATTTTACTAGTCTTAATGTTTACCCATGTTTTAAATTATATTCTTTTTCCGCCTATTATTTTCTTAATAAATACAGTTGCTGAGCTATTTGGTTTGATGTAGCTAAAAATCGTGCCCGGGTGCATCTTTCCCTAAATCAAGCACTTATCCTGAAAAGAAAGAAAAGACGCACGCGGGCACGTAAAAAAATTAAAAAAAACCCCGCTATTCAGCGGGGTTTTGTTCACATTTGAAAATGGACACACGTAAAATCCGCATGTCCATCAACAAAATTAGATTACATCATTCCACCCATACCACCCATGCCGCCCATACCACCACCGCCAGCACCCATACCACCGCCCATATCAGATTCATTTTTGGGAAGTTCGGTAATCATGCATTCTGTCGTGATCATCATGCCAGCAACAGAAGCAGCGTGTTGTAATGCAGTACGTGTTACTTTGGTTGGATCCAGGATACCCATATCTAGCATATCGCCATATTCACCGCTTGCAGCATTAAAGCCATAGTTACCTTTTCCATCCAGGATTTTGTTCACTACAACAGATGCTTCATAGCCTGCGTTAGTGACAATTTGACGCAGCGGCGCTTCTAACGCTTTACGTGTCAATTGAATGCCCATCGCTTGCGCTTCGTTTTCACCCTTCAAGTTTTTAACTGCTTGCAGTGCACGAATCAACGCAATGCCACCACCAGGCACTACGCCTTCTTCTACTGCTGCACGGGTTGCATGCAGAGCATCTTCAACGCGTGCTTTCTTTTCTTTCATTTCGATTTCAGAACCTGCACCTACTTTAATGACTGCAACACCGCCCGCTAATTTAGCAACGCGCTCTTGCAATTTCTCACGGTCATAATCAGAAGTGGTTTCTTCAATACGAGCACGTAATTGTTTAATACGTTCTGTAATTTCTGTTTTATCACCAGCACCATCCACAATGGTTGTGTTATCTTTAGTGATATGAACACGTTTTGCAGAACCTAAGTCTTTCAGTGTAGCCGATTCCAATGTACGGCCAATTTCTTCTGAAATCACTTGTGCTTTTGTCAAGGTAGCAATATCTTGCAGCATTTCTTTACGGCGATCACCAAAACCAGGTGCTTTCACTGCGCATACTTTCACAATACCGCGCATATGGTTAACAACCAAGGTAGCCAATGCTTCACCTTCAATGTCTTCAGCAATAATCAATAAACTGCGACCTGATTTAGCAACCCCTTCCAAGACAGGCAATAAATCACGAATCGAAGAAATTTTCTTGTCAACAATCAGGATAAATGGATTTTCCAGATTAGCAGACATATTTTGCTGGTCAGTGATGAAGTAAGGTGAGAGATAACCACGATCAAATTGCATACCTTCAACCACCGTTAATTCATTTTCTAAACCAGAACCTTCTTCAACAGTGATAACACCTTCTTTACCCACTTTGCCCATTGCATCTGCAATGATTTGGCCAATAGAGTGATCGGAGTTAGCGGAAATGGTACCCACTTGTGCAATCGCTTTATTGTCTTTGCAAGGTACAGACAGCTTCTTCAATTCTTCAACCGCTGCAGCAACTGCTTTATCAATACCCCGTTTCAAATCCATTGGATTGAAACCTGCAACAACTGCTTTCAAACCTTCTACGAGGATTTGACGTGCTAATACAGTTGCTGTAGTGGTGCCATCGCCTGCTTCATCTGAAGTCTGCGAAGCCACTTCTTTAACCATCTGAGCGCCCATGTTCTTGAATTTATCTTTGAACTCAACTTCTTTAGCAACTGAAACACCATCTTTAGTCACTGTAGGTGCGCCAAAAGATTTATCAATAACCACGTTACGACCACATGGACCCATTGTGATTTGTACTGCATTTGCTAATTCATTCACACCCGCAAGCATTAACTGGCGCGCTTCTTCAGCAAATTTAATATCTTTAGCTTGACTCATGTTTATTTCCTCATAATCATAATTAATAATGCAACAGAAAGAACTTGGAATTATTCTTCCATGACGCCCATGACATCTTCTTCACGCATAACCAAGTATTCTTGATCGCCCAGCTTGATGTTGGTGCCAGCGTACTTGCCAAATAAAACGGTATCACCCACTTTGACTTGCAATGGCTGCAACTTACCTTCAACATATTTACCCGCCCCTATGGCAAGCACAGTGCCTTGAATAGGCTTATCTTTGTCAGCTGTATCTGGAATGACGATACCGCCAGCGGTAGTCGTTTCTAATTCACGAGGTTGCACTACAATTCGATCCGCTAACGGACGAATTTTTTTACTGGTTTGTTTCATTTGTGTTTCTCCTGACTTGTATCAATTAAAAATTAGGTCTTTCGCGCCTATCCTTAATGAATTAAGGTGGCCATGTTCTACATATGGGGATCAACTTAGCACTCTCAAGTACCGAGTGCCAAATATATAGGGAATTAGGCTAGAGTCAAGTGAGAAATGTTTGCTGGGATGCCTTAGAGACTATATTATCCTAAATTCAGCAGTCAGGGTTCCCGTTGACGGGAATGCCTAGCAATAACGGAGAAATACCTCATTATGAAGCACATTCTATTCGGTATTTTATTAATAGTAGCTACCTTAGCAAGCTATGCCCAAGAGCTACCTCAACCTCTGCTTCCCGAACAAGCCTTTGCTTTTTCAGCCCATTTAACCAAGCCAAACCAACTCATTCTCCAATGGAAAATTGCCCCGGGTTATTATCTTTATAAAAGCCAGTTACGCCTCTATAATGCTCAGGCAAAGATAATTCCTCTTACCTTACCCCAAGGTACCGCTAAACACGATATTCTCCATGGAACTGACCAATTTTACACTGACACCCTTAAAATTGCAGTCCCCCTTGTCTCTGCAAATCAAACCTCCACTGCTTTCACAATCGAATACCAAGGCTGCTCCACTCAAAATTTTTGTTATAGTCTTATTAAAAGAGACTTCCGATTTAACGCCACCTCGGGATCCGCAGCACAATTTACAGTCTCTTCTGAACCCACTTCATCAAAACAAACCTATACAGAAATGCTATTCACTAAACACAGCCCATTTATAATAATATTAACCTTCTTAGGACTAGGCTTACTCTTGGCTTTCACTCCCTGTGTCCTACCCATGGTACCTATCTTATATGGCATCATTATTGGCCATCGTAAAAAAAGTCCCTCCACTGCGAAAGCGTTCAGCTTATCCTTGGCCTATGTCTTAGGAATGGCAATCACCTATGCGATCGCTGGCATGGCTGTTGCTCTCATAGGCAATCATATTCAAACAGAGTTACAAAAACCTTGGATCATTATTTTATTTAGTGGGATATTTGTACTCATGGCGCTATCGTTATTTGGCCTATATGAATTCCAATTACCTTCGCATTGGCAAAAAAGCCTCACCCAGTTAAGCAATCGACAAAAGAGCGGTACTTATTTCGGCGTATTTTTGATGGGCAGCATCTCTAGCCTCATTGTGTCTCCCTGCATCAGCCCCGCACTGGTAGGAGTACTCGCCTATATTGCACATACCGGTAACATAGGATTAGGCGCGCTTGCCTTACTTTCACTGGGTATAGGCATGGGATTGCCTTTATTACTAGTCGGTGCATCTATCACAAAACTTCTACCCAAGACAGGCAGCTGGATGCAAATCATCGAATACTTGGTTGGCATCATGATGCTCGCTTTCGCAATCTGGCTATTAGCGCGTATCATTCCAGGGCCTCTAGCACTGTTACTCTGGTCTGCATTACTTATCATCTCTGCCATCATGATGGGTGACTTTGCAAAAGCCATCAGTCATTGGCAGCATGTACGCCATGGCTTGGCTAGTATTGCATTAATCTATGGTATTATTTTGTTAGTTGGAGCAGTATTAGGCAATTCAGATCCGTTACACCCGTGGGAAAATTGGCGCTTCACATCACAGACGACTTCACACTCCACTCAACCTCTATTTATAACAGTGAATAATATGGCACAACTTAATCAGAAACTCGCTCAAGCAAAGCAAGAAAAAAAATGGGCAATACTCGACTTTTACGCTGATTGGTGCGAAAGCTGCGTGCGTATGGATCGTTACCTCTTTACTAAACAAGATGTGAAACAAGCACTCAAGGGTTTTATCTTGCTACGAAATAATATCACCGCAAATAATGCTTTTGACAAAGCACTCATGCACCGCTTTCAAGTCATTGCACCCCCTACACTCTTATTTTTTACACCGGATGGCAAAGAACTGACTCCCGAACGTTTGATTGGTGACATCACTCCTAAAAACTTATTAGCCCATATACAAAAATTAAAGGAAACAACGAGTGTCCACCCCTAATATTTATCAAACACCTCACTTAACAACTGCATCTGTTGCACCACTGCATTTGTTAGAACAGCAATTACTCAGCAAAGAAAAAGAAATTGAAGACTGGTTCAAAGCGCAATGGCAGTTAAGCCCGCCGCCTGTCTATGGCTCTGTTGATTTACGTAATTCAGGTTTTAAATTAGCGCCTGTTGATATGAATCTGTTTCCAGCAGGCTTTAATAATTTAAGTCCAGAATTTTTGCCACTTTCCATCGAGGCCGCACAGCTAGCCATCACCCAACAACAACCGCAAGCAAAAAAAATTGTATTAATACCCGAGAACCACACACGTAATCTGTATTACTGGGATAATATCAAAACATTATTACATATTTTAACAGCCGCTGGATTTACAGTACGCTTAGGTTCTTTATTAATAGAATCGACTACTGTCACACTCACCACAGGTGAAACCATTCAACTAGACCCTGTCACACGGCAACACGATAAAATTGGAGTCAATGAATTTATTCCCGATATTATTTTACTTAATAATGATTTATCCGCTGGTATCCCTGACATTTTACAAAACTTACAGCAACTCTTAGTACCACCCGCTGAACTGGGTTGGAGCCAACGTTTAAAGTCAGGTCATTTTCAATATTATGCCGATGTCAGCCATGCTTTTGCCAAATTAATTGATATTGATCCTTGGTTTATTGCGCCTTTATTCTTACATTGCGGCGAAATTGATTTCATGCACAGAGACGGTGAAGATTGCCTCACACATCATACAGCGCGATTGTTAACAGACATTCAAAAAAAATATGATGAATACCAAATCACTTCTAAACCTTTCGTCATCATCAAAGCAGATGCCGGCACTTACGGCATGGCTGTCATGACAGTACGTAATGCGGAAGAAATTCGTTCTTTAAACCGTAAAGAACGCACGCACATGTCTAAATCCAAAAGCGGCCAGCCCGTACAGCGCGTCATCGTACAAGAAGGCGTTTATACGTTTGAAACATGGAGTGTCGCAGATGCAGTTGCTGAACCCGTCGTATACCTCTGGGGACAACGTGTAGTAGGTGGATTTTATCGAGTGCATAAAGAACGCGGCATCGATGAAAATCTCAATACACCCGGCATGCATTTTGAACCTCTCGCTTTTGTAAAAACATGCCACCAACCTGATAAACAAGTTTCTCCTGAATCCTGTCAAAACCGTTTTTATGCATACGGTGTCATCGCACGTTTAAGTATGTTAGCAGCCGCGCGTGAAATAAAGGAGCAATTGAAACAATGACAATCAAATTAGGCGTGGTCATGGATCCCATCCAGGAAATCCGGTACAAAAAAGATAGTACGCTTGCCATGTTGTGGGAAGCACAAGCACGCGGCTGGACGATTTATTATTTTGAACAATCCAATGTATTTATACGAGAGGGAAAAGCATTTGGTAACAGCCGATCAGCAACCGTTTTTCATGACCCTCAACATTGGTTTGAACTCGGCGAGCCTCATTGTATTGAATTAGCAGAATTAGATGTTATTTTAATGCGAAAAGATCCACCTTTTGATTTAAATTATATTTACACAACTTATATTTTAGAACTGGCCGAAAAAACAGGAACTCTCATCTGTAATAAACCACAAAGCTTAAGAGATATAAATGAAAAATTTTATACCGCGTGGTTTCCAGAACAATGTCCACCCACTTTAGTGACAAGAGATATTACTTTATTACGTCAATTCCTACACGAACAAAAAGATATTATTTGTAAACCTCTAAATGCCATGGGCGGCGCTTCCATCTTTCGCGTACAAGAAGCAGATAGGAATGCCTCTGTTATATTTGAAACGTTAACACATCAAGGTAGCACGTTCATGCTAGCGCAACAGTTTGTGCCTGCCATTTTTCAAGGTGATAAACGAATCTTATTAATTGATGGAGAACCTGTACCTTATGCGCTGAACCGTATCCCCGCTACAGGTGAGTTACGTGGAAATTTAGCAGCAGGCGCTAAAGGCATTGCGCAGCCTTTAACAAAAAATGATATCGCATTATGTAAAGCAGTTGGACCTACGCTGCGAGAAAAAGGAATACTCTTTGCAGGCTTGGATGTCATTGGAAACTACATCACTGAAATCAATGTCACCAGCCCCACTTGTATACGTGAATTAGATGAGCAGTGTCATTTAAATATTAGTAAATTAATACTTGATGCAATAGAATTAAAAATTTAATAGTAAGTTAGGTTATGAGAATTACTGTTAGTAAAAAAATAGAGAACTGTGTTAATCTTCTTCTGGACAAGTCTTCGTTAAGAATATACTTTCAATGCTAATGAATGACTCATGTTACGCAGCAACTTATAACTGAATACTTCTAAATGTGTCATTCCCGCGAAGGCGGGAACCCATTGTAACGAGTCTCTCACCTTGTTTTGATTCTTGGTAATTCAATTTTCATTGTACTGTTTCATTGTTTGGTGGTTTGCTGTGAATGGGTTCCCGCCTTCGCGGGAATGACACGGTGGGGTTGCTCAACAATAGAAACAAATAAAACAAGAGGTCACAAATTGATAAACCATCTACCAAAAACCGATCTTCTCCACTGGCTAGCTGCAACAAATATGCCAAACATAGGGCCCATTACTTTTTCTAATTGGTTAACAGCCTTCGGAAATATCAACACCCTTTTCGCCGCCACCAAATCCGACTGCGTGAACGCAGGGCTTACAGAAACACAAATCCATGCATTACAAAATCCCGACTGGCACACTGCAGAGAAAAATTTAGCCTGGTGCGAAAAAAATGCGTGTCACATTATTACAATCGCTGATGATGATTACCCCGCTTTACTACGAGAAATCTCCGCTGCACCCATCTTATTATATGTACAGGGCAATACTCGCATTCTCAACGAATCTCAACTCGCCATCGTCGGCTCACGTAATCCTACTCCATCAGGAAGAGAATTAGCTCATCACTTTGCGCACACATTAGCAACAGCTGGGTTACATATCACTAGCGGCCTTGCTTTAGGTATTGATGCTGCAAGCCATCGGGGTGCCTTAAACGCTGGAGGCAAAACACTCGCCGTTTTTGGTACCGGCTTAAATCAAATCTATCCTGCCTCTCATCATAAGCTTGCAGAAGAAATTGTAACCCAGGGCGGCATCCTTTTATCTGAATTCTCTCCCTCAGAACCACCCAAAGCAGCCAATTTCCCTCGCCGTAACCGCGTCATTAGCGGTTTAAGTTTAGGCGTCCTCATCGTCGAGGCTGCCATTCGCAGCGGCTCACTCATTACCGCCCGATATGCAAACGAACAAGGCCGTGAAGTCTTCGCCATCCCAGGCTCCATCCACAATCCACTTGCCAGAGGCTGCCACCATTTAATCCGCCAAGGTGCAAAATTAGTTGAAACGGCTGAGGATATTATAGAAGAACTAGGTGCGTTATCTGCTATATCAACACCGATAAAGACTATCACCAACACAAAAAAGCATGTTACACTCGCCCCTGCTTTGCGTGCATTACTTGCACACATTGGCTATGAGGTCACGGCATTGGACACTATTATAGTGCGCAGTGGATTGACGGCGAGTCAAGTTTCCTCCATGCTGTTATCTTTGGAATTACAAGATTTAATCAAAACAACGCCTGGTGGCTATCAACTCAATAATAGGTAATTATGTTTGAAATACTAATGTTTTTATTTGAAAACTATATGGATGAGAAAGCAGTCCTCAAAATGGATAATGACACTCTCCTCATTGAATTGGAGAAAGTTGGCTTTGACCGTTATGAAATCAATCGTGCTCTGCATTGGTTAAATGGTTTGCTTTTATTTCAACAAACAGTAGCACGCTCTCACAAACTAACCCCTCTCGCGATTCGCCATTATGTGCCAGATGAAGCAGAACGGTTAGGCGTGGAGGGTCGTGGTTTATTATTATATCTGGAACAGATTGGGATCATTGATCCTATTACACGTGAAATGGCAATAGACCGAATTATGGCATTAGATCACAGGGAAGTAGATCTTGGACGTATCAAATGGGTGATATTAATGGTGCTCTTCAACCAGCCCGATAAAAAATCTGCATTAACACTCATGCAAGATATGGTCCTTGCTGATGCATTTGATGTTTTACATTAAGGAAGATGGTTTGGTATGTCAAAAAATCTAGTCATTGTAGAGTCGCCTGCTAAAGCAAAAACCATTAAAAAATATTTAGGTGCAAATTTTAGCGTCATGGCCTCCTATGGCCATGTGCGAGACTTGTTACCTAAAGAAGGTGCGGTTGATCCAGCTCGCAAATTCAAAATGAATTACGCATTAATAGAAAAAAATACCAAACATGTGGCCGCAATTGTCGCTGCCATGAAAAAAGCCGACACACTTTATCTGGCCACTGACCCTGATCGTGAAGGCGAAGCCATCTCATGGCATGTACAATGCATCCTAGAAGAGAAAAAAGCTTTAAAAAATAAAACAGCTCACCGCGTAGTGTTTCATGAAATTACCCATGCGGCCGTCAAAGCAGCCATTGAACATCCACGTGAAATTTCCATGGCCTTGGTCAATGCACAACAAGCACGACGTGCTTTAGATTATTTAGTAGGCTTTAATTTATCTCCTTTATTATGGAAAAAAATACGCCGCGGTTTATCTGCTGGACGTGTGCAAAGTCCTGCATTACGCATGATTGTAGAACGCGAAGAAGAAATTGAAAAATTTATTAGCCAAGAATATTGGAGTATTGTAGCGGAAGCAACAGCAGCTAAGCTGCCATTCACCGCAAAACTCTCGGCTTATCAAGGTAAAAAACTCGAACAATTTTCTATTACAGCCACCGAACAAGCAGACGACATCAAAACGCAATTACTCAAGGCTGCGAATGGCAAACTACAAGTCATTAAAGTTGAAAAAAAGCAACGCAAACGAAATCCCGCAGCGCCTTTTACCACATCCACTTTACAACAAGAAGCCGCACGTAAATTAGGCTTCACTGCACAACGCACCATGCGCACTGCACAACAGTTGTATGAAGGTATTGATATTGGTAGCGGGGCTGTAGGCTTAATCAGTTATATGCGTACTGACTCAGTTAACTTGGCCGAAGAAGCGATTGCCGAAATTCGCCGTTTTATTGGCAGCCGTTATGGTAAAGATCAACTACCCGATGAACCCAGAACATATAAAACAAAAGCCAAAAATGCACAAGAAGCGCACGAAGCCATCCGTCCTACTTCAGTATTACACTTACCTGAAAATGTAAAAGAACACCTTAACGCCGAACAATTTAAACTCTACGATTTGATCTGGAAACGCACCGTCTCCTGTCAAATGATTCATGCAACGATAGATACCGTTGCTGTCGATTTAAGTGGCGGCGAAGGTAATATTTATCATGCGACTGGCTCCGTCATTACAGCGCCTGGCTTTATGCTAGTTTACAAAGAAGATGTAGATGATAAAAAACCGGATCACGATGAAGACCGTATTTTACCACCCTTAACGGAGGGCGACAGCGTTGATCTCAATGGCATTCAGTGTAATCAACATTTCACAGAGCCGCCGCCACGTTATTCTGAAGCAACTTTAATTAAAACACTTGAAGAATATGGTATCGGGCGACCTTCCACTTACGCCGCCATTATTTATACCTTACAACACCGTGAATATGTTTCATTAGAAAACAAACGTTTCAAACCTACCGATGTAGGCCGTATTGTGAATAAATTTCTCACGCAACATTTTACACAATATGTCGATTATGATTTCACCGCAAAGCTAGAAGATGAATTAGACTCTGTAGCCTGTGGTGAACAAGAATGGATACCGTTATTATCCGGTTTTTGGAAACCTTTTAAACACTTGGTCGATGAAGTATTAGAAACCGTCAAACGCAGCGATGTAACACAAGAAGCACTGGATGAGGCCTGCCCCAAATGCGGCAAACCTTTATCAATACGTCTGGGCCGTCATAGCCGTTTTATTGGCTGTACTGCCTATCCTGAATGTGATTACACGCGTAGCGTAGATGAAGATAAGGAAAATGCTGTGACCGCTGAAGTGGTAGAAGGAAGAACTTGCCCTCAATGCAGCGGTCCATTACAACTGCGCACAGGCCGCTATGGAAAATTCATAGGCTGCAGCAGCTACCCCAATTGTAAATTCATTGAGTCATTGCAAAAACCCGTAGACACCGGCGTGGATTGCCCTGAATGCAATGAAGCCAAGATGTTAAAACGTAAATCACGTATGGGTAAAATATTTTTCTCTTGCGCACGCTATCCTGATTGCAAATACGCCGTCTGGAATGAACCGGTTGCTCAAGCGTGCCCAACCTGCGCATGGCCCATCTTGACCATTAAAATCACTAAAAAACACGGCACTGAATTAGTTTGCCCACATAAGCCTTGCACTTTTACTAAGCCGATGGATATCAAAGAAGCGGAATAAATCTATTCAAATCGTGCCCGCGCGCGTCTTTTCTTGGCTGTTATCAAAAGTCTTAGACATTTTAAGTAACATCTTCAGGACAAGATGCTTGCATTGATGATTGGTTAAAAACCCAGAGAAAAAACGCACGCGGGCACGATTAGAGTAGTGGTAAACGCTGATAAAATAGGTATGAATTAAATATCTAACCTAAGCTCTTCATCCGATACTAACTCCACCTTCACCGGCTCATCTAACACCTTCACCGGCTGATTCAATTCTGCCAAACGATGAATAACAGACCGCCACTCAGCCAGCTCAGAAAAAGATTCCATAAACACTGACAGCGCACCTATTACAGAATTATAAGCACTCGATATCTGTGTCACTGTTCCCAATTGAAATGCTTTTGCCAAATAAAAAGGCATCGCAATAGCAAAACCAATAATATAAGAGAGATATCCATACACTTTACTAAACATAGCCAATCGTGTTTTTAAGGAAATAATAGTAATAAAATTATTATAAATGAGATTAAATAACCCATAAAATTTTTCACCATTCAGCTTAGTCTCCTCTTCTTTCCGTCCTTCACGTAACTTAACTAAGTTATAACGAAAATCAGCGTTATAGTGCTGCTGTTGATAATCGAGCATTGCTAACTTCTTTCCAATCCAACTGATGATGCTTGTACCAAGTATTGCATATAACAAAGCAACCCACACAAGAAATCCCGGAATAGCCCAATCCAAATGCATTAAATGAAATGAGAAACTTTTTGATAACCCCCACAAAATATAACCAAAAGAAATCAGCATCAAAATAGAATGCAATAATTTACTAGGCCCCAAAAATAATGAAAGCGCAGTGCTTGGGAATTTATCCAAATCTTCACTCACACGCTGATCAGGATTATCAACATGCTGATTGAAAGTACGCACATGCGATTGATTCGCTAACCATCGTTTCAAATAATGATGCGTCAGCCATCTACGCCAACGAATGCTCAATAATCCATTAAAATAAATAGCCCCGCTCGTTGATAACATTAACAATGAACACATTACTAAAAGATATTCTAATGCAGCAATGATGCCGCTTTTATCAAAATTCTGTAATGCATCATAAAAAATTTTATGAAAGTGATTCATCCCTACATTTGCACGCACTTCACCTAACACACACAGTATATTTAAAAATAATAATCCCCACGCCGACGCTTTTTCTTCGGAAGTCCAATACGGTTTTAACAAAGACCAAAAATCACAGAAAAACCGTTTATCAAATTTGAGATGATTATGCATGTCACTTGACCTATAAAAACAATAAAATTGATCGGCGGTTTAATATAGTGAAGTGAGTATACCAGTTAATTATTAAGGAAAAATTAACTATTACTGAACATGCGATCTCATTTTTACTCCGACATAGCCTGCTATCAATAGATTGCCAAACAATCAATAGACAACAATGTATGATTTTATTAGAAAATAGTTTAATTCTTTCAACCTATTATAGAGCCAAACGCTCGATCTGTGTTGTTACCTTTATGCAGCACCTATTAATGCAGGATAAGTAAAAAATAAAATATGAACCAGATTTAAGCCAAAATGAGTGAGGATGCTTCCTTCCACTCGCTGAGTCGTGAGATACACCCAACCATATCCCATACCAGCCACTGTCGCTAATAGTGCATACTTTACACCACCCGTATAATGGAAAGCCAAACCAAATAAAATGGCAGCGATCAAAAGCGCCCAATAATCACCATATTTTATTTTTTTCATCATCAACGATACGTTTTTTTGAATAAAACCGCGAAAAAAAGCTTCCTCCGTCATGCTCACAAACAACAAATTGGTTAAAGCCCAAATAAAGAAACCATTTGGAATTTTAAAATCAAATTTTACATAATTTAAAATAAATGCACTCATAATAATTACCAAAATCACTATGGGTACTTTAAACATTAACTGTTTCAATAATCGCACCCATTCACTTTTTCTAGAAATGCGCACACAACCAAAACCAAGAATAAGAATGCCTACAATAGTCTTGTCGAAATTAAGATAAAGCGTGAAAGGAATAGCATTACTACTAATATAAACATGATCAAGCACTTTCAGGTTATGGAATCCAGGCAATTGATGCGCAGCTAATCCAACACCGAGAATAACAACCACAAACCCCGCGATTAGCCGCACAAAAATAGCTGCTTTTTCTGCTTGGCTATAATAGACAGCAAGCGCTAACAAAACAATTGGAAGGAGAGAAACCATCTCAATCTGATGACTAACCAATCCTAAAATAATAGACAGTAACAATGCCAAGCTCCAACTGGGTATTTTATTATTACTAGGCGCCCACAGTAGAAGTACTGATAAATAAAGAAATCCATAACAAAGCGAAGCGATAGGATTAAGCATCATCCATGACATTCTAATATACCTCTTTTAACAAATTGACTTCTCTCGTAGTAGACCCAGATGCTACGAGCATACTAGAAAATACTACACCAGCTTCATGACCGTTTTCCATTGATTTTCAGTCACTGGCGTGATTGAAAGACGATTGCCCTTCCTGGCAACAACCATGTTCTCTAAAACTGGATTATTTTTTATCTCATCCAACGTAATAATACGATTAAATTTTTTGATGAAACGAACATCCACCATTATCCAACGCGGATGCTCAGGCGAGCAAGTAGGATCATAATGATCGGATGTCGGATCCCATGCCGTGTAATCAGGATAACCCGATTTTACAATTTCAAAAATACCTACAATGCCGGGAATCTTACAGCTGGAATGATAAAAAAACCCTTGATCGCCCTTTTTTATATCATCACGCATAAAATTGCGCGCCTGATAATTTCGCACACCATCCCAATGCTCTGTTTTGTTCGGCTTTTTGGCGAGATTATCAATATTAAATGTTTCGGGTTCTGATTTAAATAACCAATAGCGCATCTTTTCTCCTGATCACGTTTTCTCTGCGGTTGCTTCTCTAAACTCAACTTACCTTAAATTGCATTTTTTTAAACCTAAACTACGAAAAACTTTGATATTCATTTACGAATTTTATCCTTTAAAATTTGATTGTCAAAACACAAATAATATATGATGGTATTAGTTTCACTAATAAGCATCCCTGAGACAACATATGCCTGAATTTATTTATCAACTTTCTAGTGTAAGTTTATTCCTATTTCTTATCACCGTCTTAGTTTCCATCTCACTAGCCGCTCTTTTAATTGTTCGAAAATATATAGCTTTAGAGTTTCGATATAAGGAAAATACTGCAATTGTAAGTTGTAGTGCATTACTAGGTATTATTTACGCTGTTCTTGTTGGCTTTATCATATTGTATCAATTCGGTTCTTTTGATAAGGCAGAAAAATCTGAGAACACGGAAGGCGTGCTACTGCATAGTATCTATCATAACTCGAAATTATTATCTGCACCTCACAACACTAATCTGCAAACTTTGGTAATTGCCTATGCAAAAAATGCGGTTGATTATGAATGGCCTGCCTTAAATGCAAGTAAAAAAATAAATGCAAACGGCAGAATAATTATTGAAAATATGGTTAAGGAAATACAATCGATAAATGCTGTGAGTTTAAATAAAATTTCTATCAACTTGATAACTGATTTACAGCAAGAAATAGGTCAGTTATTTAAAGAGCATCATCAACGTACTGCAATCATACTTACCATTCTGAATGGCCACACTTGGTTTGTAATACTGTTGGCAACACTTTTTACTTTCGGCATTAATTTTTTTCTAGGAATGGAATTTCGCTTACATATTTTTTGTTTAGCACTCATTGCAACCATCCTCTCAAGTATTATTTATCTGATCGTCGGTCTTGACAGACCCTATCAAGGTGATTTTGCCGTGCATCCCGATACAATTGAAACAGTTTTGGAAGAAAAAATTTAATAGAGAGTGATACTTGTTCTATCAGTCTCAATGATAGATCTATATAATTCAATAGCCTATTGCCGCATAAATTAGGCGTTCAAATAGCATATTCCTTGACTTACGTAACACTATACGGCATACTATACGTAAATGAGGTATATAACCATGCAAACTCAAAAAATTACTGCACATATTCCCACAGGTCTATTACATGAAGCTCAGGTAGCAACGGGAAAAGGTATTACTGAAACTATAAAAATAGCTTTAATTCACCTAGCTCATGCAGCTGCTTACGAATCTTTACGAAAGATGCGTGGCAAAGTGACATTTTCTATTAATCTGGAAAATTTGAGAGAAGACAAATAAGAATGATTGCAGCCGATACGTCAGTGTTAATTGATTACTTCCAAGGTAAAAATAATACTCAAACAGAAAAGCTGGATGAGATACTGACTCATCATTTATTAATTTTACCACCCATCGTATTGGTTGAAATATTAAGCGATCCATTGTTGCCAAAAAAATTTGTTAATAAAATGGAAGAACTTCCTCTTTTAGAACTGACAGAAAATTACTGGAAAAGAGCGGGAATGACTCGATCTAAATTAATTGCTAAGAAATTAAAAGCACGTCTGGCAGACACGCTGATTGCACAAAGTTGTATTGACCATCAAGTTTCTTTACTTACAAGAGATGCAGATTTTAAACATTTTGTTAAATATTGTGGATTAACATTGTTTTAATTTGTAATCATAAAGAAACGATCAATTACAAATAGCATTAAGAATGACTAGTTGACCCCTCCGTCAGAATTTTGACTTTCTCAATCACTACACTTTCTACTGGCACATTTTCATGCCCTGATCGCATTGTTGTTGGCACTTTTTTTATTTGATCAACCACATCCATTCCTTCAATCACTTTGCCAAAGACACAATAACCCCAACCATTCGCTGTTTCCGATTTAAAATTTAAAAAATCATTGTCTGTTACATTAATGAAAAACTGCGTACTAGCAGAATGCGGATCCGAAGTTCTAGCCATGGCAAGTGTACCGCGTATATTCGCCTGCCCTTTATTCGCTTCATTTTGAATAGTAGGCTGTGCTGGTTTTTGCTTCATATCTGAATTAAAACCGCCTCCTTGAATCATAAAACCATTAATCACACGATGAAATATCACACCATCATAAAATCCATTCTTAGCATGCTGCAAAAAATTATTCGCAGTAATAGGTGTATTTTTGAAATCCAGTTCGATGGAAATAGGACCGTAATTTGTTTGAAATGTAATCATAATGTCTCCTTAATTTAATTTGCGTTAATATAGAGCTCTTCAGATAATTATTTTGGATTATAGCGCTCAGATGGCCATCAGATCGAGCTTTATTTTTTCAAAAAAAAGCACAGGAATACTTGCTGTATTGCGAGCATTTTTTTGAAAAAATAAAGCTTGAGATGATGGTCAGATGAGATGCTATAATCCAAAATAATTATCTGAAGAGCTCTAGCAAGAGTCCATAACTAAAATAAAGATATATTGACCTCATTTTCTGATTCAGGTGTAATGAGCATGGAGTCTAGAAGCTTCTGCTTCTTAGATAAATCAGAAAAGCTAATAATCAAAAATGGAGTATACCATGTTAAAATTATCAAAATGTCTTTTAGCTATAGCCTGCTTAACAATGACAACAATTGCATTAGCAGATACGACTGTTACTATGAATTTTACATCTAAAAATGGTATCGGTAAGCCCGCTGGAACTGTACTCATTAGCAAAACAAAATATGGTCTTTTATTTACACCTGATTTACATGGTTTAACGCCTGGCGCTCACGGATTTCATATTCATCAAAATGCATCATGCGATGATAATGGCATGGCAGCAG
The DNA here is from genome assembly GCA_044221135.1 of Gammaproteobacteria bacterium. Classification (GTDB taxonomy): domain Bacteria; phylum Pseudomonadota; class Gammaproteobacteria; order DSM-16500; family DSM-16500; genus UBA4722. Next base: position 26,339 of record JBGAPT010000002.1, read on the forward strand.
GCGGGCATTTAGATCCTAAACATACAGAGAAACATTTAGGACCTTATAATGATAATGGCCATGTTGGTGACCTACCTATTTTATACGTTAACTCAGATGGCACAGCAACCACACCCGTCATGGCACCACGTTTACATCACATTAAAGACATCACTCAACATGTCTTAATGGTTCACAACGCGGGCGATAATTATTCAGATACACCTGAAAAATTAGGCGGAGGTGGCTCCAGAATGGTGTGCGGCATCATAAAATAACCCTTTTATTTAAATATACCCATAATACCTCAAGATGCGAGATTTTAACGTTCAGCTTACGAGAAGTTGAAACTTTCTTCAATTAAAAAATACGAGTAATAATCATTGTATTGTGAGGATTTTTTAATTGAAGAAAGTTTCAAATTCGAAGTAAGATGAGCGTTAAAAATCGCAGCTTGAGGTGTTATGGGTATACTCCTACCACATTTCAAGATGCGAAGCGTGGTGGGAATAGTATTAATTTTCCCAAACATCTCCCCATTTTTTCTTCTTGGCAGTTTTATATTTTATTTTTTGCGTGCGCGTTACAGTTTCTTTTTTAATATCGTAAGGAACACACAAATCCAAAATAATATGCCTAGATTTTTTAACGGGAGAAGAAAGAATACGATAACCTTTCTGTTGGACAGGAAACTTCGTCACTATTAAATAGGAATACGCTTCATCCTCATAACCTAACGATGCTCCTTTAAGTGAACGTTGCCATGACGATCGTTCGATTCGCTCCGCAAAATGACACCAGTTATTATTTTTCATCGGACATACACTGCTATGCGAACAAGGAGCAATAATGTAACCTCCTTTCTCAATAAAATAATCACGGGCAAATAAAATATTAGCAAACCCTTTAGGAGTGCCAGGCTCAATAATGATTAAAGCTTTATTAGATAAATACCATAGTTTATCTAAAATGAAGGTGATATTATTTTGTTCTATTAATGCATAGGATATGGTCACCAAATCATGTGTTTCAATTTCAAAATCCTGATTTAAGTTTTTTTGTACCCATTGCACCCGTTGCCAAAAAGGTTCTGAACTGTATCGAGTTAATTTTTTAGCTAATTCAAGCATATTTAGATCTTGATCGAGCGCTGTCATTTTATCAAGAACAAGACTGGAATTTAAAACAGACCAAATAACAGCTCCTGCGCCAGTTCCCAAGTCTAAAAGACTACGGATATCTTCACTCCGGACCATACTAGTCAATTTTTTAATAATAGCAGTCGCAACAGAATAGGTAGCTGGCATACGACTCAATAGATATGCAATTCGCATCGTGTCATTAGAGAGGATAGGTTCAGAAGATTGAATATTCACTTGCTTTAAATCAGCATACTTTTTTTGTAATATTAAATACGCATCTTGCATAGCAGAGTGAGATATTCCTTTTTTTTCATCAGAAATAAGAAAATCTATAGCTTGCATCAATTCAGAATTTTGTATAGACATTTATGGCTCTCATAAAATGGCGTCTATTAAGTTCATCAAAACAAGTAAAACTAGAATACTCAAGAACCGTAAAATTTGGCAAAGTATCTCGTGACAGAGACATTCCACCTTAGCTTAATAATGATCTTGTGAAGAAAATGTTGGAATCTCTCGCATAAGAAATTCTTCAAAAAGCGGAACCGTAAAAGCAATATCCCCATGTGCTGGACTATAGATCATCCCTTTGCTGATCAACTGAGCACGTAACGGTGCAACTTGCTCTACTGCTTTGCCAAGCTTATTTGCAATATCACCTGATCGTTGCGGTTTTACACCTAACTCTGCCAAGGCACGGACATATTTTTTTTCGCTTGGAGTAAGACGATCAAACCGGACCTTAAAAAAATTTTTATCTAGATTAGCAATAGCAAGTTTGCTGGCATTATTCACATCATCAACAGTTATTACAGAAGAACCATTTGCTGCAATATTCCAGGCATGATACCCCCATTCTTGCAAAAAATAAGGATAACCTTTAGTTAGCTTATAAATTATCTCCAAGGCCTCAGAGGAAAAACTGGCGCCATATGCTTTAACAGGAGCCTGGAGAGCGATCTCGGTATCCTCTTTATTCAATGCACCCACTTCTGGATAAGAAAACAAGCGCTCAGCATAAGATTTAGAATTACCCGCTTTCCCCATTATTTGGGGTAAGCCCGCGCCAATTAATATCAAAGGCAATGACTTCTGTGAAACCCGGTGGATCGCCATAATCATAGCACTCAATTCTTTCTCATCCAGATATTGAAGCTCATCAATAATGATGGCTACAGAAGTTTTTCGATCTTTTGCAGCCTCCCCAATAACAACAAAAAGTGAAGCTAAATCTACCTCTAAATCGCCGCTATCCGCTTCTCCTGTTTCTTCATCAATATCGATAGAAAACTCTAAATCTCCAGCTTTGAGCTTCAAAGCTGTTATAAAACTTTTAAATACACGTAGAGCCCTCCTAGCTTTTTCACTCACCATTTCTCCGCGATCTAATTCAAAAAGAATGCGCCGCAAGTGTGGAATCAATAACTGTGGCAAGGTTTTTTTCTGTCTACTTTCATGAGCTTCAATAAAAATAACTTTATATCCTTGTGCTTCTGCTACATACTGGATTTCCCCTAACAATACTGTCTTTCCAACCCCCCTTAGCCCCACTAGTATCATGCTTTTCTCAGCGCGCCCATCTTTAACTCGTTTCAAGGCAACCATCGCATCTTCTAGTATCTCAGATCTTCCTGCAAGCTCCGGAGGAGGAGTACCTGCACCAGGAGAAAAAGGATTTTTTGCTCTATCCATTTATACTAACCTTATCGTAACTTATCAAGTAATAGGCTAAGTTTAAATAAGGTTACTATAATTTTCAAGCTCTATTAACTACTAATGATACTACCGATAATTCTCCGATCTACATACTTACTGCACGGCACAATCTCTAATCCATTGATAAATTGGTAAATTCAAATCCGTATTTTACCGCTGCGAATAGCACTAGTTGTACCCATAGATCTCTAGCCAACACTCTGCAACTAAAATCAAGAGACTTTATTTCACTATCAGGTAAAATATTGCCATGAGCAAATCCTCTTTCCGTTTTACATTTAAACCGGCCGTTGAATCCCAGCGAGAACTTATTCATCAATGGCTACAACAAGACTATATTAGCAAGTGGATTCATGGACAGGGTTTACAGAATACCCTTTCAGGCCTAGAAAAATTCTTCCAATACCAAGCGGACGGCAAAGGACTGGATCGCAAGTCTAAAATCACTCAGCATTGGATTGGTTACGATGGCAATAAACCTTTCGTCTATCTACTCACTTCAAATGTTTTTAAAAATCCTACTGATGAATATTCAAAATATAGTGAATTAGATGGCCTAGCCATTACGTTGGACATTTTCATCGGCGACACTCAATACTTGGGAAAGGGATTGGCTAGCGTTGTCATTAAAGAATTTCTAATGAGTCAGTTTTCAGATATTTCTGAAGTTTTTATCGATCCAGAAAAAAATAACGAAAGAGCTACCCATGTCTATCAAAAAACAGGATTTCGAATTATGGGTGAATTCATCGCTGCGTGGCATCCAGTCCCACATCACATTATGAAACTTGATATGAAAAATCTGCGTTAACCACTCTATAAAAAATCAACTATATTTCCGTTATGTTAACCCAAATTTGCCATTCTTTGACCTTGCCGCTTTCAAGTTTATATAAATTCATAGCATCAAGCTTAATTTGTACACCGTCAGGTTTGTTTTTATAAAACATGGCATTTTGCTCTACACGAAAAGCGATACGATCTTCATCTGTGATAACATCTTTTATCTCACTTTTTAAATCCTTAAATATTTTTTGCAAATGAGGTAACCGTGATTTCAAATCGTTCAAGTCTAATTGGTTTGACATTGCATGATTAAACATAATGAGATCTGAAGAAAAATATTGATCAAGCATCTGTTCATTTCCAGAAGCAAATGCAGTTACATATGAATCAAATGCGAATTGATATGCAAAGCCAACAAATAATTCTTCATCACGCATGGTTATTTTACCTCTCAAGTGTGCAATAGTTTGGTCAATTGTCTTAATCAATTGTTTTGTTCGATCAAGATTCTGCGCAAGAACTTGCTTGTGTGAAATCAAAGCATCGATTTTATTGAAGTCATCACTACTAACAATCTTTTGTATGTCATTTAGAGAAAAACCTAATTCACGATAAAATAAGATTTGCTGCAGCAGCAAAATCTGCTCATCCTCATAATAGCGATAATTATTATCACCATAATAAGCAGGCTTTAGTAATCCGATCGTATCGTAAAAACGCAATGTTCGGATACTGAGCCCTGATAGCTTTGCTAATTTCTTTACTGTGTAAGGCATTTTAGTCTTCTCATCACTGACGTTTAGCACCATACAGGGTGACGTAACGAGAGAGTCAATACAATGATAATAAAATAACACCGGAAATTATGCCGCAAAGGAAGCCAGCTGGTGATGACTTTATTTTAAATTAGGAGAGGAGGAGTAAAAATACAAAATTGAATCACCCATCCTTCCTTAATCATCTGTTATTTTCCAACAAAGGATATTACCGATAAATTACCAATATTGTTTTAAATTTACGCAAAAACACCTTCAACTACTTGATTAATATGGCGCTCCCTACGGGACTCGAACCCGTGTTACCGCCGTGAGAGGGCGACGTCCTAGGCCACTAGACGAAGGGAGCTTTGTGTAATTCTTAATCAAATAGTTAAAAACCGGGGGAAAAGGCCTTAACTGCCAGATTTAAGATAATTTGTATAGATTTAAATCAAGAAGAAGTGGTATTATACGCAAATATTTAGATTTGGTAAGCCATAAAATTAAGAGGGATTCTAAAATTATCAGTTTGTTAAAGGGGTTTATAAGGTCGGTTAAAAAAACAAAGACCTCCCAGAAAAGTAAATCAGCACCACGGATTATTCCTCGTGCAGAGCATTCGATATCGCGTAGTGCGATTAACCGTAATGCACTTAAAGTGCTTTATCGTCTTCATGAAGCAGGGTTTAATGCTTATTTGGTTGGCGGTTGTGTGCGTGATTTATTATTAGGTCATATGCCTAAAGACTTTGATATTGCAACCAACGCACGGCCGGAAGAAATACGCAGGCTCTTTAAGAATTGTCGCTTGATAGGGAAACGTTTTAGGCTGGCTCATATTTTATTTGGGCATGACATTATTGAGGTGGCAACCTTTCGCACCCATCATGAAAATGCAACAGAGTCACATGGTAAATCGCACCAAGGCATGATCGTGCGGGACAATGTGTATGGCACGATTGAAGACGATGCTATTCGGCGTGATTTTAGAATCAACGCACTTTATTACAATATTGCGGATTATTCCATTGTCGATTTTGTAGGCGGCATGCAGGATATCAAAGAAAAAGTATTGCATATGATTGGCGATCCGGCAAAACGTTTTCATGAAGATCCTGTACGTTTATTGCGAGCAGTGCGCTTTCTTGCCAAGCTTAATATTAATATTACGCCTGAAACTGAAGAACCTTTGATGAAGCTGAGTCATTTATTAGACCATGTTTCACCTGCGAGATTGTTTCAAGAAGTATTAAAAATATTTCAAGGCGGCGCAGCACTTGCAACGATTAATTTATTGCAAAAATATCATTTGATATCAAAGTTATTTATTTACTCGAATGCTGGGAAAGTACTTGTGGATGTAGCATTCGCCAATACTGATCAACGCATTTGCGAAGGAAAAACTGTTTCACCTGCTTTTCTTTTTTCTGTTATTTTATGGCAGCCTGTCTCAGAGCAAGTAGCTCAACTCGAGACAGAAGGAATGCCAACGTATCTTGCCATTGAGAAAACGCTGCAACATATTATCAAGCAGCAAACGGAGCGTTTAACTATTCCGCGCTTAATGCAATTATCTATACGTGAAATTTGTTTATTGCAACATCGATTTACCTATAGGCGTGGAGGACATCCTTATCGCTTATTGGAACATCCCCGTTTTCGGGCAGGATATGATTTATTATTGTTACGCGCACAAACAGGAGAGAAAATACAAGAACTTGCGGCATGGTGGAAAGAATTTTATTCTGCAGCACCTGAACAGCGTGAAATGATGTTAAAGGAACTGAATCACCAATTTCCTAGCAAAAATCGCAGGAGTAGAAAACCCAGGAAAAAAATCAATAAAGTAATGCAAGTAGAGCAATAGCATTAATCTGATGGGAATACAGAGGTGGCTTATGAAAATAATCAACATGTTCGTTTCTTTTTGCAGCCTCTTTATCGTGGCTTGCTCATGTTTTGCTTTTAGTGCGCCAACCAATAGCACACTCACGCTCACATTAGTCAATCGGTCAGCTGAAACACTGACTTATGCAGGCATCACCAAAACAAACTTAGGCAATTCTTTTTCTATTACACCTCAAATCATTTATCCAGGCGGCGCTGCTACTATCGTAGGCACTACCACACCATACAATGATCTCGTTGGCAAAATACGTTTTCGCGACACGAAAAAGTACAACCACATATTACATATAAACGATCCACGTATGATCAACTTCAAACAGCCTGTTTTTTCTATCAACAATAAAAATTTAATTTCTTTTGTGAGACCTTCTGCATTTGTTAAAAATACAAACCAAAATCCCAGCTCTATTGCCTATCCTTCTGCAACAGTCGTTATTGAAGAAGGTATCACACCTGATAAAGACCACATCATAGCTTAAAGATAACTGCTCGTTGATGAAGAAACCTTGCACTATTAAGCTAACCTTTTTAGTATACCCATAACATCCCATTTAACCTAAGATGAAGATAGTGCAAAACAACCTCGACATAACAGCCATTCGTGCTTTACATCAAGCCGGCGATCTAGACCAAGCAAAAACAGGCTATCTTGCTATTTTGCACAACAATCCTCGCGCTGCAGATGCGTTGCACTGGCTAGGCATTTTACATATTCAGCAAAATAACTTTTCTGACGCCGTTGACTGTTTACAAAAAGCGAGAGAGTATGACTCTAAAAATCTTATCATTTCTTTACACTTGGCTAATGCATTAAAATTCCTCGGTTTATTTGACCAAGCTATTCGCGTATTACAAAATACGATTGCTAATAATCCAGATTATATTGCCGCGTTTAACAATCTGGGAACAGTTTATTATGCCCAAGGTAAATTAGATGATGCGATAACTTATTATTACAAAGCCATTGCCAAACAACCAAACTATATAGACGCTTATTACAATTTAGGCCTGGCTTTAACTAAGAAAAATTTATTCTCTGATGCTATCAACACATATCAAGAACTACTACAACAATCGCCAGAACATTTTGCTGCGCGATTTCATTTAGCATGCGCATTCATGCAGCAAAATAAAATTGAAGATGCCGTTGCTGAGTTCATCACCATCGAAATAGCACAGCCTTATCATTTCGAAACACAATCCAATTTAGCAACATGTTATTTAAAAAAAGGTGATTTTGATCAAGCAAAATCCCATTATCAAAAAGCCTTAGCGCTACGGCCACAAGATACACAAATATTATTTAATTTAGGTTATATTCACATGCAACAAGGTTTTCTCGATATAGCAATACAATATTATCAACGCACTGTTTCTATAGATCCTGATTCATTTGCTGCTCACAACAATCTTGGCGTTGCTTTTCTTGCCAAGCAGCATTCTGGATTTGCCATGCAGCATTTTCAAAAAGCATTAAGCTTACAACCCCAAAACGAAGCTGTCGCTTATACTGTCAACGCACTTTCAAAAAATAAGCATCTACTTGCAGCACCTTCAAATTACATTCAATCCTTATTCGATGCATATGCCGATCATTACGAATCGCATTTACTCCATGCACTGGATTATAAACTTCCGCAGATATTTGAAAAAGCGCTTACTCCATTCATTCCAGCAAAGACACATTGGGATATTTTAGATCTGGGTTGCGGCACAGGTTTGTGCGGCGTGCCATTTAAATGCTATGCAAAGACACTAGTTGGTGTCGATTTATCAGCAAACATGTTAGAGATTGCTGCACAGAAAAATATATATGACTCTTTAATAAAAAATGACATCACGACTTTTCTAGCAGCACAATCCACGCAATATGATTTAATACTTGCAGGTGATATGTTAGTTTACAGCGGAGAATTAGACACTATTTTTCAATTAGTGAGTCAGTCTCTCCGCCCAGAAGGGCTATTTATTTTTAATGCTGAAATAAATGATTCGCCTACTTTTAAAATGAATCAATCGGGACGGTTTTCTCACCCTAAAACATATCTAGACGCACTTGCAGCAAAACAACATTTTTCTGTTCTTTACTATCAAGAAATTATCACCCGTATGCAGAACAATGAACCCGTACCTGGGCATCTTTATCTCTTAAAACGCACAACTTATTGATATAATTATATTTTTTAAAAAACCATGGCGGCCATTCTCGCACTCTCCGCCTTTTGTCTTTAATCCCATTCTTATCTATGATAAATTTCATTTACACTGTACGCCACGCCCCGAGGAACATTATGAAAAAACTAGGTCTACTCAGCAGTATCATCTTACTCTTTTGTACTCTCGCCGCATGCGTCAGCAATAACAGCGGTTATGACCAGACTCAATTAAATGAAAATTTACTCAAAGAAACCTGGATGCAACAAATTAACCTCAATCCTAATTATTGGGTGAGAGGGGCTGATCCCTGGTACTACACGGGCAACCCCAACAGCATAGAACAATATGACAATACTGCATCACCCTCCAAAGCCATTACTACGTTAATGGTACGTGTTCCCGATTTCACTAATGTAAACGTCTCTGGCGATTTTGAGGTGCAGATCACGGGTAGAACAGAACACAATAGCGTTTTCATAGTCGGTCCCAATGCTTCAACTCGTCAAATCGTGGTGGAAATGATTAATAACACGTTATATATACACAAAACTAAGGATAGCAAGGATTGCCTAAAGAACGTAATTGTCCGTATCAATATTCATGACTTACATGTATTAAAGAATTTTGGCAGCAGCAATATTTATGGCCGCGATGTCATGAGCAATCACTTAATGATTAGTTCATGCGACTGTGGAAATATATTTCTTTCTGGCAATATGAATGTAACTCGCATTAATCAGACAGGCACAGGCACTGTCGCTATCATCGGCGCCAACACGCCATGCTTAGGCATTAAAGTCATTGGCAACGGTAATGTTAAAGTAAATGGCCATGTGGGTATTCAAACTATTTATCAAAGAGGTAATGGTGATGTGAATATCCTAGGTGCCGATAGCGATTCCCTGGCGATTACTACTTATGGCAATGGAATAACGAGCGTAGTAGGTTATGTTAACTTGAAAAAAGTATCCGCACATAATACTAGCCGAGTATATGTCTATTGGATCAATAGCAATAGTTTATATGTCACCGCTGACGGTACATCACATGTGGGTCTTGCTGGCGCTGTCACTAATATGAATGTCGATATTATTGATGCCTCACGTTTTGAGGGACAATATTTACATGGCGATACGGTCTATGCAAGAACACGCAACTGGTCTCATGCCAATATTTCATCTGACAAGAAAATTTTTGCCGCAGCGCTCGATAACAGTAGTATTTATATCTTCGGATCACCGACGATGGTATCTCGCTATACATCGCAAAAAGGCGCAATTATCCCAATTTGGCTCGATACACCGCCCCCAGCGCCACTGCCGCCCAGAATAGTTAATCAGCATTACCGTTCATATAAAGGCGAATAGTTACACTCTATGCAAACAAAATCGTAACCGTTCACGGGGGCATTAGACTTGCAGAAGAACTTCAGTTTTGAGCCAAGGTTGAACGATTTATTTTAAAAAAATAGCGGAGCATACATAGGTATGTGAGCACATTTTTTAAAAGAAATCGTTCAAGATTGGCCAAAAATGAAGTTTACAGCTTAGTACCCTGAACGCTTACACAAAATCTTGCGATCTGCGCCAAGATGTTCGCCGTTGCTCGATTCGCTGCAACAACACCACCGTATGGCGTGTTTTCTGGTGCAGCTTCAATGACTGTAAATTGCTTAGCCGCAACCACCTGATTGCTCGCTGATTTGATGAGCTGCACCCGCAACGTGATAATAACATCACTGGAATGCGCAAAAAACCGCTGCTCGAATTGAAGCAATTGCATATTCAACACATAGTCATAATAACCTATCGAAGAAGCTGAACTGACCGCATAAAAATAATGAGTATTTTGTAACGTTTGAGCAAGCAATGATTGCAACATCTGCGCAGGTGTAACTGCCCAACTGCTTTTAGAAAAATAAGCCACTTGATAAGGTTGTGTTGAATAAGCCATTCGCGTTGTATTATAAATTTGAATAGCCTCAGGTTGCATGACCATTAACGTAATGCGATGCGCGGGTTTTTTAGTAGCAAGGCGCGGCAGCGTGTTTATTACATAAGTATTTGTTTGTTCCATTTTCACAGGCGAAAAAACCGAACAAGCCGCCAATAAAAACGGAATAAATAAAACGAATATTTTATTTTTGATTAGACCAATACGCATTTATTTTTCTCCTGGACCTAACATGTTGGGTTGTGCACCACGAATTAACACTGCTGGATTTTGTTTTATCTCCCCTGATACACCCACCAGATTACGTGTAATAACACTCAGATTAGACATAGCCTGATTTGCTGCAGGCAATGTTTGTGTCGTAATCACTTGCATTGCACTGCGACTTTCTTGCAAAAGCTGAGGCATAGATCGTGTTGTAGCTTGCATGTTTTGTAAAATTTGCTTAATAGAACGCAAATTTTGTTGGTCCAGCAGTGATTGAATAGATACGCTGACTTGATGCAAACTTTCATTTAATTCAGTCAGTGCCGTATCAAAACGCACCAACAATGAAGGCGATGTATTAATCACGGGATATGGTTGCCCTGGTAACGCTTTTAATGGTCTTGTGTCTGTCCCTTTATCAATTAAGGAGAGATAACCGATACCTGTCAGACCTTTCATATTGAGCGTTGCATGCGTCCCTAGCGTGACTGGTGTATTATTTTTTACATTCAACAACAAGGTAACGACTTGCGGATCACTTTGACTTATTTCAATGCTCTTGACTGACCCCACACTCACACCATTAAACTCAACTGCCGAATCCACACCCAGTCCATTCACAGACTCTCTCATGAATACTTGATAATTGGTATATTGTTCTATAGAAAAACCGGCGGAAAGCCAAATGATAGTCATTGTGATAGCCGCAACTAACACAATCACAAATGCGCCTACTGCTGTATAATTAATGTTAGTTTCCATTTCATCATAAATCCTTCAGCGGTTCCCGCTGACATTACGCGATAGGAGATTCTTAAGAGGGAGAATCGCGATTCTCCCTCTTAAGTGCAAGCACAAGCTTTTTTTGTGCTTAGCATATAAACAAGAAAGGAGTTCCCGCACTTTTTAGCGGGAATCCCTGTAGATCTTCTGTGTGATACGTCCCCGCGCTCCACTGAAAAAGGCCTGTATAAGTGGATGCGGGTTTTTCACTAACGACGCCATCGCCTCTATACATAACACTTTTCCTTCACCTAGAAAAGCCACGCGATTCGTCACATGCCACAAACTATCTAAATCGTGAGTCACCATCACAATGGTCAAACCCATCGTCTTTTGTAAGTTTAATATTAATTCATCAAATGCGCCCGCACTATCTGGATCTAACCCTGATGTTGGCTCATCCAAAAAAAGTAATTCGGGATCAAGGACAATGGCACGAGCAATACCTGCTCGCTTTTGCATACCCCCACTTAATTCTGCGGGGTATTTTATAGCGGCATCAATAGGCAAGCCCGCCAATAAAATTTTAAGAATAGCCAACTCATTAATCGTTTTTTCATCGAGCACGGTATGTTCATGTAAAGGAAAAGCAGTATTTTCTTGCACAGTCAGAGAGCTAAATAATGCATTTTGTTGAAATAAAACTCCCCAACGTTTTTGCACTTCCAATAAAGTGGCAGGCGAGGCCGTTGTTAATTCATGATTAAATATACGAACAGATCCAGAATGCGGTTTTTGTAACATCAACATTTCACGCAAAAGAGTCGTTTTACCTGAACCACTACCGCCAACAATAGCTACTATTTCACCTCGGTTCACAGAAAAATTTAAGTTTTTATGCACCCATGCTCCACCGAGTTTAATGCTGATATCTTTTACCTCGATGATAGGTTGTTCCGTCATAACTTTAATCGACTAAAGATAATAGAAAAAATCGCATCGGCAACAATGATAAAAAAGATGGCGAGCACTACACTGCGAGTTGTTTGTTTTCCTACACTATCAGAACCCCTTTTCACCTTCATCCCTTCAAAACAGCCAATGCTACCAATCAGCAAAGCAAATACAGGCGCTTTGCCTAATCCAATCAAGAAGGCACGCATCGGGATCTCCATTTGAAAACGATGTAAAAAATCATACGCTGCCACACCCAGCATATTATTCGCCATCAACATTCCACCCAACACCCCGAATATATCAGCCCACATCGTTAACAAGGGCAGAGCAATAAAAAGACCTAGCAAGCGCGGCAGCAAGAGTAATTGCCCAGGTGTCACCCCCATGGTATTCAATGCATCAATTTCTTGATTCAGTTTCATTGTCCCTAACTGAGCGGTAAAAGCAGAGCCAGTTCTGCCAGCAACCATAATAGCTGTAATCAAAGGGCCAAATTCACGTAAAACAGATAATCCAAGTAAATTAACAATAAAGACATTGGCGCCATAATTACGTAACTGATTTCCCATTTGATATGAAATAACCACACCGATCATAAAAGATAATAATGCAATAATAGGCAATGCCTGAAGCCCTGTTTTATCAATGACCGCAGCAAGCTCATTCCAACGCCAATTTTTAGGGTGAAAAATGCCGCGCATAAACTCAAAAGCTAATTCACCTGTAAAACTCAAAAAATCTCTCAACTCAATCAACTGTTGAATCGTCGCTCGCCCCGAACGTTCCAGGATGCCATGGCGTTTAATAACAGGGAGTTCAGATGCCTCTGCAGCACCTGTTGCAACCAGTGCGAGCAGTTCTTGCGCTTGTTCAGAAAAACGCTGTAATTGAGTTTTTAATCTGTTCGAGCAAATTTCTTTCAGTGAATGATTGAGTAACCACGCACCTGCCGTATCCATTTTAGTCACTGCGTGGCCATCTATAGCCAATGTACCCTGCTTAGGCCAAATAATTTTTTTTAAATCCATTTTGATTTTAGCAAGATTTTCTAAATTCCATTCACCACGGCAAATTAACCGTGACGACTCTGGATCTAAAAAAACAAGCGCTTGCGCATTCATAGCTAAGACTCTACTTCACAATCTACTACTGCGCAAGTTACTTTTAAATATTCCAAACCAACTGAGCACCTGCCAGATTAATACTTGTATTAACGTGACCACTTGTGGCAACAGCCGTGACTGGATTTGTTAAACCAATATTCTTTTGCTTCACAAAGACATGGCCGTAAACCAAATCAAGCATTAATTGTTTATTGATTTTATAACGTGCACCAATTTGAAATCCTAATTTATCACCATCAGGGAAATTCACATCACGATCATTACTATTAGTAGGGGTAGGCTCGTATTTAACATTCGCACGCAACATCCATTGCTGATTTAATTGGTAGTGCATACCCAAACCCCAATCCACCGTATTTTTCATATTTTGAGGAGAGGATGCATCTACCAATCTTGGGCTAGGAGGAACAGCAGCCGTAATAGATTGGTAATTGTGTGCATTATAGGCATTAACAATACCCCATTGATCATATGCCACCGTACCCATCATCGCGAAATTAGGCGTCATATCATGGTAAACACTGAAAGAAGTTGTAGGAGGAAGCGGAATATTCACTTTAAACTGGTTCGTTTCAAAAGATGAGCCACTAAAGAATGGACTGCCGCTTAAATCAAAACTGCTATATCCCTTCAGATGCATCACAATTCTTGAACGATAATTTAAACCAAATCGTGTTGTATCATTTAAACGAAATAATAATCCCGCATGCCAGCCCTCATCCCAACTACCTGCAGAGTATCTAGACAATGAGTCTATAGACGTTGTAAGAGGTTGAGTAAAAGCTGCATTTGTGCTTTGTACAGAAAAATAATGGAAGTCAGGTCCTAATCCCACAGACCATTGATCGTTAAATTTCATCGCTAAACTAGGCGCAACATCAATTGTTTTAGTATAAAGCCGTATTAAATTATAACGTAAAAATGTATTACCATAATCTTCCATCAATCCCCATGCGGGTACAATACTGATACCAGCCGCCCAACGTTCTTTAAACGGGTAAACATAATGTATCGCTGGAAGAAATGCATTGGGGTAAGAATTAGCTATTCCCGTACTAGGCGCTGCGCCAGACGGAGTGACTGTTCCTGAAAATTTAGTGTGCTGATAAATTTCAATCCCTGACAAAGCAAGCTGTTGCGGCAAATACACCAAACCCGCAGAGTTATACCAGTTTGTACCTGCATCTTCGACCACTGCCGCATCACCTGAATCTGCTAGCGTCGCAGCACTTTGAAATTCCATCTTATAGCCAGCGGCATTCGATTGAGTCGACCAGGCTGTCATTAGCCCTAGTACACAAGAACCTACTATTTTTTTATTAATCCCTTTCATTTTCATGTGCTCTCCCTAGTCAATAACAAATTACTCTGCGATCGGATGAGATACTGTCTCGCGTGAAGTTAACAATAGCTGAGTAAACGCACTCACGTCAACAGGCTTGCTAAAGTAGTATCCTTGTATAAAGTGACATCCTTTCTTACGCAAAAATTCTAATTGCTCCTCGGTTTCAACACCTTCTGCCAGCACATTGATACCTAACTCTTTCGCCATTGCTATAATAGCTGAAACAATAGTAATGCTATCTGCACTTGCTGGAATGTCTCGGATGAATGATTGATCGATTTTCAATTTATCAATCGCAAAACGTTTTAAATAACTTAATCCGGAATAGCCTGTTCCAAAGTCATCTACAGACAAACTCAAGCCCCTTTGTTTGAATTCTTTCAACAAATTAGTAATCATTTCATCTAAAATAGCTGTTTCAGTAATCTCGAGCTCAAGATAACGCGGACTAAAATCAGTCATTGTCAGAATACGGTCAATTGTTCCTATAAAATTAGGCTGCCGTAATTGCTTTTCCGCTAAATTAACCGCCACTTTGAGCGAAGAAAAACCCATTTGATGCCAAAGACGAGTCTGAGTACACGCTTCTCTCAATACCCATTCACCAATAGGTACAATCAAACCTGTTTCTTCTGCAAGTGGGATAAAATTGACGGGAGAGATGAAACCTTGCTGTGGATGTTTCCAGCGCAGCAATGCTTCCATCCCTGAAATTACATTAGTCTTTAGATCAATCAATGGCTGATAATACACTTCAAATTCATTATTTTTCAGTGCAGAATGTAAGTCCGTTTCTAACTGTAATTGTTTGGGGACTTGTGCATTAATTTCTGCTCTGTAAAATTCTACGCAATTACCCCCAAATTGTTTCGCTTTTAGCATGGCAGCGTCCGCATTAGTCAATAATGCTTGAATATCCTCACTATCTTTGCGATAAATGCTTACACCCATACTAGCTGTTAACTTAACACCTCTTTTTTCTAAATAGAAAGGTTCGTCTAATACAGAAAAAAGCGATTTTATTTTATTCTCTGCTTCATCCGCCAAAAGCGGCACTATCAGAATGTTAAAGGTATCTTTGCGTGATATGGTAATAATGTAACGCGTTTTTTCATTCTTTCTTTTAGCTGCCTGTAAAGCAAAATCATTTAATCGTCCTGTCACATGTTGAATAATAGAGTCACCGACTTGCAAACCCAAACTATCGTTAATGATTTCCATACGATTTAATGAAAAACAAACTACTGCAAACGTGTCTTTAGAGTTTTTTACAGTATTCATTGCTGATTCTATGTATTGCGGTAACAGACGCTGGTTTGGTAAATCCGTTAATAAATCATGATTTGCCTGATAACTCACTAACATATTTTCTAATTTTAATTTAATAGAATCGATAAACCACTGCGTGCTGCGTTTATTGATACCACACAAAAACCCTAAATAAAGTACAGAAAGACCTGCCAGCATATTATAAAAAAAAGTGCCTTTTAAGAGATTCCACACAATGAAGGGCACGATGATTAACGATAAAGTCAAAATACAGAGTTTTAAGTACCCTATAGTACCCGTAGCATAACCCGGTGTGAGAAGAAACAAGGCAATAAAAGCAATGTATTGGCTCAATAGATTATCTGTTGGAATGAGAAAAACACAAACTCCCCACAGTGACGCACAAATTGACATATTAGTGGCGTAAGCAAACAACCACGAGTCCGAGCTGATTTTAGTTTTATAGCGGCTATAAACAAAAAATAATGAAGTCAGTGACAACAATCCCAAATTATAAACTACGAACCAAGCGACTAGCGGATAGAAGGGTGTATGTTTATAAAAGTTAATAAAAATAGCAATACCAAGAGGAATACCGACAATCGTTCCAGGCAAACAACCTTGATAAAGATGCTCGATTAGCTCAGCTTTAACTTGCTGGCTAACCTGATCTCTTTCTTCTTTTGAGATTTGCCTATCGTTGACAACTATTTCCATATCGTTTTCACATCCTCTATGAAACTTTTGTCGTTACTGAATAACAAGCTGGAAGTGAATCCATTTCCACGCCTGGCTTGATAGCAATAATGTAAGCAGAAGCTTTGCCATGCAAGCCCTGAAAAGGTTTTTGGCCATCATAGGTAAAACTATTATAATCAATAATATTACATAATTCATATGTTTTATAATGATGCAGGATTTTTTCGCTGATCTCATTGGTAAATTCAGTATAGCCAAATTCATATCCCTTACGCATACAGATAGTGGCACAAGCCATACCTATTGCTGTTGATAAGCCTTTTCCTCTGGTTTCTGCATTCACTATTGCAATCCAAATATGCGCAATTTTTCCTTTAAGAAATGTTTTGCCTGCCAAAAAGGGTTCGGAAAGACGATCTAATAACATAACAATGGGCTTCAGTTTAGGATATTGTGCAAGATTGGACTTAAATGGATTAGCAATATCTTCTGCAAGCACGCAAGCAATAACATGATTGCGAGAATCAATAGCAACCACGCTCATCCCTTCTTTTACTGCTTTTTGCACAACTTCTCTCGCAAAAGCTTCATAATCATTGTACTTAATGTTTAGATGTTTAGTGATAGGCTCACTATCACAAAAAGATTTTGTAAAAAGATCAATGGTTGACTTCTGATGATCCACCGTTAACGTACATATAGTGTACTCTGGCTTAGTTACATTCATCGTCTTCTCCCTGTCAAGTTGTAAATCATTAATGAACTGGTCAATCAATCTCTTTGTTACATTAGACAATACACAGATAGTTGCAGTTTCTCCTCGCAACATTAATTGATATTTTTTAGCTAATGCAAGTGATGGTTTAGAAAAAATAACATTAAAATTATAGGGGTATTGAACATGTTCAGGTCCTAAAATTTTCGCCAGCTGTTCATATAAATATTTTGCATTTTCTATATTTTCAATCACCATTCCTTGCAATTTTTTAGCATTTTTATCCATCTCTAAAATACAAAGAGCATTATAAAACATTAGGACATTTAAACCGGAACGTGAACCTGTCACGGTTGAATCAATAATATTACCTACATACTCAACGCTTCGCTCCGCTTTCTCAAAAGCTTTTTCAAAAAACGACCGTCTAGCAAGAATAATTCCGCAGGGCTGTGACAAACCTAAATATTTATGCGCTGAGAAAGCCAATGTGTTCACACCCAACTCTTCAAAGTAATTTTTAATCTCTCCAAATGGTTTCAATACAGGCAACACAAAGCCTGTTAATGCGCCATCCATATGAATACTAAAATTAGGTCTTGGTTGCATTTCTTCTAATATTTTTTTTACATTCGGAATATCATCAATACTGCCTGTAATGGTAGTTCCAATATTACAGACAACAATAACTGGGCTATAGGGATGTGCAGAAAGATTCAGAATAAGTTCTTTTTTAAAACTATCAAGATTGATTGATCCATTAGGGTTAGCTTGAATAGGTCTTATATTGAGATGGAGTATTTCTGCTATTTTAGGCACAGAATAATGCGTATGATCTTTTGTAAAAAATACAGTTGGTGTTAATAACTGCTGCATAACATTTTTATTATCTACAATCACATTTCGAATATCGAGAATTTTTCTCAAATATATTGTACTGTTAAGGTAATCATTATTAGGTATTTTAGCAAGTTCAACGAGCAAATCTTGCTCTTCTTTCATATGTAATTTCAACGTATCATCTGTCTTCAATAATATAGGCATAGCACGATTAATCAAATAGCGCTTGGACCACCAAATACCAGCAAAGTTACCTTCTGTTCCACCGGTCGTGACATAACCTCTTGCATCATCTTTAGCAAGACCATAAAATTTTTCTAAAATCCTAATCAGCATTCTTTCATGTCTTTTCACTTCCATTAAAGATGTTTCAGAATCTTTAAAAGGATCGCCTACATTATTCAACAAAATATTAGCCAGCGAGCCGTGATTGATCCCAAAAACTTTATTACTAATAATGCCCACATGCGTTAGCAGTGAAACGGGATATCCTAATTTATGACGAGCTAACCGTTTGACACGATGAAGAAGTACCTTGAAGGAATGCACGCGTTTGTTCATATGGCTAGAGCGGTTATCCGGAATCTTTTTTTTAATCATAGATACCAGCCCAATTTCATCAAAATATCACGAGTTCCCGCTGAAAAACGCGGGAGCTCCTTTCTTAGTTTTATGCTGCGCATCAGCAAAGCTGACGCTTGCACTCAAGGGGGAGAATCACGATTCTCCCCCTTGAGAATCCCCCATCGCGCCATGTCAGCGGAAACCGCTGTCAAAATATATTTTAGTGCATCAATATAGAGTATCATGTTTCTATACCCGTAGAGTTACCTTCAACAAGGAGGTCAAATGAAATTAAGGAATAAAGGATTTATTATTATTGGATTATTGTGGGTTTTCTTTCTCACGCTTAACCATTTTTCATCAATACGTCAGTCTTTGTTTAACTTTCTCGCTATAGGCAGTTTATTTGCATTAAGCATGTGGTGGCTAGCACAAACATTCATTATTAAACGTGTCGAACAATTAAATAAGCAAATAGACGAAATTAGTAAGGAAAATTCCACATCGGCTCCTATAAAAATTAAAGGTAATGATGAAATTGCCTTAATAGCAACACAGATCAACAAATTATATGTGACTCAGCATTCTTCCTACAAACAATCGGAAGAAAAACGGGTACCTGCTAAATCAGGCACACATGAGTCACCCACCTGGTTAACTCATTACGATAAACTAACACCTCTTCCTAACCCTATTTTCTTTAATGAAACACTTAATAAAGCCATTAGCCATGCGAAACGTCGCGATAAATTATTAGCTATTTTATTGGTTGATGTCAGCCCAGCCAAAACAATGAAGTCAACACCAGGTCATCCTGTTGACGAACCCATGATGAAAGAAATTGAGAAAAGACTTGCTAGTACATTACGCAGTGAAGATGTATTAGTAAAATCAGAAAGCCATACATTCAGCATCCTTTTAAATGATATAGGCAAAGCTAAATTTGCAAGCTCTGTGGCAAATAAAATATTACAAGCAACCGCACAGCCTATCAAAACAGAAGCCCATGAAACAGTGCTCACAACACATATTGGTATTTGTGTTTACCCAACCGAAGGCACTTGCCTGGAAGAGTTATTGAAAAATACAGATATTGCATTAAGTAAAGCAAGAAATGCGGGTACAGATACTTTCCGATTTTATACACAAGCGATGGATGCTGAAGCAGCTGAATATATTCATATGGAAAAATCACTGCGCAAAGCCATCACCAATAATGAGCTGACTCTTTACTACCAACCTAAATTAAATCTAAAAACAGGCGATATCACAAGACTCGAAGCATTGATTCGCTGGGTACATCCAGAAATTGGTGTCATTAATCCTGAAAAATTTCTTCCTATTGCAGAAGAGACGGGCTTGATTCATCCGATTGGAGAATGGGCATTACGCGAAGCGTCTAAAATGAATAAGCAATGGCAAGATGAAGGTTATGCGCATATGCCTGTTGCCGTTAATCTCTCGCCTAAGCAATTTTATCATCCGGAAATAGTTCAAGTTATTACAACCGTTTTAAAAGAGACAGGATTGAACCCGAATTATCTTGAATTAGAAATCACTGAAACAGCTATGATGGATGATGCCAACAAGGCTACACGTATATTAACCGATATCAAAACAACAGGCGTGCAAATCTCTATTGATCATTTTGGGGCAGGGTATTTTTCTATTAGCCAACTTAAAAAATTCCCACTAACTCTGCTAAAAATTGATCAAAGCTTTATTAAGGGTATTCCCAATAATCCCAATGATTCTGCTATTACCACCGCGATTATTGCATTAGCTCATCACCTTGGGTTGGAAGTCGTTGCTGAAGGAGTTGAAACGGCGGAACAGGTGCAATATTTATCTTCGCAAAATTGTGACATGGTACAAGGGTATTTCTTAAGTCAGCCTTTGCCGGCTGATCAAATTGCATTGCAGTTTAAAAAGTTGATGGAAGGTGTTTTGCTTTAAGACAACACAATGGTAAAATGCCCCCATTATACTCATTGAGAAACAACACCATGCCGTGGCTAATTAATTCCGCACAACTCGATAAATTTCGTAAAAACCAAAAAAACCTTATCATCCTTGATGCTAGCTTCCATCATGGCAAACGCAATGCCAAACAAGAATTTTTGGAAGCTCATATTATCGACGCTCATTTTTTTGATATAGATGCTTTTAGCAACCCGAACCCTGACGCTGTTCATTCTCATATGCTCATCCACGACGAGAAGCGTATAAGTGAATTGGTAGGTAATTTGGGTATTCGTAATGATTATAAAATTATTCTATATGACAACAGTGAACTACATTCAGCTTGCCGTGCATTATGGCTATTTAAAATGTTTGGCCATAATCCAAACTTGCTCTATATCCTGGATGGTGGTTTTCAGGCATGGGCAAAGTATGGCGGCAAAACAGAATCAGGACAGCCCTCTATCACACCAAGAACATATACTACTCATTTTGAGCCTGCCTTTTTGCGTACACTTGCAGAAATTAAAACTAATCTTGCAACACCCACAGAACAAATCGTTGATGTACGCCATGCTGTACGTTACAGCGGCGGTATTGAATCACGGCCAGGTATTCGGTTCGGGCATATTCCTGGAAGCTTTTGTTTTCCTACAATCTCTATGTTTGATAAAGAAGGCAATTTTCTTTCTATTGAAAAAATTCGTAAAAAATTAATTGAAATAGGTGTTGATTTAAATACGCCTATTATCACTTCCTGCGGCTCAGGTATGACGGCGCCTATTTTAAATTTTTTACTTGATTTAATGAACTATCCACAACATGCGCTTTATAATGGCTCGTGGACGGAGTGGGGAGCTGAAAGGTTATTTGAGGGTGAGAGTTCTTTGGCAGAACGCCCAGTAGAAACATGTGTAGATTAATAGTAACTGTTCAAGGGCGTGAACGCTTACGATTACTCCGAACGCAACGCATCAATAGGATCTAGCTGTGATGCTTTATACGCAGGATAATAGCCAAAGAAAATACCCACAGCCACTGAAACAGTAAATCCAATCAACGGCGGCATTAAAAATAAAGTAAACTGCCAATGCCAGAATACAGCCATCACATACGCAATAATAACACCAATAGTAACACCGCACGTACCACCGATTAACGATAACATCACCGCTTCCACTAAAAACAAAGCCCAAATATCAGAACGCTTTGCACCAACCGCTAAACGAATACCAATCTCACGTCTGCGCTCAACAACAGATACCAGCATAATATTCATGACGCCAATGCCGCCGACTAACAGCGAAATACTGCCAATTAAGCCTAAAAATACTGTAAATATTTGACTTTGCGCCGACATACGAGCAATCAATTCTTTTGCGCTACGAAAAAAAAGACGCTTATTTGCAATTTGTTGATCAACATAACTAGTAATATTTTTTTGAACTTGTTCAATATTCGCATCTGGGGTCAGACGTAAAATAATATTATTGATCGAAGCATATTTACTCAGTGACGTTGATGTTAAAATGGGAATCATCACTGTAGAATCAATATTAGCATACACAAAACTATTTTCAGGCCAAGGCTTAGCAACACCTACAATAGTAAAAATATTTTTTCCCACTTGCACTTGCTGGCCTATTGCATCAAAAAAAGTAAGTTTTTTTATTTGTGCATTGATTTTATCGCCTATCACGCAAAAGAATTCATAACCGTCCAGTGTCGAGATGAAACGTCCATTCGCTAGCTCTAAATGTACAATACGTGCAAAATTTTCAGTGACACCCAATATACTGCCATTTAACTCATGACCATTGAATTGCACAGAATTGTAAAGCTGGGCATAAGGAGCAATATCGACAATAGATGCATCTGTCTTTTGTAGATTCAATACATCCGGCAAAGTAACATTATTGAGCGCGCCACCTGAGCTCCCTTGGTCTGAATCACTGATCGACAAGGCCAATAAATCTGTGCCAAGTGTTTTGAATTGTTTTAATGCTTCATTTGTTGCTAATTCACCGCCCAGTACCATTGCTACAACTGATGCTGTACCCACTAAAATACCAAGCAGCGCTAATATTGAACGTAATTTAGAAGAAAATAAATTGGAAAGACCTTCCTGAATATGATTAATTAATCGCATACTATTAACCCATCTTTTAAAGTAATAACACGCTGACAAAGACGGCTTACTTCCTTATCATGTGTCACTACTACTATGGTTCGCCCTTCTTCTTGATTAAGCTGTAAAAACAAGTTCATCACTTCTTCTCCAGTCTTGGAATCAAGCGAACCCGTCGGTTCATCAGCAAAAATGACATCGGGATCACCCACCAAAGCACGGGCAATAGCGACACGTTGTTGCTGACCACCAGACAATTGATTGGGTCTATGATCTATAAATTTTTCCATACCCACTTTTTGCAAAATAACCAGTGCTTTTTTACGCGCAATGATGGGTGATTCTTCTCTATAAAAAAGGGGTAACATGACATTTTGCAATGCATTCAATCGCGGCAGTAAAAAAAATGACTGAAAAACAAAGCCAATTTTTTGATTACGCGTTGCAGCTAATTCTTTATCAGTCAAGCGTGAAACATTTTCACCTGAGAAAAAATAATTTCCTGAACTACAATGATCTAGAAATCCCATGATATTCATCATAGTTGATTTACCAGAACCTGAGGAACCTACAATAGCAAGCATCTCACCGCGCAGTAATTGAAAACTCACACCTTTCAAGGCATGAAATTCACTCGTGCCAGATTGGTAAATTTTAGTGATATTTTGTAAATCAATTAGGGACGACAACTTTATCTCCTGCTTTCAGTGGAGAATCAATCACGACTGTATCCTCTGTTGTTGAGCTTGTTACAACCGGCACTTCAATAATTTTATGGCTATTACGATCCTGCATTTTCACATAAGGTACATTATTTTTTGAGTAGACTGCTGCAAAGGGTACAGATATAACAGGCGAGCCTTCGATACTAATTTGAACTTTTGCACTCATTCCCACATGAATCACTTGCTGTTCTGCAGGCGTTAATTTAGGAACGATAATTTCAACAGAAAAAACAGGCACGCCTCCCGAAGCAGTCTGTGCTTGATGATCAATTCCAGAAATTTGGCCCTCTAATACAAATTGAGAAAATGCAGTACCGCTCACTTTTACTTTTTGACCTACTTTCAATTGATTAATATTAAATTCATTAACATTAATATGAATACTTAGGCCATTCACATCGCCAATCATCGCCAGCATATCGCCTTGCTTGACCTGTGAACCTTTATTTATCTTCACAGAGATATCGTTATCTTCTTTGGTCGCAAGCAACACTACACCTGCCGTAGGCGAAACAATACGAATTTTTTGCAAACTCTCTTGCTGATGAAGTAGCGAACTAATTTTATCGATATCTGTTACTGTCAATTCTTCGAAGTTAAATCCTTTCATGTCTAATTGTTTCATCATAGTCGTCAATGCATCTTTGGCCTGAATCAAACCTAGCTGCGATGTAAAATAGTTTGTTTTTCTGCCTTTATAATCATCATCGGATATCAATTGGTTTTTATGCAAAAACTCAGCTTCTCTGAATGTACTTTCATTATTTGTAAAATCTGTTTTTGCTTTAATGTACTGCATCAACGCATTTTTATAGTCAGCCTGGAATTTACCCGATGCGATGACAAACAACGGTTGTTGTGCTTTGACTACATCACCATAATGAAATGCCATGTCTTCCACTACGCCATCTGACGGTGTCGTCACAACGATTGCTTTTAAAGGTTGTACACTACCCGCATACAGTAAATTTGTTACTAACGGTTTCAACGTGACTGTTATGATCTGATCTTTTCCTGCCACAGAATTTTTTTCTTTACTGCCACAACTGCTGATTATTCCCATGATGACTATTAAAAAAATTATACATAAACGATTAATCATGACTCACCTGTATGTCCCATGTTTGCAAAGTTCGGCCAATTAATTGGTCCAGGGCGACTAGCGCTCTTAAATAAGCGATCTGCTGTGCTAAAAATTGTTGCTGAGTAGCCATATAATTTTGTCGTATTGATTGTAATTCTGTGCTATCAATCAAACCATAATTGTACTTTTGTTCACTGATGTCATAGACTTTTTTCTGTAGTTCTTCTGCATGCTCTGACAAGATGAGTGAACGTTCTGCGCTATAAACAGTGTTCCAACTATCAATTGCCGCTGTTTCGTGTCGCCATTTGTCTTGTCGCAAACCAATAGCCGCCTCATGCAAAGCTATTTTCGCATTCTCTAACCCAATTTTTGCTGCTTGATCATCAATCGGGATAGTCAAATTTAATTGAACACTATCATTACGATTAACTCCATTCACTAAACTATTCAATCCTGCATTTTGCCCGCCTCCGCTGCCGCTACCTGTAGCAGCCGACGCTGTCAAATCTAACTTCCAAAGCATATTGTTTTCTGCAGAAGCCACGCTTCGTTTAATGGAACCTTCATACGTTATTTGTGCTGCCTGATACGATACATCATTATTAATAACCAATTTTTTAGTGTCTGCCAGCGAGGGTATAGAGTATTTCTTAATTAATTTTGGCACAAAAATATCAGTAAATATCACATTAGCAGCAGGGTCCAAACCAATCGTTTGTAATAATCTTGCATGGGCTTGCGCTAACGCATTTTGATCATTTTCAATTTTCGCCCGAGTATTCGCAACAGCTGCCTCTACCGTGACTAACTCTACGCCTGGCTTACGCCCTGCTTTAATAAATAATTTAGTTTGTTCCACTGATTTTTGAGAACGCTTTAAATCTTCTTGATCAATTTCTACTGTTTTTTCTGCAGAAACAACACCGAGGTAATCATTAATGACATTTGTAACAGTAGTACGTAATGTCTCTTCCATTTGTAAATGACTGATCCTTACGCTTTCCATTGCACTTTGCAGCGCAGCTTCAACGATAGGACGTCCAAAACCTCTGACTAAAGGCTGGGTTACTGACAATGACACACCAGGATGATAATTCGTACCCAAGTCGTTACTCGCGGATAAAGCAATATTAGTGCCGAATGGTGTATTTAATGTGACTTTAGGTGTTATTGCAGTTGAATTTTGGGTTACCATGCCTGTTTGTGTTGCAGAATAAGTTTGCGATGTCACTTTGGTTGCACCTATTTCGTAATGCGGCTTAAAATTCCATTGCTCTAACTCTAAGGCATACTTTTTCTGAATAGTAGATAATTGCTGTAACTGCACGCTTGGACTTTCTCGCAAAGCTAATAGAATTGCATCATTTAATGAGAGGGTACGCGGAACATCTGTCTGCGCTTGACAAAGCACAGTCCATACTAGGCATAAACAGAAAAATAACAATCGAAGCATAATATTTTACTAACTCTTTAACCTATTCTATATTTTGAAGAACCTCCTTTTCTATACATGTTCATCCATACAGCTCCTTTCTAAACTTGCAAAAACTCCCTACTCAGTTTAGTTTTTCTTGTATGTCTATCTACAGCCAACATCACCAAGCGAGTCAACAATTCAGAGTAATCAATTCCTGATGCTGACATTAACTTTGGATACATACTGATTTCTGTAAATCCTGGAATAGAATTAATTTCATTAAAGTAAATTTTATTCGTTTCACGTTCTAGAAAAAGATCTACTCTGGCCATGCCTTCACATTCCAGCGCTAAAAAGATATTTTTAGCAAATACACATACTTTTTCTTTTAACTCTGCAGAAATAGGCGCGGGAATAATCAGTTCTGCACCTTTTTCATCAAGATATTTGGAGGCATAAGAATAAAACTCATGCGCCGCCGTTGGCCTTACTTCTCCCGGCACACTCACAATAGGATCTTTGCCTGCTTCCAATGACTCTAATACAGCCACTTCAATTTCTATTGCATTGATGCCTTGTTCAACAACCACTTTGGTATCATATTGTAATGCTGCATTAATCGCAGCCGCTAAATGGGCTGGGTCTTTTATTTTTTCGACACCCACACTGGAACCGGTATTCGCCGGTTTTACAAAAACAGGATAACGTAATTTTTCTGTTACTCGTTCACAAAATTGCTGCGGATTTTTTTCCCAACTTCCACTTTTGATGACAAGGTAAGGCGGAGTCATCATGCCAGCACTTTCAACAAGCCGCTTGGAAATATCTTTATCCATACCAATCGCTGATGATAATACGCCACAACCTACATAAGGCACATCAGCCAACTCAAGCAATCCTTGCACAGTACCATCTTCACATAATGGCCCATGGATGACGGGAAAAACCACATCAAAAATACGGCCAGTATTTTTTATTAATTGGTTAGGAGGAATCTGTTGCACTGCCTTACCAATTAAATCGGGATTAAACAACATGCGCTCTGATTCTTGCTGTAACCGTAAAAGAGCTGGTGAATTTAATTCTTTTTTTAAAATATCATCACCTAAAAACCAACCACCTTCTTTATCAATGCCAATAGGAATCACATCAAAACGAGAACGATCTAAGTGTTGAATCACATTGGTTGCAGACATCACTGAAACTTCATGCTCGCCTGAACGGCCACCATATAAAACTGCAACACGAATTTTATCAGCTGTGCTCATGACTCTCTCATTTAAAGTTAGGTTGGTATACCCAGATGTATAACATGGAGGACACCCATACGTCCCCCACATTAATTTAAGGCCTGTTTACAATTCTACTATGCTGGGTGTAATGCCTAACGAATTGTAAACAGGCCTTAAGACACATTACTTGCTAGCTGCTTCACCTTTATAATCATGATGACGATGATGATGCTTAGCAGGTGCAGCAACAGTTTGTGAGCTGGTATCGCTGCTCATTGCTGTTGTTTGATCTGTACCTTTATTAGCACAACTTGCTAATACAAAAGTAGAAGCAATAATGCTTAATACGAGTGCGATCTTTTTCATGTACTTCATCTCCAAAATATGACTCACTAAAATAATGACTGCACGTTTATGACGTGCAGTTCTGAGAGTGAAACTATACCTCTTTCTTATTCTAACTACTAGGTTTTTGGCTACATTTTCTGGCAACTTCGGTATTTAATTACATTTTATGATTATAGTAACTCATTGTAATCACTCGTTTTTTGATTAAAATATAATCATATTGATTGACATATAACAGTTAGCTAGGTGATAATAACGAACTTTTGGCTTTATTTTAAACAAATCAAGTAGATCCATTCTATAAAAAAGTTAACTCGCAGGGCCTTATGAGAGTAAGACACATTCTAGCTATTTTTACTATTTTTTGTATTGTGGGCTGGGGACCTTTTTCATTATTTCCGCCTTCACCACCAACTGCGCCTGTTGGCACTCAAGCATGGGTGAATGAAGAAATCAGTAAAATAAACTCACAAGCTGACAATATAGATAGCCATGTATTAAAAATGAGCTTAGATGCATTTTTACGAGCGCATGCACATGGCATGGACAATAAGCAATTACTGACTATTGTTGACTATACAAAGCCATCCACTCAACGTAGATTATGGGTAGTCGATTTAAAACGTGCGAGGGTTTTATTCAATACCTGGGTCACCCACGGCAAAAATAGCGGTACAATCAATGCGACTTCTTTTTCTAACGAGCCAGGTAGTTTAAAATCAAGTCTTGGGGTATTTCTTACAACAGGCGCCCCTTATGTGGGTGGCAATGGTTACTCATTAAGGTTGTTAGGATTAGAACGAGGCATTAATGACAAAGCCTATCAGCGCGACATCGTA
Organism: Gammaproteobacteria bacterium; assembly: GCA_044221135.1. Lineage (GTDB taxonomy): Bacteria > Pseudomonadota > Gammaproteobacteria > DSM-16500 > DSM-16500 > UBA4722. Next base: position 54,919 of record JBGAPT010000002.1, read on the forward strand.
GTGCACGGTGCCTGGTATGCAAATCATAATGTCGTTAAGCAATATGGTTTTTTAGGACGTAGCTGGGGTTGTCTTGCAGTGGATGAGGAAACAGCGCATCCTCTTATCAATACCATTAGAGATAATACATTAGTTTTTGTTTATTACCCTGACCGATATTGGTTAAACAATTCAAGCTTTTTAGTTGGCTAGGAATAATTATCATGACAATGAGACACGCTATTTTTATTCAGTTTATTTTCGCAACTTTATTCGTTATGACTCTGCAATCTACTTTTGCCAGCAGCTTTGCAATCCCGCCTGCAACAAATACATTAATTGGCTATATGCAATCTATTGATGCTGCTCCTAGCGACACACCGACTACCTTAGCACAACGTTACAATCTGGGACTCAATGCAATTATCAACGCGAATCCTGGCGCCACAGAACAATCCATTGCTAACCGTTATGTCAACATCCCAACTGAATTTCTTTTACCTGCTTTACCGCACAAAGGTATTGTGATTAATCTTGCTGAAATGCGAATGTATTATTATCCAGAGGAAAGTAGCAATGTCATGACTTTTCCAATAGGCATTGGGAAAATAGGTAAAACTATTCCTATTCAAAACACAACCATCACAAGAAAAGCAGTGAATCCTACCTGGACTCCACCTGCAGATATACGTAAATTTAATCGTGATCAAGGTATTGAATTGCCTTACAGAATGGAAGCAGGGCCCGACAATCCATTAGGGCCTTATGCTATTTACTTACGTATTCCATCGTACCTTATTCACAGTACTATTTTTCCAGAAAGTATTGGCACGCGCGCAAGCTTTGGGTGTATTCGCATGAATGAAGGGGACATTAAAGAGTTTTTCCCATTAGTGCGGCCGGGTACGCCTGTAGCTATTATCAATATGCCTAATAAAATTGGTTGGGATAATGATCGGCTTTATTTGGAAGCACATCCACCGTTAGAAGAACACAATCAAGGATTCCAAGCTAATCTTGATAACGTCGTCATGATGGTAGAAAATTCTTTTGCTGCGCATGGAACTACTTTAGTGAATTGGCAATTAGCTGCGGATATTTTGGAGCAGCCAGATGGAGTGCCGCATGAGATTGGGATAAAGATAGATTAACCTCAATTAAAATCGGTGTTGCTAAAAAAATCGTAAATAGCTCAGAGAAACGCAGTTCCACATGTTAAGGGCGCGATTTGCAAGTGCTTTGCCAGTGTCTGGCCAATATCTGCGAATGTGTCGCGTTTGCCGATGGGGCCTGCTGTTACATCGGGCCCAAAAGCCAGAATAGGAATATGTTCGCGAGTATGATCGGAGCCTGGCCAGGTGGGATCACAACCGTGATCTGCGGTAATGACAGCGAGATCGCCGGGGCGCATTAACTGAATAAATTCAGGCAAACGTGCGTCTAATTCTTCTAGCGCTTTGGCATAACCGATGACATCACGCCGATGACCATAGAGCATATCAAAATCAACTAGATTTAAAAAAACTAAACTGCCTTCGGGCGCTATTTTTGTTTCTTGTAAAAAAGCATTGAAGAGTGCCATGTTATCATCGGCTTTGACGCTTTTACTAATACCGCGATGCGCATAAATATCATCTACTTTTCCAATGGCTATCACTGCTCGCCCTGCTGCAATGAGTTGATCTAACAAAGTCTGTTCAGGCGGTAATACAGCATAATCTTTACGACGTGGTGTGCGATAATAATTTCCAGGCACACCGAGAAAAGGGCGAGCGATAACGCGGCCTACGTTATAATCATTCACTAACTCACGGGCAATCAAACAAAGATCATAAAGACGTTGCAGGCCAAAACTTTCCTCATGTACTGCAATTTGAAAAACGCTGTCAGCAGAAGTATAAACGATAGGTTTACCTGTTTTTTGATGTTCTTCGCCTAACTCTAAAATAATGTCAGTACCTGATGCATGTTTATTACCTAACACACCTGGCAAGTTGCCGCGCGCAATCAACTCATTTAATAATTCTTCAGGAAAACTAGGATACTCTGGCGGGAAATAACCCCAATCAAATAAAGCAGGTACACCCGCAATTTCCCAATGTCCGCTGGGTGTGTCTTTTCCAAAACTAAGCTCTGCAGCACAGCCATAGGCGCCGTCGATTGGAGCATCTGTGACAAGCCCAGGCACTGGTTTTCCGGCACTGATCTCGGCTGCGCCATTCAAACCCAGACGTGTGAGATTGGGTAAATGCAATGACCCATGGCGTACATTTTTTTTATCTGCTTTCCCTGCCGCACATTGTTCTGCAATGTGGCGCAATGTATCAGCGCCTGCATCACCATATTTAATAGCATCTGCAGAAGCACCGATACCAAATGAATCCATCAGAATAACAAAAGCGCGCGTCATATTTCTTTCCTTTGTACACTTTAAATTATTGCGTCGTGTACAGAGATTTCTTTCACAAAAGCAGGAATTAACTTCACTAATTTACGTGCAGCAACTTCACCATAATGCAACGTTCCTTCATGTGTCACTTTTTCAGTACTTAAACCCACTGCCATATTACTAATAGCCCCTAATCCAGCAACACGCAAACCACAATGCCGCGCAATAATCACTTCTGGAACAACAGACATACCCACCACATCTGCGCCTAATAAACGATAAGCGCGAATTTCTGCGGGTGTTTCAAAAGAAGGGCCTAGTAATGAAATATAAACACCTTGCTGCACTTTAAAATTTAATGGCTCCGCAACTCTTAAAAATATTTCTCTTAAATCTTCATCATAAGCATTTTCTAAACTGACAAAACGTGGGCCAATGGATTCATCATTTGGGCCCGCCAAAGGATGGCCTGGTTGAAAATTAATATGATCATTGATTAGCATCACTTCGCCTGGATGCATTTCTGGATTTAATGATCCTACGGCACCTGTGATGATTAAGTCACTTGCACCCAGTTGGCGCACTATGCGAACCAGCGTACAAATAGATTCAAAGCTTGCACCTTCATAAAGATGCAAACGACCTTTCAAACAAACAACAGGCACGCCTTGCAAATACCCAAGCACCAATAATGAGGCATGGCCCGCTACAGCGCTAGAGTGAATACCTGGAATAGCTTGATAAGGAATAGTAATAGGTTGCGTCAACTCTTCAGCCACAGGACCCAGGCCAGATCCTAAAATAATCCCTATTTTAGGCGTAAAATGAGGAGCAAATTTATGGATAGCATCCATGGTTTCTTGCATTGTAATAGTCATCAGTTTCCTTGCTTATTCATATGCTGCGCACAAGCGAAGCTTGTGCTTGCACTTAAGGGGGAGAATCGCGATTCTCCCCTTTAAGAATCCCCCATCGCGTAATGTCAGCGGTTATGCTGCCATAAAAGCAACAGCAACATCCAACATACGATTAGAAAAACCCCATTCATTATCGTACCAAGCTAATACTTTAACAAAATTACCTTCCATCACTTTGGTATAAGACACATCAAAGATAGAGGAAGCAGGGTTATGATTAAAATCGATAGAGACTAACGGCTCTTCATTCACTTCAAGAATACCTTTAAGCGGACCCTTTGCTGCAGCTTGTATGAGTGCATTCACTTCTTCAAAAGTTGTATTGCGCTTGGCGGTAAAAGTAAAATCGACCAGAGATACATTCATAGTCGGCACCCGAATAGAGAATCCATCTAATTTACCATTTAATTCCGGCAACACCAGGCCTACCGCAATTGCAGCGCCTGTTTTAGTAGGAATCATAGAATGCGCAGCTGCTCTTGCGCGGCGAATATCACTATGATACACATCAAGCAAGGCTTGGTCATTAGTATAAGAATGAATGGTATTCATCAATCCTTTTTCAATTCCAACACCCTCGTGCAATACTTTTGCGAGCGGCGCCAAACAATTGGTTGTGCAAGATGCATTTGAAATAATAGTATGGTTTGCTTTTAAAGTGTGATGATTAACACCATAGACTATAGTCGCATCCACATTCGTCGCTGGCGCAGAAATTAATACTTTTTTTGCTCCCCCTTCAAGATGTGCAGAGGCTTTTTCTTTGCTAGCAAAATAACCCGTGCATTCCAAAACAACATCAATATTCATTTCTTTCCAAGGCAAGTTTTTAGGATCTCGCTCAGCAACAACACGAATCTTGTCACCATTAACAATCATATCGTTTCCAGATACTGCAATTTCTCCAGGAAATTTGCCGTGCGTAGAATCATAGAGTGCTAAATGCCGATTGGCATTGATATCACCCAAATCATTTATTGCAACAATTTGAATTTCTGGATGACGTTTTGTTTCATAATGTGCACGTAAAATATTGCGTCCAATTCTGCCAAACCCATTGATTGCAACTCGAATAGCCATGGTTATTTCCCCTTAAACTTTTTCTACATATAATTGTGAAAGCATTTCTTTAGTCACCACAAGGATGCGTTCAACAGTCAGTCCACATTCTTCATAAACATCTTTTCCAGGCGCAGATGCACCAAAACGATCAATACCAATCACTGTGCCACGACAACCCACAAACTGATACCAGAACATGCTCACACCTGCTTCAATTGCTACACGCGCCGAAATATTTTTCGGTAATACTTGTTCCTTATACGCTTCATCTTGCGCTAAAAATACATCTGTTGACGGCATCGAAACCACTCGCACTTGCACACCGTCTTGCAATAACTGTTTTGCGGCAAGCACCGCCAGCGAAACCTCTGAACCAGTCGCAATCATAATCATTTCCGGCACGCCATTGCAATCAATTAACACATAACCACCGCGCGCGATATTAGCAAGTTGTATCTGTTCACGGTCTATATAAGGTACATTCTGTCGGGTCAATAATAAGCAAGTTGGGCCTTGATGCTCAATCGCTTTTTGCCACGCAACAGCAGACTCCACTGTATCGCAAGGACGCCAGAGTGAAAGCTGTGGAATCATGCGCAAGCTTGCAGCATGCTCTACCGGCTGATGCGTTGGCCCATCTTCACCCAAACCAATCGAATCATGGCTATACACAAAAATGACGCGTTGTCGCATCAAAGCGGCAAGACGCACTGCATTACGTGCATAGTCTGAGAAAGTGAGAAATGTACCACCAAATGGAAGTAACCCGCCATGCAATGCCATGCCATTCATAATGGCTGACATACCAAACTCACGAACACCATAGTGAATATACTGTCCTTGCGGTGTTGTCTTAGAAAAAGTTTTAACACCCTGCCAATTTGTCAAATTAGATCCTGTTAAATCGGCTGAACCACCCATTAATTCAGGTAATATTTTACTAAAATGATTTAAGCAAACTTGCGATGCCTTACGTGTCGCCATCGTTTCTTTTTTTTGGACCATTTCATCAAGCAACGCAGTCGTCACTTCCGACCAATTTTCCGGTAACTTTTTTTCTATGCGTCGCAGCAATTCACGCGCTGCATCAGGATAGGCTTTTTTATAAGCAGAAAATAAGGCATTCCATTCTTGTTCCCGCTGAGCACCTTTAGTGCGAGCATCCCAAGCTTGATAAATTTCAGCCGGTATAACAAAAGGAGGATAGGGCCAATGGATGTTTTCTCTTGTTGCTGCAACTTCTTTGTCGCCTAGCGCAGCACCGTGGGTTTCTGCCGTACCGGCAAGAGTAGGCGCACCGTATCCAATGACCGTTTTACAACAAATAATGCTGGGTTTGCCTGTTACTTTTTGTGCTTCAAGAATGGCTGCACGCACTGCCTCACTATTATGTCCATCGACTTTTGGCACCACATGCCAACCATAACTTTCAAAACGTAATGGCGTATTATCGGTAAACCAGCCGCTCACATCACCATCAATGGACACATTATTATCATCGTAAAATACTATCAATTTACCTAAACCAAGCGTGCCCGCAAGAGAACATACTTCATGTGAAATACCCTCCATCAAGCAGCCATCACCTACAAAAGCATACGTAAAATGATCGATGAGGGAATAATCTTCACGATTAAACTGCTGCGCCAAATGCTTTTCTGCAATTGCCATCCCTACCGCATTGGCCAAGCCTTGCCCCAAAGGTCCTGTCGTTGTCTCTACACCCGGTGTTTCACCAAACTCGGGGTGGCCAGGTGTCTTAGAATGTAATTGACGAAATTGTTTAATCTCATCAAGAGCTAAAGGATAGCCTGTTAAATGCAAAAGCGAATAAAGCAACATACAACCGTGGCCATTCGATACTATAAAACGATCACGATTCAGCCAGTGCGGGTTTGCTGGATTGTGTTGAAGAAAATCATTCCAGACTACCTCAGCAATATCAGCCATACCCATAGGCATACCAGGATGACCTGAATTAGCTTTTTGGACGGCATCCATACTTAATGCGCGGATCGCATTAGCCAGCTCGCGGCGGGAGAGCATTTTTTTTACTCCTCAGATACAAAAATTGGGTGAATCTTACCAGAAAAATGCGTATTATGCTCAGCTCAAATTATTCAAAGGGCACAGATCATGGAAAAAAATTTTTTGTTTACCTCTGAATCAGTTTCTGAAGGACATCCTGATAAGATAGCCGATCAGATTTCGGATGCTATTTTAGATGCGATGCTGAGTCAAGATACCGGTGCACGAGTCGCCTGTGAAGCCTTTGTTAAAACAGGAATGGTCTTAGTGGGTGGTGAAGTCACAACATCAGCCTGGGTTGATATAGAACAAATTGTACGTAATGTCGTGCGGGATATAGGCTATAACAGTTCCGAAATGGGATTTGATTGGGAATCCTGTGCAGTCATGTCTGCGATTGGCAAACAATCACCTGATATCGCGCAAGGTGTAGACCGCAAAATAGGTGAAAACCAAGGCGCTGGCGATCAGGGACTCATGTTTGGTTACGCTACCAGTGAAACAGCAGCGCTCATGCCTGCACCTATTTTCTATGCTCATGAATTAGTGAAACGCCAAGCCAAATTACGCAAAGAAGATGTTTTACCTTGGCTGCGCCCAGATGCCAAAAGTCAAATTACCTTCCGCTATGTTGATGACAAACCAGTCGGTATTGAAGCGGTGGTTCTCTCTACGCAACACCATCCTGATATTGAACAAGATAATCTGGTAGAAGCTGTTATTGAAGAAATTATCAAACCTACATTACCTGAAGAATGGATTAATAAAGACACGAAATTTTATGTTAATCCCACTGGACGTTTCGTCATCGGTGGTCCATTAGGTGATTGCGGCTTAACTGGCAGAAAAATTATTGTAGACTCTTACGGCGGTATGGCTCGCCATGGCGGCGGATGTTTTTCTGGTAAAGATCCTTCAAAAGTAGATCGCTCTGCAGCGTATGCAGCACGTTATGTAGCAAAAAATATCGTTGCTGCAGGGATTGCTGACCGTTGTGAAATTCAAGTTTCTTACGCTATTGGTGTTGCAGAGCCCATTTCAATCTATGTTGATACCTTTGGTACAGGAAAAATCCCAGATCACAAAATTATTAAACTGATCCGTGAACAGTTTGATTTACGTCCTTATGGCATTATTAAGATGCTTGATTTACTCAAACCCATGTATCGTCAAACAGCGAGCTACGGCCACTTTGGTAGAGAAGATATTAATGTAAGCTGGGAAAAAACAGATAAGGCAAATGAGTTGCGTAAAGCAGCTGAGTTTTGATTTTATGCCGCGCGCCAGCAAAGCTGGCGCTTGCACTTAAGGGGGAGAATCGCGATTCTCCCCCTTAAGAATCCCCCATCGCGTAATCCGCTGAAGAGGAATGAAGAGGAATGAAGAGGAATTTTAAATGAGTATAGGAACAATTATGAAAATGAGCACAGATTATAAAGTCAGCGACATGAGTCTTGCAGAGTGGGGTCGCAAAGAAATTCAAATTGCTGAAACAGAAATGCCTGGATTAATGGCATTACGCGCAACCCATCAAAGCACAAAGCCTCTAAAAGGCGCACGCATCGTAGGTTGCTTACACATGACGGTACAAACAGCTGTGCTAATCGAAACATTAACTGCTCTAGGTGCTGAAGTACGTTGGTCTTCCTGTAATATTTTTTCAACGCAAGACCATGCAGCCGCTGCAATTGCTAAAGCAGGTATTCCAGTGTTTGCTTGGAAAGGCGAAACAGAAGAAGAATACTGGTGGTGCGTTGAACAAAGCATTGTAGGTTCTGATAACTGGCGTCCTAACATGGTATTAGATGATGGCGGCGATCTTACTTTATTACTGCATCAGAAATACCCCGAGCTATTAAAACAGATAAAAGGTGTTTCTGAAGAAACGACTACAGGCGTACACCGTTTATATGAAATGTTTAAAACAGGCACTTTAAAAATTCCTGCCATCAACGTAAATGATTCAGTGACTAAATCCAAATTTGATAACTTATATGGTTGCCGTGAATCATTAGTAGATGGAATCAAGCGCGCAACAGATGTCATGATTGCTGGCAAAATTGCAGTGGTGTGTGGTTATGGCGATGTAGGTAAAGGCTGCGCACATTCATTACGCGCACTCGGCGCAACGGTATTAATCACTGAAATTGATCCTATTTGTGCACTACAGGCTGCGATGGAAGGGTATCGTGTCGTTACAATGGATGATGCAGCAGATAAAACCAATATTTTTGTTACCGCAACCGGCAACTGCAATGTCATCACACACGAACATATGCTAAAAATGCCAGACCAAGCCATTGTTTGCAACATTGGACATTTTGATTCAGAAATTGATGTTGCATCGTTACGCCAATACAAATGGGAAAACATCAAACCACAAGTAGACCATGTCATTTTTCCGACGGGTAAGCGAATTATCATTTTAGCTGAAGGACGATTAGTCAATTTAGGTTGTGCAACAGGGCATGCTAGCTTTGTTATGTCTACCTCATTTACAAATCAAGTGTTAGCACAGCTAGAATTGTGGCAGCATACTGATAAATACGCTGTGGGGGTGCATATCCTGCCTAAAAAACTAGATGAAATGGTTGCACGCTTGCATATTGATAAATTAGGTGTGAAGCTCACAACACTCACTCAAGCACAAGCAGAATACCTTAATGTACCCGTGAATGGCCCTTATAAGCCGGAGCAGTATCGGTATTAAAGATAATAAACCCATGCAGGATTAAGATAATTAATTTCTTCATGGGTTTTTCATTAAAAATGACTTTAAGCAATTACTCTGTTATGCATTCACAGTGACAGTCAAACTCCCACCAGTACAGGTAGGCGCAGGCGAATTAAGCTTACTATTTTGGCTTAGCAAAGCAATTAACTGGGTACAAACAACAGCATCTTGTGAAACAGTCATTACAATTTTATAAGAAGTGGAGTTAACGCCTGAAACGGTAACTGCTCCGCCCCATGGAGATGTGGGCATAGTACCTCCCAAGTACGGACTTAAATTAGCGTTGGCAACATTAGTGAATCCAGTAGCTGGCCCAGTTGCCAAAAAACTTTCTCCTGCCGCTGCAATAGCTGTAATAGTATTAAGTCCTGCAGCTATTTTTTGATTATTTGATGCCGATTGATAATAACGAATGGACATCACAATCACCATCGAGGCAATCGCTAAGACTAGCATGATTTCTAACAATGTCACGCCAAATGCAACTTTATGAGATTTTTTCATAGCTGACTTTCCCTTTTTTAAAAATTCCAAGAATTCGAAAGTGACCTTTTCAACTATCCTATGTTCCAGCATTATGACAAATAAAGCAATAGACCTTGCATATTTATTGTTAAAGATTACTATGTACGACTTGGCTAAGCAATAGGTTAATACTCAGATTCATTTATGATCACCTATACTCAAAATTCAACTGCCTCAAGTATCGAAATCACGCCTAGCATCTCTGCTATAGGAAGTGTTATCTGGTTACACGGTTTAGGTGCTGATGGCCATGATTTTACCTCTATCGTGCCGCAATTCAATCTACCTGTGCATTTGCCCTTGCGTTTTATTTTTCCTCACGCTCCTTTAAAACCCGTTACTATCAATAATGGTTATATCATGCGAGCGTGGTTTGATATCTATTCTATGCAAATTGATCAACGTATTGACCTAGCTGGGATTTCTGATTCAGTGAAAGCAGTAGAACAATTAATTGAAAATGAACAGAGAAAAGGCATTCCAACAGAAAAAATTATCCTCGGTGGATTTTCTCAAGGTGCGGTCATTGCTTTAACAACAGGTTTGCGTTGTTTAAAAAAACTTGCGGGTATCATTGCTCTATCAGGGTACTTGCCCAATGCCGTACAAGAATTGTCAAATAGAAGTCAGGCTAATCAAGCAATACCTGTTTTTCTAGCTCACGGAACTGAAGATACAATCGTGCCTTTTATGTTGGGCCAAGCAACTGCAGCCGCTTTAGAAAAACACGGCATACCGGTTGATTGGCATAGCTATAGCATGCCGCATTCACTATGCGCCAATGAAGTCAGCGATGTTGCAGCGTGGCTAATCAAACAAATAAGCCGCACCTAGCGAAAACAGATCCAAATGACCCGTTGAATTATTACCATCTACTCTATTCCATTGCACATTCATAGCTACATTGGGCATAAATGAATAATCTCCGCCTACACCAAAATATAAATTGGTAGAGCGATGATTACCCGTACTCAGCGTTTCGCCATTGGCTGCAAGAAGCGCAGCATTCGTCGCCGTGACTTGTGCCTTAGCACGTGCAACACCTAATTTAGCAAACACTTCAGCACCTGTTTCTTGAATTGGCATGATGGCTTTGCCCGCTAAGTCATAGGATGTAGCTTGATCTTTACCCACTTTAGTACCATTAAAATTAATAGTGCCAGCGGCATAAGAAGTGTAGCCTACCTCTGCAGCAAAATAAGGTATAAATTTATAACCGCCATTCAAATTCCAGCCCAAGCCTGTACTCGATATTGATGTATGCGCTGCATAAGAGACATTACTGATTTTTGATGCACCTAAATTACCTTCCAAATACCAACCCGTCGGTATCGGTACTGCGCCAATTGCAAGCGTTGACAAACCAAACGTTGCTGCACCTATCATGATGAATGTTATTTTTTTTATGCTCTTCATAATTTTTATCCTTTGGTAAATTCAAGTTGAGAGAAGGATGGTATAGAAATTTATTGCGGTAAACAAGAAAAAGAAAAGAAGTTCCTGCTAAAAAGCATGAGAGCTATACTCATCACACTTCAAAATGCGAAGTTGTCATCCTGAACGAAGTGAAGGATAACAAACCAAAGGAATTACTGAAAAAAAATCCCTCATCTCAACAATTTAAAAATTGAAAGATGAGAGATTATTTGTAGCTATTCAAAATCTATTCAAACTTGTAGATCAAGCCTAGTTTAAATGCGTCTGATTTAGGTGATTTAGATGTTGAAACAGTGTTATAGGCAGTGAATACATACTCAGCACGCAAATCAATATTTTGCGTTGCAGTGGTTTGCATTCCTAAACCTAACTGACCGCCTGTTTTGTTTTGACCCACACTACTGAAATGTGATCTGACAATACCTGCACGCACATATCCTAACGTATGATCACTGAACATGACTCCCGGCATAATGCTTGCGCCAAAGCCATACGTTGTTCTGAGATTATTATTAGTTTTGGATAATGTACCCGTGAATGGCGTTACAAATACTTCGCCACCTAGATAAAGGTTTGTATTGATCGTAGCACCATAACCCGCAAAAATATCAGCAGGTACACCGCGAAAATTGCTACCAGAAGTAGAAGTCAATGTGTTAACACCTAAAGCTGCACCGACATAAGGTGAAGCACTGGCAAAAGCCATATTTGAACTCGCTGCTAAAATGACACTTGCAATAACTATTTTTTTAAACATGTTTTAACTCCTTCGTGATTTTTATTTTTTTACATATGATTACATCAGATACGCATAGTATAGGATTAATGATCAAGATTCAACTCTTGCTTAGCAACAACCCATCACCCCAAAAATTCTCTGTAACCGGGTTTTTATTTCGCGCCAGCGACTGGTGATGATTGACAAAACTACTTAGCCTGATGCGACACAAACACTTCATTCAATTGCTTCGTCACCCGTATAAACGTTGTACGCTTTGATAATTCTTTCAAACGATGCGCACCCACATAAGTACAAGTTGAACGAATGCCACCTAAAATATCCAGCACGGTATTTTTAACCGGACCTCGATAAGGAACATCCACCGATCGACCTTCGCTTGCACGATACTCAGCCACTGAGCCATGGTATTTTTCCATTGCCTCTGCCGAACTCATCCCATAAAAACGCTTAAAACGAGCCCCGTCTTCTTCAATCACATCACCCAGACACTCATCATGACCAGAAAACATACCTCCTAACATGACAAAATCAGCACCTGCAGCAAACGCTTTTGCCACATCACCCGGTGAAGTACAACCCCCATCCGCACAAACATGTCCGCCCAGCCCATGCGCCGCATCTGCACATTCAATAATAGCGGACAATTGCGGATAACCAACGCCCGTCTTTTCACGCGTGGTACACACTGAACCAGGCCCAATACCAATTTTAACAACATCAGCACCTGATAAAATGAGTTCTTCCACCATTTCACCCGTCACGACATTACCTGCCATAATCAATGTATTGGGATAAGCATCCCGCAAGCGCTTCAGGAAATCTACGAAACGTTCGGTATAGCCATTTGCGACATCCAGACAAATCATATTGGCTTTTGCCATTTTAATGATTTCCTGCGCTTTACTAAAATCATCTTCTGATATGCCCACTGAAACAAACGAAGCAGCAATAGCGTCTGGATGACGGGTCGCAAAAATTTGCCAATCAGCAGGGGATATAAACTTATCTATTGCTGTTAACAAACCATGTTTAGACAATGCAGTTGCCATTTCAAACGTACCTGTATGATCCATATTGGCTGCAATAATCGGCACACCTTTCCAGGTTGCACCTGAATTTTTAAAGCGAAACTCTCTCTCAAGTGAGACTTCTGAGCGCGATGTGAGCACACTGCGCTTAGGTCTAATCAAAACATCTTTGAAATCTAGCTTAACATCATATTCGATACGCATAATTAACTTAATCCTCTACTTAATCGGGCAAAATAAAAACCATCCATATCATGCATTCCAGGTAAAATTTGTCTTCCAATTGCACACGCTTTTCCCCAATTCACCCTGATTTTTTCCTCTGCTGCATCCTTATGAGACATCAAAAAAGCCTGCAAAACAGTCCTATTTTCTTCAGGAAGAATAGAGCATGTCGCATACACTAACAAACCGCCCGGTTTCAATAAACCCCAAGCCGTATTTAATAACCGTGTTTGTTCGTGTACTAGTTTGGCAATATCTGTAGCGCGACGCAATATTTTAATGTCAGGATGGCGGCGAATAACGCCGCTTGCTGAGCAAGGTGCATCTAACAAAATCCTGTCAAATAATTGGCCTTTAGACCACTCTTTATCATTCGCATCTGCGCAAATGCAAGTGGCCAGCAATTGCAAACGCGCTAAATTATTGCGCACATCCTGTAAGCGTTTTTCATCACGATCAACGGCAACCAGCTCGATACCCGGTTGAAGTTCCAAAATATGGGCTGTTTTTCCGCCAGGTGCAGCACATATGTCTAGCACACGTAGTCCAGGTTTAAGTTCAAGTAATTCCACCGCTAACTGGGCAGCCCCATCTTGCACCGACACTTCACCTATTAAAAAACCCGGCAAGTCTTGCACACCGATTGGCTGCTCTAAAATAATGCCTGCCTGCGTTTCTGGCATGATTCGAGCGCTCATATTATTCGCTGTTAATTTTTCAAGATAACGTTCACGAGAAATGTGTTTTTGATTCACACGTAATGCGAAAGGAGGGTGTTGATTATTCGCTGTTAAAATATCTTGCCATTCCAATAGCCAATTTTTTTGTAATTGATCAATAATCCATTGTGGGTGCGCATATAAAGTCACTAGACTTTGCTGCATTTTTTCATTTAACTCTACCACTGAACGTTGATAGCTGCGCAGTACCGCATTCACCAGCCCTTTTGCCCATGGTTTTTTAAATGCTTGCGCTGCAGATACTGTTTCATCTAATACAGCATGAGCAGGTACACGCATCTCAGTGAGTTGATATAAGCCGACTAAAATCAAACAATGAATATCTTGATCTTTGAGCTTAAGTGGCTTTTCAAGCAGAGAATGTGCTAAGGCATCAAGGCGATAATACCAGCGACATACACCATAACACAGCGCCTGCAGAAAACTTTGATCACGCACATCATGCACACGTGTGAGTGTTTCTGGCAAACAATCGCTTAAAGATCGCCCATGCACTAGCACTTGATACACCGTGCGCGCAGCGAGCATACGTAGATTAATCATCAGTCATTCTCGTTGAATATTTTTAACATCAATTTCATCTCGCGATGGAGGATTGTCAAGGAGAAGAATCGTGATTCTCCTCTTTGACTGCAAACCCGCGCACCACGTTATATTAACACGCTGCCAACCGTAAAATTGTTTTGTCTGGCATTGAGGATATCGGCAACAGGAAGCATGCGCCCTCCTGGTAATTGAATTTTTAACAAACGTAAAACATTTTTTCCTGTTGCAACATCGATACCATTTGCATTGGCTTGTAAAATTTCACCCGGTTTATATTGATTCATGGCTTTTTCTATTACCGCTGCTTCCCATATACGTATCACCTGCTCACCTTCTCGAACAAAAGCAACTGGCCAAGGATTAAATGCGCGCACTTTACGCGCTAATTCATCTGCTGAAAAATGCCAATCTAGCTGCGCTTCTTCTTTTGTAATTTTATCTGCATAAGTGGCTAACGCTTCATTTTGAATTTCAGGCTTGAGATGAGGCAGCTGATTTAAAGTGGCTAATATCGCCTCTGCACCCAGATCAGCCAAACGGTCATGAATCATTTCACTGGTATCCATTGATTGAATGGCGTACTCCATTTTATAAAGCATGGGGCCTGTATCCAACCCTTTTTCCATCTGCATGATTGTCACACCCGTTTTTTTATCATTTGCCAAAATTGCACGTTGAATAGGAGCAGCACCGCGCCAACGCGGCAAGAGTGAAGCGTGAATATTAATACAACCCAAACGAGGTGCTTGCAAAATAGCGGAGGGCAGTATGAGGCCATAAGCAGCAACGATCATCACATCGGATTGCATTTGTTGTATAACAGCTTGCTCATTCGCATCACGCAGACTAACTGGTTGATGGATAGGTAAGTGATGCTGCAATGCGAATGCTTTCACTGGGCTTGCAGTTAATCTCCGACCACGCCCGGCGGGACGATCAGGCTGCGTATAAACAGCTATAACTTGGTGCGGTGATTCAAGCAATGCCTGGAGCGCAGTGACAGCAAACGCTGGTGTTCCAGCGAAAATAATTTTTAAAGGTTGCATTAAAGGTATACATGCTTTATCAAGTAAGAATAGAAGTGTAGCATAATATTGTCACAGAGCAAAACCTTCGCCTCTCGTTTTTAACAAAAACACCAGCCCATCGCGATAAGCAGTCGATGTTTCACCTAACTGATCCAACAATTTGCCATATTCTAAATATGTAACCGCACTTTCTTCTAATGCTAAGCTCTCTTCAAAATAACTACGCGCTTTACCCCATAGCTGACAACGCACAGATAATCGCCCAAGCGTAAGCAAGAGTAATGCTTGATTAGGATAACGCGTTAACCAGCGCTCTGCTTGTGCTAATTGCTTGATAGGATCAATCGTATTTAACAATCCATACAGTTTAATAAGATCTGGATTCCAAGATTTCTTTAATGATTTGTTAAGGAGTTCTACCACTTCTGCTGTTTCATTGGGATAAGATAATAATTGTTGCGCATAACAGCCCAGCAATTGTGGATCGTTTTGTAATTTACGAGGCATACTGTCCCACACCGCGCGTAACGAAACCAACCCTTCGGGAAAATCTGCAGTAGATGACTTCAATAGTTCAGCATATGTCTTTTGTTCAAGCAACGCCAATTGTTCGCTCGTGATCACTTTTGATTTATATAAATCAGGTAATAATTTTAATACATTTTGCCAATCACCTAAATGCACATACACTCGTTCTAATAATTTAAGAACCAAAGCATGTCGTGGCGCTATTGTCTGCACATGATTCAGTGTTGCTAACGCTTGTTCTAATTGTCCTTGGTTAATTTGAAATTGAGCTTGTGTTAAACCTATAGCAACCTCTGCATGTCCAGTAACAGCTTGTGCACGGCGTAAATAAGTTTCTTGTCTGTCATAAGCCATTTGTTCATGCGCCGCTTTAGCCAGTGCGAGATAATTAATAAGCGGGGCATCCGATTGAGTAATACCTGCTTTTAAATAATTCTCCGCTTTTTTCCAATGGCCTTCGATTAACTCAATTAAGCCGTGATTCGTTTTACTATAAGATTGCGTTTTGCGACGCCATCGTAACCAATTACCCCAGCGGTAGAAAAAATTATCGATGCCATTCAGCAAATACCAAATAAAATAAAATAAAGACAATAGTATTATTAAACTAAACAAAGCAAACCACAGCGGCATTTCAACTGACCACTGGCGATAAGAGAAAAAAGCCAAACCGGGATCTTTGGCAATGTATAAACCTAGCCAAACTGAAATAACTAAAACAAGCAACAACCCAATAAAACGCCGCATGAATTAAACTCCAATCGTGTAATGTACTAAACTCCATTCAATGCTTGTAAGGTATTCATCACTGTTAGGGCAGGCGGATAAATATCGATTTTTTCTAACTGTGTCAAATCGCTCAGCACAGCACGAGTCACAGGTGCATCCAGTAAAAAATAGCGTTTAATCCATGCAGTGAGTTGTTGCAAACTGGTTTGATATACTGCAGGCTGTTGATGGAGTAATGCCCACACTGCTTGGGCAAGCATCGAATGTACATTTTGATAAAGAAATACTTGTTGATCGGGCGTCATCAGCGGCATGGATCCATTTGGATTATAACGCACTACAACAATATGCTGTAACGCTTGCCAGGCTACATAAAACCCGCGCTGCCAGCCAGTTTGTTTTTGTTCTGCAGCCGCTGTCAATTTTTGTTCTTGCACATTTTTTTGGTTCGCCTGCAAGGGTAATTGATCTAACTGATTATTTAATGCCGTTAACTTCATATATAAACCAGCTATATCTATTTGAGGCGCAGCTTGCAAATTGGCAATATCTGCTGCCATGGCTTTACGTATTTCTTCCATTTTTGGATTTACTATATGACTTATTTCTTGATCAGCCATCTTTAATAAAAAAACAGCAAGTGAAATATTGCGTGAAAATAGCAAATTATCATTAGCCAATTTCACATAATAACGCGCTTCAGCTAACAGCCACTTCTCCTGATTGCCTTGTTTTTCTTGAGACAAATCAGTAATGTTTTGTTTTAAATTTTTAATGTCATCAACAGATTGCTGTGCTGTTTGTTGTGCTGCATGCTCCTCTTCTTTCAATACATTTAACTCAGATTGCAATTGTTGTAACTGCTTTTGTGATTGAGCGGCAAGCGTAGTAAGCTGTATATTAGCAGACATTAAATACCAACAACTATAGCCGCCTGCCAATATCAATACGATGATAGAAAATGCCGAGCACAAAATTCCAATATTGAGCCAGGAAAAAGAAAAAACTTTTTTACTGTTAACAGGTTGTGATACTTCTATTTCATCTACTTTGTCATCTGACATACATAATCCTTCAAAATAGCCATCATGGCAGGGTAGCTTGCATTTTTAGCTAATAAAACATTTTTAAATTCTAATTGTTTCGCTAACATTTGTATCCGTTCACTCACCACCACAATAGAAACTTGTTGTAAGTCTGCCCAGGCTGCTTGTAATAATATTTTTAAATTATATAAAATCTCACCTGATGTGCAAAGAATGATATCAATCTCTTGTCGTTGCAGTAAACGAACATATTCACTCACATCAACGTATGGTAAGCAACGCTGATAAGCAATGATATTGGTTAACTGTGCACCACGCACTGTTAATGTCTCCGCCAAAAATTCTCGCCCGCTATCGCCGCATATCAAAGCAATTTTTTTACCTGCCAATTGCTGAAAAGCCGCCTCATTCAATAATCCTTCACTGCGCCAATCATCCGCAGGAGATGCATCTACAGGTAATTTAGCTTGACGCAACGCATCGGCAGTGCCACCGCCAAGCGCGGCAACTTTAACGACTGCGGGAAATTGAGGCCAATATTTTTGAATCATTTGGACGCTTTGGTAAACCGCTTGAGGGCTGATAAAAATAATCCAATCATATTGATCTAATCGCTCAATACCTTGCATAAAAGCAGTCAAATCATTCGGTGGTTTAATTTCTATGGTAGGAAAATAAATGGGACGACCGCCTGCTGCACGAATTTGATCACAAAGTACTTCACCTTGCGGCTTGGGACGCGTCACCATCACGGTCAATTCATTCAAATTTTGCATTATATGTCTCCTTACCATTTACATTTTTAATTCATTGCACTTACAACCTGTCGCATGGAATCAATTTTAAAATTGCTTCCGCACCTTGTTGCACTAACTCTTTCGCAACAGCAATCCCTAACGCTTCGGCGATTTCCAGCTCGCCTGTTTGTTCAGCACGTAACAGCAGTGTGCCATCAGGATGAGCAACTAAGCCACGTAATATTATTTTTTTTTCTCTAACCGTTGCATAGGCCGCAACCGGCACATGACAACCGCCACCTAAATACTTACACATAGCACGCTCTGCAATGACGCAGAGTGCACTCTCAGCATGATTAAGAGGCGCTATCAATGATTGTATTATCTTGTCTTCCGTACGGCATTCAATACCTAAAACACCTTGTCCGGCTGCGGGCAGAGATTGCTCAGGGCTTAAATAAGAACGAATACGATTTTGCAAATCAAGACGCTTCAAACCCGCTGCAGCAAGAATAATAGCTGCAAAGTCATTACGATCCAGGCAAGCCAAACGTGTATTGATATTACCTCGTAAATTTTCCAATTTAATATCAGGACGCGCCGCATAAAGCTGACTTTGTCTACGCAAGCTGGACGTCCCCACTTTCGCTTGCGCTGGCAATTCATTTAAAAAAGTAAATTGATTCGAAATAAAAGCATCGCGCGGATCTTCTCGTTCGCACATGACCGGTAAACAAAGCCCAGGGGGAAGATCCATTGGCACATCTTTCATCGAATGTACTGCAATATCTGCACGGCCATCAAGCAATGCTTCTTCTAATTCTTTAACAAATAATCCTTTGCCGCCCGCCTGAAGTAACGGAATTTCTGTGATTTGATCACCTGCAGTGGTGAGCCCTAACACTGTCACCTGAAGGTCAGGGTGAAAATGCTCTAAACGTGCTCTAACCCAATTTGCCTGCCAAAGCGCAAGAGGGCTTTCGCGTGTTGCAATCGTGAGCAGTGATCGAGTCATGAGTTAACCTGCATAAGAGATATTCTCGCCTCAAGATGTGAAGCTATCATTCTGAGTCGCTAGAACCGACAGCAAATCGTTCATTTCGCTCAAGATGATCAATCGCACCATTGGGGTGAATGAGTCTATTCTACCAGCTTCCCATGCAAAGTAGAAAAAATTTGAGTCCCTCACTGATTTAAGTCACAATGACGCCTAGGATATACTGCAAGGATTAAGCCCATGCCTCATTCAATACATGAACGTAACAATACCATCTTCCACGAGATGATGTCACACCCCGCTTTATTTACCCATCCTCACCCTAAAAACGTCATCATCGTGGGTGATGAAGACAGCAACATATTACATGAAGTCATAAAACATGACCATCTCGCTGAAATCGTTTTTATTAGCGAAAATAACGCTTCAAGCAAAGAAAAAAATCCAAATATCCGTTTTTACTCGAGCAACAAGACTGATTACTTCCATGAAATAGCGCCTCACTCTATAGATATCATCATACATGCAGCACAGCCCAGTGATGAACTGTTAAAAAAATTTTTCACGCTCTTGCGCATGGATGGTATGTTAATCCAGCAAAGCACTTCTCCATTTGAGATGGTGACTGTGAAATCATTAGCAAATCAATTACGTCTTGCTGGATTTCATGATCAACAAATCCTTAATTTTCCTCAGCCGAGTTTTTCATCCGGTTGGCGATCAATCATCATGGCTACTAAACAAGCTGGCTTTAAACGCATACGAGAAAAAGCTATTTTTGCCAAGCCATTCAAAACGTATTATTATAATTTAGATACACATAAAGCATCGCTCGTATTGCCCGAATTCATGCGCGAAGAATGGGTCATTTAATGTAACTACATGAGGAATATATTTAAAATTTTTCAGGAGACAAGCATGACTATAAAAGATAAAGATTTCCTGAGTGATCTCACTAAACGTTTATGCAATGCACTGCCTTCGCATTTACAAGAAATAAAAAAAGATATAGAAAAAAATTTTTGCGCTATCTTAGAGGGGACGTTTAATAAATTAGATTTAGTCACCCGCAAAGAATTTGATGCTCAAACCAAAGTCCTGGCCCGCAGCCGAAAAAAAATTGAAGCCTTGGAAACCAGCATTAAAAAATTAGAAGACGCTTTAAAAGAGAAGTAAGCATCATGTCTAAGACCACTCCTTTTACTCGCAATGATTATACAGTTGAAAAAAGAGAAGTGCTGTTTCAAGGCGATTTTTTACGTCTTGCGCGCTACACGCTAAAGCACCGCTTATTTAATAGTCACTGGAGCAGCTCATTTAATTGCGAAGTATTAGAACGCAAATCCGCTGTTGCCATTTTACCTTATGATCCTCTGCTAGACAGAGTCATTCTCATAGAACAATTTCGCCCTGGCGCATTAGCGGATCCCAACAGTCCCTGGCTTTTAGAAGTTCCTGCGGGCATTTATAATGAAAATGAAAGCCCTGAAGAAGTTGCTTACCGTGAAATGATAGAAGAAACAGGTTGCGAAGTTTTGATGTTGCATCCTATTTTTGAATTTTTTGTGAGCCCGGGCGGCGCTAACGAATATCTTCATCTGTATTGCAGCAAAGTCGATGCACGCACTATTGAGGGGATCCATGGTCTTGCAGAAGAGAATGAAGATATACGTGTTATTAATCTTTCAGCTGATGAGGCATTTTCCGAACTCTATTCAGGCCGTATCAAGACAGCCCCTGCATTGCTTTCTTTAATGTGGCTGCAGATACATCGAAAAAAATTACAAAATATGTGGTTATAAAGAAAGCGCTGTACTAGCAAGACGCCTATCGTACTATTCCTATTCTTCTAGCTACTGCTTGCAATGATGACTCTTTTTTTGGAAATAACGAGTCACCCTTTAATGCGTCAGCCTGAAGAACTAGTTTTTTTACTGTACTGCGAGGCTTAAAGACGCTTTTTTTATCATATCGCTTGTTTGCAAGCGCTGCTTGTAAAGTGGATTTAGATCCAGGTTCATCCAGTAAGTACGCTTGCGTCGCTTTTAAAACTGCTAATTGATCATCTTTATAGGTTTTTGTTCCCGGCTTTTGTTTGTCTACTTGCATCTGAATTTCTATAATTTGCTTACCGATCTGTTCGAATAATGTGAGATGCTCTTTAGGGAGAAATTCTCTCTTATGATGAAATGACGGCATTTCGCTAATTATTTGTATCTTGCGCTCAAAATTACATATGGCGAGTACTACACGACCCTGATCTAGGCTTTTTTTGCCTTTTGTATAGCTCTTGAGAATTTCCATTTCATCTCTGATTAATTGGTTCCACGGTTGATTAGGCTGTTTCTCTAATAATTTCTCCAGCTCTGCAACACGAGCAGTAATGTTCGTATGTAATTGCATGAGCCCAAGTCGATTTAATTTATCCTTTGATGCTATAGCTATAAGGGGTTTTAGTACTACATAAACAGGCCGTGATAGGAAAGGTTCCATATCTGCATCAAATGCTCTCAAAGCAGAGATTAACTGATCTTTAGTAGGGTCAGGCCCTATCAGCCCTAAGCTTCCTAAAAGTGACAATCTAAGTTTTTTTATTTGTTCTTTCTGCTCAGCAGACCCTTCATTCTCCAAATACGCTGAGCTTTGATAACGCTCCTGAATTTCCTTTTTTAACGCATCAACAGACAGTCTTGAAAAATTATATTTTTGCTGTTTAGCATGAGATGTCACGACAGAACGGGGTAAAGCACTCCTTTCTCTCTCAACTATAGAAGAAGTCGGTTCTTTTTTTTCCGTCTGTCTTTTGTTTACATCCAAGTCCTGCGGAGTACTTACTTCAGCTTCAGATGCAAAGCCAGTAGCAGTGTTTTTTTCTTCAACTAAAGGAGGAGAGGGCCGTTCTTCTACATCCACGTCCTGTTGAAAAACCGTTCCAAAATTAAGCTCTCTAAATGTATAATATTTTTCTAGTAGCGTTATTAATTCATCTTTATTTTGGCTCTCTATTGCATTATCGAGATTCCGTATTTTATGATCTATCAGCTCACCAAGCGTAGGCTTCTCTTGTTTAAACTTCGGCGCAATCCTACGAAATTTTTCAACTTCATTTTCCAGCTCGGCAAAACTCATTTCTTTTAGATCTTTTTTTTCTGGTTGTCTTTGTGGTGTCAGCATCTTCTCTTCTCCTATTACTCGACTGCTTTCAGTATAGCAGCTACACTAACTATCGATTATTTTTATATAAATCAATTAGTTAAAAAAGCAGCTAATCACTATTCGCTTCGCACTGAACAAATGCACTTTACAACTACTTCATAACACTATATTTTCATTCACATCAGTGAAAAACGAGTAACAGGACCCCATGAAAGCAACCCAATCTTATAATGCAGAATCTATTGAAGTGTTAAGCGGCCTTGAGCCTGTACGCCGACGTCCTGGAATGTATACGGATACGATCAATCCCAATCATCTGGCACGTGAAGCCATTGATAATAGTGTGGATGAAGCAGTAGAAGGCCATGCTAACGCCTTTCAAGTCACACTATATAAAGATGGTTCGCTTGAAGTCTCAGACAATGGCCGCGGTATGCCGGTGGATATGCATCCTGAAGAAGGCTTAACAGGCGTTGAATTAATTTTAACGAAATTACACAGTGGGGCGAAATTTTCCAATAAGCAATATCGTTTCTCGGGTGGCTTACATGGTGTAGGTATTTCAGTCGTCAATGCACTGTCTAAAAAACTCATTGTTACCATTAAGCGCAATGGCAATATCTATCAGATGCAATTCAAAGATGGCGAAAAAACATCAGAGCTTAAAATCATTGATACTGCTAATAAACGTGATACCGGCACCAGTATTCATTTTTGGCCTAATGAAAAATATTTTGATACGCCTAAATTTGCTATAGCAAAACTCAAATACACATTGCGTGCAAAAGCCGTTCTCTGCCCTGGACTGCATGTATCTTTTCATGATGAAAATACCAATGAAACAGAAGAATGGCATTATGAAGCAGGCTTAAGCAATTACCTCGTAGAGTGCATTGGCAACGCTGAACGTATACCGGATGAACCGTTTGTAGGTTCCTTCGTTGGCAATCAGGAAACAGTGGATTGGGCAGCTATTTGGTTACCCGATGCCAGTGAAATAGTCAGCGAAAGTTATGTTAATTTAATTCCTACGCCACAAGGCGGCACGCATGTGAATGGTTTTCGATTAGGTTTACTCGAAGCGCTACGGGATTTTTGTGAATTCCGTAATTTACTGCCCCGCGGCATCAAGCTTGCGCCTGAAGATGTATGGGATAAATGCGCGCATATTCTTTCCGTTAAATTACATGAACCCCAATTTTCTGGACAAACGAAAGAACGCTTATCTTCGCGCGAATGCGCCAGTTTCGTCTCAGGTGTAGTGAAAGATGCATTGAGTCTTTGGTTAAATCAGCATGTCAGTGTAGGTGAAGCATTAGCGGCACTCGCCATTGAAAATGCACAGCGCCGTATTAAAGCCGCGCAAACAGTTGTCCGTAAAAAAATTACGAGCGGTCCTGCTTTACCTGGCAAACTTGTTGATTGCTCCGAACAAGATATTCATCGTACTGAATTATTTTTAGTAGAAGGTGATTCTGCAGGAGGCTCTGCAAAACAAGCGCGTAACAGAGAATTTCAAGCAATCATGCCCTTACGTGGAAAAATATTAAATACATGGGAAGTAGATTCAGATCAAGTGTTAGCTTCGCAAGAAGTACATGATATTTCTATAGCACTCGGCATGGAACCGGGTGTGAATGATTTGAAAGGATTGCGTTATGGCAAGATTTGTATATTAGCTGATGCAGATTCTGACGGCTCACACATTGCAACATTACTCTGTGCGTTATTTTTAAAACATTTTCGTCCGTTAGTTGCAGCTGGGCATGTTTATATCGCCATGCCGCCGCTTTTTCGTATTGATCATGGCAAAGATATTTATTACGCGCTAGATGAAGCAGAAAAACAAGGCATACTGGACCGTATTGCTGCCGAACATAAAAAAGGTAAAGTGAATACGATCCGCTTCAAAGGATTGGGGGAAATGAATCCTTTGCAATTGCGTGAAACTACCATGGATCCCAATACACGTCGTTTAGTACAACTCACCATCGCGCCCCATGACAAAACCGATCATATGCTAGATATGCTACTTGCAAAAAAGCGCGCCCATGATCGCAAAAATTGGCTGGAAAGCAAAGGTCACATAGCAGAGGTTCTTTAAGAATGGCTACAAATACTATTGAACATATTCCATTAAGCGAATTTACAGAAAAAGCATACCTGGATTACTCCATGTATGTGATTTTAGATCGTGCATTACCTCATATTGGCGATGGCTTGAAGCCAGTGCAACGGCGTATTGTGTATGCTATGTCAGAGCTTGGCTTAAAAGCGACAGCAAAATTTAAAAAATCGGCACGTACAGTGGGTGATGTATTAGGTAAATTTCATCCGCATGGCGAAGTCGCTTGCTATGAAGCCATGGTACTCATGGCGCAGTCTTTTTCTTATCGTTATCCTTTAGTAGAAGGGCAGGGTAACTGGGGATCGCCCGATGATCCAAAATCATTTGCTGCCATGCGTTATACTGAATCGCGTTTATCGCCTTATGCAGAAGCATTGTTGGCTGAAGTCAGTGAAGGCACAGTGGATTGGCTGCCTAATTTTGATGGCACACTACAAGAACCCTCTCTTTTACCTGCGCGTTTACCTAATTTATTATTAAATGGCACAACGGGTATTGCTGTGGGCATGGCCACAGATATTCCACCGCATAATCTAAAAGAAGTAGTGAATGCTTTGCTCCATTTACTGGATCATCCTGCTGCCACCTTAAAAGAAATCATGGAACATATTCATGCGCCTGATTTTCCGACGGAGGGAGAAATCATTACTCCGCGAAAAGAGATTGAAGAAATCTACCGTACGGGCAATGGCTCATTGCGTATGCGAGCTGTTTATACCGTAGAAGAAGATGGAATTATCATTACTGCGTTACCACACCAAGTCTCTGGTGCAAAAATTTTAACGCAAATTGCAGAACAGATGCAAAATAAAAAACTGCCTTTGGTTGCAGATTTACGTGATGAATCGGATCATGAAAATCCAACACGTTTAGTGATTATACCCCGTTCGAATCGGGTCGATGTAGAAATTCTGATGGCGCATCTATTTGCAACCACAGAATTGGAACGCAGTTATCGTATTAATTTAAATATGATTGGCTTAAATGGTAAACCACAAGTAAAAGGGTTGCTTGCGATTTTAATAGAATGGCTTGAATACCGACTCACTACAGTCAAAAGACGTTTACAATACCGTCTGGATATTGTGAAAGAACGTTTGCATATTTTAGCAGGCTTGCTCATTGCTTATCTCAATCTGGATGAAATTATTCATATTATCCGGCATGAAGACGAACCTAAAGCAGTGCTCATGAAACGCTTTAAATTAACGGATATTCAAGCAGAAGCTATTTTAGAAATTAAATTGCGTCACTTGGCACGTTTAGAAGAATCACAAATCCAAAATGAACAAAAAAAATTAGCTGCAGAGCAAGATGAAATTGAACAATTACTTTCTTCTACGCCACGGTTGAAAAAATTAATACGCAAAGAATTACAAGCGGATAGTGAAAAATTTGGTGATCAGCGTCGCTCGCCATTGGTAACACGCAAAGAAGCGCAAGCAATAAGTGAATCAGAAATTCTGCCTACAGAACCTGTGACTGTCATCATTTCCAACATGGGCTGGGTGCGCGCAGCGAAAGGGCATGATATTGATCCAACGAGTTTAAGCTATAAATCAGGCGATTCTTTTCTCGCAATGGCCAAAGGGCGCAGCAATCAATTAGCTGTATTTTTGGATTCCACGGGTCGTGTGTATTCGTTACCTTCGCACACATTGCCTTCTGCACGCGGCCAAGGCGAGCCACTCACTGGCCGCTTAAATCCAACGGCAAATGCACAATTTATGGGTGTCATGTTAGGCGATGAAGATCAAAAATATATTTTGGCATCCGATGCAGGTTATGGCTTTACTGCAAAATTAACCGATCTTTATGGGAAAAATCGTGCTGGAAAATCAGCATTGAGTTTGCCGAATGGCTCAAAAGCGTTGCAACCGCGATTAATCATGAATAAAGACACTGATTTTATTGCTGCCGTAACCAACACAGGACATTTGCTCATTTTTCCTTTAATAGAATTACCGGATTTAATGAAAGGTAAAGGTAATAAAATTCTAGCCATTCCGAGCAAACGTGTTTTAACACGAGAAGAATTTGTAGCAGATCTAGTCGTATTGTCTGAAAACCAGCTATTGGTCATTCTATCTGGGAAAAAGCAATTAAAATTGAAAATGAAAGAGTGGCAACATTATCTTGGTGAACGCGGCCGACGAGGCAATAAATTACCTCGTGCATTTCAAAAGGTGGATGGGCTAGGCATTGAAGATGGCTAATAATTTTGAGCTTAATCGGGCACGACTAAGTCAGTGGTATACGTGCTAAATAAATATAATGCTAACGCAACATTTCCAACGCCATCGTTTCAGCAACTTCATAGGTTGAGTGGTTTTCTGCATAAGAGCGAGCAAATATTGTCGTGAGGGTATGGTATATATTACTGACTTGTGCACGCGCCTTAGCAGGATCAGCATGATCATACATCGCAGCAGCATAAATAAGGCCACCGGAATTGATCACAAAGTCAGGCGCATAGAGAATGCCATGCTCATGTAACAATACGCTATAGTGTTGATGAGCTAGCTGATTATTAGCGGAGCCTGCAACAATAGAAACTCGAAGGCGCTTAATGGTATCCAAATTAAGTATTGAGCCTAGAGCGCAGGGAGCAAATACATCCGCTGCAACATCATAAATATCATTAGGAGAACAAAGCGCTGCACCCAATTCAGTGGCACAACGCTCTAGCATAGGTCGGTTTATATCGCAAAGAGTAAGACGCGCACCTAATGCACTTAATTCTTTTGCCAATGCATAACCTGCATGACCTACACCTTGAATTGCAACGTGTATTCCTTCCAAATTATCTTTTCCTAATTTCACTTTAACAGCAGCTTCAATCCCTCGACGTACACCCAATGCCGTATAAGGTGATGGATCACCACTATCATCAGCAGTTGTAAAACAAGTGACATAAGAAGTATGGGCCGCGATGATGTTCATGTCTGCAGTACTCGTACCGCTATCGACTGCTGTAATATAACGTCCGTTTAAGTCTTGTATAAAGCCTGCAAAAACTTCCATATACATTTTACGATCTTTGATGTCATGAGAAGGTAACAGCAACACTGCTTTCGCACCACCATGAGGCAGATTGCTAATCGCAGCTTTCAAACTCATCATATAAGCCAATCGAAGCGCATCTTCAAATGCATCATCTGTTGTAGCATAGTGCACCAAACGACAACCACCAATGGCTGGACCACGTTTTACATTATGGATAGCAACGATGGCTTTCAGGCCAGTGGCGTGATCAAATTTGATATGCACTTCGCCAAATTTAAGAAATTCTGCATAACGGAATAAGCGGTCAAGGGCTGTGTGGTGATGATCTGGTTGAGTTTCCTTGTGCATGCTAATTCCTTTTTTTGATAGTCTAGAGCTCTTCAGATAATTATTTTGGATTATAGCATCTCATCTGACCATCATCTCAAGCCTTATTTTTTCAAAAAAATGCTCGAAATACAGCAAGTATTCCTGTGCTTTTTTTGAAAAAATAAAGCTCGATCTGATGGCCATCTGAGCGTTATAATCCAAAATAATTATCTGAAAAGCTCTAGCATAATTTGTGATGGAAAAAGAAACTGCTATGTCATTCTCGCATCCCACTGTGTCATTCCCGCGAAGGCGAGAACCCATCATAGCATATCTCAAAATCTGCATTATTTCCTGGTGATTTAAATTTTATTGTATTGCTTTATCGTTTGGAGATATTTGCTAGATAGGTTCCCGCCTTCGCGGGAATGACACGGTGAAAAACACGGACTACAGCAAGTGTTGAAAATTACATTTACTTTAAATGTTTTTTCATCCGCTGCACTGCGCGTATTTGTGCAATTGCCTCAGCTAATTCCGCAGTTGCTTTAGTAAAATCAATCTCGGAGGATTTGGTTGCAAGCGCTTGCTCTGCTTGTGCTTTTGCTTCCAATGCTGCTGCCTCATCAATATCATCCGCACGTACAACTGTATCAGCCAATACGGTAACAACAAAAGGCTGCACTTCTAGCAGACCCCCTTTAACATAAAAAACCTCTTCTTTTTTGGTAGTAGGTGAAATAACACGAATATTACCAGGCTTCAAAGCAGTCACTAAAGGCGAATGCCCCGGTGCAATGCCTAACTCACCCATTTCGCCGGTTGCAAAAACCATCTCTGCTTCGCCAGAAAAAATAGCTTCTTCAGCACTGACTATATCTAGACGTAATGTCACTCGCGTACCTGTCATATCAAATAATGCCTAATGAATTCATGTTCATAGAAAAATAATTAACCCTATTTTACAGTCTTCGCTTTTTCTATTGCTTCATCAATGGTGCCCACCATGTAAAAAGCTTGTTCTGGCAAGTGATCGTAAGCACCTTCCACAATACCTTTAAATGCACGAATGGTTTCTTTAATAGGAACGTAACGACCAGGCACGCCTGTAAAGACTTCTGCAACAAAAAACGGTTGTGACAAGAAGCGTTGCACTTTACGTGCGCGCATCACTGTCAAACGATCGTCTTCAGATAATTCATCCATACCCAAAATAGCAATAATGTCTTTTAGTTCTTTGTAACGCTGTAATGTTCTTTGTACAGCCAATGCCACATCATAATGCTCTTGACCTACAATGAATGGATCTAACTGACGACTCGTGGAATCCAATGGATCAATTGCAGGATAAATACCGATTTCTGCAATTTGTCTGGATAATACAACTGTTGCATCCAAATGTGCAAAAGTCGTCGCAGGAGATGGATCTGTTAAATCATCTGCAGGCACATAAACAGCTTGTACAGAGGTGATGGATCCTGTCTTGGTTGATGTAATACGCTCTTGTAACATACCCATTTCTTCTGCCAAGGTAGGTTGATAGCCCACAGCGGATGGAATACGGCCTAATAATGCAGACACTTCCACACCGGCCAAGGTATAACGAAAAATATTATCAATGAAAAGCAACACATCACGGCCTTCATCTCTAAAACTTTCTGCAACTGTCAAACCAGTCAATGCAACCCGCAGACGATTACCGGGTGGTTCATTCATTTGACCATACACTAAGGATACTTTGTCCAATACTTTGGATTCTTTCATTTCCAGGTAAAAATCATTGCCTTCACGTGTTCTTTCACCCACACCTGCAAACACAGAAAATCCGCTGTGTTCAATCGCAATATTACGAATCAGCTCTAGCATATTGACCGTTTTACCAACGCCTGCACCGCCAAATAAACCGACTTTGCCCCCTTTAGCAAAGGGACAAACAAGATCTATCACTTTGATACCGGTTTCAAGTAATTCATCAGACGCAGCTTGTTCTGCAAACAAAGGGGCAGGGCGATGAATAGGTAAACGCTTTTTGGTTGTAATAGGACCCACTTCATCGATAGGATCTCCCAAAACATCCATAATGCGTCCCAAGGTCTCTTGACCCACAGGAACCATGATCGGCTCACCCGTGTTCGTCACCTTAAGACCGCGACGCAAACCATCTGTTGTTCCCATTGCAATAGTGCGCACGACTCCATCACCTAATTGTTGCTGCACTTCCAAAACCAAATTTTTTTCTTCGACTCTCAGTGCGTTAAAAATTTTAGGAACAGCATCACGTGAAAATTCTACATCGACAACAGCGCCAATGATTTCTATAACTTTGCCTGTGTTTGTACCTATGCTCATTTAGGTTACCTCTATATGTCTATTTTTTTCAATTATGCTACTGTCATTTAGGGTCTGTTGACAATTCTACTATTGTCAACAGACCCTAGCGTCATGATTTTATTTCCTTACACAACCGCTGCACCAGCAACAATTTCATTAAGCTCCCGTGTAATTGCCGCTTGCCGTGCTTTGTGATAAACCAATTGCAAATCATTAATTAAGTCAGCCGCATTATCGGTTGCATTCTTCATTGCAACCATCCGCGCTGCTTGCTCGCATGCAATATTTTCAATCACGCCACGATACACTTGTGATTCAATATAACGACTCAATAACGTATCGAGTAACTCTCTTGCATTATCAGGCTCATAAATATAATCCCAGTAATGCTGCAATTTTACATCCGTAGAAGGCACAATAGGCAGCACTTGTTGTACGGTCGGCTCTTGCTTCATTGTGTTAACAAACTCATTTGAACATAAAAACACAGCATCAATCTGATTATCCATATAAGCCGTTAACATGACTTTCACAATACCCACCAAATCCGTTAACTTGGGCGCATCACCTAAATGATCTGCATGACCCAATACTCTTCCGCCTACACGCTTGAAAAAATTTTCTCCTTTAGTGCCTACTAAACAAAGGCTGATTTCAGCACCTTTATCTTTCCATTTCTTAATCTGTTGCAGCGAGTGCTTTAATAAATTTGAATTGAGTCCGCCACATAAACCACGATCCGTCGTCACTACAATAAACCCTACACGCTTAATTTCTCGCTCTTGCAAATAAGGATGACGATATTCAGGATGACCTTTTGCTAAATGGCCAATGACTTGCAAAATTTTATCTGCATACGGTTTTGCACGGCGCATACGATCTTGTACTTTACGCATTTTACTCGCGGCTACCATCTCCATAGCGCGAGTGATTTTCTGCGTATTCTTGATGCTCCGAATTTTAGTGCGAACTTCTTTCGCTATAGCCATAACGCACTGCCTTTATGCATAATTTGCTTTAAATGATGCAATAATCTTTTTCAAGGTATTAACAACTTCATCACTATAATCACCCGTTTCATTAATTTTACGCATGAAATCCTGATAATTACTGCGCGCAAATCCTAAAATGCCATGTTCAAAATCAGCAATCCTGTTCAGTGGCAAATCATCTACATAACCTTCACTAGCTGCATTCAAGATAAGCGCCATTTCAGAAATAGAAAGTGGTTGATATTGTTTTTGCTTCATCACTTCTGTAATACGTTGACCGCGCTCCAGCTGCTTACGTGTCGCCTCATCCAAATCAGATAAAAATTGTGAAAATGCCGCCAGTTCGCGATATTGTGCAAGTGCAATACGAATACCACCCACCAATTTTTTAATAATTTTGGTTTGTGCTGCACCACCCACGCGCGAAACTGACAAACCTGCGTTAATAGCAGGACGAATGCCTGAATTAAATAAATCTGTTTCTAAAAAGATTTGCCCATCTGTAATCGAAATAACGTTCGTCGAAACGAATGCAGAGACATCGCCTGCTTGCGTTTCAATAATAGGTAATGCCGTCAATGAACCGGTCTTGCCTTTGACTTTACCCTTCGTCATTTTCTCTACGTATTCAGCATTCACACGCGATGCACGTTCCAGCAAACGTGAATGTAAATAGAAAATATCGCCAGGATACGCTTCGCGACCTGGTGGACGACGCAATAATAAAGAAATCTGGCGGTAAGCCCATGCCTGTTTAGTTAAATCGTCATAAATAATCAGTGCATCTTCACCTTTATCGCGGAAGTATTCACCCATTGTGCAACCCGCATAGGGCGCAATATATTGCAATGCAGCTGCTTCAGCAGCAGGTGCTGCAACAACAATGGTATACGCCATCGCATCATGTTCTTCTAACTTACGCACGACAGAGGCAATTGAAGATGCTTTCTGCCCCATTGCTACATAAACACATTTCACGCCTGTACCGCGTTGATTGATGATCGTATCAATAGCAATAGCTGTTTTACCTGTTTGTCTGTCACCAATAATGAGTTCGCGCTGACCACGGCCAATGGGTACCATGGAATCAATTGCTTTCAAGCCTGTTTGTAAAGGTTGAGAAACAGGCTGACGGAAAATAACACCTGGCGCCACTTTTTCAATAGCTGCCGTTTCTGTTGCATGAATAGCACCTTTGCCATCAATGGGATTTCCTAATGCATCCACCACTCGCCCTAACAAGGCTTCGCCTACAGGCACATCTAAAATACGTCCGGTACATTTTGCAGTTTGACCTTCTGATAGATGATCTGTTCTGCCTAATACGACAGCACCTACGTAATCGCGTTCAAGATTAAGCGCCATAGCATAAGTATTTCCAGGGAGTTCAATCGTTTCACCCTGCATCACATCTGCTAAACCATAGATACGCACGATACCATCTTTAATACTGACAATCGTTCCTTCTGTTCGCACTTCCGCTTTGATATCAAACTGCGTAATACGCTCTTTGATTAATTCACTAATTTCTATTGGACTCAATTGCGTTTGTTGCATAGTTCATTACCTTAAAGAGATTCGTATAATCGATTTAATTTGCCACGTACAGAACCATCCATAACCTTATCGCCGGCTTTGACAATGATGCCGCCTAGCAATGTTGGATCGATGGTACAGTGCAACGAAACCT
Organism: Gammaproteobacteria bacterium; assembly: GCA_044221135.1. Classification (GTDB taxonomy): domain Bacteria; phylum Pseudomonadota; class Gammaproteobacteria; order DSM-16500; family DSM-16500; genus UBA4722. Next base: position 87,948 of record JBGAPT010000002.1, read on the forward strand.
GTCGCTGCAACTGCTTCGTCAAGGTCGCCGCCAGTTTTTGTTGATATGGCTCATCCAATGCAATGGCTGAAATCACTTGCACCGTCAACTTTTTTTCCTGCTCTGCACGATAGTCTGCAAATAAATCCGCAATATCAGGCAAAATGGCGAGTCTATTATTTTCTGCTAATAAACGTATAAAATTCCGTCTTTCCGTATCCAGTACGGTAGATAAAACATCACAAAATAAATCCGCTATTTTTTTTCTTGTCACACTTGGACTGGACAATAAAGCAAAAACGGCTTTTTCTTCAGCAAGCAAAGCAGCGCTTTTTAACATCCCATCCCACACAGGCAATGCATTGTTTTGCAATGCATAATCAAATGCTGCTCTTGCATAAGGTCTTGCTAGGGTTGTCATGTCGCCTATCATTATAGTTCAGCCACAAATTCATCGAGCAATGTTTTTTGCAACGCAGGATCCAAATTATGTTTAATAATTTTTTCTGCACCTTGCACTGCAAGCTGTGATAATTGCTTGCGTAAGATTGCTTTTGCCTGATTCACTTCACGCCCAATTTCATCTTTTGCATGAGCAATTAAGCGATTGCCTTCTTCCCGCGCAGTCTCTTTAGCTTCTTCAAGAATTTGCGCGGAACGCTTATGCGCTGACTCAACTACCTGAGCAGCATCACGCTTAGCATCATGAATGATAGATATTGCTTTATGCTGGGCAGCATCAAGCTCACGCTTGCTGCGCTCAGCCGCCTCTAAACCGGCCGCAATAGCTTTCTCACGTTCTTGCATCGCCTTGGTGATAGGCGGCCAAACATATTTCATGGTAAACCACACCAAAATCGCAAAAGTGATCAGCTGACCGATTAAAGTTGCATTAATCTCCATTCTCTTTCCTCACACTAACTAGCTTGCTTAGCCATTTCTATCACATAAGAAACAAAAGGACCATTCGTAAAAAATAGCAGCAGCCCCATGACGATAGAAATAACCGCAAATGCGTCGACCAATGCTGACATTATTAATACTCGCACCATCAACAAATTGGATAACTCTGGCTGACGAGCAACTCCTTCAACAAATTTTCCACCTAAAATTCCAAAACCAATTGCTGTCCCCAACGATGCAAGACCTATCAATAACCCTGCTGCAATAGCCTTAAAACTTTGTACTTGTGCCACTAAACTTGCGATTTCCATTGAGCCTCCTAAAATAAAAAAATCAATGAGAGTCATGCGCCATACTGAGATAAACAATCGTCAGCATCATAAAGATAAACGCTTGAACCGTAATAATTAAAATATGAAAAATTGCCCATATCCCACCCGGCAACCACTGAGACCACCACGGCAACATGGCAATTAACACAAAAATAAGCTCTCCAGCAAACATATTACCGAAAAGTCGTAATGCTAATGAAAAAGGCTTTACTACTTCTTCTAATAATCGGAAAAAAATATTAACTGGAAACAACCACGGGCCAAAAGGCTTACTTAGCACTTCTTTTCCCAGACTCCAACCTTTTACCTTAACATTATAAAAAAGAATCAAGAAAAATACTGTAATAGACATACTGAACGTCATGTTAGGATCAGCAGTCGGTACAATTTTAAAGTGTTCCACACCCGCCATTCGCATCACTGATGGTATAAAATCTACTGGCAACAAGTCCAGTGTATTCATCAAAAATATCCATAAAAAAAGCGTCAAGGCCAACGGCGCAATCAATTGGCTTTTTCCATGATAAGTATCACGCACAGAACGATCTACAAATTCAATCGCCGCTTCTACAAAATTTTGCAAGCAACCTGGCACCCCCGCTGTCATACGAACAGCAACATATCGTGTCACACCTGCAATCAGTAAAGCTGTTATCAATCCAACAGTAAACGTATCTACATTAAGCGTCCAAAAACCACCATTGCCCATGGTAAACGTATTCAAGTTTAATTGAAGATGCTGTAAATGATGCTCGATGTAATTACCAGGTACCGAGCTACTCATAACAATGCCTCTGATCGATAAAGACAAGCAATGGATGCAACCCAAAAAGCAACAATACCAACCAGCAGACCCATCACGGCATCCACAAGCTGTCTATGCAAAAAGGTCACCGCAAACAAAAACAAAGCGCCACTCAATGCTAATTTAAAAACTTCCCCGCCAAAAAATGCCATCATAAAATGTCCCGCTTTGCGTGCACTGGAACAGGCGGCAATGCCTCGTGTAAAAATAAAAGTAGGTAACCCATACGCTAATCCGCCCGCTAACGCTGAAAGCCCACTATCTCTATTTTTTACTATTGATAAAATCAAAACGAATCCTGCTATTATCAAAAACTGATAAAAAACTATACGATACACCGCGCTTATTACAGGTTTTGTTGCTGCAGTGACCACCTCTAAAACTCCTCAACCATGATATGTGCAGATCTTCCGCAAAATTTGCGCCGAGTATAATGATTTTTTGAGGGTACTGCAATGTGAAATTAGGTTAGGGAGAGACAAATTTCACTGTCTGATTGTGACGAAGAAGTTGCCTTGCTGCAAAAAAACTAACGCAAGCCATCCCTATCAGGTAATAAGCAGGAGCCAGTGTTCCACTGCTCGCTATTAATAAAGATACGATAATAGGAGCTGTGCCGCCAAATAAAGCCATTCCCAAGTTATAGGAAAAGGCAATGCCGCTATAACGCACATTTTCAGGACAATTTTCTACGACCGCAGCAAGACTATTACCCTGATCCATTGAGCTAATGAGAGTAGCAATAATCATAGCGAGCATAACAGTCACTTGCCTTCCGGTTTCTAACCATTCAAAACAGGGAAATGCAAAAACAATAATGCAGCTTGCCGTCAAGAGCAGCATATTTCTTCGGCTAAATCGATCACCCAGGAAACCGGCGATGGGTACTAAAAAAAGCATAGCCACTAGCAATACAGACTGAATGAGAAGTGACTTCTGTAACGGCACGCCCACAAACATATCTAAATAAGTAGGCATAAATCCGAAAAAAATATAATAAAAACTGGAGCTCATACAAGTTAAACCCAGTATTATCAACAATTGTTTTGGTGCAAGAGTGAGCGCTGTCACAAAGGGAACCACAGTGAGGTGGTGAGTTGATTTTAATCGGGAGTAAATATGTGTTTCAGATAACTTAAAACGATAATAGAGAACAATGAGGCCCGGCAAGCCTGCTAATAAAAAAGGTAATCTCCACCCCCAATCCGCAATGGCCTGCTTGCTAAGAAATATCTTTAATAAGATAAGTGAGGCTGTGGCTAGCAAAAATCCTAAATTTGCACCCGATGCTGCAAAGCTGGTGATAAAGCCGCGTTTATTCTCAGGGGCAGATTCAGCCAACACGATCATCACGCCAGTATATTCACCGCCTATTGAAATGCCTTGGGCTAAACGAACCAGAGTGAATAACACGGGCGATAACCATCCTATCGTTTCATAAGAAGGTAAGATGCCTACCAGTATCGTGGATAAGGCGATGAGTAACACAGAAAACCGCAAGGGTTTTGCTCGTCCCTGAGTGTCACCAATATGGCCGAATAAAATACCACCGAGTGGTCGGCAAATAAATCCGGCTGCGAAGACTGTGAATGTTTCCAGAGTAGCTGTGACACCCGTGTGATGCGGAAAAAAAGTGGCGCCAATGAGCGGAGCCATATAAATGATTAATCCGAAATCCAGCCATTCAAGGGTGTTGCCTAGGCTGATGGTTAGTATTTGTTTTCTATTCAAGCTCGATCCTGTTTTATAATGCGTTTATAATTATTCAACTTTTACCATACCATACTACCGCATCATTCTCGCCAGCGTGTCATTCCCGCGAAAGCGGGAACCCATCATGAATGACCTCCAAACCTATATTATTTCTTAATAATTCAACTTTTATTATTGGTGTTCATTGCTAAATGGGCACGATGGAAGCGAATAACGCAGTGGAATACTGAATCATTACTAAATTTTCCTTACTGAAAATACTCCAACAACACATCCAAATCAGCAATGCTCTCATAGTGAATCACTAACTTCCCTTTTCCTTTTACACTATGCTGAATCGCGACCGGCAGATTAAGCCGTTTAGATAAGGAATCTTGCAACCTCACCACATCAGGATCCATTGACTTGGGAATGCTTGGCAATTTAGGTGTTTGCATGCGACGTACAAGCTCTTCAGTCTCGCGCACAGACAATCCTTTATTCGCAATAGTACGAGCCGCCTCAATTTGTAAATCAACAGACAAAGTCAGCAAGGCACGTGCATGCCCCATTTCTATATCGCCATGTTCAAGCATCGTTCTCACTTCACCTGTCAATGCCAATAATCGCAATAAATTAGTTACACTCGCTCGTGATTTACCCACTGCTTCAGCCACTTGATGATGCGTCATGGAAAATTCTTCTAATAAACGCTGCAACGCCATCGCTTCTTCCACCGGATTTAAATTTTCACGCTGAATGTTTTCAATCAACGCAATAGCAACAGCCGCTTCATCTGGAATATCCCGCACAATGGCCGGAATGTCTGTGAGACCCGCTAATTGCGCAGCCCGCCAACGCCTTTCACCTGCCACTATTTCATAACGGCCACCCAATAAATGTCTCACAAGAATCGGTTGGATCACACCTTGCACACGGATTGAGCTAGCCAAATCCTCTAATCCTTCAGGATTCATGTCCCGCCGCGGCTGATATTTGCCACTTTGAATTAAATTAACTGACAACTGACATAATTTTTCCTTATAGCCATCAGATTGACCTTCTTCCTCTATCAAAGACGATGATCCGACTAATAGTGCATCTAATGATTTCCCTAAACCGCGTTTTTTCACCCTGACCTCTCTCTCATTGACTCGTGGTTATCATCTTAATCAATCAGCGCCTTGAGCGCTAGGGCAAAGAGCTTATAATTTTTACTGGCCGGGTTTTGTCGCGTAGGATAAAATCAAAACACGTTAAAACTACAAGTTGTACGCGCCATGAATAATGAAAATATTTACCACGTCATCAAAGACCCTGTCCATGGCACCATGCAATTCTCTACATCCGAAAATCATTGGCTCAAACCGTTTATTGACAGCCCCCACTTTCAACGCCTGCGTCATATCAAACAATTAGGTATGGGTGATTTTATTTTTCCAGGCGCAGTCCATACGCGATTTAATCATTGTTTGGGATGCTCTTATATCTCAGGTCAAATTGCACACAAAATAGGTTTGGCTGAAGAAGAACGCCAGCTCGTGATGATTGCCTGCCTGCTACATGATATGGGTCACGGCCCTTTTTCACATACCTTTGAAGATTTATTTCATCAAAAACTCATTCGCCACGAAGCATGGACTCCGTTTTTTCTGGCTGAATACCGTACCAAAGCATTTTTTGCAGATTACAATCAACACAACCCGCGCCATCACTTGACTGAAGAAAAATTTAAACTGATTGAAGCCATGATCATGCATAAAACACCAGTCAAGCGCTTACTGTCTGATATCGTTTCTTCGCAGCTGGATGCCGATCGCCTGGATTATCTATTACGCGATAGTCATTTTTGTGGCGTAGCGTACGGCGAATTTGATTTACGTTGGATGTTAAATTCAATGGTCATTGTGAACTCTAAACAGGGCGAACGACTGGGTCTCACGCATAAAGGCATCGGTGTGGTAGAACATTATTTAATGGCACGCCGTTTAATGACGCGCAACATTTATCTGCATCAAAAAAAACTCGCTCTAGAATTTTTTCTGATTAAGCTATTAATTAATCTTGCTGAAAGCTTAAATGATTATGCGCCTTATGCACAACTCAAAAAAACCCGCTTAGGTATTTTCTTATTGAACGCCAACCAATTTAATCAACAAATAAGCTCCACTACCGATCTTGAACAACACAAACAGAATTTCCTCACGCAAAATTATACTAACTATAAAGAACTCTGCGATTATGATGTCTCTGTTATTGTGAAGTTGCTAGCACAAATGGATACACAACACACCGCTGCACAAATAGCCAAACGTCTCCATTATCGACAAATGCCAAAAATTATTCGTATTGATACGATAGACGTTGATCGCGTAAGACAGTTATTACAAGAACTCAAAACCTCTCATCCACAAGACATACAAGATTGGCAACTGGCACTCATTCAAACACCCCATCAATCGTACACAGTAGAAGATGATCCTATTTTAATTACGAATGAGCACGGCATTGTACGACCACTGAATGAAATGTCATTCATGATTGATGCGATTGGAGACAAACTGGAACATACCACTTTTCTCTGTATTGATAAAATGACATATACCCATCCTGCAGTTCAAGACTTTATAAAAAGCCTTGGTTCAGTGACTTAGCCTTGCTATCAATCAAACCTTCTGATGACCTATATAAAAGATTTTTCAGACAGCTTCTAATGCTAATCCACTTCTTCTGATGTATAATCGCCCTCTTTATCAAGAGATTTTGCTTTTATGTCGCTCAGTATTATGATCCTGGCTGCCGGTCAAGGCAAACGCATGAATTCTCAGCTACCTAAGGTCTTGCATCGCTTAGCAGGAAAGCCTTTACTGGAGCATGTAGTACAAAGTACTTTAAATCTTGACCTTGCTGTTTCTCCTATCGTTATCTACGGCCATCAGGGTGAAATAGTGCGTAAAAAATTGCCAAATCTACCTGTCACCTGGATTGAACAGCCACAGCAACTCGGCACCGGTCACGCCGCATTACAAGCATTACCCTCTATCCCTGTCCAAAATCGCGTACTTATTTTGTATGGCGATGTTCCTTTGATTACGTCAGACACACTGCAGCAATTCATAGACAATACACCAGCTGATGCGCTTGGCATCCTAACAGCACAGTTACCTAACCCCGCAGGGTTAGGACGTATCCTACGCGATGAACAAAATAAAATAGTGCGTGTTATTGAAGAAAAAGATGCAACCACTGCTGAGCGCACATTGAATGAAATCAATTCTGGCATCTATTTAATACCTGCGCACTACTTGCAAAAATGGTTACCTCTTTTAAAAAATAATAATACGCAGCAAGAATTTTATTTGACTGATATTATTCAACTAGCAACAGAAGATAAAATACCCATCTACAGTCAACAGCCTGCTCAACATGAAGAAGTCTTAGGCATCAATGACTGTGCGCAATTAGCCCAAGCAGAACGTTTCTATCAACGCCGTTATGCAGAAAAATTAATGCGCCAAGGCGTTACACTATACGACCCAAATCGTTTTGATGTGCGTGGAGAATTGGCCATAGGGCATGATGTCACTATCGATGTGAATGTCATACTGGAAGGACGTGTTATCATCGGCAATCATTGCATCATCGGCTCCAATAGCGTTTTACGCAATGTGATATTGGCTGACCATGTAGAAATCAAAGAAAATTGCGTCATCGATGGCGCAGAAATAGCAGAGCATTGCGTGCTCGGGCCTTTTGCACGTATTCGTCCAGGCACACAGGTTGCACCTTACGTACAAATCGGCAATTTCATTGAAATAAAAAATAGCGTGATTGACTCTCACAGCAAAGTCCATCACGTAGGCTATATTGGCGATAGTGAACTCGGCAAACGAGTGAATATTGGCGCAGGGACCATTACGTGCAATTACGATGGTGCCAACAAACATAAAACGATCATTGATGATGATGCATTCATAGGTTCAAACACTGCATTAGTCGCACCTGTTACGATCGGTGCAGGTGCAACCATCGGTGCAAACTCAACGATTACTCGCGATGCCCCCTCACACCAATTAACACTATGCCGCGCACCTCAACGCAGCATTGCCAATTGGCAAAGAAAAAAGAAACAGGAGATTTAATATGTGCGGTATTGTGGGTGCCTTAGCTGAGCATAGCATTAAACAAATTTTAATAGATGGCTTAAAACGCCTGGAATACCGTGGCTATGATTCAGCAGGCCTTGCCATTTTAACCCATCAACATCAATTAGAACGTTTACGCACGCAAGGAAAAGTACGCGAACTAGAAAATTTAATTGCGCATTCAACTATCGATGGCAATATTGGTATTGCTCATACACGTTGGGCAACCCATGGTATTCCTTCTGAAAAAAATGCACACCCTTTAGTTTCACATGATGACATTGCACTGGTGCATAATGGCATTATTGAAAATCACGAAACATTAAAAAACTTTCTTCTTGAACAAGGTTATCAATTTAATTCTGAAACAGACACAGAAACGGTGGTCCATTTAATACATTATCACCTTCAAAAAACCGGTGATTTACTGCTTGCAACGCAACAAACTGTTGCCAAACTGGAAGGCGCTTACGCGCTGGGTATTGTATCTTCAAAATTTCACGACCGCCTCATTGCCGTTCGTCATGGCTCTCCTTTAGTAATCGGCAAAGGCAAAAACAATGAAAACTTTTTTGCATCCGATCCACTAGCTTTGTTATCAGTCACAAATCAATTCATTTATCTGGAAGAAGGCGACATTGCCGATATTACAAAAAAAGCAGTGACTATTTATAACAACCACAATGAACAAGTTGAACGTAAAATTCATCAAGTCGATCTTAAACTCGATAGCATGAGCCGAGGCAAATTTCGACATTATATGATGAAAGAAATTTTTGAACAGCCACAAGCAGTCATCACTAATTTAGAAGGCCGCCTGGGAAAAGATACCATCCTAGACAGTACATTTGGCTTAAGCGCCACGAAAATTTTCCAGCAAGTACAACATGTGCAATTGATTGCCTGTGGTACAAGTTATCATGCTGCAATGGTTGCGCGCTATTGGCTAGAATCACTTGCTGGCATTCCGTGTTCGGTTGAAGTCGCCAGTGAATTTCGTTATCGAAAAGTCATCGTGCAGCCCAATAGCTTATTCGTAACACTCTCGCAATCCGGTGAAACAGCCGATACATTAGCCGCGCTACGCTTAGCAAAAAAATTAGGGTATTTAAGTTCATTAGCTATTTGCAATGTGCCAGAGAGTTCACTCATTCGTGAATCAGAACTCCATTTCATGACACGCGCAGGCATGGAAATCGGTGTTGCATCCACTAAAGCATTCACAGCGCAATTAACTGCGCTCCTCATGCTGACAATCGTATTAGGACGATATCATCACTTACCTGCAGAGACGGAGCATCACTTAGTGGCTGAATTACGCAAATTGCCTCAAGCACTGACAGCTGCACTCAAACAAGATGATATCATTGCGCGTCTTGCAACAGGTTTTGTTGATAAAGAACATGCTTTATTTTTAGGTCGCGGTGCGCTGTACCCTATAGCCCTGGAAGGTGCACTCAAATTAAAAGAAATTTCATACATTCATGCTGAAGGTTATCCTGCAGGCGAATTAAAGCATGGCCCACTTGCGCTAGTCGACAAAAATATGCCGGTTGTCACGGTAGCACCCAATGATGAATTACTAGAAAAACTCAAATCAAATTTACATACCGTACGTGCGCGCGGTGGTGAATTATATATTTTCACCGATAGCATAAAATCAACGGATACCGGTATTCATATCATAGAAATGCCCACCGTCGATAACATGTTAGCCCCCATTGTCTATACTATTCCTTTACAATTACTAGCTTATCATGTGGCTGTGCTAAAAGGCACGGATGTGGATCAGCCTAGGAATTTAGCAAAATCAGTCACCGTAGAGTAAAAAAATATTTCTATAAAAATCAATATAGTTAATAATAAAAAACCTTTGATTCAAGCCATTCTTCCTTCCCCACTAAAATTGCCAATTGCGACTATACTTTATAAAGAAATATAAAATCTGTCTTCTTATATAGAGAACGCAACTATGACTACAGAAAGAAAAGCATTCGACGATCAAGATACCCAACTCTTATTAAAAGAGTTGGCTAATCATCTTAGACATACTCTATTAGATTCCAAGAATACAAGCATAACCGGTGATATCGAAACAATGCTTCTCTGCCCTCCACAGCAACGCAGTGAATTCGCTGAACTATTTACCGTAGTTTTCAGGGAAACAGTAACACGGCCGACGAGTAATCGCCCAGGGGATGGTGTCATCATACTATGTATACAAGACCATATAGAGGCTTGTGTTAAGAATGGATCTATTACTAATAAAGAGCAAGGTATCGATTATATCAATTCCATTTTTAATCCAATAAAAAATAGTATGTTAGCTATTAATAATGAACAGTTTGCTTCTGAGCAAGATCGGCAAGCAGCATTCAGCAATTATATTAACATCCTATCGAATCCACAAACATTAAACAAAATTCTTGAAGTTCACGCAGAATTAATGTTTTCCCAGGCTGAACCTATGAGGGCAGCACAATTTCTCTCAGAAGCATTAGCTAAAGGCTTTTCAGATGAGTTAGCTAATAAATATCTCGCCGAAAAAAAATTATCAAAAAATTTAATTAAATACCTTAGAGGCCCTGTGATCGAATTCGGTCACAACAGTGTAGCACATCACATTGAACTTATAAAAAATTGCGATCCCGATCTACTAACCAAATGGAGTGATCGATTTACTGTTTTATTTAAGGATATACCCACCGAGAACGATGGTTTCATCATAACATGTCTATCAGCTCATATTGCTGCTTGTGTTGAAAAAGGATCTATCACGAATATTGAACAAGGCCAAAAATATATCAAAACAATGGTTGATGGATTATTAGCATCTCTTTTAAAAATTGATCGTGATGAAAAAAACTCCGACAAACATACTCGAGAAGCAAAACTAGGTAATTATCTAATCCTTGTAGAGAAGAATCTGGAAAAAATGAGTCAAGATGGCACTCTAGAGAAAATTGCTAAAATAGAAGAAATTTTAATTTCTCCCCCACCAAACTCAACCCTATTTCACCCAGATACTCAACGGGCCTTGGACGCACAAGGGATAAAAAATCCTCCAGGTAACGCTCTTCTAACAGAAGTTCATCTATTTAAAAAAGATATGGCAGCTCAACTTTTCCAAGAAGCAATCACTCAAGGATCCCTTTCAGATGAGTTAGCTAATAAATATCTACAGCTCAATAAACTAATTGAGGAGACTCTTAATATCATAAATTCTTATCAAGCGAAGGAACCTTTAGATCTTGATAAGCTAAAAGCACTTGCTAAACTAGCGGATTCATTGCAAGGCATCTGCGCGCTACCACCCAACTTAATTAACAGCGAAAATATAACGCAGATCACTGACAAGTTAAACAAAGAAATCTTAATCGCTCACGATACTGTTTTGCGGGCAAAATTGGAAAAGACGAAGAATACAATGTTTTACCCAGATGCTAAAACTAAAAAAGTCATGCAAGAAAAAGGAATAAAACCTCTGGATGAAACTTTCCTAAAAAAGATACAAGAAGCTAAAGCAACAATAGCAGAAAAATCGAAATTATCAGTATCCATTCAAGACCCTTCCAACCAGATGTCTAAAGAATATGATCGGTTGAATCAGTTAATTGATGAGACCCTTAATATAATAATCTCTTATCAAATAAAAAATCCTATCAATGTTGATAAGCTAAAAGCACTGACTAAGCTGGCGAGCTCATTGGAAGCGATAGCAAATCTAAAGCCCGAGGCACTTACAAGAGAAAATATAATACAGATCACCAACACGTTACATAAAGAAATAGAAATCGCTGGCAAAAATATTCTCCGGGCAGAGCAAGAAAAGGGTCTCAAATTTGGAATGAGAGCCAGAGGTAGCAAGACACTCAGCATTATCAACACAGCAATAGAAAGTGACAAAAAGCGTATGTCTGCAGAAGCTAAAGCGCAAAAAGCGGCAATGGATGAACGACAGGAGCGACGTATGTCTACAGATGCTAAAAAAGATTCGTCTGTTGTTAAAGGAAATCAGCCTGAAGATGCAGGACTCGGAAGAAGCGTCAGTCGTATCTTCAAACGAGGATAATAATAATTTTAATCTTACTGGGAATGCAGTATTTTCTAGTTAATTTCTCTAATAAGCACAGGCCCTTTATAAATTAAACCCGTATAAATCTGCACTGCGCTCGCACCAGCAGCTATTTTTTCTCTAGCATCTTCTGCTGATAAAATACCACCGCAACTTATAATCGGAATTTTATTACTTAAAAGAACATGCAGCTGTTTAATGATTTCTGTAGAACGCATCATGAGCGGTTTACCACTTAAGCCACCCGTTTCAACAGCAAAAGATGATGACTCTACGCCATCGCGATGTATTGTAGTATTGGTCGCAATAACACCATCTATTTTTTCATTAAGAAAAATAGTACACATTTGCGCTAATTCATCAGGCGTCAAATCAGGTGAAATTTTCACGACTAGCGGCACATATTTATTATTATTTTTAAAAAACAGAGCTTGTTCTGCTTTCAATGTACGTAATAAATTTTGCAATAATTCGCCATGCTGCAATTGACGTAAATTTTCTGTATTGGGAGATGAAACATTAATCGTAATATAGCTTGCAAATGGAATCACTCGCCGCAATGAGTAAATATAATCTTTGACTGCATTTTCTAAAGTCGTATCTTTATTTTTGCCAATATTGATACCTAAAATACCTTTGAATTTCGTTTTTTTCAATTGCTCAACAAGATAATCAACACCTTTATTATTAAAACCCATGCGATTGATGATTGCCTCATGCTCTGGCAGACGAAACAAACGTGGCTTCAAATTACCAGGTTGTGGTCTAGGAGTGACAGTACCCACTTCAATAAACCCAAAACCAAGCGCTGCAAGTGCATCGATGTATTCACCGTTTTTGTCTAAACCAGCCGCCAAGCCTACGAAATTAGGAAATTTTAAACCCATCATTTCTAATGGGGAAAAATGCGGAGAAGGTAAAAATCGGGTTAGATGTAATTTTTCAGCTAAACGCAATGATTTTAACGTAAAATCATGCGCTAGCTCAGGAGGAAGGCAAAATAAAATTTTTCTAATTAATGCATAACACATCATGACAACCCCGCGACAAAACTTGCAATCAACCACTTCGTCCCTACTTTTTCAAACCGTACTTGAATACGCGCATGCTCTCCACGCCCTTCATATTGCAACACGATTCCTTCACCAAATTGATGGTGAGTCACACGTTGCCCAATCTTCATATTACCATCATTATCAGCCATCCACTTTTTAGATGGGGCAGGGGAGGATGATGAATAAGACTGCGACTGTGGACGTGAAACTGCAGTCTTAAGACCCGATTCTTCTTTAAGCTCCCCTGGAATTTCTGCCAAAAACCGTGAAGCGCGATGATATACTTCTTTGCCATGCAAACGTCTTACAACAGCATAAGTCATATAAAGTTTTTGCATCGCCCGCGTCATGCCCACATAACATAAACGGCGCTCTTCTTCTAAACCTTCAGGCGTATCCATCGACATATGATGCGGAAAAAGATCTTCCTCACAGCCGCATAAAAATACCACCGGAAATTCCAACCCTTTTGCAGAATGCAATGTCATCAACTGCACACCATCTGAAGAATTGTCTGCCTGGTTATCACCCGACTCTAATGCAGAATACGATAAAAAAGCTGCAAGTGGCGGCATGTCTTCTTCAAGCTCATTCGCATCAAACTGACGCGCAGCATTCACTAATTCTTCAAGATTTTCTAACCGCGTTAACCCTTTTTCACCTTTTTCTTTACGGTAATGTTCAATCAACCCACTATTATGAATGACATGCTCTGTTTGCTCGAATAACGGCAATTCTTTAGTATCTTCATGCAGCATTGTCATAAGCTGAATAAATCCCTGCAATGCATTGGCTGCACGCGCAGGAAATACGTGTTGCTCCAACAAGACTTCTGCTGCACGCCATAATGAACTATTTTTTTCAGCAGCATATTCACGTAATGTCTCAATGGTACGATCCCCAATACCACGCGTTGGTGTATTCACAATCCGTTCAAAAGCAGCATCATCATCTCTGCTTGCAATAAGACGCAAATAAGCCAATGCATCTCTAATTTCAGCACGATCAAAAAATCGTAACCCGCCATAAACCCGATAAGCAATACCAAGCTGCATCAAGGCTTCTTCAATCACACGCGACTGCGCGTTAGAACGATATAAAATCGCCGCACTACTTAATGAATGGCCCATTGCCTGCCAATCTCTAATACGGCTCACCAAATACCGTGCTTCATCTAAATCATTAAATCCAGCATAAACCGTTATACGCTCGCCGTCTGAACCTGAAGTCCATAAATTCTTTCCCATGCGCCCTGCATTATGATTAATCAAGGCATTGGCTGCTTTCAGAATAACACCTGTAGAACGATAGTTTTGCTCCAGCCGTGTCATTCTTGCATCTGGAAAATCTTTGCTGAAGCGCTGTATATTTTCAATCTTGGCACCACGCCAGCCATAAATAGACTGGTCATCATCGCCCACTATCATCACGCTATTATTTTGTCCTGCCAATAACCGTATCCAAGCATATTGAATGGTATTGGTATCTTGAAATTCATCAACCAAAATACAACGAAAACGCTGTTGATACTGGATTAAAATGTCTGGATGCGTTATCCATAGCCGATGGACCTTCAATAATAAATCAGCAAAATCAATTAACCCTGCCCGTTGACACGCCTCGGAATAAGCATGGTAAATTCTGATCATGGTTTTAATATGAATATCACCATAATCTGGTATTTGATGCGGCTCCAATCCTTCATCTTTTTTAGCATTAATAAACCATTGCGCTTTTTTGGGCGGCCATCGATCTTCATCCAAACTTAATACAGCCATGCAGCGGCGAATAATACGCAATTGATCATCGGAATCTGCTATTTGAAACCCCTCCGGTAAATTCGCATCACTCCAATGCAATCTTAAAAAACGATGTGCAAGGCTATGGAAAGTGCCAACCCACATTGCTTTTGCAGAAGCACCTACCATTGATTCAATACGTGAACGCATTTCATGTGCTGCTTTATTGGTAAACGTCACGGCTAAAATATGATACGGAGACAATCCTTCATTTTCGATCAGCCAGGCGATACGATGCACCAAGACACGCGTCTTGCCGCTGCCCGCTCCCGCCAGAATTAACTGGTGACATAAAGGTGCTGCCACTGCATCACGCTGGGCGTCGTTAAGAGAATCAAGTAAGATGGTTGTTTTCATAACCGACTATTCTATAGAAAACTAATAACCATGACCAAACCTAATTATCAAAATGCACAATTCATGTTGAGTGTTGCTGCCCTCGATCAACTTCCATCGGATGAAGGAGCAGAAGTTGCGATTGTCGGTCGATCCAATGCCGGAAAATCAAGTGTGCTCAATAAGTTAACGCAGAATAAAAATTTAGCGCGCGTCAGTAAAACACCCGGACGCACGCAGCTTATTAATCTTTTTTCCCTGGATAATCAAAGACGAATAGCAGATCTACCGGGTTATGGGTACGCCAAAGTCTCTGAAGATGTCAAAAGAAAATGGCAACGATTGCTCGATGCTTATTTGCGCAATCGTAATTGTTTACAAGGACTCATCTTGGTCATGGATATTCGCCACCCGCTCAAGGAATTCGATCAGAATATGCTAACCTGGTGTAGCGAATGCGCCTTGCCAGTGCATATTTTATTAAATAAAGCAGATAAGCTGACACATAGTGCAGTAACCCGAACAGTGCAAGAGGTTAGCAAAAAGATTGCAAACTATCCTAATCCAGTGACGGTACAAGTGTTTTCTGCTTTAAAAAATAGGGGATTAGAGGCACTACGGGAAAAATTGGATGAGTGGTATCTATACCCGTAGCGTCTGGGTATATCATCCTAAGCAGAAAAAAACGCAAAACTCATCACATCCGCAATCGATTCACAATTCAACGCCAGCATAATAAGCCTATCAATCCCCAGCGCCACACCAGCACAATCAGGCAAGCCATACTGCAATGCCGCCAGAAACCGCTCATCCATTGGCACTTCAGCAAGATGATATTGCTTTCGATAAGCTAACTCTTTTTCAAATCGTTTACGTTGCTCAACTGCATCTTGCAACTCGTGAAACCCGTTCGCCAACTCCACCCCTTTAAAATACATTTCAAAACGAGATGCAACAAGAGGATCTTCTTGGCGGATTTTAGCTAAAGCTGCTTGTGATATGGGAAAATCATATAAAAAAAAAGGCGCATCTTGCCCCAAGTAGGGTTCAATGCAATGCGTAAACAATAAATCTAGCCAACTATTTTTATCATCTTGCATATCTGGCAATAATTCAATGTGGTGTTTCGCGCAAGTTTTTAATGCTTCAATACTTGCACTATGCGGATTTATTCCCAAATAATGCTGGTATACTTGTGTTGCACTCATACGTGTTGCAGGAGGAAGCTGTAAAACAGCTTGTAACAGTTGATCCATTTCATCCATCAACGCATGATGATCAAACCCCAAACGATACCATTCCAACATACTGAATTCAGGATTATGCAATCTTCCCACTTCACCCTGACGAAACGCTTTAGTGATTTGAAAAATAGATCCCGCGCCTGCCGCCAACAATCTTTTCATAGCATATTCAGGCGATGTTTGCAGATAACAAATATCTTCTTTCTCTGAACCTATTTTCTTAAAAGGTGCCGTGATACTCATGATGTGCGAATCAGTCACAGTCGCATGCGATAAAAGAGGTGTTTCCACTTCCAGCACATCATGCTCTGCGAAAAATGCACGAATACGACTTAGAATTTTTGCACGTTGGCCCAAGATAGTCAGTGAAGCTGTAGGCTGCCAATCAACCATCATTATTCTTCTTTAGCCCTGGCAACATAAACGCCCGTTCGTGTATCTACCTTCACAAGCTCACCCTCTTGTACAAACAAAGGAACGCGCACGACAGCACCTGTTTCCAGCTTTGCAGGCTTCCCACCCCCCCCTGAAGTATCACCCCGCACACCCGGATCCGTTTCCACAATTTTTAATACAACAAAATTAGGCGGAGTCACCCCAAGCGGCATCCCATTCCACAACATTAGCATGCAAATCGCTTGCTCTTTGATCCATTGCTTTCCTTCACCCACTTCTGCATCACTCATCACAAATTGCTCAAACGTATCCTGCACCATAAAATGAGAATGTGTGCCATCATAATAAAGATATTGCGCCTCGACCTCGACAACATCTGCTGCTTCCATGCTTTCACCCGATTTATAAGTACGCTCAACGACACGGCCTGTCTTTAAGTTACGGTATTTTATACGATTAAAAGCCTGGCCCTTGCCTGGTTTGACAAATTCATTGTCCAATATGACGCAAGGATCATTATCGACAATAATCTTCATACCGCCCCGTATTTCATTTGTTGTATACACACCCATTGCTTTCTCCTTTTAAGAATTCGAATATAATAGTCTCCTTATTTAAATAATCAAAAGATAAAATGATGCCCCAACCGATAAAGACCCCTTGGCAAACAGCCTTAATCAATGCTGTAACCGACCCGCGTGAATTACTCGAGTTACTTGAACTGGATCTTGTATGGCTAGATCAGGCAAAAGCAGCCGCGACCCTTTTCCAGCTCAAAGTGCCGCGCGAGTTTATTTCTCGCATGCAAAAAGGCAATATCAATGATCCGCTTTTACGGCAAGTGCTACCACTTGGAGATGAATTTAAACGCGTAGAAGGTTTTGAAAAAGATCCTTTGCAAGAAAAAACCATTAACCCTGTGCCAGGTCTGTTACATCGATATCATGGGCGCGTCTTACTTACCCTGACTGGCAATTGCGGTATTAATTGCCGTTTTTGTTTCAGGCGGCATTTCCCGTATGCTAAAAATAACCCTGGCACAGCCGGCTGGCAGCTTGCATTAGATTATATTGCTCGTGATGAAACGATTACAGAAGTTATTTTAAGCGGTGGCGACCCATTAGTATTGGGCGATTCTCTGCTCCATGAATTTACCAAAGCACTCAGCACTATTCCACATCTCAAACGACTACGTATCCACAGCCGCCTGCCTATTGTATTACCTGAACGTATTACACCCGAGTTAGTGACTTTACTAACATGCACGCGCTTGCACTCTGTGATGGTTGTACATTGCAATCACCCCCAGGAAATAACGCACACCGTCATCCAAGCCATAAAAAATTTGACTATAGCCAGTATTCCCGTACTTAACCAAGCAGTGCTGCTAAAAGGCATTAATGACAATGCAGATACATTAGTTGCCTTGAGTGAAGCATTATTTTCGACTGGAATTCTACCTTATTATTTACATGTGTTAGATAAAGTAGAGGGCTGCGCACATTTTGATGTGACGCGAGAAACTGCCCAGCACTTGCATTGGCAAGTCACCCAACGACTTCCAGGGTATCTCGTACCCAAATTAGTGCGCACACAAACAGGAGCCTCTGCAAAAATCAGAGTCGATCGCTAGAGAATTCCACATCGAGTCATGCCGGCGGGAATTGCTGTACACAGGTTAATCCTGCACATGATTTACGAGCCATGATAAGGAAAATCAAAAATCATCTTTCAATTATTACATAACTTAATGATTATATTATAATTAATACACTAAGGGATAACCCTTAATGAAATTTTATCCCAACTTCTCCCCTGCTTGTAATAGACTTAAGCACAATGTTATCCACAGAAACTGTGGATAACTCCCTGGGCTTTCTCAAGTTTGGAATACCACCTTTTTTCAGATATAATCTTGCTACTATAATTATCAAGAGCAATTAATTCCCCTTGGACATAATCCGCAATGACGAGCTACATCACAATAAAAATAATCTAGGCAACTAGGGCTATGCATCTTATTACTATCCAGCGTGCTGTGCCAAAAAATGAGATGCCGGCAGTAACACAGTTAAAACAATGGGCTAAAAAAGTCTTAAAACGTACGACACCCGACGTTGAAATGACTATTCGGGTTGTTGATTTGACAGAGATGACAGAACTCAATACGCAGTACAGACATAAATCAGGTCCAACGAATGTATTGTCATTTCCTTTTGACATACCTGTAGGTTTAACTGACGAACCATCGCTACTAGGCGATATTGTTATTTGCGCAGCTGTTGTCAATCAAGAAGCACAAGAACAAGAAAAATCTGCAACAGCACATTGGGCACATATGGTTGTACATGGCACATTACATTTGTTAGGTTACGATCATGAAATACCAGCTGACGCTGATACGATGGAGTCACTAGAAATAACTATTTTAAAAGAACTAGGTTTCCCCAACCCTTATCAACAAGGTGAAAAATAATGGAAGATGATTCTAAATTAGCGCATTCTAAACACCGCACTTGGCTTGAACGCTTGAGTGATCTGTTAGTACGCGAACCTAAAGACCGAGAACAATTAATGGAAATATTACGTGATGCAGGTGAGCGCGATATCTTAAGCGCAGATATGCTGCATATGATTGAAAGCGTATTACAAGTTGCTGAAATGCATGTACGCGATGTCATGATTCCCAAAGCTCAAATGATCATGATTGAAAGCAGCAGTGCATTAGATGCAGTACTGCCGCTTGTTATTGAATCAGGCCATTCACGCTTTCCGGTTATAGACAGCACAAGCCATGATGTCATTGGTATATTACTTGCTAAAGATTTAATTAAATATTGCTTCAATTTCAATAAAGAAATGGGTCCGTTTGACATGCATCAAATTATGCGCTCTGCGATATTCGTTCCACAAAGCAAACGATTAGATGTATTACTCCGCGAATTTCGTGTCAGCCATCACCATATGGCTATTGTGATTGATGAGTATGGTCATGTTGCAGGTTTAGTCACTATTGAAGATGTGTTAGAAGAAATTGTAGGTGAAATTGAAGATGAATATGACACCGAAGAAGATGATGAAATTAAGAAACAAGCGGATGGTTCTTATATCATAAAAGCCACTACACCTATAGATGATTTCAATGAATATTTCGATTCAGAATTAAGCGATGAAGAATTTGATACCATTGGCGGCCTGGTGTTACAAGGTTTTGGTCATCTACCTAAACGAGGCGAAGTATTAAAAATTGAAAACTTCCGTTTTAAAGTAGTACACAGTGACAACCGTCGGATTCATTTACTGGAAACCACTAAAGAGTAACAGACCATGTCTAAACCTGTTTTTCATTGGGACGATCCTTTTTTCTTCGAACAACAACTCACTGCTGAAGAACGCCTGATTCGCGATGCAGCTCACGCTTATGCGCAAGATAAATTACAACCGCGGATACTCGATGCTTTTCATAATGCTTATTTTGACCGTGAAATCATGAGTGAAATGGGGCAGGCTGGCTTTTTAGGGGCTACCATTCAAGGTTATGGATGTGCAGGAATTAATGCTGTTTCATATGGTTTGCTAACACGAGAGATTGAGAGAGTCGACTCTGGATATCGTTCTGCACTCAGTGTTCAATCCAGTTTAGTCATGCATGCCATTCATACGTATGGTTCAGAAGAACAACGCCAAAAATATTTACCTAAACTTGCTACAGGTGAATGGATAGGTTGTTTTGGTTTAACTGAACCTAACCATGGTTCTGATCCCAATAGCATGGAATCACATGCTAAATCTACTCAAGGTGGATATCTCTTAAAAGGCAATAAAATGTGGATTACAAATTCACCTATCGCGGATATTTTTATTGTCTGGGCTAAAAATGATAAAGGCCGTATTCGCGGCTTTATTTTAGAAAAAGAAATGCCAGGATTATCAGCACCTGCTATGCATGGAAAAATGAGTATGCGTGCATCGCTTACAGGTGAAATTGTAATGGATAATATCTTTGTATCCACTGAACAAGAACTGCCAAATGCCGATGGTCTCTCTGGCCCTTTAGGTTGTTTGGATAACGCACGTTTCGGTATTGCTTGGGGTGTTTTGGGTGCCGCAGAATTTTGCTGGCATGCAGCAAGACAATATGCCTTAGATCGTAAACAGTTTGGCAAAGCATTGGCTGCAAATCAACTCATTCAAATCAAATTGGCGACTATGCAAACGCAAATTAGTTTAGCACTGCAAAGCTGTTTGCGTGTAGGTCGCTTAAAAGAAGAAGGCCATGTCGCATCACAAATGATTTCTCTTATCAAACGCAATTCAACACTCATTGCACTCGATATTGCACGTGAAGCGAGAGACATTCATGGCGCCAATGGCATTATGGAAGAGTTTCATGTCATCCGACACATGTTAAATCTTGAAACCGTTAAAACTTATGAAGGAACTGAAGATATACATGCTTTAATTTTAGGACAAGCACAAACAGGTCTATCTGCATTTGCATAAGAGTAAGAGGTTGTCATGAAAAAAATCGTTCAAACTGATATTGCTATTATTGGTGGTGGTATCGCAGGATTATGGTTATTAAATCGTTTACGACAATCGGGCCTTTCAGTCATTCTACTAGAATCAGGCAGTTTAGGGGGAGGGCAAACACATAAAGCACAAGGGATCATTCATGGCGGCATGAAATATGCATTACATGGTCAATCTACATCAGCTGCGCAAGCGATTGCTGATATGCCCGTCATTTGGAAAGAGTGTTTGCAAGGGCGTGGTGAAATTGATTTATCGAATGTACCCATTCTGTCAAATCAACACTATCTTTGGTCAACTGGTTCACTTACCTCAAAAATAGCGGGATTCCTCGCAGGAATGACTTTAAAAAGCCATACAAAAGCATTGTCTAAAAAAAATTTTCCAGAAATATTCCAGCATCCGCAATTCGATGGACAAGTGTATTCTGTTGATGAAACTGTCATTGACGTATATGCATTGTTACGCGAACTCATGATGCCCAATCAAGATATTATTTTTAAAATCGATCCTATGGAAGAAAATCAACTTGTATTGGATGAGAAAGATCGCTTAGTTTCGCTTGAAATTCATGCTGCACCGATGCAAACAGTGCAAGTCGCCGCACAAAAATATATTTTTACTGCGGGTGAAGGCAATGAATTAATATTAAAAAAATTAAAACATCATACACTCGGTATTCAGCGCCGGCCTTTGCATATGGTGATAGTCAAACATGATTTTGATTATCCTTTATATGCGCATTGTTTAGGTTTGGGTGCCACGCCCCGTTTAACCATCACTACTCACAAAGCACAAGACGGCAAATCGATCTGGTATTTAGGCGGGCAAATTGCTGAAGAAGGCGTAAAATTAAGCGCTGAAGAACAAACGCAGGTCGCTAAAGACGAATTAAAAGAATTATTTCCCTGGCTTGATTTTTCTAAAGCCAAATTTACCAGTTTTTATGTAAACCGAGCGGAGAATTTACAGCCTCATGGCCATCGTCCTGACTCTTGCTACTTACAAGAAATTGAAAATATGATTATTGCTTGGCCCACCAAATTAGCATTTGCACCCTTGCTTGCTACAGAAATCATGCAATGTTTATCAAATGAAAATATCATACCTTGTATTGCGGATATACGGGAACTTCGCGCTTGGCCTATTCCCGCTCTTGCAAAACCAATATGGGATATATACCCATAACATCTCAAGATACGATTTTTAACGCTCGTCTTACTTCGAATTTGAAACTTTTTTCAATTAAAAAAACCTCACAATACAATGAATATTACTCGGATTTTTTAATTGAAAAAAGATTTAACTTCTCGTAAGCTGAACATTAAAATCTCGCATCTTGAGATGTTATGGGTATATTACTCACATGATACAAAAAATGATGCTCGGTAATACAAACATTTCTGTCAGTCAGATTGGCTTAGGTACAGTTAAATTTGGTCGCAACGAAAAAATTAATTATCCAGAAACATTTGCTTTACCCAGTGATAAAGAAATCCTTACATTACTCGATTGCGCTCAAACGTTAGGTATTAATATATTGGATACAGCACCCGCCTATGGCACCAGTGAAGAGCGTTTAGGAAAACTACTTAACAGCCAACGTCAAAATTGGGTACTTTGTACTAAAGTGGGAGAAGAATTTATTCATGGTGAATCATTTTTTGATTTTTCTGCTGTTAGCTTGCGTAAAAGTATTGAGCGCAGCTTAAGACGCTTACACACAGATTATTTAGACATCGTCTTGGTACATTCTAATGGTGAAGATAAAAAAATCATTGAACAGGATGCTGTATTTTTAACATTAGCTGATTTAAAACAAGCAGGCCTCGTTCGCGCTTTCGGCATGTCAACTAAAACTATTGAAGGTGGATTATTAGCAGTAGATCAATCTGATGTAATCATGGTGACCTATAATCCTGCCTACACAGTTGAGCAACCTGTGATTGCTTATGCACATCAGAAAAAGAAAGGGATCTTCATTAAGAAAGCACTGGCCAGTGGACATTTGCAAAAAATTGCTAATCAGGATCCCATTCAAACAGCCATGCAATTCATTTTTCAAGAACCGGGGGTGAGTAGTGTGATCTTGGGCACACTGAACCCAGCGCATTTAACATATAATGTGGAGTGCGCGCAACGCGCGCTCTTAGTGTTATAACCACTCATCGCATTGCTAGCATTCTTCCAGCGAAATTGGCCTCCTACAAACCGCGTGAGAAAACGACGCGAGAGAAACAAATTATTATTAATTTTTCATTTTAATCAGTAAGTTATAGCTGAAAAATTGCTTTCTTTTATTCGTCACCTATACTCATCGTATGTCTTCCTATACTTGCTTTAACTCATGAATAGGAGAAAAAAATGAACCCACGAAAAGAAGAAGGTTTTTTTACACGGTTTGCCAAAAACTTTGAATACCTTTTCAAAGCATTCTCTCCTCTTTATAGAGCAATCAACGCAATAACACAAACTGTATTTGGGCCTTTAGCTCGTTTTGTTAACGGCTTTAGTGAGTTAGCAAAAGAAACAACTGGGCCAATGAAATATGTCTATCAGGGAATTAATATTGGTTTTATAGGACTCGCTGGCTATGCAGTGATTACCTTGACTCCAGCCGCATTATCAGCCGCCGGATGGGCTGCAGCAGGATTAACAACAGCAAGTTGGGCCAAAAACACCGTCTATCCCGCCATAATAGACTATAGAGATTACGTAGCAAAAAGAGATGCTCCAGATGCCAGGGATGATCTTCAAACATTAAAAGAGCGTTCCGATCAATCTTGGAATGATGTCAAATGGGGATTGGTACCTGTCGTTGGCTTCACCCTGCTCCCTTTAAGCACTGTTGCACTTGCAACAACCTATGCTGCGAGTTTTGCATTACCTTTCGTTGGACTTGGCGGAACAGGTTTAGTTATTTTAGCCGCAGCCAGAGCGGAAATAATGCAATTTGTTTTTCCCTCAGCAGAAACAGAAACCGTGAGGGCTAGCTCGACAGAAGAAACGGCTAAACCACGAGGAATGTCCGTTACTTCGATCTTGACTTCTTTATCCACTGCCTCTACTAAAAGACCTTCACCCACGGCTGCATTAAGCTCTTCTAGTAATCCTTCAAGTACAGCTAAACTATGGGCAAAACCTCCTGCACCAGATACCTTTATGAATGATGAAACCTTAGATGCAAGCAAAACATCCCGCCCAAAGCAAGACTCTAAAAAATAATTAATTAGTCGCTCGCGAGAAATTCGTTTTTGTCATTCTAATATTGCTCTCTGTGCCAACTCATTTTTCTCGCGTATGATTAACTCATCTTACTCGACTTTAGGCTGCTATCATCTTCATGAAAACTTATTTAGTCGGCGGTGCCATCCGCGATCAATTATTAGGCCTGCCCGTCAAAGAAAAAGACTGGGTAGTCGTGGGTACTACAGTGGATGAGATGCTACAAGCAGGATTTCGTCAGGTAGGAAAAGATTTTCCTGTATTTCTGCACCCCAAAACAGGAGAAGAATATGCTTTAGCGCGCACCGAACGCAAAGTAGGTCGCGGCTATACTGGATTTACATTTGATACCTCACCCACTGTGACACTCGAAGAAGATTTAAAACGACGCGACCTCACAATCAACGCCATGGCACAAGCACCTACAGGCGAAATTATTGACCCTTATCACGGTCAAGCAGACTTAGAAAAAAAAATCTTACGCCATGTTTCACTCGCTTTTACAGAAGATCCCGTACGAATCTTACGCGTCGCACGTTTTAATGCCCGTTTCGGTTTCGATATAGCGCCTGATACTCTCTTGTTGATGCGAAAAATGGTTGCGCAAGGAGAAGTCGATGCGCTCGTCGCTGAACGGGTCTGGAAAGAACTTGAACGTGCTTTATTAGAACAGCATCCTGAAAAATTTTTTGCTGTATTAGCAGCCTGCAATGCATTAGCTATATTATTCCCTCAAATTATAGCGTCAGGCACTGGATTAATCGCTCTAAGCCAAGCCGTAAAAATCTCATCTAGCACCCAAGTACGTTTCGCCGCATTACTGCATACGCTATCTGAAAACGAGATTAAACTACTTTGCGACCGTTATCGCGTACCGACTGATTACCGAGAAATGGCTATCTTAGCCTCCAAATACTTACCACACTATCAAGATGCAAAAAACTTAACTGCCGATGACTTGCTTAATCTCTTACTTGCCACCGATGCATTCCGCCGTCCTAGTCGATTCAATGATTTCTTGCTAGCTTGCGCTGCCTGTTCATCTCAGCCAACAACAGACTGGCTACTTGCTTGCTATCATGTCGTTAAAACAACAGAAATCAACGAATTGACTGCACATTATCAAGGCCAAGAACTCGCTCAAAAAATTAAAGAAAAGCGTTACCACGCTATCCAATTATGGCTAAAAAAATCTCACTAAACTTTACTGCTACATCATGCCAGCCGCCTTTGTCTTGACTTTATCTCAACGCTACTTTAACGTAACTCCTCTTTAGATTAAGTTAAGGAATCCCTCCATGAAAACGAATCCAATGATAAGCCTTGGCTTGGCTTGTTTGTTAGCCTCTAGCATTGCCGTGAGTGCACAAACCGCTAGCAATACGACAAGTCCAGCACAAAAAAAACAGATTGAAGGTGTTGTTCATGATTACATCATTCAGAACCCTGAAATTGTTATTCAATCACTACAAGGTTATCAACAAAAACAGATTGCTGAGCAATCGAAGAAATTTGAAAAAATCCAACAAAACTCCCCTAAATTTGCTAACCAGTTATTTCATCAAACAACTGATCCAACCACGGGTAATCCGAACGGCGCTGTAACGGTCGTCGAGTTTTTTGACTATCAATGCCCTCACTGTATTGATATGACAGCCACACTCGAAAGTTTAATTAAAGCGAATCCTAACGTACGAGTGGTTTTCAAAGAGTTCCCTATTCGTGGCCCTATGTCTGAAGTCGCTACCCGAGCTGCCTTAGCCGCTCAAAAACAAGGTAAGTATTTCCCATTCCATTTAGCGTTAATGACTTCCAAAACAGAACCCTTAACCGAAAATGCGATTTATGAACTTGCCAAGACAGCCGGTCTCGATGTCGACCAGCTTAAAAAAGACATGAAAGACAAAACTGTTGATCAACAAATTAAAACCAACTATCAATTGGCTAAAGATTTGGAAATCATGTTTACGCCTGTTTTCTTTGTCGCTAAAAGCGATGTATCAACAAGTGCAAAACCCGAAGCAATAGCCTTTCTTCCTGGACGTGTTTCCCTTGAGGTATTGACTGATGCTGTGAAAAAGACAGGCGGCTAGAAAGAAGTCATTGCATATAAAATATAATCCTCCACACCCCGCACTTGTTGTGGGGTCTGAGATTAAAATCATAAATTAATCACTATTTAATAAATACACTTGTTTTTCCGTTAAAACCCCATCAAGCATGACATCCCAAAAATCATTAGGTACTGCTTCAATTTTTTGAAATTCATACCCCAAACCCAGCAAAAATGGCTGATCTGTCACACCTTCATTTTTAAATGCAAATGTACGATCATAATAGCCCCCTCCCATCCCCACCCGGTGTTGCTGCCTATCAAACGCAACCAAAGGAACAATCACCAGATCCAATTTGTCAGCCGCAAGTCTATGACCCTGTATCGGCTCAAAAATGTTATAACGATTTAACTGCAAAGGATCGTCCAACTGGTATGCCACAAATTCCAATGATTGTTTTTTTTGAGTAGACAAAACTGGCAAATAACATGTTTTCCCGGACTGCCAAACTTTCTGAATAATAGCCATACAATCCAATTCATCTGTTTGCGCAAGATAACAGGCAATAGATTGGCTGGTATGAAAAAGAGGATTTGTGACTAATAGCTGGCTTGCTGCCCGACTTGCCAAGATGCGTTGTTCAGGCATGATGGCACGACGTTTAATCAGCAAATTTTTACGAATTTCATCTTTATTCTGCAGGCTGCAGCTCCATTTCTACCTGTTTTACCAATGCCTTTTCTACTTTTAATTGTAATGCAGTCAAGCGCTGATTAACTGCATGCGCATGCTGATTTTTTTGCTGCTCCAAAGTTAGCAACTGATGCGCCACATTCAATGCAGTAATAATCGCAACCCGATCAAAACTTAAAATACCTGATTCACGTATCAGACGCATTTTTTCTTCAAGATACTGCGCTGCACGTTGCAGTGCATTGATTTCTGTTTCTGGGCACCTAATTTGATACGTTTTACCCATGATTTCAATCGAAGTATCTTTGGTATCATTCATTATTACAACCCCTCTAGTGCTTTAAGACGCATAACCATATTTTCAATTTGAGCAACGACACTTTTCTGTTTGATTAAAAGCCGTTCTTTCTCTTCAACTAAAGATCGTTTGTCTTGTTGTACATGCTGATTAGAGATTTTCAAATATTCGAATTTTTGTAGTAGCTTTTGAATGCGTAATTCTAGATGCTGAAACAGCTCTTCCATGATAAAAACCCTTCTGGCTTGCTTAAATGTGATCTATCTTACTCTGATTAAGCTCATTGATGCAACAGGAGTTCCCGCTAAAAAAACGCGGGAACTCTTTTCTTGTTTATATGCTACGCACACAAAGCTTGTGCTTGTTTGCTACTTAAGGGGGAGAATCGTGATTTCTCCCCCTTAAGAATCTCAAATCGCGTTATGTCAGCGTGAACCACCGTTGATGCAATATCTAATAAAATCAGGTATCCTACCTGTCCCGGACCTAAGCTTTCCCATAAAATATCCATGAACAAATTGACTGAGCAAGCAGAATGGCAAGCACTACAAGCTCATGAAAAAATGATTGCTCAATACCGCATGCAAGATTGGTTTAACCAAGATCCGCAGCGATTTTCCCGCTTTTCCTTGGTTGTAGGCGAAATTTTATTAGATTACTCAAAAAATAGAATCACAGCAGAGACTATTCATTTATTAAATCAATTAGCTAAAGCCTGTCATTTAACCCATAAAATCAATGAATTATTTTCGGGTGCACTCGTTAATCGCACGGAAAAACGTCCTGCGCTGCACACTGCCTTACGTGCTCCAAAAACACAATCTCTCTTTGTTAACGGCCAAAATATTATACCTACCATACATGCAACCTTAGAAAAAATGCGCGAATTCACTGATAAAGTTCGCGATAAAACGTGGCGCGGCATTACCAACAAACCCATACGCGACATCGTCAATATTGGCATTGGCGGCTCCCACTTAGGTCCTCTGATGGCTGTTTCAGCGCTAGCTGATTTTTCTAAAGAAGATTTACGCTGCCATTTCATTTCCAATATTGACAGTGCACATTTACACGCTGTATTAAAGCAACTTGATCCAGAAACTACTTTATTTATTATTTCATCCAAATCATTCACCACTCTGGAAACCATAACCAATGCAGTAACACTAAAGCAATGGTTACAAACCCAACTCAAGACCCAAAATGTAACGCCTCATTTTATTGCCATCACTGCTGCAACTGAAAAAGCACTTGCTTTTGGTATTCCTAAAGAAAATATTTTTAAATTATGGGATTGGGTGGGAGGACGTTACTCTATTTGGTCAGCAATAGGATTACCTGTAGCATTGCTTATTGGCATGGATCATTTCTCACAATTCCTCGCTGGTGCGCATGCTATGGATCAACATTTTCAACATGCCGAATTCACTCAAAATATGCCTGTACTCATGGGATTACTCGGTATCTGGTATATTAATTTTTTCGGTACAACGCATCATGCTATCGTACCTTACTCGCACCCTCTGCATTATCTACGTGCACACATTCAACAACTGGACATGGAAAGCAATGGTAAAAGTATCACGCATGATGGTGAAGCCATACATTTTTTAACGGGCCCGGTTATTTTAGGTGAACAAGGTTGTAATGGACAGCATGCATTTCATCAATTATTTCACCAAGGCAGCCATTTAATTCCTGTTGATTTTATTTTAGCAGGAAAGGGAAAAGACGAATTTGATCACCATTACTCTATCTTAGTCGGCAGCGGATTAAGCCAAGCCAAAGCGCTCATGCAAGGCAAATCTTATGCCGAAGCCTTAGCAGAACTACCCCTTGAAAAGGGTACAACAGATGAACGTGAACAACTCGCAAAACACAAAGCGATGCCTGGCAATAAACCAAGCAACATTTTATTTCTTGATAAACTAACACCCTACAATCTAGGCTCTTTAATTGCGCTATATGAACACAAAACATTTGTCCAGGGTGCTATTTGGGATATTAATTCTTTTGATCAATGGGGTGTTGAACTGGGAAAAAATTTACTATCTCCTATTTTGACTTCTTTGAACTCGCAAAGCAAAATCTCCCATGATTCTTCAACTGAAGGGCTCATACAACATTATAAAAAGCTTAGGAAAAACACATGAGAAATTTTCTTATCTCTATTATCTTTTGTTGTATGCTTGTAAGCTGTGGGCAATCAGGTCATTTATATTTACCCGTGGATAACTCAAACAACACATCGTCTCTTGGAAAATAAATGCTAACATTTTGTAAAATGCACGGTCTAGGCAATG
Source organism: Gammaproteobacteria bacterium (assembly GCA_044221135.1). Classification (GTDB taxonomy): domain Bacteria; phylum Pseudomonadota; class Gammaproteobacteria; order DSM-16500; family DSM-16500; genus UBA4722. The sequence continues at coordinate 117,815 of JBGAPT010000002.1, forward strand.
ATTTTATGGTAGTGGATACAATCCATCAGCCAATGGATATTCACAAAATACCTATTACTTTACTTGCTGATCGGCATTTAGGTGTTGGCTTTGATCAATTATTAATAGTTACAAAATCATTAATTGCCGATTTTGCCTGTCGTATTTTTAATGCGGATGGAAGTGAAGCAGAACAATGTGGCAATGGCATGCGGTGTATCGCACGTTACGTGCAAGAAGAAAAGCTCACTCAGAAAAAATCGTTAACCTTTGAAACTGTATCAGGTCTTGTTGATGTGATCATCCATAACTATGACCATATTGAAGTCAAAATGGGTATTCCTTGTTTTGAGCCTGAAAAAATTCCTTTCTTAACCCAAAAAATGGCAGCGCATTATGAAATTTCAATAGACTCTATAGCGCCTCCTTTATCTTTTACGGTTCTCTCTATGGGTAACCCCCATGCTATCTTATGCGTATCTTCTATAAAAGAAGCACCTATTGCAAACATAGGATCAAAAATCGCCACACATTCTGCTTTTCCTAAAGGCACCAATGTGGGTTTTATGGAACTCGTTAATCCACAGCACATTCGCCTACGCACTTTTGAACGCGGGGTAGGAGAGACATTTGCCTGCGGAAGCAATGCATGCGCGGCCGTAGTGGCCGGTATTCTCAACCATGGATTGGATCATAAAGTTAACGTGGAACTCACTTATGGAAATTTATTAATCGAATGGAAGGGTGAAAATTCTCTCGTCATCCTTTCAGGCGCAGCTACGCGAGTATTTTCTGGAACATATTTCATTTAATGTTTCACTCAAGCTTATATCAAGAACGATAATTACTGTTACTCTTAGACTGAAATGTAGTATTATTTCTCGAAATTAAAGGGATTTTTTATTTGATGAAAAAACACAGAATAATTAATAAAAATTACTCCTGTCTTATAATCATTTTTTTTATGATGATTATTAACAACATTACCTCTGCAGCGCCCCCTTTGCCAGGCAGCGTGGAGCCAGGTCGAGTTCCCCAAAATTATCTGCCGCCCCCAAAACAACCTTTAAAACCATCGCAACCCATCGCTGTGCCAGAAGAAAAACCAACAAGCTTGGGACCTGAAGCAGAAAAAATTAAATTTACATTTAAAAAAATGGTTTTTGAAGGGAACCATGTCTATTCAGATGCACAGTTACTCCCCCTCTATAAGAGTAAACTCAATACCAATATCAGCATTACTGAGCTACAAACTATAGTACAAGATATCACTAATTTTTATAGAAATAATGGTTATATTTTGTCGCGCGCTGTCCTTCCGCCACAACATGTAAATGCCGGGGTCATACGCGTCCGCGTTATCGAAGGTTATGTAGATAAAATAAAAATCGTTGGCAATGCAAGAGGAGCTGAACGTATCTTATTAGCTTATGGTGAAAAAATTTCAAGCTCTAGGCCTATTCAATTAAACGTAATGGAACGATATCTACGTTTAGCAAATGAAATTCCAGGCGTACAAGTAAAAGCTGTGTTAGAACCTTCTAAAACTGAAACCGGTGCCTCAGACCTTAGCTTGGCAGTAGAAGAAAAAATAATAAATGCGTCACTTTCCTATGACAATTATGGAACACTTTACATAGGCCCATTGCAACTCACAGCCACGACAAGTTTAAATTCTATTTTTCGCTCGGGTGATAGCACACGTTTAACCTATCTTGCCGCAACACATGGCAAAGAATTACATTATCTTGATCTTGCCTACCAAACACCCTTAGGAAGCAATGGCTTGCAAGGAATCGTTGGCGGAAATCAATCATTAACGACGCCTGGACTTACCTTAAGACCTCTACAAACACAAGGCATCGCAAATACGTATTATGCCTCGCTGCAATACCCTTTGATTCGCTCACGCTCAGCAGATTTAACACTCGATGGTGGCTTCACCTATCTAGATAGCAAAACCACTTTATTTAACAGAGAACTTCTGCTCTATAACGATCACATCCGCCCTATCAGGCTAGGTGCAATCTATAATTTTGCTGACCGCTTCAATGGAACCAATTTCTCCTCAGTGCACCTTGAACAAGGCCTTAAAATTCTAGGAGCAAGCAGTGATCCCACTTCATTCACTACATCACGTTTTGGAGCAGATGGTATATTTACTAAGGTGAACGGCCAGATTGGCCACGTCCAACCCTTTTTGAATAATCGCCTTTCATTCTATACGCTCGCTCAAATACAATATTCATTTAATCCACTCCTGTCTTCTGAGCAATTTGGATTTGGCGGCAGCCAAGTGGGTCGCGGCTATGACCCTGCAGAAATATTAGGTGACCGAGGCGCCGCAGGCACTTTAGAACTTCGACTGAATACTTTTCCGAATGGGTTTATCTTACAATCAGTACAGTTTTATACCTATTACGATGCGGGTGTCATCTGGAACATCAAAAACGTGCCTAATACCAAGAAAAAACAAAGTGCTACATCGACTGGATTTGGTGCACGCTTTGCATTTTCAAAATTGATATCCGGCAATGTCATGTACACCCAAGTACTCACAAAAAGCATTGCCTCAGAAGCAATAGTAGGTCGCGGTAGAACTCCAAAAATCTACTTTAGTTTGGTTGCGTCAGTATAACAATGTCCCCGCAAGAGAGTATAAACAGGGCAACCCCGCAGCACCCGTCCTGCATACGGTGACCAACCACATTTAGTTTTCAATTCTTTCTCAGAAATTTGCACTTCTTTCTTAAGATCAACCAACACTAAATCATTATTTTTTTCTAACTTAAAAATTTCTCGCGCACGTTTTGATGTCAATGAAATGATTTCATCAAGGCTCAATAAATTTTCATAATGCGCATTTAATAATAATGTCAGCGTTGTTTCGATACCTGGCATGCCTGAGGGACACTCGCCATATATCTTTTCTTTTTCAGCAAGCGTATGAGGCGCATGATCAGAACCTATCGTATCTATAATACCTTCATGAATAGCTGAAAACAGTGCAGCGCGATCTGTTGCCAAACGCAGCGGTGGATTGACAACCGCTTTACCTTTTAGGATAGGATAAGCCGTACTGTCTAAAAATAAGTGATGCGGTGTTGTTTCAGCATAAACAGGCAGTCCTGCCTGCTTTGCTCGGTCAATCAAGCGAATTTCATCAAGGCTTGAGACATGTAAAATATAGAGCCTAGTCTGATAACGCTCAGTCAACGCAATGGCTTTTTTAACCGCACGGCACGCCACTTGCACATTACGAATTTCTGAATGCACGGCATATTCTTTTCTGTCTTTAAATTCTGCTTTACGTTGCTGCAATAAATGCTCATCTTCCGCATGTACAGCGACTAATAAATTATTTTCTGCTGCAATGCGAAAAACTTTTTCTAAACTCTCATCATCGTCAATCACCAAGTTCCCGGTGCTGCATCCCATGAATACTTTGATTCCAATGATTTCATCTTTGACCTTAGCAATTTCATCTAGATGATTTTTATCAGCACCAAAAAAAAGTTGATAACGCAAAGGAATACCGACTTCCTCTAACTGAATATCAATAAGTGCTTTTTTCTCATGTAAATAAGTTTGCGTAATAGTAGGAGGCAATGTATTAGGCATATCAAACACAGTGGTATAACCACCACGAATTGAAGCTGCAGCAGCAGTACGCCAGTCTTCTTTGTACTCATGGCCCGGTGTTCTAAAATGTACGTGTGGATCAATCAAAGCGGGCAATAGTGTCAAGCTAGCATCATTAATCACGATGTCTTGCTCGCTGGCAATGGCAGGTAAATCCACTAATGCACCATAACTATCTCTGACTTTTTCAATTTTAATCATTAAATATTAACCTTCACTTGATCTCGATCAAACATTTTCTCACAATAATGACAAAGAAGTTTGATTTGCTTACCCTGGTCTTCAATATGAAAAAAACTTTTTTCTATTTTTAATAAATCTTTTAATTTAAGTAATTTACTCGGTAAATTAAGCCCCATCGTCACTTTATTTTTACTCTGTAACACATTCAACAAATGCATAATCCGTGGCGCCTGTCCTGGACGGATATGATCAATCACGGTACCATTTTTTATCGCAGAAACTGGAAGTGTTTTACTCATGGTAACTTCTCATTTAGTAATAAGGCTAGTAGGGCTTGGCGCACATAGACGCCATTCGCCGCTTGAATAAAATAATGCGAATACGGTGTTTTATCTACACCCACATCAATTTCATTTATTCTTGGCAAAGGATGTAATATTTTTAAATTAGTTTTAATTTTAGCGCTATTTAATAACGCAGGCGTCAAAATATAATTATTTTTTACTACTTGATATTCTGTCTCACTAAACCGCTCTTGCTGAATACGAGTCAAATACAGAATATCTACTTTAGGTAATACTTCTTCCATAGAACGATGGAAAGAAAAACGCACCCCTTGTTTTTTTAATGCATCACAAATAGGCTCTGGCAACGCCAATCCTTCTGGAGAGACTAAGTAAAGGCGCACATCAAACAACATGCAAGCTTGAGCAAAAGAATGGATGGTGCGTCCATATTTTAAATCACCCACTAACGCAATACTTAAACCATCTAAATTCTTTTGACATTCTTGAATTGTGAATAAATCAACTAATGCTTGCGTTGGATGTTGATTGGCGCCATCGCCAGCATTAATAACAGGTTTTGCTGAAACTTCAGCTGCTAAACGTGCAGCGCCTTCGCGTGGATGTCGAATAACAATTAAATCGGCATACTCAGAAATAACCCGGATGGTATCATGCAGTGTTTCGCCTTTTTTAATAGAAAGCCCTTCATCACTAGAAAAGCCTATAGATTGTCCGCCTAAACGTAAAGTGGCTGCCTCAAAAGACAAACGTGTGCGAGTAGAAGCTTCAAAAAAACAGTGCGCAACTATTTTACCGCGGATCATTTGAAAAGCAGGCTCTTGTTTTAAACGCTGAGCCGTTTTTAAAATAAGCTGAATTTGTTCAAGTGACAAATCTTTTATAGATAAGATATCGTGCCCGTAAAGCGAATTTATCATCTACTCACCCCAACTTTTTAGGTATACTTCGTTAGCGTATAACTATATCAGCACAGAATCAGCAAAGCTCATATTTGGCCAATCTTGCGAGATCGCTTTGTAAAAATCTGCTCACATATTTAGTATATGCTCCGCTATTTTTACAAAGCGATCTCGCAGCCTTGGCTCAAATCTGAGCTTTTTTCGCAAAACCAAGATAGTGCTGAATAGATACGTTTGCGTTTGCTTTTGGTTTCGTATTATGTTGGAATTGCCGAGTTAAGGACAGAGATATTATGAATTACAAACCACTTATTCTTTCACTCTACGAAATCGGCGCCATTAAGTTCGGTGATTTTACCTTAAAAAGCGGAAATAAATCAACCATATACCTTGATCTTAGGCAAATTATTTCCTACCCGGAAGTGTTGCGCGCTGTGGCTGAAACTATTTGGCAGCAAGTCAATGGTTATCCCGTTGACGTCATCTGCGGTGTACCTTATACCGCCTTACCAATCGCCACTTGCATTGCCCTCAAGCAAGACCTCCCTATGGTAATGCGTCGAAAAGAACCTAAAGACTATGGCACCAAACAACGTATCGAAGGCGCCTTCAAGACAGGGCAGCAATGTTTAATCATCGAAGATATCATCACGACTGGCAGCAGCATTCTAGAAACAGCAGAAGACATTGAAGTAGTTGGATTAAAAGTTAAGCATGTCGGTGTACTCATTAACAGAGAGCAAGGTGGAAAAGAAAATTTACAAAAACATCAGTACAGTTTGCATGCTGCCTTTACTCTAAAAGAAGTCCTAAATACACTGCTCGTTTCACACGTATTACCTGACTCTGAACGTATTATTGTTAATGCCCTCTTACATGAAAATGCATAAACATAAACGGCTTTCCTACATCGAGCGCGCTGCACTGTGCACTAACCACATAGCGCAACGCTTGTTTTCCCTATTAGGTGAAAAAGAAACGAATTTAGCTTTATCTGCTGATGTCACTTCATGTTCAGTTTTGCTTGAGTTAGCGGATAAACTAGGTCCAGAAATTTGCATACTAAAAACACATGTTGATATCTTGACAGATTTTACCTTGGAGTTCACACACGAATTAGTAACGCTTGCAAAAAAACATCACTTTCTGATCTTTGAAGACCGGAAGTTTGCTGACATTGGCAATACTGTCAAACACCAGTACCAGCAAGGTATCTTTCACATTGCTGACTGGGCTGACATCATCAATGCGCATAGCTTACCTGGGCCCGGGATTATTTCAGGTCTTGCAGAAGTAGGCTTACCAAAACAACGCGGACTCTTATTGCTAGCAGAAATGAGTTCGGCAGGCAATTTGATCAACTCTGATTACACTCAAAAAACACTACGCATGGCTGAACAATTTCCTGAGTTTGTGCTCGGTTTTATCGCCCAAAAAAAAATATCGGCTGATCCTTGGTGGTTATATATGACACCAGGCGTTCAATTAGCAGAAGGAAAAGATGCATTAGGTCAACAATATGTAACACCCGCACGCGCTTTGCTGGAAAATGAAAGTGATATTATCATTGTAGGTCGTGGCATTTTACAGGCCAAAGACCCACGGCTGGAAGCACAAAAATATCGTCAAGCTGGCTGGGATGCATACTACACTGGATTAAATCCCACTTTGTAACCTTTCACGATGCCCTAGACTAATAGTTTGCCGCTTAAGAATGTGAACGATTACGATATTTTCAACTGATCAATACGTGCCACCACCATCTTTAATCGCCGCACCTCATCTGGTGAAAATTCCTTATAATAATCAGTGCCTAAATTAAGAGAAAAGTAAACTTGATCACTCATCCCTGCAATAAAATCACGCCCTGACAATTCGACATACCCCATTTTGTCTAACTGGTCACCCGCCCACGCAGTCAAACGCTCCAAGGTATCAAATGCCATCAAAAAATATTTTTCATCTAGCTTGGCAAACAAGGGAATAAAAGGTTCTTCTTCATTTTGACTTGGCTCTTTTTTTACCGGAATCATCAGTTGCGTGCGCAACAACGTTAAATAAACTTTATTAACATCTTCTTGCTTACCCTCACTTGCAAATGCAATTGCAATAACGCGATCTAATTCTGTCATACCCTTTGGATCCATATTTTTAATTAGTGCGGCATTCATTATGCCGTCATTATAGACAAGATCAAAGCATTCTTATACCAGCGGTCCCCGCTGACAGTATGCGCAACCTATAAACAAGCCATCCATGCTTTTTAGCGGGAACTCTTGGCCTTGCATTTCGAATGGAGTATTCATAAAATTTTAGGTACAATTCGACTTTTTAACCTCCCCCCTCCCTGGAGACTATTCTTAATGATCGAAGCTGACGAGATAATCATGACTACTCAGAACTATATTAATTTATCCACTTCAGAGTTAATCAATATGGCATTGGCCAGAAAAGAAGGGGTACTGGCAGCCAATCAAGCTCTGACTGTCACTACCGGTATACGCACTGGGCGCTCGCCTAAAGATAGATTTATCGTCAAAGATAATGTAACTGAAAATACTGTTGATTGGAACATAATTAATCAACCTATCAGCTCAGAAAAATTTACAGCATTGTGGCAACGCGCCTCCGACTATTTACAAACAAAAGAATCTGCCTTTGTATCTTACCTTAAAGTAGGCGCGGAAGAAAAATTTTCCCTCATTGTGAAAGTAAAAACAGAACTGGCTTGGCATAACCTCTTTACCCAAATTTTATTTATTCATCCTGAAAAACCGATTGCCACTGATCAACTTGATCAATGGACGCTGCTCTGTGTCCCTGGCTTTAAAACAGACCCAGCACGGGACGGTGTTAACAGTGATGCCGCCGTGATTCTCAATTTTACAGAACGGCGTATTTTAATTTGCGGCACGTATTACGCAGGTGAAATGAAAAAAGCAATGTTTTCAGTATTAAATTTCCTCTTGCCACAATATGAAATCCTACCTATGCATTGCGCCGCCAATGTAGGCAAAGATGGCAAAACTGCTTTGTTTTTTGGTCTATCTGGCACAGGTAAAACCACTCTTTCTGCCGATCCAGAACGTTATTTAATTGGAGATGATGAACATGGCTGGGGCCCAGAAGGCGTATTTAATTTTGAAGGCGGTTGCTACGCGAAGTGTATTGATTTGTCACAAGAACGCGAACCTGTTATTTGGGATGCCATTCGTTATGGCTCTGTCATGGAAAATGTCATGCTTGACTCTAAAACAAAAGAGCCTGATTACAGCAATGTCAGCTTAACACAAAATACGCGCGCCGCTTATCCGCGAGAATTTATTCCATTACGTATTGAAGCCAATCAAGCAGAGCAACCTCATGCTGTTTTGTTTTTAACTTGTGATTTATACGGCGTACTCCCTCCTGTAGCACGTCTTACCAAAGAACAAGCGGCTTATTATTTTTTAAGCGGATACACTGCGCTCATAGGCAGCACCGAAGTAGGGCAAGGCGCTGGTATCAAACAAACATTTAGCACCTGTTTTGGCGCGCCATTTTTCCCTAGAGCAGCTCGTGAATATGCTAATTTATTAATGAAACGGTTAGAAAATTGGGATGCTGCAGTTTATTTAGTGAATACAGGATGGACTGGGGGTGCTCATGGGCAAGGTGGCAACCGTTTTTCTATTCCAACCACACGCGCCGTTGTTCGTGCGATTGTAAATGGGGATCTACGTCATGCGCACTATGAAACATTACCGGGTTTTAATTTGGCTATCCCTACAAAAATTGAGAACGTCGATTCAAAAGTATTAAACCCACGACAAGCATGGCCCAATGTACAAGCCTATGATGAATGCGCCCGTGTATTAATAGAAAAATTCACTGATAACTTTAAAAAATTTGATGTGAGCAATGCAATCCGTGATGCCGGCCCCAAACTTGATTAACATTGCGAAAAATCTTGCAGAAGTAAAACAGCAGATTCATGATGCTGAAGCTTTATTCAAGCGAAAACCACACTCTGTTTTTTTACTAGCCGTCAGTAAAGGCCAATCTATTGAAAAAATAGAACAAGCTATCTCAGCTGGCCAACTTGCATTCGGTGAAAATCATTTACAAGAAGCCATCCTGAAAATGGCTACTTTTGTTGAAAAAAAATTAGAGTGGCATTTTATTGGTTTGATTCAACGTAATAAAACTAAAAAAATTGCTGAGCATTTTAATTGGGTGCACAGCGTAACAGATAAACATATTGCCAAACGGCTAAGCGAACAACGTCCAGCGTATTTACCTCCTTTAAATATTTGCCTGCAAGTGAATGTCAGCCAACAAGCGAACAAGCTGGGTATATCCATCCATGAAGCCACAGCACTCGCTGAGTACTGTGCTACATTGCCCCGTTTAAAAATACGTGGCTTGATGACTATCCCTACACCTAAAGACTCTTTTCAAGAACAAAGAGCGGAGTTTGCAAAACTCGTTGTATTATTTCATAGTCTCAATGAAAAAAAATTCCAGCTGGATACGTTATCAATGGGCATGTCTAATGATATGAAAGCAGCAGTTGCAGAGGGATCTACGCTGGTCAGAATTGGCACAGCCATTTTTGGGACAAGAGACCGGTAAATTAATTGCCCGTATTATACCATAAAAACGGAGATCACAATTTGAGGTAGACTGATCTTATCTCATCGCTCAAGGACGACCAAGTATGTATAAATTCCATGCAAGGTTAGCATTTCTAGTCTTTTTATCCATGCTTTTATTTTTCCACAACGGTAGCGTTAGCGCGGCTATGGTAAAAGGCATTTACCTAAGCCAATCTACCTTGGAAAATACAAACATGCTTAATTACCTTATAAATCGTTCAAACAAAGTTGGAATTAGCACTTTTATTGTAGATCTTGAAAAACCGTCTGCTCGCTATGGAAAAAATATACAACTTCTTAAAGAGAACCATATTGACTACGTGGCTAGAATTACGATATTTCCTGGCGGTGGCACGCGTGAGCAAGTGCACTCACAAACCTATTGGGATAAGAAATATCAACTGATAAAACATGCTTTAGCTTATGGCGCCACCCAAATTCAGCTAGATTATATTCGTTATAATACAAAACAGTCGCCTTCTTCAGAAAACTCAAAAGATATTCTTAAAATTATACAGTATTACAAAAGTAAAATAGATGTGCCTCTGCAGATAGATGTTTTTGGGATTTCTAGTTTTGGTGAATCTAAATATATTGGCCAAAACATCAAGCTATTTTCTTCTAGTGTCAATGTCATTTGTCCAATGGTATATCCATCGCACTATGTCCCATTTGATGTGCATGTAAAAATCCCTTATAAAACAGTATATGACTCATTAGCCGCTATCAAAAACCAATTTAATAATGAGCCGTTGCCTTTTAAATTAATCCCTTATATTGAACTTTCCAATTATCATTACTTGCTATCACATGAAAAGAAAATGAATTATATCTATTCGCAAATCCAAGCTGCAGAAAATGCTGGGGCCGATGGTTGGTATGTTTGGAGCGCGGGAAATAAGTATGATAATTTATTTCTGTTATTAGAAACAAAAAAAGTAAGATGATTAAAACTACTTTACAATAAGATAAATGACACAATAGGAATAAACCATTATAACTTCTTCATCGTATCTTCAATCCAGTTTTTAGCTTCGGCTAATACATCTTCTGCTGAACGATCTTTTGTTTCGATTAAAGGCCCAATCACTACATGAATTGTTCCTGGAGTTTTAATAAAACTCCGTTTAGGCCAAAAGCGGCCGGCATTGTGGGCGACAGGGATCACAGGATAGCCTGTAGCTGTTGCAAGCCTTGCTCCACCTACGCGATATTTACCGACTTCACCAAATGGTATACGCGTTCCCTCTGGAAAAACTAAAATCCAACGGCCTGCCTCCAAGCATTTTCTACCTTTAGTGATAATTTGACTCATCGCGCTGCTTGTATTGCTACGATTAATGGCAATGGGATCAATAATTGCTAAACCCCAACCAAAAAAAGGAACCCATAATAATTCTCTTTTTAAAATGATGGCCGATTGATAAAACAAGCCTTGCAAGAAAAAAGTCTCCCAAGTAGATTGATGTTTACTTAATACAATACCACTGCGATTTTTAGGAATGTTTTCTAACCCTTCGATTTGATAATCAACATGACACAGCACCTTGAGTAACCAAAGCATGGCGCTCGTATAAGCGGTTATTAATTTATAACGATAACGAAATGGAAAAGGGAAAGCTGCAAGGCAAATGAAGCTATACAAAATCGTTGTCATGAGCATCAATAAAGAAAACAGGCTAGAACGAAGGATTAAATTAATTTTTCTGAGCCAATACATAATGCACCGCCTCTGCCAAATCTGGAAAATGTGGTATCGAAGCAAGCTCTGGATGCATCGCTAATGCTTGCTGTCCTTTTTCTGACAAAATTAAAATGGGTTTGCACGGTATCTCTTTTGCTGCTTGCATATCAGTAAACGTATCGCCAATAAAAAAAGTGTCACGAAGATCGACTTTATATTTTGCTTGAATCTGCTTGAACATACCTAACTTGGGTTTACGGCATTCACAATTCTCAGCAGGATGATGCGGGCAAAAAAATATTTCTTCAATATACCCGCCAACGGATGTTAATTCGCGTATCAATTTTTCATGTATTTGAGATAACATTTCCAAATCATACAATCCACGCGCCACACCGGATTGATTTGTTGCAATAACGACACGAAAACCTGCACGATTAAGCTGTGCTATCGCAGTCAAACTGCCTGGAATGGGCAACCATTCATCAGGAGATTTAATATAGTAATCTGAGTCGTAATTAATGACACCATCACGATCCAAAATAATAAGTGGGTTGCTCATTGTAATAGTGCCACATCTGCTACATATAAAAATAATTCACGTAAATTTTTCAGCAATAATAAACGATTTTCTCTACATGCTTTATCATCTACCATCACCATCACTTTATCAAAAAAAGTATCGACGGGTTCACGTAACGTTGCTAATTGAGTCAAAATGCCTGTGTAATCTTCTGATTTTGATTGCATTACAATTTTATCACGCAATTCTTGCAATTTATTAGCCAGCACATGTTCTGCATCTTGTTCAAATAGAGTTGTATCTACTGTTTTTGCAGTAATGACTTCAACATATTTATCTAAAATATGACTAACTCGTTTATTAGCAACACTCAGCGCCTGCGCTTCTGGTAATTTTTTAAATGCTTGCACAGCATGTATACGGCAGTGTAAATCATACGGTTTAGTAATGCCGAGCGTAGCGACTGCAGCCAATACATCAGATGTAATGCCTTGTTCCTGATACCAGGGCTTCAATCGTTCGAACATAAATTGCTGCACTTGTTTAACGACTTCTGCATTTTCTAATTTTACCGTATAGCCTTTCACTGCCGCTTTTAATAATTCTTGTAAATCCAGTTTAAGTTGTTTTTCAATGATAATACGCAGCACACCCAGTGCGGCTCGTCGTAAGCCAAAGGGATCTTTATCTCCTGTTGGGGCCTGTTGAATACCAAATACACCTACCAAGGTATCCAGACGATCAGCAATCGCAATAGCACAGCCTACTAAAGTAGTTGGCAATACATCGCCAGAAAACCGTGGAAGATATTGCTCGTTCAGCGCTTTAGCAATGGCCTCTGGTTCGCCATCATGCAATGCATAATAATAACCTGCAATACCTTGTAACTCTGGAAATTCACCTACTAACTGTGTAGTCAAATCGGCTTTTGCTAAAAAACCGACACGCATTGCGGCCTGCGCATCAATGCCTATATCCTTGGCACATTTTGCTGCAAGCTGTGCTATACGCTCCGCCTTATCATATAAGGTGCCTAATTTATTTTGAAAAACAATGTTTTTTAATGTATCAATACGATCAGCTAATTTTTCTTTTTTATCTGTTTCAAAAAAGAAAGCAGCATCTGACAAACGAGCGCGTAGTACGCGCTCATTACCTGCTGTCACTTGTTTTTTATTTTTACTTTCAATATTACTGATCGTAATAAAATAGGGCAGCAATTTATTATGTTGATCGATGACTGGAAAATAGCGCTGATGATCTTGCATTGCAGAAATAAGTGCTTCTTGTGGTACAGATAAAAAACTAGCATCAAAGCTACCACATAATGCAACAGGCCATTCAACTAAACCTGTTACTTCATCCAGTAATTCATCTTGCATCACGGCATGTGCCTGTGATCCAAGCGATTCGCTAACGATCTGAGTTATTTGTTGACGTATTTTTTCTTTGCGCGCTAAAAAATCTACTAACACACATTTTTTAGCAAGACTTGTGACATAGCTCGCTGGGCTTGCAATACTGACCCAACCTTTGCTATGAAAACGATGTCCTCGTGTTTTTCTGTCTGCAGAAACACCTAAAATTTCAGCCGAAATAATTTCTTTGCCATACAGTAAAATAACAGCATGCACAGGACGAACAAATTCAACTGGACTATTACCCCAGCGCATACGCTTTGGGATAGGCAAAGCAGCAAGCGCTTGCATTACAATGGCAGGCAATAAGTCTTGTACCGTTTTTCCCAGCATTGTTTGCCTATAACCAACCCACTCACCTTGCGCATTTTTAATTGTCAACAACGCTTTTGGATCAACGCCGCAAGAACGTGCAAAACCCACGCAAGCCTGCGTTGGTTTTCCCTGTGCATCATATGCGGCTGTCAAAGCAGGGCCTTTACGTTCAACTTCTGTATCCGCTTGCTTAGGACTCAGCTTTTTGATTAACACGGCTAAGCGACGAGGTGTTGCATAGAACTGTGCCGAAGAGAAAGTCAGTTCTGCTTTATTCAAACCTGCCTGTATTTCTTGTGAAAAATGGATTGCCAAACGATGTAATGATTTGGGAGGCAGTTCTTCTGTATGGATTTCGACGAGAAAATCAGCCATTTTTTTTGTCCTTCAGTAAAGGAAACCCGAGTGCTTCACGTGCTTTGACATACCCTTCAGCAACGGCTTTGGTATAACGACGAATTTTCAAGATATAATGTTGTCGCTCAGTGACCGCTATAGCGCGTCTTGCATCAAGCATATTAAAAACATGAGATGCTTTCATTGCCATTTCATAAGCGGGTAAGGGCAGGTTCATTTCAATTAAACGTAAGCTTTCTTGTTCATAAGTATGAAATTGTTTCTTTAACTCTTCTATATTCGCTTCTTCAAAATTATACTTGGACATCTGCACTTCATTTTCATGAAATACATCACCGTAAGTAACAATGTTATGTTCTGTCTTATCCCAAACCAAATCATAAATATTATCTATCCCTTGTAACACCATCGCTAAACGTTCTACCCCATAGGTAATTTCACACGTCACGGGTCTGCACTCCAACCCACCCACCTGTTGAAAATAAGTAAATTGGGTCACTTCCATGCCATTTAACCACACTTCCCAACCCAAGCCCCAGGCACCCAGGGTGGGTGCTTCCCAGTTATCTTCAACAAAACGAACATCATCGGTAAGCGGATCAATCCCCAATACGCGCAATGAATCAAGATAGAGTTCCTGCACATTTAAGGGAGACGGTTTTAACATCACTTGAAATTGGTAATAGCATTGAAGCCGATTTGGATTTTCACCATAACGTCCATCGGCCGGACGACGGCAAGGTTGCACATACGCTGTACGCCATGGCTCAGGGCCTAGCGCGCGCAAAAATGTTCCGGGATGAAAAGTACCTGCACCCACTTCCATATCATAAGGCTGTACAATGACACAACCCTGGGCTGCCCAGAAAGCCTGAAGCGTCATAATCATTTGTTGTAATGTGTTAGAATTTTGAGTATTTTTTTTCATTTTGAATTCGATTCAACCTTTAAAGGCCAAATTATAGCATCATTGAATCTGTTTGTGTCGCACAAATAATTGTTTCTAGGTAGACTATTCAAACTAAAAGTCTGATATAAAATACGGCCAAACTATTTTTAACGGATAATTATAACCCAACCTGTAGGTTACTCTAAAAGTTCCCTCTGAACCCGCATAGCCAAGTGATAAAATAGTAATTGAACTTAAAATTCCAAGGCACTCTACATGATTAATTCCATAACCACATTAAAGTCACTCCCTATTTTTAGCGATATTCAACCTAACGCCATCGAGCCTGCATTAAAACAACTTATCGCTCAAAACCGAGCAACTCTAAGCAAGCTCCTAGAACAACAAAGCTACACCTGGGACAATTTCATGGCGCCATTGGAAGAGATGGATGATCAACTTTCTCATCTTTGGTCACCCGTCTCACATCTGCATGCTGTCGCTGAATCAGATTCATTGCGCGCTGCTTATAATGCTTGCCTGCCTTTATTGACCGAGTACCATACTGAACTCATGCAAAATGAATCCGTCTATAAAGCCATTCAGTCTATTACTGAAAATGTGGAGTATGCAAATTATAATACCGCACAACGTAAAGTGGTCGATAATGCCCTGCGTGATTTTAAATTAGCAGGAGTGCACTTGCCACCCGCTGAAAAAGCACGTTTTGCTGAGTTACAAAAACAAGTTAGTAAGTTGTCTGCTCAATTTTCTGAAAATATTTTAGATGCAACGCATGCTTGGACATTACATGTCACTGACCCCGATGCATTACTAGGCTTGCCCGAGCAGGCTTTGAAAATTGCCGAACAAACTGCGCAACAACGCGAGCTAAAGGGATGGGTGCTGACATTAGATTCTTCTTATTATTCCACTGTCATGAAGAATTTAGCACATCGGGAGTTTCGCTGGTTAATCTATGAAGCGTATGTCACACGTGCTTCAGATCAAGGCCCTAATGCAGGACGCTGGGATAATACAGCAATCATGGAAGAAATTTTAAAAATTCGTCATGAAATAGCTAATTTAATAGATTTTAAAAATTATGCAGAGTATTCGCTTGCAACAAAAATGGCTCACACGCCTGAACGTGTACTGCAATTTCTTCATGGCTTAATTATAAAATCAAAAAAAGCCGCCCTCGATGAAATACAAGAATTGGCAAAATTTGCAAAAGAATCCGATGGCATTGAGCGTTTAGAAGCATGGGATTTGCCTTATTATTCAGAAAAGTTGCGCCAAACAAAACTAGCTCTAGCAGAAGATGATTTACGTCCTTATTTCCCTATTACAAAAGTGTTAGAAGGCATGTTTTCTATTGTAAATAAACTGTATGGGATAAAAATTGTAGAACGTCATGGCGTTGATATTTGGCACCCTCATGTACAGTTTTTTGAAATTTATGATGAAAATGAAGTCTTACGCGGTTATTTTTATACAGATCTTTATGCACGACCTCACAAACGTGACGGTGCATGGATGGATGAATGCCAAGCTCGCCGTCGATTGCCTGATGGCAGCCTGCATTTACCTATCGCTTTTTTAACTTGCAACTTTATGCGTCCACTGAATAACAATCCTGCCTTGTTAGCACATGAAGATGTGCAAACTCTATTTCATGAATTTGGTCACTGCTTACATCATTTATTAACCCAAGTAGACTATGCTCCCGTAGCAGGAATCAATGGTGTGCCGTGGGATGCTGTCGAATTTCCAAGTCAGTTTTTCGAACATTGGTGTTGGGAAAAAGAAGCAATCGCTTTAATTTCTGCACATAAAGACACGGGCGAACCTTTGTCTGACATACTTTTCAATAAATTACTTTCTGCTAAAAATTTTCAGCCAGGCATGCACATGTTGCGACAGCTTGAATTTTCATTATTTGATTTTGCTTTGCATTTAAACTATGACCCAAACAAAGGACCCCAAGTACAGGCCATGCTCAATCAAATACGACAAGAAGCTTCTGTTATCACTATGCCGACATTTAATCGCTTTCAACATAGTTTTTCACATATTTTTTCGGGTGGGTATGCAGCAGGGTATTATAGTTATAAATGGGCTGAAGTGTTATCTAGTGATGCGTATACGCCATTTAAAGAAAAAGGCATTTTTGATGCCGCGACAGGTAAAGCTTTTTTAAAAAAGATTTTGGAACCAGGGGGAACACGCGACCCCTTAGAGCTCTATGTTGCATTTCGTGGTCATGAACCCACTATAGATGCCTTGTTAAAAGAAAGCGGGCTTTAGGTTTCTATTTTTTAGGCTAGCCTAACAATTTCCCGCCACGAATACACCGGCAATTCTTTTTCCATTAATTCAATCAAACATGGCAAAATAATTTGTGCACTCTGAATATTGGTAATAAGCGGAATGTGATGGTCAATGGCGGTACGCCGAATAATAAATCCATCTGTTTTTGAATCTGCAGAACTGCGATTTGTGGGAATATTGATGATTAAATCAACTTTACGATTAGCAATCACTGTACGAATATTTGGCTCTATTTTTTCACTGGCTTTATAGACAAAATAAGATCCTACGCCATTCTGTGAAAGATAAGAATGCGTGCCGCCTGTGCTATAAATTTCCCAGCCTTTTTCTTCAAGTTCACGCAAATAAGGCAATACTTTGTGTTTATGTGCATCTGCAATCGAAACCAAAATACGTTTACCCGCTACTGTTTGCTCAGTAGACAACCAAGCTCGCCAATAGGCATCATGCAAGTTTTCACCTAGACATGCCACTTCGCCCGTAGAAGCCATTTCCACATGTGCAACAGGATCAGCGCCTTTTAAACGATTATAGGAAAACTGGGGTGCTTTAACGCCTACATAATCTAATTCCAGTGTTTCATAGCGTGCGAATTTATATTGATTCATCATGACTTCTGTTGAGATCGCAATGAAATTATGATTTGTTGCTTTTGATACAAAAGGAAAAGAACGAGAAGCGCGTAAATTACATTCTATCACTTGAATATTATTATTTTTGGCGATAAATTGAATATTAAACGGCCCGGTGATATTTAATGCGTGAGCAATCTGGCTCGTAATTTTTTTGGTACGCCGTATGGTTTCGAGATACAAACGTTGCGGAGGAATAACCAATGTCGCATCACCCGAGTGTACACCCGCATTTTCAATATGCTCAGTAATCGCTTCAATCACAATACGACCTTGATCAGCAACGCCATCTACTTCTAACTCTTTACCATCTAAAATAAATTTTGACATTACAACAGGATGTTCTAATGAAACCGCCGCGGCTTGCTGCAAATACTGTTCTAATGAATCATCATCATGTGCCACATTCATTGCAGAACCTGACAAAATATAAGAAGGTCGAATCAACACAGGATAACCCACATGACTTGCAAATTCTTTTGCATTTTCCAGGCTAGTCACTTTAACCCATTCGGGTTGATCAATATCTAATTGATTTAACAAGTCAGAAAATTTTTCACGATTTTCTGCTTTATCTATTGCTTCAGCTGGCGTACCTAATAAATGGTAACCAGCCTGCGCCAAAGGAATTGCCAAATTATTCGCGATTTGTCCGCCAACAGATACAATGATGCCATAAGGATTCTCAAAATCAGCAATATCTTGCACGCGCTCAAAAGAAAGTTGCTCGAAATAAAGTCGATCTGACTCATCGTAATCTGTTGAAACAGTTTCTGGATTTGAGTTGATCAAAATAGCTTTTTTATTTAATTTTCGCAAAGTGCGTAATGTGTTAACTGCGCACCAATCAAACTCAACAGAAGAACCAATCGCATAAGGCCCTGAACCTAACACCAACTGTGGACGCTCTTCAGATTCTGCAATATCATGCTCCATCGCATGATAAGTCATATAAAGATAATTTGTTTGTGCTGCACATTCACCCGCGAGTGTATCTATTTGTTTAACAAACGGCACAATGTGAGAAGCAAGACGCTGTTCGCGAATCGCGTTTTCAGATTGCTGCTTAAGCAAGCCTAACGCTTTGTCTGAAAATCCTGTTTGCTTAGCAATACGCAATAAATCAGGCGTTAATTTTTCTTTTGTAATTTGTTTTTCAACCTGGCTCATTTGCCAGATATGATTTAAAAACCAAGGATCAATTTTACTTAAGTGATGTGCTTTTTCTACTGAACCGTCTTGCATAAAAAACTGATAGAGCGCAAACAAGCGTCTATCAGTCGGATTTTCTATTTCATAGCACGGATCTTCTATTTGTTGTGGGTAATCACTTAAACAGGAT
The DNA here is from genome assembly GCA_044221135.1 of Gammaproteobacteria bacterium. Taxonomy (GTDB): domain Bacteria; phylum Pseudomonadota; class Gammaproteobacteria; order DSM-16500; family DSM-16500; genus UBA4722. The sequence goes on from JBGAPT010000002.1 coordinate 136,957, forward strand.
GCACCTATGTTTAACATGCCCACCGCTTTTTGCAAGCTTTCAGGAAATGAACGGCCAATACTCATCACTTCGCCTACACTTTTCATTTCACTGCCAATGCTGCGGTCAGCTGCTTTCAATTTATGAGTGTCCCAGCGCGGAATTTTAACGACAATATAATCCAGTGCAGGCTCAAAGAAGGCGCAGGTTTTTTGAGTCACACTATTTTTAATTTCATGTAGCCTGGAACCTAACGCTAATTTAGCAGCGACAAAAGCAAGCGGATAGCCTGTTGCTTTTGAAGCTAATGCACTTGAACGTGAAAGACGTGCATTCACTTCAATCGCACGATAATCTCCAGTACTCGGATTAATCGCAAACTGAATATTGCACTCACCTACAATCTTAAATAAGTGCGCCACTTGCAATGCCATATTGCGCAGATGCTGATGTTCACGATTACTAAGAGTTTGTGCGGGTGCAACGACTATGCTTTCACCCGTATGCACCCCCATAGGATCTAAATTTTCCATATTACAAATGGTTAAGGCACTGCCTGCGCAATCACGTACAATTTCATATTCATATTCTTTCCAGCCTAACAAATATTCTTCTATTAAAATTTGAGGAACAATGGCTAGAGATTCTTTAGCACGCTTGCTTAATTCTTTAGCAGATGACACTTTACCAGAACCCAATCCACCTAATGAAAAGCCTGCACGCATCATCACAGGATAACCAATTTTCTCTGCTGCTTGTAATGCATCTTCAACTGTCGTAACGCACACACTCTGAGGAGATTTAACATTAATACGTTCTAATGCTTGTTTAAATAATTCACGGTCTTCTGTTTGGCGAATGGAAGCTGTGCTGGTACCTAAAACAGTCACATGATATTTGGCAAATACACCCTGTTGTTCTAATGTCAGTCCGAGGTTGAGTGCTGTTTGACCTCCAAAACCCAATAAAATACCCTCTGGTTTTTCTTTTTCAATAATACGAGTAACAATATCAAGATTTAAGGGTTGCAAATACACTTCATCTGCCATGAGATCATCGGTTTGTACTGTTGCAATATTGGGATTAACCAAAACAGTTTTAATACCGGCTTCTTTCAATGCCTTGATCGCTTGGGAACCGGAATAATCAAATTCTCCTGCTTGCCCAATTCGCAAACCGCCTGAGCCTAAAATAAGAACTTTTTTGCCTTCAAATTGCATAACCTGCCTCAGGTATTCATCAAATCATAAAACTTTTGAAACAGCCACGTCGTATCCATTGGGCCTGGCGCTGCTTCCGGATGAAATTGCACGGCAAAAAATGGATGTTCTTTATGCTCAATGCCTTCTACACTCTGATCATTCAGATTACGAAAATTGACACGCCAATCGCTAGGTAACGTTGTTTCATCAACAGCATAACTATGATTCTGTGAAGTGAGATAACATCGCTCTGTCTGCAAATCCAGACAAGGTTGATTATGCGAGCGATGACCAAATGACAATTTGTATGTTTTGGCACCCACAGCCAACGCCATTAATTGGGTGCCTAGACAGATACCAAAGGTAGGTTTCTTCTGAATCATTGCTTTTTTTAAAATAGCTATCGTTTCCTGGCAATGAATAGGGTCACCAGGACCATTAGAAATAAACACGCCATCAAAATCTTCATGAGTAAAATCGTAATTATAGGGTACGCGCTTTATACGTATAGGATATTGTAACAGGCAGCGAATAATATTTTCTTTCATCCCGCAATCAACAGCAATCACTAGTTTTTCACCTGTTCCATAGGTAATAGGTTCTTTTACTGAAACTTTTTTGACCCAATCCGTACTAGCAAAATTTTCAAATTTGGCGGGCTTATGATTTAAGGGAGTAATAGCGCCCGGAATCACGCCATGCATTCTTAATCGTTTGGCCAATGCTCTTGTATCAACGCCCATAATACAAGGAATGCTCTGTTGCTGTAACCAATCGCCTAAAGAGTGTTCTGCACTATAACTGGAATAAAAAGGCGCCAATTCTGACATCACAACGCCACTGACATGACTTCGAGTAGACTCCCAAGTAGAAGGAATGGAAACACCGTAATTGCCAATCAGAGGATAAGTAAAGGTAAGAATTTGGCCAGCATAAGAGGGATCCGTTAACGATTCAACATAACCGACCATTCCAGTATTGAATACCACTTCCCCAAAATAGCTACTATTCTGGCTTGTCGGAGCTTGGCCGTAGAAGACCTCGCCAGTCTCCAGTATCAATTGGGCGGGTATCAGCTTCATAGTCTCTAATTTAAGTAATTTTGAATTTCTGTCGGGGATCATTTTTAGCATTGTTCTAGAAGTTAGTAAATGAATATTTACAACTTGCTATAGGAAAGTAATTCATCCTCTTATCTGTCTGAATCAGGAGAACATTAAAAATACAAATTCCTCGAATACTGAAAAGTATGGATAGTTTGTTTATAGGCTGCATGTAAGTGTTACGAACGCTTGCACTTTAAAACGGGGAAATTCGCAATTCTCACATGCTATCGCATGATTACTGAAAAGCAAATTGAGTGTGAGGGATGCTGATTGATGATAAATCCTATATACTGATAGTAGTTAAGTTTTATAGGAAGGTATACCGCCATGGAAGAATTATCTTTTGCAAACCGTCTTGTATTCATTTTTTTCTCTTTATTGCTTTTCATGAGCAGCTCAATGAGTCATGCCTTAGAGCCAGCTCCTTCACAAAGCATTGGTCAAGTTGTTTGGGTCAAAAACACTTTAAAAGCACAACAGCCTAATGCTGAAGCTCGGATATTAACGCGACGCTCAGCAATTTATGAACATGATACATTGACGACTGACTCTACCAGTTCAGGGCAAGTTGTATTTACAGATGATAGTGAGCTGGCATTACAAGAAAATTCCTCTATAAAAATTGATCATTATCGTCACGGAAAAGGGAGCGCACCAAGTAGCGATGCTTTTGTTGTGAATGTTATTAAAGGAGGATTTCGTACTGTTACCGGAGCGATTTCTAAAAATAATCCCGGTGGCTATCAAGCCACTACACCTGTAGCAACTATTGGAGTGAACGGTACCATTTTCTCTCTGTATTTTGACAGTATTAAAGGAAGTTTAGCCACAAAAATCGATCAAGGAAGCATTACTTTATCAAATGAACAAGGAAGCATGAAACTTATTAAATGCCCTGGCGGTAGTGCAGGTTGCATGAATGTATTATACGCTGAAGTAAGAGGCATCAACGTGGCTCCCCAAGCTGTTGCCGCCCAACCCGCCGTATTTAATTCTGAGCCGCCACTCACTACGACGACTTCTGCTACGAAGCCTGTTGACGCTACTGACCCTGCTACTGCTACCTCTACTGACCCTGCTAGCTCTGTTAGCCCTGCTAACTCCACCCAGCAGGAAAAAAGTGACGTAGTGGGAAGTTTTTGCATTAATTAACTAGAGTCTGTTGGCAACTCGCTAGGCCGAGGTGTCAACAGACCCTATTTATTCAGATGAGTATATATCCCATCCCAATTATTAGGCGGTGGGTTTTGTTTAAATTCGGCAAGGCGTTCGAGAAACAAAGAATATAATTTCACAGTAGGATAAGCTTTATTTAATGCCTCGAATGCAGCCTGCGCTTGGTCCCATTGTTGCTGAAAATATAAATTCAATGCGTCTTCGCTTAATTCAATTTCTCTACGTAATGCTTCTGTCAATTTGGGTTGACTACAGACCACCTGATATAATGATATACCTTCTTTTTTACCTTTTACTCGTACTTTATCCACTAAACGAAATACAAATTTTTTCTGATTTTCTTGGGTAAATTCAGTGACAAGAATACTAACGCCATAATGCTTCGTCAACGATTCAACACGTGAAGCCAAATTCACGGCATCACCTAATACTGTATAATTGCGACGAAACTTTGATCCCATATCGCCTACACTCATCATGCCCGTATTAAGACCTATTCCTATACTAATTTCTGGCCATTTTCGTTCAGCTAAAATAGGCTTTAATCGTATAACCTCTTGCTGCATATCCAATGCTGCACTCAACGCATGCTCTGCATGTTTTTTATCTTTTAATGGCGCACCCCAAAATGCCATGATTAAATCACCTACATACTTATCAATGGTACCTGAATGTTTAAAAATAATTTCTGTCATGGGTGTAAAAAAATCACTTAGCATATCTTTGAGTTGTGAAGCAAGCATCCCTTCTGAAAGAGTAGTAAAATTACGAATGTCTGCAAATAATACCGTCATCTGACGATCTTCCCCACGTAAACCATAACTGGTTGTAGATTTAAGCATTTCATCAATATGTTTTTCAGGAACATATTGACCAAATATTTCTTTTATATGTTCGCGGCGCCGAGCTTCAAATAAAAAACCATACATGATATTCATCATTGCTAAAAAAACAGTAAGAACGATTGGAATTAAAATTGAAATAATAAGATTCGTATTTCTAAGCAACCAATTATCAGCAACTACAAGCAAAACAGGGATCAAAAATATAAGTAACGTCAATATTCGAGGTCCTAGATAAGGGAATAACAGAACTAACACTGTACCTACCACAAAAATTAAAAACGCTTCTGCTCCAATCCCCCAGGTAGGTTTATAAGGAAAATTATTTTTTAAAAGACCATCAGCAACGGTAGCATTCACCTCTACACCCGGAAAAGCACTCTGAATCGTGGTAGGTTTCAAATCATTTAGCCCAACTGCTGTTGCGCCAACAAAAACGATTTTTCCTACAAAAATATTCGGTGGTATTTTATTATTTAAAACATCCGTTGCAGAAAAATACGGAAACGAATGGCTAAGCCCACGAAAAGGAATAATCACTTGGCATTTATCATCTGTTGGGATAATTTCCTTGCCTAACTGCACACCTTCCAGGCGAATACCATCGCTATAGGTTCTTGTGACGAGCTGTATACTTTTTAATAAATAAATTCTAACGGCCTCTAAAGCAAGTGATGGATAAAGACCGTTGTCATAATTCACCAACAAAGGAACACGACGAATAATGCCATCTTCATCAGGAAAGACATTAATAAATCCCGCATGTATTACAGCCAAATCAAACCGTGGGTTAACGCCTAGGGCGCCTGACATGACATAAAAATCCAAATCTTTTTCTCCCTGCGTTGCCAATCTTAATGCAGGCGGAGGGAGAATACCTTCTATGTGAGGTTGTAATAAAAAAGCAAGCCCTACAACTGAATCGCCTTTTTTTAAGCTGGTAATGAACTTAGCATCATAATCAAAGGAAGGTGTGATTTGTTTAAATGCATTTTCAATAGGAAGGGTTACTAAATTTTGTAAAGACAACTCTTTAAAAACTGTATCGGCAATATTTTTTTCTTCTCGTGAAAAAGACATATCAAAAGCAACAACAACTGCACCTTGCGCCTGAATCTGATTAACTAGTGTCGCCATCTTAGCGCGTGACCAAGGCCAGCGACCTTCTTGCTTGAGACTTCGATCATCTATATCTACAATAACAATGGATGTTTTTAGCGGAGGAGAACCACGAGCGAATAATTGAGCCCTTAGTTGGATATCATAGGTCAAACTATCCAAACGATTTACCCAATATCGGACAGAGTCAACCGTTGTAACACGTAACCAGAGTGCCAGGGCAAGTAACAAGAACCCAAACAACATTGGAAAACGCTTATTCATGTATCATCCCCGGGGGTGAACTGGATATACTTCTCACATAATACCTATTTGGCAAATAAAATGCATAATACATTCAAAGCAGAGTTGATTAAAAAACACTCTTCTCTTGCTGCAAGAGTAACTAAAATCACCACACCGCATGGAGAAATTCAAACACCTGCTTTTATGCCAGTCGCAACAAGAGCTTTCGTCAATATGATGACACCCTCCGACTTGGTAAAAACAGGCAGTCAAATTATTTTAGGCGGTAATACTTATCACATGCTCTGTGCACCTGGTATGCAGCTTATTCAAGAAGTAGGCGGCATGCATCGTTTCATGAGCTGGGATAAACCCATGTTGACGGACAGTGGGGGATTTCAAATATTTAGTCTCTCAAAAAATGGCAAGTTATGTAAAATTGATGAAAAAGGAGGGCATTTTAAGCATCCCAACACCGGTCAAGTCATACATCTTACTCCTGAAACATCTATCAATGCGCAAAAAATAATCGGCGCAGATATCATGATGGCTTTTGATGAATGCACGCCTGAAGCAGGAGGAAGAGAAGCAGCACTTGCTGCACTAGAAAGAACGCATCGTTGGTTAAATGAATCTATCGCCATTCACGAAAAAAATCCTAACTCTGTTTATGGCTTCAAACAAGCACTCTTCGGCATTATTCAAGGCGGCAGTTTTTTAGATTTACGAGAGCAAAGCACACAATTCATTTTGGATGCTAAGCTAGATGGAATTGCAATTGGAGGTGAGATCATTGGGTTTGACATGCAAAAAACGATTGAAGTCATCGATTGGATTCAGCCTATGCTGCCTGAAAATAAAACCCGTTACACAATGGGAGTGGGTTTGAATCCACAAGATTTAATTGATGTGGTAGCAAAAGGCATTGATATTTTTGACTGTGTAGGGCCCACGCGAAATGCACGACATGGCACTTTATATTGCGGAAAAATAGTAAAAAAAGATAATTGGCTAACTTTTGTGGGGGAAAAAAACAATAGCAAAATTCTTATCAAAAAAGCAATATATGCGAACGATGAAAACCCTATCATGGAAGACTGCCAATGCTTCACTTGTAAAAATTTCACACGCGCTTATTTGCATTATCTTTTCAAACAACAAGCGATGCTTTATTTTAATTTAGCCTGTATTCATAATATTCATGTGATGCAAAGCGTGTGTGAGGAAATGAGAAAATTGATTTTAGAAAATTCATGATTTCATGCTAAACTACTTTACGACAGCCTGAGTGTTACCCATGTCAAGCAGCCAAGGAGCGGCCACTATGATCATGATGATGGATAATCTAGATCTCCATGCTAATATAGAAATCATTCTAAGAATTATTATCGCTTTCTTGCTCGGCGCAATCATTGGCTGGGAAAGAGAACGCCACGGAGTTTCTGCGGGCATACGTACTTACGGTGCTATTTGTTTAGGTGCTTGCGCCTTTGGTGTAGTTTCTTTAAGTATTATGGGTGCTGACCCATCACGTGTTGCCGCACAAGTAGCAACGGGTGTTGGTTTTCTGGGAGGCGGCGTTATTTTCCGCCAAGACAAATATATTAACGGGTTAACCACTGCTGCAACTTTATGGGCCACAGCAGGTGTTGGACTGGCTGTTGCTTGTGGAATGTATACGGTAAGCTTTCTCACATCCGTTCTAATTTTTTTATTGCTCTACCTGCCGCGACTCTCTTGGTGGAAAAAACTGTCAGCCAAGCGCGGAGGAAAACTGGACTAACGCTTGCAGCTCACCGCTGGCATGCATTTCTGTCATAATATCACTGCCGCCAATAAACTCACCTTTAACATACAACTGTGGGATTGTCGGCCAATTAGAGAATTGCTTAATGGCTTGACGAATTTCCGGGTCTTCTAGTACGTTAACGGTTGTAAAATTCTTTACGCCACACTCTTGTAATAAGCTTACGGCATGAGCAGAAAAGCCACACTGTGGAAATTGAGCCGTTCCTTTCATGTAAAGTATGATTGGGTTAGACTCAATTTGATGCTTAATTTTTTCATGTATTGTCATATCATTCCTCTCTTAATAATAAAATTACAACCGTTCCTGCTAACCTTACGCGATAAGCAGTCCTTGATTGCGATTCCCCCTCTTCAGTGCAAAAGTACAAGCTTTGCTTGTGCAAAAGCCAAAGCCTACAGCATCCCTAACTGCAGTTTAGCAACATCACTCATCATATTGCGACTCCAGGGTGGATCGAAAACCAATTCTACTTTAACTTCATTGACATCTCGAATCTCACGAATTTTTTGTTCAATATCAGCAACAAGAACAGGGCCCATGCCACAACCTGCAGCCGTTAATGTCATTTTGATAGCAACTGAACTGCCATTTTCCTGTTGCAAGATATTACATTCATACACTAAACCTAAATCGACTACATTCACAGGAATTTCCGGGTCAAAACAGCTTTTCAAGACAGTCCATACTTTATCTTCCAACGTACCCTCTAATTCATTTATGTCATCTTCACTTAAAATAACCATCCCCAGTGCATCACCGTCTTTGCCAGCAACACGTGCAAGATTTCCATTAACATATACTGTATAAGAATTCCCGAGCGCCTGCGTAATCATCACTAAGGAACCTTTTTGAATCGTAACTTTAGTGCCTGATGGAATCAACAACGCTTCACATTCACGCAGCACTTCTATGGTATCTTGTTTAAGCATAATTGATCACTCTATAGTAAAGCTTTCACCGCAACCACAGCGATTTTTTTCATTGGGATTAATAAATACTAAACGTTTTTGTTTTAAGCCTATGTTGTTATCAGAAACATAATCAACAACCACGCCTTTGATAAAATTTTCACAGGCAGGATCTATATAAATTGGCAATCCTTCTTGCACAATAAAATGCAGATCAGTTGGCAGTACTTGATTTATAATGGCTGGAACGTACGCATAGCCAGAACAGCCTGTTTTTTTGATAGATAACCGAAAACCAATACTATTGCTGGTTTTTTCTAGCCTGTTTTTAATATGATTGATGGCTGCATCAGTGAATGTGATAATGTTATTCATATCTTCATCTCTTACTTAGTTTCTCGTTACTCTGTTGTCATTACAATCTAAACTATCATCAAAACCTTATTTGCACCAAAATCGTCATTGTAAACTCCGTGAAGCAGTGACGAAGGTATATTTCACTCCGTACTCACTCGTTGTTTTTCACCTTCCAACGCTGCTTTCAACGTATGCCAAGCCAGCGTTGCACATTTAACTCGCGCAGGAAATTCTCTCACCCCGCCTAATACTGCTAATTTTCCCAATTTTTTTCTCAGCATATCTGAAGCGATTTCTTCCGTCATCCATTGATGAAATACATCAAATGTTTCCTGAATGTCATCTCTTGATTTACCTTTCAAACACTCAGTCATCAACGACGCTGAAGCCATCGAAATCGCGCAACCACTTCCTTCAAATTTCAAATCAATAACCACGTCGTTATTTTCATACACATGCAAAATAATTTTATCACCACATAAAGGATTAAATCCTTCTTGATGGCAATTAGCACAATCCAGAATACCAAAATTTCTAGGATGCCTACCATGATCAATAATGACTTCCTGATACAGCTCACGTAATTCCGACATTATTTAAATACCTCATGGACTTTCTCCATCCCATCAATCAAGGCATCTACATCTTCTTTGGAATTATACAAACCAAAAGAGGCTCGCACACAAGCAGGAATTTTATATAACTCCATTAAAGGCATGGCGCAATGATGTCCTGCACGAACAGCAATTCCCTCATTATCCAATATCGTTCCAATATCATGCGGATGAATATCCTCTAGCACAAAAGAAAGTACGCCCACTTTATCCTGGGCCGTGCCTATTATTCTTAATCCTGGAATGGAAGCCAATTTCGATGTTGCATACGCCAGTAACTCCTGTTCATGCTGCGCTATAGATTTCATGCCAATCATTTCTAAATAATGTAATGCCGAATAAAACCCAATTACATCAGCAATAGCTGGCGTACCTGCTTCAAATTTATAAGGTAGTTGAGCATACGTTGTTTTTTCAAAAGACACCCGTTCAATCATAGAGCCGCCACTCTGATAAGGCGGCATTTTTTCCAGCAAGTCTGTTTTACCATATAAAACTCCCACTCCTGTTGGACCATATGCTTTATGTGCAGAAAAAGCATAAAAATCACAATCCAATGCCTGCACATCTACAGATATATGTGGAAATGCTTGCGCACCATCCACCAATACAGGTACTTTTTCTGCATGAGCCATTGTAATTATTTTTTGTAAAGGATTAAGAGTACCTAGCACATTAGATGCGTGTGAAATAGCAACCATTTTTGTGTGTGGTGAAAATAATTTTTCATACGCTAGCAAATCAAGCTCACCTGTATCTGTAATAGGAATTATTTTTAATTTTATGCCTATCTGCTCTTGTAACATTTGCCATGGCACAATATTAGAATGATGCTCCATGATGCTGAGAATAATTTCGTCACCCGCTTTAAAATGAGATCGCCCATAACTTTGAGCAACTAAATTGATACTTTCAGTTGTGCCACGTGTAAAAATAATTTCGTGTGCATGCGCCGCATTAATAAACCACTGCACTTTTTTCCGCGTTTTTTCATATAATTTAGTTGCACGCTCACTTAACTCATAAATACCACGATGCACATTGGCATGATCGTTCCGATAATAATTAGAAATCGCTTCAATCACACATTCCGGCTTTTGACTAGTCGAACTATTATCTAAATACACCAAAGGCTTTCCGTGAATAGCTTGCTTTAAAATCGGAAAATCTTTTTTATAGATTTGCATGTTTTCTCACTCGCTGCTGAATATAATTTCTAATTAAAGGATCAGGTATTTTATGCATCACTTCCTCTATAAACGCCTGTGCTAATATTTTTAATGCCTCTTCTTTTTCAATACCTCTGGCACGTAGATAAAATAAAGCATCTCCATTCAGCTGCCCGATCGTTGCGCCATGCACGCATTTCACATCATCCTCATAAATTTCCAACTCAGGCTTCGTATTCACTTCCGCAGCGGGTGATAACAATAAATTATGATTCGCTTGCTGAGCATTGGTTTTTTCTGCTCCCGAATGTGCATACACTTTTCCATTAAATACCGCTTGCGATTTTTTATCTAAAATTCCTTTGTATAACATTGAGCTGGTACAATGTGCAGCAACATGATCCACATAAATATGATTATCAATATGTTGCTCATCGTGCTCTAAAAGATAAAGGCCGCCCATATGACACTCAGCATTACGCTCATGTAAATTAACTGTTAAATCTTCTCGCGCCAATCGACTACCACAATCTGCAAAGAATGTATTAACACAACTATCTTTCTTTTGCTGCACTCTAATATTTGCAATATGCGTTGCAGTGTGATGTTCGCTTTGCAATTTATAGTAATCCAGGTAAGCATTAGAATATGCATACAATTCAGTCACTACATTGGTGAAATAATTTTCCGCCTGATTTGCTGTATGTTCTTCAATAATTTTTACCTGACTATTTTTTTGAGCAATAATAATATTACGAGGACAAGAAATGAAATCATTCTGTTCGGTATTTAAAAATAATAAATGAATAGGGCTAGTGACAATGCAATTTTCAGGAACATATAGAAAAACACCCTCATTTATGAGTGCGGAATTTAAATAAGTAAAAGGATGTTTTTTTCCATCTAACTCTTGAAGTAAATAAGGCTTAACCAAATTCTCATACGTCTCTATTGCTAAACTTAAAGGAGATAAAACAACATCCAATGGTAGCAAATGAGTGTTAGACATTTCCCGTGAAAAATGCCCGTTTTTAAAAACAAGCAAAATAGTCGAATCTATATATTTTTTTCCTTGAATACTCGCCGCTTCTGGCAGGACAGGAAATGTAAGATTTGTTTTTTCCAAATAAGCAACATTCGTATACTTCCACCATTCTTCTTTCTTGGTGGGTAAGCCGCGCGTCAAAAATTTTTCACATTGCTGCGCACGAAAAGTCTGTAGCCAGGACGGCTGCAAAAAAGCAGGTGCACCAGTAAAAAAGCTATCAAGCCATGTAGGCACTCTTAATACCGCACTCATACTTGCTCCACATTCTCGTTTAACCAGCCATATCCTTTTTCTTCTAATTCCAGCGCAAGTTCTTTACCGCCTGATTTAATGATTTGGCCTTTAACCATCACATGCACTACATCCGGCACAATATAACTTAATAATCTTTGATAGTGCGTCACAACAACAATACTACGTTTTGGATCACGCAAACTATTCACGCCCTTAGCTACACTCTGCAACGCATCAATATCCAATCCAGAGTCTGTTTCATCTAAAATGGCAAGCTTGGGCTCCAGCATCAACATTTGTAAAATTTCATTTCGCTTTTTTTCCCCTCCAGAGAAACCTTCATTCACTGCACGGCTTAAAAATTTTTCGTCCATTCCCACTTCTTTCATTTTACTTTTTATTAGCGTTAAAAAATCCATCGCATCGAGTGGCGGCAATTGGCGATGCTTACGCACACTGTTCACAGCCGCTTTTAAAAAATACATGTTATTGACCCCGGGAATTTCTATAGGATACTGAAAAGCCAAAAATAAACCCTCTGTTGCACGTGCTTCAGGCGCTAAATCCATTAAGTTTTGCCCATCCAGCCATATTTCACCTTGCGTAATTTGGTAATCTTCACGACCCGCTAATATATTCGCCAGCGTACTTTTGCCGGAACCATTCGGTCCCATAATGGCATGAACCTCTCCAGATTTAATATGTAGATCAATCCCACGCAGTATTGATTTTGTTTTTTGTTTTTCATCTTGAATAGCTGCATGTAAATTTTTGATAATCAGCATTAGCCAACACTCCCCTCTAAACTCACTTCTAATAATTTTTGCGCTTCAACAGCAAATTCCATCGGCAATTCATTAAATACACGTTTACAAAAACCATTCACGATCATACAAACCGCATCTTCCATACTTAAGCCACGTTGACGACAATAAAATAACTGATCGGCACCAATTTTTGAGGTATAGGCTTCATGCTCTATTTGTGCAGTCGGATTTTTCACTTCAATATAGGGAAACGTATGTGCGCCGCACGTATCGCCAAGCAGAAGCGATTCGCATTGCGTATAATTGCGGGCATACTGCGCCTGCGGCAATACGCGTACCAGACCACGATATGTATTTTGGCCAAATCCTGCCGAAATCCCTTTTGAAATAATAGTGCTTCGTGTATTTTTACCTATATGAATCATCTTCGTACCCGTGTCTGCTTGCTGATGATGATTCGTCAATGCCACAGAATAAAATTCACCTACTGAATAATCGCCCTGCAAAATCACACTGGGATATTTCCAGGTAATAGCCGATCCTGTTTCAATCTGCGTCCAAGAAATCTTTGAGTGCTTCCCGCGACAAGCGCCGCGCTTAGTGACAAAATTATAAATACCACCACGGCCTTTTTCATCTCCAGGATACCAGTTTTGCACGGTAGAATATTTAATTTCCGCATTATCTAACGCCACTAATTCAACAACAGCCGCATGCAATTGATTTTCATCACGCATTGGCGCAGTACATCCCTCCAAATAGCTCACATGACTATCCGCATCAGCAATAATCAGTGTACGTTCAAACTGGCCTGTATTAGCTGCATTAATACGAAAATACGTTGACAATTCCATAGGACAACGCACCCCTTTAGGGATATAAACAAAAGAACCATCACTAAAAACCGCTGAATTAAGTGTTGCAAAAAAATTATCTCGAAATGGCACCACAGTGCCTAAATATTTTTCCACTAACTCTGGATGCTCTTGCACCGCCTCAGAAAAAGAACAAAATAAGACACCTGCCTCAGCCAATTTTGTTTTAAATGTCGTTGCAACTGACACACTATCAAATACAGCATCGACCGCCACACCTGCTAATCGACTTTGTTCATGTAATGGAATACCTAATTTTTTATAAGTTTCTAACAACTTGGGATCCACTTCTTCTAAATTTTTAGGCCCTTCTTTTTTAACTTTAGGTGCGGAATAATAAATAATATTCTGGTAGTCGATCTCTGGAAAATTGACATGTGCCCATTGTGGTGGTGATAACGTCAGCCAATGTTGATAAGCGCGCAATCGCCATTGCAGCATAAATTCAGGTTCATTTTTAAGTTTAGAAATATTCCGAATAACCGCCTCCGATAAACCAGGCGCAAACGTATCCGACTCAATCGCTGTGATAAAGCCATATTGATAATTTTTATTCACTATTTGTTTTAAATATTGATTACTCATGCACAATGCCTTTTACTGTCACTGGAATACCTTTTAATGTCACGGCTTTCCTGGCGAGGGGGTGCATCATATCATGTAAGGTTAGCCCTGCTAACATTGAAAAAATCATTTTATTAATCGCCCGCCAATTTTCCTTAATCGTACAAAATGAATCGAGGGCACATGTCGTTATGGATGCACAACACTCCGTCACTGCCAACTCACCTTCAATGGCAGCGACCACTTCTGCTACTGTCAAATCTGTAGCTTTTTTTTCCAATTTATAACCACCCCCTTGGCCTCTAAATGAAGTAACCAAGCCTGCTTCTGCTAATATTTTCAATAGCTTACTAACAGTCGGCAAAGCAAGACGTGTCTGTTTAGCAATTCCCGCCGCGCTCATCACGCTCTCCGTACCCAGAGCCAATCGACTTAAAATAATAAATGCATAATCAGTTAACTTGCTTATCCGCAACATTGTTCTTTACCTTAAATACCCTAAGGGGTTTATACAGTACCATATTAGTACTAATTTATGCAAATAACGGGTGTGTGGCTTTACCTTGCTTGTAAAATTTTGTGATTGAGGTACTCTTACATTTATTATTTATTTAAAAAATAAGTACAAAATAAGAGGAAAAGAAAATGAAAAAGCTCATACTTATGCTACTTCTTATCACTTTTTCTAGCACTTTCGCTGATATTATCCACTGCCCTACATCAGATAATTATTCTTTTAATGGAAAACAATGGGAAATCAGCGTAGAAAGAGAAGAAAATCCTGACCATTGCACCGAATTTGCGCCTCCATCCGATTGTATTCCCACTAATAAACCTTTTAAATATGACCCTGCTACAAAAAAAATAGAACAAAGTACTAGCTCAATCGACGCTATCACATTCTCTTATACCGAGGCTCATGTAGTACTTAATGAAAATAGAATCACACTTCAATGTAATGGACAATATTCATCGCAGGAATCTGGTAATTACACTTGGGATCGGGGCCGTTGGCGCTTTAACGTGAAAAACTCAATGGAAGCTAAATTATTACTTAATGATGCTTATAAAAAATGTGAAGCCTCATCAGATAACACATCATTTAATTGCGAGCCTGCATCTCATGGATTTAATGTTTCTTAAGGATTTTATTTTTATATGAAAAATCGCACCCGCATTACTTTGCATCAGCTCGAGCTCACTCTCTCGTTAGGTGCATCGGATGCTGAACGTTCACAACCACAGACGGTACAGCTTGATATTGATATCGATTTTCAAACTCCGCCTCAAGCCTGCCTCACCGATCAACTTCATGATACCTGTTGTTACGACTCGCTCATTCAACGCATTGCAGCTGAGATCATGCCTCGTTCATTTCATTTACTCGAACATCTTGCACACGAAATTTATCAATTAATAAAACGTGCTTTGACACAGCCCATTTTAGTTCATGTTAAAGTGACAAAAAAACCCTTATTATCCACTGCACTGATTATTACAGGTGCAAGCTTTTGTTACGGAGATACCTAATTGGTCATTCTAGGTTTAGGCACAAATCTCGGCGATCGATTGGCCAACTTACGTCAAGCGTTCCATTTAATTAAAAAAATTCCCCATTTTTCTATATTACAGGTATCTCCTATTTATATTTCCGATGCACTCTTGCCAGAAAACGCGCCCATTGCATGGAACAAACCGCATCTTAATTTAGCGTTGCGTTGTGAAACACAATTGACTCCCTTGGAATTACTACAACAAACTAAAAAAATCGAAAAACACTTCAAGAGTGCTGAAAAAGCACATTGGGAACCACGCATCATTGATATTGATTTATTAGCATGGGATGATTTAATACATTATGACAATGCCCTGCATATTCCACATGAACAGTTGCACAAAAGACCTTTTGCGCTATGGCCATTCGCTGACGTAGCACCGCGTTGGTCTTATCCATTACCTGGCCCAATGCAAGGAAAAACAGCCAGCGAACTCGCTGCATGCTGGGGTTCAAGGTTTACAGGCACTGCGCCCTTACAGACTAGACAAATTTCACAACGCATCGATACACCGCAATGGGTTGGTATTGTAAATCTCACACCCGATTCATTTTCAGGTGACGGTATACTGGATAATGAACTAAGCACATGGCATCACATACAACATTTAGTCCATACTGGCGCAGAAGTTCTTGATTTTGGCGCTGAAGCGACGGGGCCTAATGCAACACCTTTGCATCCTGATGAAGAATGGAAACGTTTAAGCCCTGTGTTAATTAAAACACTCGCTGAAAAAACAAATCTATTCATTCCTCCCAAAATAAGCGTCGATACACGCCATGCTATCGTTGCTGAAAAAGCATTAGCGCTCGGTGTAGACTGGATTAATGATGTCAGCGGCTTAGATAATCCTGCTATGCGTCGCCTGATCAGCACAAATCAATGTGATATTGTTTTCATGCATCATTTAGGCATCCCTGCAAATAAAACTCACCATTTACCTTTAAATCAAGACCCGACTCATCTCGTTTTTCAATGGGCAGAGCAACGTATTGCCGAATTAGAAAAAGCGGGCATTGCCCATTCGCGCTTAATTTTTGATCCCGGCATAGGCTATGGGAAAACAGCCGAGCAATCCTTAGAAATTATAAAAAATATACGTTTATTTCATAAATTAGGGATTCGTTTATTAGTAGGCCATTCACGTAAATCATTCTTAACACAATTTACTACACAACCCGCCATCAAACGCGATCTCGAAACAATGCTTATTTCTCAGTATTTGGCTAATCAATCTGTAGATTATTTACGTGTACACGATGTAGAAATAAATACACGCGGGTTACGTATTGCAAAAGAAATGTTTATATAAAAAAGTACAAAGGCTGTTGAGAAAGAAGTATATGGGCAACAGATAAAAAAATTAGCTACGGCAACAACGAAGCCGCTGTTGCCGTAGCTAATCAAAAAGCTCTACTGTATCAAGAAACTCCTAGTAAATTAATTGGTTTGCTAATAAGTCCAATATCTGTTCCCAGGTAAATAATACCTGCATCCTCATCAAGATAAACACGAGTCACCGGAGTCATCCGCCCTCTATTATCGTTCAATTTCAATGCATTCCTACTGATATGAGAAAAAGAATAATGATCTGATTCACTGTTATCTTTCTCCCCTATTACTAAACCAGAATTAAGGTCGTCGTGGCAATCTCTGTTACTATTTTGTGTTCCTATATACATTCTCCCTGTATTATTACTGACAGCTATACTATTTATCTGGTAGTTGCTTAACCCTGCAGCAGTAAAGGCATAATCACCTGTACTGTCTATTTTTCCTATAAATAAATCATTGTCCGTTCCAGCATAGATGACTCCTTGATCATCCACATAGAGACTTACTATTTTTTTATCTTTTAGCTTTACACTTCCAATAAAGTTATATTCACCATATGCATTTTTCTTTCCTATAAATAAACCATTATCTGTCCCTGCATAAATTGTTTCCTTCGCATCGACATACATACTTCGCATGTCCCAGAATTTACTTATTTTGTCGAAGGAAAATGTAGTCGGATTACCAAAATGATAGTGTGCTTGCAGCATGTACAAGCCATCACATGCACCTGCATAAACTGATCCTTTTCTATCTATGTAGCTAAATGTGTCACAATCCGAAGTAGTTGCCCGATTTATTGTAAATAATGTAAAGGGATTTTTCTGATCCATTTTTCCACTAAGCACCATACCGTAGCGTGTTCCTACATATATTGTTCCATCAGTAGCAATAGCAATATTCTTTCTACCATTATTAAAATCAAAACCGTCATCAGTTCTATGAGGAAGGCTTGTATATGTTTGCGCATTTTTCGTTTTTGTAAAAACCTCAGTGTCCGTAACTACATACAGCACATCGTTTTTTATACTGATGTCCTGGATATAGTGAAAAAAACCAAGAGAAAGATCAGATGGATCATCTGCAGTAGCTAATACAGAAAAAATAGTAAAGAAAGAGCCTAATAAAATATGGAAAATCAGTTTGAATTTTTTCATACAAATCCTCGTTTTTAAGCGGATAAAATCGTTATCCTTTTACCCATTAATGGATACGCATTGTACTATAAGAATAAAAAAGATACAAATACAAATCCCTATTCCTGGCTTCCCCAAAGTACCTCCCAAACTGGCCTCTTTTTATTTTTAATTAGCAGGTTAGCGCAGCATTGTGTATTTTATTTTCTGTCTCGGTTTCAGCCACCGTGCGAAATGAACCAAAAATAACAACTCGATCACGCATCCTCTGCTCAGCATGCCTTAAACTAATACTCGCCTTTTGCATCGCAAACTTTTTTGCCTCTTTAATAGAGCTGCAAAAAGTAACATTAGTCAAATTTAACTTTCTAAAACAATATGCCAATACTTCATGCGATGCTTTACGCTCAGTATCCAAAGGCGCTACATACCAATGATCTACAACTGATTGAATAACTTGTATCGTTTCAATAATATCTTTATCTACTAACATAGAAAAAACAGCATACGTTTTACCCATACAAGGATTTTTATATAAATGTCTTCTTAACAATTCAACAGCAGCAGGATTATGTGATACATCCAAAATACGCGTGATATCATCCGAAATCACTTGAACACGTCCAGGTAGCGTTACTTTCATTAAACCCAATTCAATTGCATCACGTCGCACAGGTAATTTTTTTTGTAATAATTCAATCACCATCAATACCGTTGACATATTCTGTATAGCTAAAGATGACAACGGCAAATGATCTAATCTTGTCTCTGCACTACACCAATCCCAACTTCGTTTTTTCTCAACAAATTTAAATTGTTGCCCTTGAAAAAATAAAGGCGTATTCAATAAATTAGCATATTGCAATACAGAATCGGGAGGCTGAAAATCACCATAAACAGCCGGTTGATGAGATCGAAAAATACCTGCTTTTTCATACCCAATCGCATCACGCGTTTTACCTAACCACTCAACATGATCAATCCCAATACTTGTAATAACCGCTATATCAGCAGATATCGCATTCACAGCATCCAATCGACCACCCATCCCTACTTCTAAAATCCAAAGATCCAAGTTCTCTTTTTTAAAAATAACCAATGCAGCCAACGCCCCAAACTCAAATGACGTTAAAGTAATTTGACCACACGCTTTTGTAACCTTTTCAAAAGCATCGCACAATAAAGAATCAGAAACAGCTTCACCCTGTAACCGCACTTGCTCGTTATAACAAAATAAAAAAGGCGTTGTGAACGCACCCACTTTATAACCAGCTGCCAACATAATGGCTTCTATTCCCGCAACACAAGAACCTTTACCATTGGTCCCTGCAACCGTTACCACTGTACACCCTGGCTTTAATAATCCTAATTTTTCAGCTACTTGTGCTGTACGCTCCAGCCCAAAATCCATTTCCTTGGTATGTAACAATTTAATCCAGCCCAACCATTCAATTAAATTCATCCCTCACCCCAACAAACTGTTTGCAACCTCTGATCAAGCTCAACATTGTCTGTGTATAACCTTTAAAAAACAACCCAAGTCCTTTTTTATCCACATGAGTACATTTCTCAACACAATAACCTAAGCAATTTTCCACAGCTTTATACATCCATAACGCTATGAATAAAAATAAAAATAACACGTTTTCCACAGAAAATCCTTCCTATATAAATAAAAGCTACAAAATAAGGAATATATATAAAAGATTTAATATTATTAAGCGCAGACAGCCCTATAAATCAAACAATTTGACAACCGACTCAATGCTACCTATCATTAGCTCCCTGATTTTAAAGATTAGTTAAGGGTAGGAATCTCATGAAAAGAACATATCAACCCAGTGCGATTAAACGTAAAAGAACACACGGCTTCAGAGCTCGTATGGCAACTAAAAATGGCCGTGCTGTCATTAACNNNNAATAAACAAAAACAACTTGAGTTTTCCTCGTAGCCATAGACTCATTACAAAAGCAGACTTTAAATCTATATTTGATAAATCAAGGAAGATAAGTCAACACTGCTTACTTATCCTATTTAAACCAAATCAAAAATCCAATGCAAGACTAGGATTAGTGATAGGAAAACGTACCATCAATAGTGCTGTAATTAGAAATAGAACAAAACGTATACTACGAGATAGTTTCAGGCAAAATCAAGAAAAGTTAGCAGGGTTAGATATCATTATTATTGCTAGACAACAATGTGATAAATTAAATAAGCAAAAATTACGCGAAGGCATAGATCAATTGTGGGAAAAATTATTAGCGCTTTCTTAAGTAATCTCTTCAAAGCCTATCAATATTTGATAAGCCCACTACTAGGCTATTGCTGCCGTTTTTATCCCTCCTGTTCTCACTACGCTATAGATGCCATAAAACTACACGGTGTTTTACGTGGATGTTATTTAACATTAAAACGAATTTTACGTTGCCATCCTTGGTGTCAAGGTGGTATTGACTTAGTACCGGAAAAAATACCTCATGTTCACTAAACTACTTGATTCACTTCGTATCGCTTTATATGGTGCAATTGTTGTAATTTTATTACTTTTTTATCAGGCTTGGGAAAAAGAACATGCCACTACAACGAATAGTCCAACTTCAATTGTTAATACAGCTCATTCAACTTCGACGAACTACATTCCAGAAATAACAGAGCCTACAACTCAAACAACAAATCATGCAATGACTACGCTTTTAACACCTACTACTACCAATAATCCTGTTATCCATGTCACAACAGACACACTTGAAGCAGATATTGATACAGTAGGTGGTAATATCACACAAATAAAATTACTTAAATATCCTGCTGAATTACACTCAACACAATCATTTTTATTATTAAATGATTCATCAGACAGCCGTTATTTAGCACAAAGTGGATTACTTAATGCCGAAGGACCTGATACTGTTAAAGGCCAAGCTATTTATACAGCAGACCAAAAAAATTATGTATTAACCCCTGATCAACAAGAAGCTCAAATAAAATTACATTGGCAAAATTCAAAAGGCATTAAAATAACTAAATCCTTTACCTTTAAACGGGGCCAATACGATATAAATGTAGAATATCAAATTGATAACCAATCCCAGCAAATCTGGGATGGAAATTTATACCTACAACTATTACGCAAAAATTCTGGAGAAAATGCACACCAAAGCCGTTTAAGTACAACAGCAACCTACTTTGGTGCTGCTATATCAAGCCCAGAAAAACGATTTCAAAAAATTACTTTCAATGAAATGAATACAAAAAATCTAAACCAAACTATTACAGGTGGTTGGGCTGCCATGATTCAGCATTATTTTGTGAGTGCTTGGGTACCCGATAATACAATGCCATTACAATATTTTTCCCATGTAACGAGTGATGGTTTATACACCATTGGAATGATAAGTCCTAAAATCAATGTACAGCCAAACCAAACGATAACAATTCATTCTCAACTTTATACAGGACCTGCTATTGCTGATAACTTAGATAAAGTAGCACCTAGCTTAAAATTAACAATTGATTATGGCTGGTTTTGGTTTATTTCAGGCATTATTTTTTGGATGATGCAACATATCTATAATATTATAGGTAATTGGGGTTGGTCTATTGTTCTAGTGACAGTTATCATCAAATTAATGTTTTATCACTTATCTGCCAAGAGTTACCGCTCTATGAGCGGAATGAAAAAATTACAGCCTAAAATTGCATTACTTAAAGAACGATTAGGTGACGATAAACAAAAATTCACTCAAGCAACTTTAGAACTTTATAAGAAAGAAAAAGTAAATCCTATGAGTGGTTGTTTACCTATACTTGTGCAAATACCTGTTTTTATCGGATTATACTGGGTATTAATTGAAAGTGTACAATTAAGACAAGCTCCTTTCATTTTATGGATTCATGATTTATCTGTGAAAGACCCTTTTTATGTATTACCTATCTTGATGGGTTTATCGATGTTTTTACAACAACGTTTAAATCCGCCATCACCATATCCAACACAAGCAAAAATCATGATGTTAATGCCTTTTGTATTCACAGCATTATTTCTAAATTTCCCAGCAGGACTCATGTTGTACTGGTTTGTTAACAATACGCTCTCTTTTTTACAACAGTGGTTTATCATGCGTAATGTAGAAGCACCTATAAAAAAGAAAAAACGCGATAATGCAAAATAACGATTTAGACACGATTGTTGCTCTTGCCACTCCGCCAGGACGTGGCGGAGTGGCAATAGTTCGTATATCCGGCCGCTTAGTTATAGAAATCGCCCAAGCTATACTAGAAAAACCCCTTAAAGCTCGTTATGCCATTTACTCTTCTTTTCTTGACGCATCAAATAATCCAATTGATAAAGGGATCGCTCTTTTTTTTCCTTCACCTCACTCTTTTACAGGCGATAATACATTAGAATTACATGTACATAGCGGGCCTATTATTATAGAAAGCCTGATTCACCGAATTTTAACTTTAGGTGCACGACTTGCAAAACCAGGTGAATTTACTGAACGTGCTTTTTTAAACAATAAAATTGATCTTATTCAGGCAGAAGCCATTGCTGATTTAATCGATGCCTCATCTAAGCAAGCAGCACGTGCAGCAATGCGTTCATTACAAGGCGAATTTTCTGAAAAAATTAATGTATTGGTTAATGCGTTGATTCAGTTACGAACTTATATTGAGGCAGCCATTGATTTTACCGAAGAAGAAATCGATTTTTTAGCAGACAAACAAATAGAAAAAGATTTGACTATTATTAGTCATATGCTTGAAACAATTCAAAAAGAAGCATTACAAGGAAGTTTATTACGTGATGGTATTACAGCGGTTATTGCAGGTTTACCTAATGTAGGCAAATCAAGTTTATTAAATCGCTTAAGTGGTAAAGAAACAGCGATAGTAACAGATATTCCAGGAACAACACGTGATCTGTTGCACGAACACATTATTATTGATGGTATGCCATTACATATTATTGATACAGCAGGATTACGTGAAAGCCACGATTTAGTAGAACAAGAAGGAATTAAGCGAGCGCATGCGGAAATTTCGCGTGCTGATCTAATATTATTTGTAATAGATGCTAATTGCCCTACCATGACTGATTTAAATCTTTTTATTAAAAAAATACCAGAACATGCTACCGTTATTACAATACGTAATAAAATTGATTTATTACCAGAAGCGGCATCACTTATACATAAAAAAGAAACTACAGAAATTGCACTCTCCGCAAAAAATGGTGAGGGTATTGAATTATTAAAAAAACATATTAAATCTAGCGTAGGCATGCAAAGTACTACTGAAAGTATATTTTCAGCAAGACGCAGACATATTGATGCACTATCACGAGCAAGCACGTTTATACAAAATGGTTTAAAACAATTAAATGAATATCAAGCTACTGAATTGCTCGCAGAAGATTTAAGACAGGCTCAAATTGCATTAAGTGAAATTACAGGTATATTTACATCTGATGATTTATTAGGCAAAATATTTTCTAGTTTTTGTGTGGGAAAATAGGCATATTAGAGAGTCATTGCTTTCAAATGTGGGCAGCAGGGAATAAGCAATCCTATTGAGGAGATTCACGTGACGGATAAATATTCCGATCGTTATGCTGCAGGCAAAGTACTTGCTAAAGAACTCAAACCCTATTCTAATCGCTCAGACGTCATTATCCTTGCTTTGCCGCGTGGAGGCGTTCCTGTTGCATTTGAGGTTGCTAAAGCTCTCTTAATTCCTCTGGACGTATTTATTGTACGTAAGTTAGGTGTTCCAGGCCATGAAGAATTAGCCATGGGAGCGCTTGCAATCGGTAATACTATTGTTTTTAATGAAGATGTGATTAAAAACTTTTCTCTTTCAAAACAAACCCTAGATCGTGTTATCCATGAAGAATCTCAGGAATTACAACGAAGAGAGCTTGCCTACCGTGGCCAAAAGGAATTTCCTGTACTAAAAGGAAAAACTGTTATTTTAATAGATGATGGTATTGCAACGGGTGCAACATTACGCGTAGCAATTAAAGCACTATACCAATTAACACCAGCCAGTCTTATTGTTGCAGTACCCGTAGCAGAAACTTCGACTTGTGAAAAAATAGCCGCATTAGTAGATAAATTAATTTGTCCGCTTAAAACAAAAGATTTTTATGCAGTAGGTCAATATTATGATGATTTTTCTCAAACTACGGATGAAGAAATCTATTCTTTGCTTAAACAAGCAAAAATTTTTTAGAACAAGCCATTAAAATTAATTATTTCAATCAAAAAACCTGTGTTATCCTCAATGACCTGCTCATTATGGAAAGTTAATGTTATGCAAAAACCACTCATACTAGTTGATGGCTCTTCTTATTTATACCGTGCATTTCATGCGATGCCAGCACTCACTAATTCAAAAGGTTTTCCTACAGGCGCTGTTTATGGTGTTATCAACATGTTACATCGACTACTAACAGAATATGATCCAGAGTATATTGCTGTAGTATTTGATGCTAAAGGCAAAACATTTAGGGATGAATTATACGCAGCCTATAAAGCACATCGAAAAGAAATGCCCAGTGAGCTAGTGCAGCAAATAGAACCTATACATGCTATTATTCGTGCACTTGGTTTGCCTTTAATCATGGAAGAAGGTGTAGAAGCAGATGATGTCATTGGCACTTTAGCAAAAGCTGCCTCAAGTGAACAACGCGCTACACTGATTTCTACAAGTGATAAAGATTTAGCACAATTAGTAGATTCTTATATTACTTTAGTCAACACCATGACAGATACTGTCCTGGATCCCAAAACAGTACAAGAAAAAATGGGTGTGACACCGCAGCAAGTTATCGATTATTTAGCATTAGTTGGCGATACATCGGATAATATTCCAGGCGTACCACAAGTAGGCCCTAAAACAGCTATTAAATGGCTATTAGGATATAATTCATTAGATAACTTGGTTGCCCATGCTAATAACATAAAAGGAAAAGCAGGAGAGAATTTACGTGCCTCTTTAGAGCAGCTCCCATTAGCAAAAAAACTAGCAACCATTAAATTAGACGTGCCGTTAAAAATCCAGCTCACAGACTTAAAACGCCAAGCACCTGATAACGAAACACTAAAGAAAATATTTCAAGAAATGGAATTTAAAAACTGGTTGAATGCATTATTAGAAAAAACACCCGTCGTTACTCAAAATAAATATGCGGGTTATGAAACTATTTTAACTCAAGCTGAATTAACTGCATGGCTTAATAAACTTGAACAAGCAGAATTAATAGCTTTTGATACAGAAACAACAAGCCTTAATTATATGGAAGCAAATATTGTAGGCGTTTCTTTTGCAATTACTCCTGGAAAAGCAGCTTATATTCCACTTGCACATGATTATCCAGATGCGCCAGCTCAACTCAATCGTGAAGTTGTTTTATCACAATTAAAGCCCTTACTTGAAAACCCAGCAATCAAAAAAGTAGGGCATAACATTAAATATGATTTTGAGGTGCTAGCTAATCACAATATTCAATTACAAGGTATCGCTTATGATACTATGCTGGAATCTTATATTTTAGATAGCAATAGCCCAAACCATGATATGGATTCACTTGCTTTGAAATACTTGGGCTGGCGTACGATTCATTTTGCTGATGTAGCAGGTAAAGGCGCAAAACAAATCACTTTTAATCAAGTACCCATTCCGGCTGCAGCGACTTATGCAGCAGAGGATGCTGATGTGACCCTGCAACTACATCTCACACTTTGGCCTAGGTTGTTAAAAGAAGCAGGACTCAGATCAGTTTTGGAAGAAATTGAAATACCGCTTATTCCCGTATTAGCGCGTATGGAGAGATATGGTGTATTAATTGATGTAGATATGCTTAGAAATCAGAGTGCAGAATTAGAAAAAAGATTATACGAACTTGACCAAGAAATTATTGCACAAGCAGGAACATCCTTTAATTTAAATTCCCCTAAACAATTACAAGAAATTTTATTTACAAAATTAAAGCTGCCTATATTGCAGAAAACTCCCACAGGACAACCATCCACTGCCGATCCTATATTACAGGAATTAGCATTAGAATACCCTCTACCAAAACTTATTATAGAATATCGCAGCTTAAGTAAGTTAATTACAACCTATACCAAAAAACTGCCTGAACAAGTGAATCCAAAAACACATCGTATTCATACATCTTATAATCAAACGGGTGCAGCAACAGGACGTTTATCTTCTTCTGAACCTAATTTACAAAATATTCCTGTGCGTATGCAAGAAGGCCGCCGAATTAGACAAGCATTTATTGCATCCAAGGGTTATAAAATTATTAGCGCAGATTATTCACAGATAGAGTTGCGTATTATGGCGCATATTTCAAATGATCCAGGCTTGTTGCAAGCTTTCTCACAAAATTTAGATATTCATCGTACAACAGCCGCAGAAATATTAGATATTCTTTTAGAGCAAGTAACGAATGAAGAAAGGCGTCGCGCAAAAGCGATTAATTTTGGTTTAATTTATGGTATGTCCGCTTTTGGCTTAGCAAAACAGTTGGGTGTAGATCGCGATGCAGCACAAACCTATATTGATCGTTATTTTGCACGTTATCTCGGTGTGAAATCGTATATGGAAAATACCCGTGCGAAAGCACATCAGCAGGGCTATGTTGAAACGCTATGGGGAAGAAGATTATATTTACCTGAAATTAATTCCAGCCAGGTTTTGCGAATGCGAGCCGCAGAACGAACGGCAATTAATGCACCCCTTCAAGGCTCTGCAGCGGATATGATTAAAAGTGCCATGATTGCACTTGATCATTGGTTACAAACCAACCCTGTTGATGCCAAAATGATTATGCAAGTGCACGATGAATTGGTATTTGAAGTGGCCGAAGCTGAAGTAGATATCTTAATTGATAAGATTCGTTCATGCATGATGAATGCCGCAACACTTCAAGTTCCTTTACTGGTTTCAATAGGTGTAGGCGATAATTGGGATGCTGCATCGGGACATTAGGGTCTGTTGACGGTTCGCTAAAAAAGTGCAGGAATACCAAGCATTTTTTCGAAAAAATAAACCCCAAGATAATGGCCAGATGAGATGCTATAATCCAAATTATTTGTTTGAAGAGCTTTATGCCTCATGGAAAATGATGAGCAAAAAATTTTACTTGGTTTTGATTTTGGAATGAAGCGAATTGGGGTAGCGGTGGGCCAAACAATTACCCAATCAGCCCGTCCCTTAGTTACGCTCAAAGCAAAGCAGGGTGTTCCTTCATGGGAGCTGCTTAATAAATTGATTAAAACATGGCAACCCAATGCATTGGTTGTGGGGATACCGCTTAATATGGATGGTACAGAGCAACCACTCACTCAAGCGGCACAAGCGTTTAGTGCTGCACTGAAGCAACGCTATGAGCTGCCTGTTTATGGAGTTGACGAAAGGCTTAGTACAAAAGATGCACGTGAACGGTTATTTAGTCAAGGAGGATATAAAGCATTACAAGATGGCCAGGTGGACAGTGTTGCCGCACAATTAATTTTACAAAATTGGTTAATAGGGCATAATTAATACCCTATTTATAAAAACCAACGATCGCTTGTTTTCCACTTGTAATGGTAAGTAAGAGGAGAGCAATGACTCAATCAATTGCCTCATAAAAAAGTTTAAAAAGCTTAGGTGATTGACTAATAAAGAAGGATAAAAAACATGAAAAAGAACCAAACATTTCGTTTTACTTATTTACTGGGATTTATTTTAATTGCGATATTATTAAGCTGCGCTTTTTATTTGCAGGCTTATCAAAGTATTAATCCTTGTCCTCTTTGCTTGTTACAACGCATGATTATGATGGCCTTAGGCGCCGTTTTTATTGTTGGAGCAATATTTAAATTAAATAAATGGGGAAACCTTTTTTTAGGTTTATTGGGACTCTTAACAAGCGCTGGTGGAGTATTGCTCGCAGGCCGTCAAGTGTGGCTACAAGTATCGCCACCGAATAGCTCCGGCGATTGCAGTGCAAGTTTGAGTTATATTTTTCATGCTCTCTCAGCCAAAGAAGCGCTTATCCAAGTTTGGCAGGGCGGCATGGAGTGTTCTCAAACAGGTTGGCAGTTTTTGCATTTAAGTTTGGCGGCATGGTCACTCATTGGGTTTACAGTATTATTTTTGTTGGCTCTCTTGCAAATAATACGGACAGTTATTGATTAGCGAAAGCGTTATAAGCCAAAAGCATGTTTTACTCAATATCCCTAAACCAATTGGTATATACTAAGATAATTGGGCTTTCTAGGTAATGCTTATCATGAAAATTTGGCTAGGATTACTAATCATCACTCTAGGATTCATGGTCAATACAACTCAAGCAGACGATGCGATGGGGCAGGTCTTGCAAATCAACACGCATTTTAAGACTCTTTATGGCAAACCTTCTTGGCTTTTGATTGTGCGAGACGTCGAGACAGGGCTTGTAACCCCTTATCAATTTGATATTCATAAAGAAGATAACTATTGGGTGGCATTTACCTATGGCCATACTTATCGAGTCACTGCATCCAGCCTTACCTTTGGCACTTATGCAAAAATTAAAAACTTTTGCAAATTGGAAGATGGTATTTTAGCTGGCCAATCAATGGTAATTAGATTAACGGGAGTTTTATCCCCTGTAACAAATACTTATCATTGTCACGTTTCCAAATACAAGGACATGCAATTTACGATTACTAGTTTAAACCAATGAAATAGTGGGGGTGCATATGCGTATGGATACGATTTTGCAAACCATAGGAAAAACGCCATTAGTTCGTTTAAATCGAGTGAATGAAGGATTGGCTTGCGAGCTTTATGGGAAATGTGAATTTTTAAATCCAGGTGGCTCAGTCAAAGATCGAGTTGCAATCAGTATGCTTGAAAAAGCAGAACGCGAAGGAAGAATTAAACCAGGTGATACTTTGATTGAAGCAACCTCAGGTAATACAGGTATTGGTATTGCCATGGCAGCAGCAGTGAAAGGGTATAAAGTTATTATTACTATGCCTGAAAAAATGAGTGATGAAAAACAAGCTGTATTAGAAGCGCTGGGCGCAAAAATTTATCGTACACCGACTACAGCTGCTTGGAATGATCCTGAAAGTCATATTTCACTCGCTAAAAAGCTCTTGCATGATATTCCTCGTTCTTTTTGTTTAAACCAATATATCAATCCAGAAAACGTTGAAACGCATTACACATTGACTGCGCAGGAAATTTTGGATGATATAGGCGAGAATTTAGCAATGGTAGTCAGCAGCGTGGGAACAGGCGGAACCATTACAGGCTTGGCAAAAAAATATAAAAAAACAGACCCTAAGATTCAAATTATCGGTGCAGATCCTTATGGCTCAATTTTAGGTGGCGGGGAACAGACGCATCCTTATTTAGTGGAAGGCATAGGCTATGATTTTATTCCGGAGATTCTTGATAATAGATTGGTAGATGAATATATCAAAGTAAATGATAAAGATTCGTTTTTAACAGCAAGAAGATTGATTAGAGAAGAAGGTTTACTCGTAGGCGGCTCATCAGGAACTGCAGTGTGGGCCGCATTGCAAGCAGCCAAAAAATTATCAAAGGGCCAGAAATGCGTAGTCATTTTACCTGATTGTCTGCGTAACTATACTACCAAATTTGTAAATGATGATTGGATGAAAGAGCATGGGTTTTTATAAATAGCAATCGCGGGTTAGGAAAAATACAGATGAAACATCATATTGCGACACGTGCGATCCACGCGGGGCAAATGCCCGATCCCAGCACAGGTGCTATTATGACTCCTATCTTTGCGACTTCAACGTATGTTCAATCCAGTCCTGGTAAAGATAAAGGCTATGTTTATTCGCGTAGCCACAATCCCACTCGTGACGCTTATGAAAAATGCATCGCTGATTTAGAATCAGGCCAACGTGGATTTGCTTTTGCATCAGGCATGGCGGCTATTGCAACCATACTCGAACTGCTTAAACCAGGCGATCATTTAATAGCAGTCGATAATTTATATGGCGGCACGTATCGCTTGCTTGAAAAAGTACGCAAACGTTCTGCGGGTATTGAAATATCATTCGTTGATTTATCTGATCCTGAAAAACTAAAACTCGCGATTCGTAAAGAAACCCGCATGATATGGATTGAAACGCCAACAAATCCGATGTTAAAACTCGTTGATTTAAAAAAAATCGCAACGATTGCAAAGCAGCATAACCTCATTACTGTTGCAGATAACACTTTTGCAAGTCCCATTTTACAGCGTCCTCTGGAATATGGTTTTGATATTGTCATGCATTCAGCAACAAAATATTTAAATGGCCATTCGGATATGATTGGCGGTATAGCAGTGGTGGGTGAAAATGTTGAATTGGCTGACCAATTAGCATTTTTGCAAAATGCTATCGGCGCTATTCAAGGGCCTTTTGATAGTTTTTTAGCGCTTCGTGGTATTAAAACACTGGCTGTTCGTATGGAGCGTCATTGTAGTAATGCGCTTGAGTTGGCTCAGTGGTTAAGCACTCAGCCTAAGGTTGCACGCGTGATTTATCCAGGTTTATCAAGTCATCCACAACATGAATTAGCTAAACTGCAAATGTCACAATTTGGCGGCATGCTTTCTGTAGAATTAAATCTTAATTTACAGCAGACGGTTCAGGTGTTAGAGCGGTGTCGGTTATTTGCTTTAGCAGAAAGCTTAGGGGGAGTGGAGAGCTTGATTGAGCATCCAGCGATTATGACACATGCGAGTGTCCCGAAGGAGCAGAGAGAAAAGTTAGGAATTACAGATGGATTAATTCGATTGTCTGTCGGCATTGAAGCACTTGATGATTTAAAAGAAGATTTACGTTTTGCCTTAGCGAGCCATGATTAAATCAATTACAAGCTATCATGATCAATAGTTCGTCCTTTTTTTTGCTGTTCGTATTGCGAACGTTTTATTTTTTTATGAAAAAATAATCCTTTGATCCAAGCAGCTATAAATAAAATGATTCCCACTATTGCTCCAAAAATAAGCAAATAAGAAAACAAAATAATCCCAACGACAGCTAATACCAGCATGATACCTAAAAATATAAAAGGCAGTAATCGTCCAAATAAAGACTGCATTAGAAGTTTCTCCATATTTCTACGGGTTCTTCAGGTCTGTCAGTGATGTCGCGTAAATAATAAATACGTGCATACTTTTCTTTCTCTTTTTGTTGAGAAAGAGAAAGCTTTGGGTGTTTTTTATTAAATTGTTGTAAGTCCTGGTCAATTTCACTGACAAAGTGGCTGAGTTTTGGATATTGACTCATGCTAAGGCTCCTCTTTTATCTAGGGGTAAAGCATAGCATATATTTTGCATGAGTTCCCGCTAGTTTGTTTATATGCCGCACGGCAGCAAGGCGGATGCTTGCTTGCACTAAAATTAGATAAGTCTCTAGGTTATTCATTTACTGATGCCTCTAACTTTAGTAAGCTCCATGATTGGATTTAGGGAGCTAGGAAAGAACATGAGACGTTGCTGCAACGTGATTTTAGCTATTTTTAGTATGGTAAGTGTACTTCAAACAAATGCCTGGGCCCATTTCGCTCCCATTTACGGTAAGCAAAATCTTATTGCAACGCTTAATAGGATTACCGCAGGATCAGACAGGAATGCTGACGTAGGGATACAGATTAAAGCGATGCATTCTGGTGACTTACTGTATAGTAAAAATGCCCATGATTTATTTGTACCCGCGAGTATTATGAAAATCTTAACGGCGGAAGCGGCCTTGCTTTATTTGGGACCAAATTATACTTTCCCCACCCGCTTATTAACAGATGCCACCAGCATTAATCGTGGTATTATTCATGGTAATGTTTATCTGGTGCATAGCGGCGATCCTTCTTTGACTTATACAGATTTGACTGATTTGCTCGTGGCGTTGAAATCTCAGAATATTCAGGGAATCACGGGGAATGTCTATATCGACACGACAGCATATGACCAAGCTAATCTTGGCCCAGGCTGGATGTCGCATGATAAGCAATACTGCTATGCTGCGCCTATTAATGCGAGCATTATTAATCATAATTGCCTGTCGTTTAAAATTGCGCCATCTAGAATCGGCGGACAGAGAGCAAATATCATTGCAAATCCTCATTATTATTATTCTGGTATTGCAAATTCTGTCATGACCAATCGAAGCGGGCGTGCTCGTTCTCGCTTTTGTTCTATGCAGTTAAATACCACGATTAATAATGGCATTGCAATCAGTGGTTGTATACCTAAGGGACATTATGTTTGGGGTGCAAGTACAGTGATAGCCGATATTATCGGTTATAATAAATCATTATTGCATTGGCTATTTAGACGATACGGTATTCAGGTTAGTGGTGATATTACAGCAGGTTCTGCACCTTCAGGCTTGTCGACTATTGCTGTGCATCAATCAAAACCATTGTATTTGCTAGTAAAAGAGATGTTAAAAAAGTCTGATAATATCATTGCAGGCTCTTTATTTAAAAAAATGGGAGAACTTTACAGTAATCAGCCTGGTAGTTGGCAAAATGGCAGTATAGCGGTAAAAGGTGTTCTAGCACAAAAAGCAGAAGTAGATTCTTATCAAATGACCATTCTTGATGGTTCTGGTTTATCGCCTGATAATCGCATTAAACCATCGCAAATGATGCAGGTGTTAAATTTTGCTTTTCATAATCAACCTACGAATTATCAATTTATTTCTGCGTTGCCAATTGCAGGCATAGATGGAACATTGAAGCATCGTTTATATAATGTCGCGCGGCGTGTGCGTGCAAAGACAGGAACAATAAAAGGCGTGGTGTCTTTGGCGGGATATGCAGTTAATAAAGATAAAGAGGTGATTGCTTTTGTTATTATTGTGAATGGACATCATGGGAATATTTGGAAATATCGTAAGATGGAAGATGAGATTGTAACCGCGTTGGCGAATTATAGATCTTAAAGCTCTATTATCCATTAAATATAAGGCTGTCATAGAGTTAGGTAATCAGGTAATAGAAAATAAAACAGCTTAATAATCCACTACACAGTCCTAGTAAAAAATATTTTACTATAGGTTGTTTTTCAGATGTGCGTATAGATTGAGTTTTTTTAGAAAAACGAATATTTTCCTGAAGTTCTTTAGTTTGCTGTAATACATCAAAAACTAACCCAGGAATCTCAGGTAATTTTTCAGACCAATAGGGTAAGTTTTCTTTTATTCGCCTCAAGAATGCTTTTACACCCATTTGTTTTTTTAGCCATTTTTCTAAGAATGGCGCTGCTGTTGCCCATAGATCTAAATCTGGATAAATTTGTCTGCCAACTCCTTCGATATTTAATAATGTTTTTTGTAATAAAATAAGCTGTGGTTGAATATTAATATTAAAACGACGAGCAGTTTGAAATAAACGTAATAATAACTGTCCAAAAGAAATATCTTTTAAAGGCCGTTCAAAAATGGGTTCACAGACTGCTCTGATTGCACCTTCAAATTGATCGATACGTGTATCAGGTGGTAACCAGCCAGAGGCTACGTGTAATTCAGCTACACGTTGATAATCACGTTTAAAAAAAGCAAGCATGTTTTCAGCTAAATAGCGCTGATCTTTGGTGCTAAGTGAGCCTACAATTCCGAAATCAACAGCAATATATTGAGGGTTTTCTAAGTGATTTGTCGCTACAAAAATATTACCAGGATGCATGTCTGCGTGAAAAAAGCTGTCACGAAAAACTTGCGTGAAAAAAAGTCGTATACCTGTTTCCGCTAAATTTTTCATATTAATACCCGCTGCTTTTAGTGCGGGAATATTATGCACAGGAATGCCAGTGACACGCTCCATGACTAAGACATTGGTGCGGCAATAAGTCCAATATATTTCTGGAATATAAAGTTCAGTGGAATGCTGAAAGTTACGCCGTAATTGCGATGCATTTGCACCTTCTCGCATTAAATCAAGTTCATCAATAAGCGTATGTGCAATTTCAGCGACCATTTCTTTTGGCTTAAAACGCCGTCCTTCTGTCCAATAACGATCAGCAAGGCGTGCCAAAATTCTTAATAAATCTAAATCACGTTCAATTATTTTTTTAATATTGGGCCGTAATACTTTAACAACAGCTACACGGTTATCTAATAATATTGCTGCATGAACTTGTGCAACTGAAGCAGAAGCGAGTGCATTGTTATCAAATTCACGAAAAATATCTGTAATTTTAGCATCTAGGGCTGCTTCAACTATTTGCTTAGCTTGTTCACCAGAAAATGGCGGAACTTGATCTTGTAATTTTGCTAGCTCCTCCGCGATATCATCAGGTAACAAATCACGTCGCGTTGAAAGAATTTGCCCTGCTTTAATAAAAATAGGCCCAAGATTTTCTAATGCCAGGCGAATACGCTCACCGCGGCTGAGCTTGTTTTTTGAGAACCAGCGCCAAGGATTAAGATAACTGAGAAAACGTAAAGGATAAAACCAAGGTGTTTTAAAAATAATTTCATCTAAATTATAACGCATCAGCACAAAATTAATATGAATTAAACGAACTATGCGTGTTAAAGAATTCATGAACTCTCTCTTTTAGCCGTTATTTTTTTAGTTAATTGCAGTACTCTTGCCTCTAGACGATCTGTGTCCATGCGAAGCGTGTCCACATCATGATAAAAATCTTGTAATGCTTCTGGCGGAGGAAATAAATCTACTTCTTCATGCACATATTCGTTAATATTTTGTGTGAGAGTGGATCTAAAACGTTTACCAATAGCATTAATTTTGTTTGTGAAACGAGCTAATTGATGAGCAGGAACATCTCCAACCCAACGCGATAAATATTCTTCCCAATCAATTTCTAATGTGTCAAATAACGCAATGACTTCTTGTCCTAACTCTAGATTACCTTCGATAGATACATCATCGGAAAAAAATTTTTTTCTATCCTCGTTTGTTAATGCCATGCGTAAGAGTGATAGTGGTGTGCCTTTAATGAGTGTGTCAGGGTTAGAGAGTTCTGTTGTTTTTAATTGAATGCCTATTTTAGTAAAAAGCATTTGAAATTCATTTATATTTTCTTTGTAGAAGGGCGTTTCATTGATCAATAATTTAATTGTTATAATTTTGTCTTGCAATGCATGTAAGCGATGGCTAGATTCTGGATCTAAAGCAAGGTAGCGATTTAAAACGATAGATAAATAGTTTGTTATTGATTTATCGGTGATAGTGCGCATTAATATTTAAACCCCATGTGTAAAGCTACAACTCCGCCCGTCAAATTATTGTATTCTACATCTTCAAAACCACATGTTTGCAACAGCATTTTGAGAGACTCTTGATCGGGATGCATTCGAATAGATTCAACTAAATATTGATAACTTTTTTCATCGTTTGTAATCCATCCTCCTAATTTTGGAATTATTTTGAAAGAATAAATATCATAGAGCGAAGAAAATAGAGGTAACACGGGTTTAGAAAATTCTAATACAAGTAATTTTCCACCGGGTTTTAATACACGATACATAGAATGCAACGCAGCTGCTTTATCCGTTACGTTTCTCAAACCAAAAGCAATCGTAATACAATCGAAATAGTTATCTGGAAAAGGCAGGTTCTCTGCATCAGCCTGTACAAAAGCCACATTCCCAGCAATACCCTGATCCAATAGACTTATACGTCCTTGTTGCAGCATTTTTTCATTGATATCTGCGAGCACTACGTGCCCTTCTTTTCCCACTTTTTTAGCAAATTCAGCGGCTAAATCACCGGTGCCGCCTGCAAGGTCTAATATAATTTGTCCAGGACGTACATTGCTTTGTGCTAAAGTGAATTTTTTCCATAACCGATGTAATCCTAAGGACATCACATCATTCATTAAGTCATATTTGTTGGCGACTGAGTGAAAGACTTCAGCGACACGCTGCGTTTTTTCCTGAACCGGAACTTTTATAAAGCCAAAATCCGTTGTGGGTTTTTCTGAAGATTGTTTAGTCATAGAAAAAGCATCCATTATAAAAATACACCATCATTTCACTTCGCGATACTGTGTTATTGCCGGCACAACCGGAAATTTTCAGGTATTTCGCTGCCTTCGGTTGAGCGATAAGGATTAATATCTTTCCCTCCACGGCGAGTATAACGCGCGTAAATAGATAGTTTTTGCGGTGCACAACGCTGCATGATATCTAAAAAAATTCTTTCCACGCATTGCTCACCAAATTCGTTATGATCA
Source organism: Gammaproteobacteria bacterium (assembly GCA_044221135.1). Lineage (GTDB taxonomy): Bacteria > Pseudomonadota > Gammaproteobacteria > DSM-16500 > DSM-16500 > UBA4722. The sequence goes on from JBGAPT010000002.1 coordinate 173,200, forward strand.
CGAAAAGAAATAATGTATTGTAACAAACCAGCATGCTGGATTTTTTTTCCAGTATATTGTATTTGTACACTACCCCAATCAGGTTGTCCTGTGATTAGGCAGTTAGATTTTAATAAATCTGAATAAAGTACTTCTGATAAGATTTTATCTTCTGTTTGTAAGAAAGCAGGGTTAACCAAATAGGTATCACACTTAACATCCAATTGATCCAGGCAAATTCCGCTAAAAACTTGAGTCGTTATTGGAGCAAGCGGCTCGACTAATTTTATGCGTACTTGTACAGGCGCTTCGGCGATTTCTGTAAGATCTCGCTGTATGGTTGCAATGACCTCATCTATATTGGCAAATGCTGTATTATTAAATGAATTTAAATAAAGTTTAAATGATTTTGCTTCTACCAAATTAGGTGATTCGCAAGGAAAAATAAATTCACCTATAGCAACGACGGGTTTTCCTTTGCTATTTAACCAGGAAAGCTCATAGGCATTCCAGATATCTATCCCTTTGAATGGCAAAGTTCCCGACAAACCCAGCTTTGTGCGGTTTGTTTTTCGCGTGATAGGAAATAATAAATCTCGCTGATAGTGTGAAACATAGGCTGTTTTTTTCCCTAATGGAGCCTCGGCTAGAATATTCATACAATTTCTCCTATTTTTTTAGCTTCATCTACACGTTGTAACATTTCACCTGCCAGCGTTAAATAGGCTACAGCGCCTTGAGATTTCTCATCGTATTCAAAAATAGACATTCCATGACTAGGTGCTTCAGCTAAGCGTACATTACGCGGAATAACAGTGCGATACACCCGTCCAGGGAAGTGTTGTAACAATTGAGCAGAGACATCTAACGCTAATCGATTACGCCCATCGTACATTGTGCGTAATAAACCTTCGATATGTAACGTGGGATTAATTGTCGTTTGAACTTGTTCAATTGTATTTAACAAGCCAGTTAATCCTTCCAATGCAAAATATTCACATTGAATGGGAATGAGTACAGAATCAGCCGCGGTTAATGCATTGACAGTTAGAATATTTAAAGAAGGAGGGCAATCAATTAATATGTAATCATAAGAATTAACGATGCGGGCAAGCGCTTGTTTTAAGCGCGACTCGCGTTGTGTCATTTGTAATAATTGTACTTCTGCAATAATGAGTTCATGATTGGTGGGTAATACATCGTAATTCCCTGCTGTTTTCATAATAACAGAGGTAATATCCATTTCATTAATCAAGACATGTTGTATGGCAGAAACAAGATTATTTTTATCAATTCCACTGCCGACAGTCGCATTTCCTTGTGGATCCAAGTCAATTAATAAAACAGTGCGTTTCATCATTGCAAATGCGGCAGCAAGATTAATACTCGTCGTCGTTTTTGCAACACCGCCTTTTTGGTTGACAATTGCAATTTTTTTCCCCATTAATCCTCCTTTGCCAAACATACCAAATGCCGTTCTGCATCCAGTCCTTTGATTACTAATTTATGTATGGCAAGTAATTTGAACCCTTGCGGAAGTTCCTGAATTTCTGACTCAGGGTAGATACCTTTCATGGCTAAGAATCTGCCATACTTATTTACTAAATGCTGCGTTGTTTCTAACATTACCCGAAGCGAGGCAAAAGCGCGAGAGAGAATGCTATCAAAGAGTTGCTCAGGGTGTAAATCTTCACAGCGTGAATGGATTACTTCAACATTAGCAAGTTTTAATTCATGCACTACCTGGATTAAGAAACGAGTTTTTTTACTGTTACTATCCATTAATGCAAATTTTTTTTTAGGCTGCATCAAAGCAAGCGGGATGCCGGGCAAACCCGCACCAGTACCTATATCGATTATTCGTGTTCCGTGTAGATAGGGATTGATAGATAAACTGTCCAATATATGTAGCATAACCATCTCATGAGAGTCGCGAATACTGGTTAAGTTAAATACCTTATTCCAGCGAGTCATTAAATCTAGATACTGTATAAACTGTTCTTCTATACCCACAGGCAAGGAATATTGATTATCTACTAGCCTATCATGTAAAAAAGCAGAGTAATTAAGCATTTTATTTGTCATGGTTCATGCTGGATTTTTTTAAATGCACTAGCAGCAAAGAAATAGCTGCAGGTGTCACGCCAGGGATACGTGATGCCATACCAATAGTAGCGGGGCGAGCCGCACTCAGTTTATGTCGAACTTCAGTGGATAAACCAACCACGTTAGCATAATCTAATTTAGCCGGTAGTTTCGTTTCTTCATTGCGCAATTGTCGCGCAATTTCATCTTGTTGGCGGTCAATGTAACCTGCATATTTTATTTGAATCTCTATTTGTTCAGCTATGTTAGGATCATCCACACCTGGGCCTAGTGTATTAATTGACATAAGACTTGCATAAGATACAGTAGGCCTACGTAGTAACTCTTCTAGACTATATTCGCGTTGCAGTGGCTGCTCTAACACAGCTTCAATTTGAGTGCCTAAATCAGTGTTAGGACGAACCCAAGTTTCATGCATACGTTTTCGTTCAGTAATAATCGTGCTACGCTTCTTTTCAAATGCGCGCCAACTTGTTTCATCCACTAAACCTAACTCAAAACCTTTAGGCATTAAACGCAAGTCCGCATTATCTTCTCGCAGTAATAATCGATATTCTGCACGACTCGTGAACATGCGATAAGGCTCACTGGTTCCTTGTGTAATTAAATCATCGATTAAAACACCGATATAGGCTTCATCGCGGCGAGGTGTCCAAGGTGCCTTATCGTGTGCTTGTAATGCCGCATTCATGCCAGCAATTAAGCCTTGAGCTGCTGCTTCTTCATAACCTGTTGTACCATTGATTTGCCCAGCAAAAAATAAACCTGTAATCACCTTTGTTTCGAGCGAAGGCTTTAAATCGCGTGGATCAAAATAATCGTATTCAATGGCATATCCAGGACGCGTGATATGTGCATTTTCAAAGCCGCGCATCGTCCGTACAAATTCAATTTGCACTGAATAAGGCAAACTGGTTGAAATACCATTAGGATAAATTTCATGCGTTGTTAATCCTTCGGGCTCTACAAAAATTTGATGAGATTCTTTATCAGCGAAACGCACTATTTTATCTTCAATCGAAGGGCAATAACGTGGACCAATGCCTTCGATGACACCCGTATACATAGGCGATTGAGTTAACCCTGTGCGAATTAAATCATGTGTCTGTCGATTAGTGTGTGTAATATAACAAGGTACTTGGCGTGGATGTTCAGCTGTATTTCCAAAAAACGAAAAAATGGGTGTAGGCGTATCTCCATCCTGTCTTTCCAACATACTAAAATCAATAGTACGCTGTTTTTAAACGACCTACACGTAATGATAACTCCCGTAATCGTTGCGATAAATTTTTAGCAGGCGGATCACCTGCACGCCCACCCTCGTAATGATTCAACCCAATATGAATTTTACCCGCAAGAAAAGTACCGGCAGTGAGGACTACTGTTCTAGCTTGAAATTTCAAGCCCATTTGCGTCATAACCCCTGTAACATGTTCATTTTCGATGAGAATATCATCTACCGCCTGTTGAAAAATGGATAAATTAGGCTGATTTTCAAGAAAATATCGAATGGCTTGTTTATATAAAACTCGATCAGCCTGTGCCCTTGTAGCACGCACCGCAGGACCTTTACTAGCATTTAAGACTCTAAATTGAATCCCCGCCTGAGCAATGGCTCGCGCCATGACTCCGCCCAACGCATCGATTTCTTTTTCCTAATGTCCTTTTCCAGGACCGCCAATAGCCGGATTACATGACATCTGACCCAATGTTTCAATATTATGAGTTAGCAATAAAGTCTTGGCACCCAGACGCGCAGATGCTAAGGCAGCTTCTGTTCCGGCATGCCCGCCTCCCACGATGATCACATCAAAAAGGTGCTGAAAAGTTGTCATTATTTGGATAAGCCCATCAAAAAAGTGGCCTATTGTACTCGATTTAGACTATCGAGTGCTAGAAATAACGGCTTCTTCAGGCTGTTGATACGATATCAGTATTATTTTTTGCTTCAGCATAATACAGATGGCCATAGAAAGGTGAGTGAGATTGTACTAGCGTCGAGGTATGTTTTTTTAGGGAACGAGACAGCTGGTAATGATTATGGTAGTGTACTCAGCTCAACGAATTTTCTTTGGAATAGCACCGTTTTAGGAGAGAGTGAGTGGCGACGCTTTGGGAAAAATGTCTGGATTGTTTGCAGGATGAATTTCCATCGCAGCAGTTTAATACGTGGATTAGACCTCTTCAAGTTGAGTATGCTGATAGCAAGCTCATTTTGCTTGCGCCCAACCGTTTTGTATTGGATTGGATTAATGAACGCTTCTTGGGCAGAATTACCGAGCTCGTCGCACAATTTTGTGACACGCCCCCTCCGCCAATGATTTATCTTGAAATTGGCAGCAGCGGAGGAAGTAGCGGGGCTGCTACAACCGCAGTCAAGCCAGTGTTTGGCAATACAGCCCAAGCCGCACCCTCTGTGCATACGCATAGCAAAACGACCACTGTGGATATTCCAAATCACCAAAGTAATATTAATCCAAATCACACGTTTGATAATTTCGTGGAAGGCAAATCGAACCAGCTTGCCAAAGCGGCGTCTCTACAAGTCGCTGAAAATCCAGCGGTTGCTTACAACCCCTTGTTTTTATATGGTGGCGTAGGGCTAGGCAAGACCCACCTTTTGCATGCGATTGGCAATCAAATTATGCGTAATAATCCACACGCAAAAGTGCTGTATCTACATTCCGAACGCTTCGTGGCAGACATGGTAAAAGCATTGCAAACCAATGCGATGAATGACTTCAAACGTTATTATCGTACTGTAGATGCATTGCTGATTGATGATATCCAATTTTTTGCTGGCAAAGACCGCTCGCAAGAAGAATTTTTTCATACATTTAATGCACTTCTAGAAAGCCAGCAGCAAGTTATTTTGACTTGTGATCGCTATCCTAAAGAAATTAATGGCGTTGAAGAACGTTTAAAATCCCGTTTTGGCTGGGGTTTAACAGTTGCAGTTGAACCACCTGAATTGGAAACCCGCGTTGCAATTTTGATGAGCAAAGCAGAGCTTGCACATTTGAATTTGCCTTATGAAGTTGCTTTTTTGTTGCGAAACGTATACGCTCCAACGTACGTGAATTGGAAGGTGCTTTAAAACGTATTATTGCTAATGCACATTTTACCGGTAAACCGATCACACTTGATTTTGTTAAAGATGCTTTACGTGATTTATTGGCTTTACAAGATAAATTGATTACGATAGAAAATATTCAAAAAACAGTGGCAGAATATTACAAAATAAAAATAGCTGATTTATTATCAAAACGACGCAGCCGGTCAGTGGCGCGTCCGAGACAAATGGCGATGGCGTTAGCGAAAGAATTAACAAATCATAGTTTGCCAGAAATTGGCGATGCATTTGGCGGTCGCGATCATACCACTGTATTACATGCTTGTCGTGTGATTGCGGAGTTCAAGCAATCAAAGCAGGATATAGAAGAAGATTACACAAATTTATTACGGATTTTGACAACGTAGGATTTTACTATGAAAATGACCATCCAACGCGCAGCACTGCTGAAACCTTTGCAAATAATTAGTGGTGTGGTAGAACGTCGGCAAACGCTGCCTATTTTAGCTAATGTACTGGTGACGGTGCAGAAAAATCAATTGTCGCTGACTGCAACAGATTTAGAAATTGAGTTGATAGGTACCACGTGCCATTAGAGCAAGTTGCCGAATCAGGCTCTATTACCGTTGCGGCCAGAAAATTACTTGATATCTGTCGTGCATTGCCTGAAGAAGCCTTGCTACAGTTTACTTCAGAAGGCGATCATTTGGCTTTGCGTTCAAGTAAAAGTCGTTTTATGTTAACAACATTACCGGCGGATGAATTTCCAAGCATAGAGAAAGTTTCTTTTACAACCGAATTTACACTAAGCCAAGCTAAATTTAAAAATTTGTTAGGAAAAATTTATTTTGCAATGGGTCAGCAAGATGTGCGTCACTATCTTAATGGTGCGTTAATAGATATTAACAATGGCACAATGAAATGCATTGCAACAGACGGTCATCGTTTAGCATTTAGTTCTATTAGCGATGTCACGCTGGGCGAAGCAAAAGCACAAGTTATCTTGCCTCGTAAAAGCGTGCTGGAATTAATGCGGTTATTGGATGTGAATAATGAAAATAATATGACAGTACGCCTAGGAGAAAATCATTTTCGTATTATTTCACCGGATTTTATTTTCACTACAAAATTAATTCATGCTCAATATCCAGACTATACCAAGTTAATTCCCCGTAATGTTGAAAATACGGCTACTGCAAGCCGTGAGGTTTTAAAGCAAGCGCTTACGCGTGCATCTATTCTTTCAAATGAGAAATTTCGCGGCGTGCTACTCTATATAGATCAAGATAAATTGCGTATTGTTGCAAATAACCCAGAGCAGGAAGAAGCAGAAGAACTCATTCATTTGGATTATAAAGGAAGCGGAGTGGAAATGGGTTTTAATGTCGCTTATTTACTCGATGTCATTTCAGCAATTGCAGGTGAGCACATTCGTTGGTCTTTTAGTGACGCTAACGGCGGCGTTTTATTTGAGGCTCATGAAAAAGATGATAGCCTGTATGTTGTTATGCCTATGCTCGTGTAGCAAGCCATAGTATGGGATTAAGCCTGCTTGATATTTTAGGGTTTCGCAATCTGGTTTCAGTTAAGCTGCATCCTGTTCCTGAAGGGTTTAATTTCATTTATGGTAAAAATGGGAGTGGTAAAACAAGTCTTTTAGAAGCAATTTACTACCTTAGCTTAGGCCGCTCATTTCGCAGTTCTCAGACAGATCGTGTGATCTGCCATTCTTCTAACAAATCATCGGTTTTTGGCCATATTTCAAGCGGGCTTGATCAATATATACCATTAGGTTTGGAACGACACAGAGATGGAAGGATTAAATTTCGCATTAACGGGGAAGAAGCATATTCCATTGCAGAATTAGCCAGTCTACTTCCTGTACAATTAATGGATTCAAATTGTCATCATTTGCTCGATTCAGGCCCTGCTTTTCGTAGAAAATATCTAGATTTTGGCTTGTTTTATCAAACAAAGGACTTTTTACGAGTGTGGCGTCACTATGAACGTGCTTTAAAGCAGCGCAATGCTGCTTTACGTAGCCGTGTATCAAGACAAGAGCTTGCTATTTGGACTCATGAGGTAATAAATAGTGCAACACAGCTAGATCAATTGCGCTCCAAGTATGTGGAAATGCTTGTTCCCTTTTTAATCAAGATGGTGGCTAAGTTACTACCTGTCTCTGATTTAAAAGTAGCTTATCAAAAGGGCTGGGAAAAAAGCAGCCAATATGCGGAAATCTTGCTAACAACAATCGATAAAGACTATCACTTAGGCTACACCCAATACGGACCTCATAAGGCAGATCTTCAGATAATAATCAATGAGATCCCTGCGAAAGATATTTTGTCCAGAGGCCAGCAAAAGCTGTTTGTTTGTGCTATGATACTCGCTCGAGGAACCTTGCTGCAAAGCCATGCAAATAAGACTCCAATTTACCTGGTTGATGATTTGCCTTCTGAGCTTGATATAGCAAGCCGTTCCAGCCTAGTTGATTTACTTTCTAAACAAAAGGCTCAAGTTTTTGTGACAGCAACTGAAAAAAAAGTTTGGAGTGATTTTTTAACAAGCATCCCTATGAAAATGTTTCACGTGGAACATGGCCATATAAGTGAGATGAATGTAAGCGAAGCGGAGTGATAAAGAGTGAATACAGCAGCTAATTACGACTCAAATAGCATCAAGGTTCTTAAAGGATTGGATGCAGTACGCAAACGTCCAGGGATGTACATAGGTGATACGGATGATGGTACCGGCTTACATCATATGGTATTTGAGCTAGTAGATAATGCTATAGATGAAGCACTTGCAGGTTTTTGTGATACGGTTAATGTAATCATTCACTCAGATGAAACTGTTACTGTTAAAGATAATGGGCGCGGTATTCCTGTCGACCATCATGAGGAAGAAAACCGTTCAGCTGCTGAAGTGATCATGACTGTACTGCATTCTGGAGGGAAGTTTGATAATGATTCATATAAAATTTCTGGTGGATTGCATGGCGTGGGTGTTTCTGTTGTTAATGCTTTATCTGAAGAGCTTCATTTAACTGTTCGACTCAATGGTAAGGTACATGAACAATACTACCGCTCTGGTGATCCTGTTGCGCCATTAGCTATAGTAGGTGAAACGACAGAAAGAGGTACTGAAATTCGCTTTAAGCCAAGTCGAGAAACATTTACTCATATCCATTTTAATTATGATGTATTAGCAAGACGATTAAGAGAGTTATCATTTTTAAATTCTGGAATTAAAATCTTCTTATCAGATGAACGTAGCGGAAAAAACGATACATTTCAATATCATGGTGGACTTAGAGCGTTTATAGAAGATCTTAATCAAAATAAAACTGCTATTAATTCAAAAATATTTTATTTTACTACGGAAAAAGATCGAGTGATTGTAGAAGTTGCTATGCAATGGAATGATACTTTCAACGAGCAGTTTTTTTGTTTTACTAATAATATTCCACAAAAAGATGGCGGAACTCATGTAGCAGGTTTTCGTAGCGCTTTGACCCGAGTATTAAATAATTACCTTGAACAAGAAGGTTATTTAAAAAAAGCGAAAATTAATACGACAGGAGATGATTTTCGAGAAGGACTAACAGTTGTTTTATCTGTTAAAATGCCAGACCCAAAATTTTCTTCACAGACTAAAGATAAGTTAGTGTCATCTGAAATAAAAGCAATTGTCGAATCGCTGATGGCAGAAAAATTGCAAGAATATTTAATGGAATTTCCTCAAGAAACAAAAGCGATTGTGAACAAAGTCCTTGATGCAGCAAGAGCGAGAGAGGCAGCGCGTAGAGCACGAGATTTAACGCGACGCAAGGGCGCATTAGACATTGCAGGACTGCCAGGGAAGCTTGCTGATTGCCAAGAAGAAGATCCAAGCAAATCAGAATTATTTATTGTAGAAGGGGAATCTGCAGGTGGCTCTGCTAAACAGGCAAGAGATCGCAAAGCACAAGCTGTTTTGCCGCTCAAAGGTAAAATATTAAACGTAGAAAAAGCAAGATTTGATAAAATGTTGTCTTCAGTTGAAGTTGCCACACTCATTACTGTATTAGGCTGTGGTATTGGGCGTGAAGAATATAATCCTGATAAAACACGCTATCATCGTATCATTATTATGACTGATGCTGATGTCGATGGCTCACATATTCGTACTTTACTGCTTACGTTTTTTTATCGTCAAATGCCTGAGTTGATTGAGCGTGGTTATATTTATATTGCGCAACCGCCGCTATTTAAACTTAAGAAAGGTAAGCAAGAACAATATATAAAAGACACTGATGCACTGGATGCTTGTATGGTACAGTCGGCGCTAGATGGTGCACAGTTATATCTGAGCAGTGATACACCGCCGGTATCGGGTGCAGCATTAGAAAGTCTTATACTTGAATATCAAGCAGTCAGTTCAGTGATTAAGCGGTTGTCAAAGCGTTATCGTTATCCAGAGGCTGTGTTAGAAGTACTTATTCATACTGCGCCAATAGACGAAGCTAAATTAGCGCAACACGACTTTATGCTTGCAAGAGCTAATGAGATGAATGAAAAATTGAGTGCTTATCATGATGCTGCTATGAGTTATGACGTAGAGCTTATTGAAGATAAGGGGAAAAATATTTGGTTGCCAAGCGTCAGGATAGGACATCATGGAATGCAGACTAACACGATAATTAATAAAGAATTATTTATTTCTTCTGAATACCGAAAACTAACGGCAATGGGAAGCAAATTGAAAGATCTATTGCATCCAGGCGCTTTCATACAAAGAGGCGAAAAACAACAATCGGTTACCTCCTTTGCACAAGCTGTCACATGGTTATTGGAAGAAGCGAAAAAAGGCCAGTCTATTCAGCGTTACAAAGGATTGGGCGAAATGAATCCAGATCAACTTCGAGAAACCACAATGAATCCAGAAACACGACGTATGTTACAGGTAAGGGTCGAAGACGCAGTGGCAGCAGATAAAATTTTCACTACACTTATGGGTGATCAAGTTGAGCCACGCCGGGCATTTATTGAATCTAATGCCTTAGAAGTGGTTAATTTAGACATATAAAAGCCTTGTTGGTTTACAATATCTTTTTTTTGTTCATTGTCTTTTAAATGAATGCAATTATCCTATGAGCGTTACATATATTTTCCGTACATTCTCCTCTTTCATGCTATATAATTAAAAAAGCGTATAGGGATAAATACTTATCTTCAGGCTGGTTCAATCCACTGAAAGCAAAGGGGCGGTAGGATGGCGGAAATAGACAATTCTTCAACGGAAGAGATCAACGCTGAACACATGAAACTATTAGAACAATTTGCGGCAGCTACGCGTACGAAAGTTCTTGCTAGCCAAGCTGATCTTGATACAAAAGATAAAGTGATGGATGAAATGCTTTTATGGTGTAAAGAGCAAGGGAATATTGTTGTTTTGAGAAGTGCGACTATTTTATCTTCTGATCCAGCTTCACGCACAGTGCAAAATTGTAAATCTCTTATGCTAAGTAAAGGAATACACCCGGCACAAGTTTATGGAGCCACTCAAGCATTTATTGGTCTTGTTTTAGCGACGGGCCATGAAGAAGGTGCTGTAAAAAAACAAAAGGGAGAAGCGACTGCTTTATTCAGTGACCAACAACGGCATCTACGTGACTTAGTTTATGAAGCAGTATTGCAAGGCGTGAGTGATATACATATTCAAGTAAGAGAAACGTATGCCAAAATTCGTATGCGCCAACATGGTGAATTACGCTTATATGCAGAGTGGTCTGAAAAGCTGGGTAGAGAAATTGCGTCAGTTGCTTTTAATAAAGAAACAGATCATGCAACATCACACTTTAATCCATTAATACCACAAGATGCGTCAATGCCTTTAAAAATACAAGGCAAAGATATTCGTTTGCGCTTGGCCAGTGTGCCAGCACATGGTGGTTTTGATATGGTGATGCGTATCCTTGCAACAGGTGAGGAGCGATTAAAAACATTGGAAGAGTTGGGATACACTCCTAGCCAAGTTGAAATAATAAAAATGGCAGTCAAGTTGCCATTCGGAGCTATTATTGTTGCAGGTCCTACAGGATCTGGTAAAACGACTACGCTTGCCAGTTGTATGGATCTATTTGAAATAACGCAAAAACTGTATTCTATTGAAGATCCTGTGGAAAAAGTGGTAGAAGCCGCGACGCAGGTGCCGGTCAATACCGAAAAAGAAGATCGTAGCTTTGCTAGTATGGGACGCGCTGCATTACGTATGGATCCTGATGTGATTATCTTGGGTGAAATGCGTGATGAAGATACAGCACATGTGATGGTGCGTGCTTCAATAACGGGTCACTTAGTGTTAACAACCCTACATACCAATAGAGCAACTGCGATTATAACGCGATTAGTTGATATGGGCGTATCTCCTGTTCTCTTGAGTGATAGCAGTGTATTACGCTGTTTGATATGTCAACGCTTGATTCCTGTTATTTGCAAACATTGCGCCATACCATTAAGAAGTTCTCCTAAACACCAAGCCAGCATTCCAGCTTGGGAAGTTGTATTAGGTGCAGAAACAATTGATGGTGCCTTTGCTCGTGGGGTAGGTTGTGAAAAAT
>JBGAPT010000014.1:0-42055 GCA_044221135.1 Gammaproteobacteria bacterium
CATCACATTGAACCTTATGACTGGTTCCGATATGTATTACAGCAGATTCCTTTATGCCAGTCAGAAAGTGAAATTGAAGATTTATTGCCGTTTAATATTGATCGAACGCTGTTAGGTGGGCGGTAGATTTAGCGGATACACTAAATCTACCTTTGGCTGTTAATTCAAATACCGCATCATCTGGGCCGATCAAATGCCAGGGCTCATTACAATACCAATATGATAGTCCGAGACAGCTATACATATTTAATTGTTCTGGATGCTCTGGTTGTCCATGCTTAGCCAGATAACTCGGTGCTGCTGCAAGTATCCTACAATAGGGACGTAGTGGACGTGCTACTAATTCACCTGCATCCACTTCACCGATTTGAATGCCTAATTCATAACCTTCGTTAATCAGGTCTGGTACGTGATTATCCAAGGTCAAATCAATGTTGACTTCGGGATGCAATAACAGATAGTCGATTAATGCTGGAACAAGATTTTGATTACCAAAATTGACTGGTGCCACCAATCTGAGCAATCCGCGAGGGCTTGCTTGAAGCTCTGATGCACTTGCTTCCGCCAGCTCTACTTCGGTCAATGCATGCTTACAACGTTCATAATAGAGTCGTCCCACTTCAGTAAGATGCTGTCGTCTAGTGGTGCGATGTAGCAATCGAGCGCCAAGCCGCTTTTCAATCGTTCGAATATGCTTAGCCACCATAGTCGAAGAAACGTCACTCATTTCTGCGGCTTTAGTGAAACTGCCGCATTCAACTACCTTTACAAACATTTCCATGCCTGCCAATTTACTCATATTCCAAACCTATAAGTTTTAAATGACTCAATCTAGCATATATTTATTCATTTTTACATCTTAGCAATACTACACGGGTACTCAATACCGAGTATTACTAATTAAGGAGAGTTAATCATGTTACGTAATAATGATGAAAAGCTAGAAAACATTCACAATCGGATAGAAAAACTTGAAAAATTGATCGGAAAAGTAAGAGAAGACAGGTTATCCATTCTTTATGCTCAAAAAAACTTTGATGTTCCTTGGGAAGATATTCATTTGCGAATAGAAAATAGCCGAAATGAAAAACGAGATGATCTATTTCTGGAAGCAGTGAAAACAGGATTAGTTCACTTAGAAAAGAAAAACAATTTATTGCTCTCTAAAGGCAATAAAGCTTTCAGTGAATTAGCTATGCGCATAGATGCATACTCTGGAACACCATTAGTAGGCGGTCTATTTTCTTCTTTCTCTAATATTTATAGAAACCAAGGGATAAACAAACAATCCAATCGCTTAGGAATAATAGAAGCGTGTGTAGGTGAACTTGAAGAAAAATATCCTGTGTCAATATATCAGCGTTTTATGGGACGAGGATAACGGTCATGTTGTCATAAGAAAAAAGAGTCACGTCTTATGATAAGACGTGACTCTTTTTAGCTAGAAATGTATGGATTGAAAGTGAGACGAGTAAAATATATTCACACTATCATGAAATACTAGATTTTAAAAATATGTCGTATGATCGAAAAAACCATGATTTAAAAAAAATTAGAAATAATATATTGTATATAACTGGCTCTTCATGGATTAGCACACGCATGCGTACAATCAAGCGTATGCGTTTGGCCAAACGCATACAATGGAACTAATTTAACAGTCAATATAAATTATTGGCGATCCCAATTAAAGAGCCTAGAATTAGAAAAAATACTCTAAATTTCACCTTACAATGCATTATTCAGCATACTCTTTGAACAGAGAATCTCTAAAAGATTTTAAAATTTACTAAAAAATTATTCTCCAATAAAAAAATATAAAAATACTTGAACCAAGCCCTTAGGGCGCACTTATGCTTAATAAGGTCGGCGGTACATGGAAGAGCAGGGGAGTATTGAGCGATAAAACCATCATTTTTTAAAAGGAATATTATAAATGGCTTATGTGAGAAAAAAGAATCAATTTTCGAAATCTCAATTCAAATCACGTATAGGAATAGATGCGCTCGTACGAGATGTTAAAATTTTTGAATTCAAAAAAACAAAAAATTGGATTCAAGCTAAAAATATTTCAGACCAGATTGCTATGGAATGGTTAGCTCTATCAAATTCTTATGCAAAAAAATTGGATCATAGAAAGCTTAATTCCTATTTAACTGCTGAATATGAGGCGCAACAGCAGATTATTTTTTGTTTATTAGGTTTATTAAATGAAAAAATTTTGGATTTTTTTGATAATACGCTCGCTGATGGATGATTAATAATAAAATATGATTTTTAAGCAATTAATTAGATTTTCATATTACATCATACTGAAAAATAAATTTTTTATTAGATAAAAATACTATATGGTGTAAATTACAATCATAAGATATTTGTGTTACTATTGAAAGCCTAGAAAATTTAAAAGATCGTTGCAACATATTAATTGAGAGGAATTTAAATTACCGAGATTTTTTAAAAAAGAGCGGTGAATATGTCTGAAAAAAACATGTTTGAAGCAGATACTTTGGCCAAAATGCCTGGCTTACTCGCTATTAAAAATGCTGATTTTAGAATTATTGCTATTACATCTGCTCTTGCAAACTTATGTGGTTGGAAAAACCCAGAAAATGCGATAGGCCGTATTGATTATGATATACCATCAAAGGTATCTGAATCTGCATCTGATTTCTTGAAAATAGATAAACTAGCTCTATCTTCTTCTGTTAATAAATTGCAAGCCATGCAAATTTTGAGCTATGAGACAGGTTGGAAAGCTATGCTGACAGAACGGCAAGTGGTTAAAACAGAAGATGGGCTAGAAAAATTATATATACAAGCTATAGATGTAACAAATCAACATCTAGTCAAAGGAATGCTTGTTCTAGGTAAACTGGATAGTAAAAAAGTTAATTCAAAAAACAAACAGGTAAATTATATCATTAGTTACGATCATCATGCTTTTTCTCTCACAGAAAAGCAAGAATTGTGTTTATTTTTTATTCTGCGCGGAAAAACAATGAAAGAAATCGCAGCTGTTTTAAATATTTCAACAAGAACAGTAGAAGACTATATTAACATACTTAAAGATAAATTAAATTGCTATTCAAAATCGCAACTCATAGAAAAAGCCATTGATAATGGGCTTTTTTATCATTTACCAAGATCGTTGCTTGAAAGAATAGAATGAGCAATCCATTTCAGTGAAATTGTCGATAACCCCTATTTATTTGGAAGATCGAATAGTAGTCACTTGCTTGTTATATGCTTCAATCGATTTTTCTACAATAGAGTAGATAGACTTTGAGGATAGCTGTATTGCTTGAGTTCTTATAACTTGAGTCAATATTTTTGTGAGTAGCTCTTCATTGATGTAGTCGGCGCGTCTTAAGTGAATAGACTCTTCTGCGAGCGTCTCTTTTTTAAAAGATGTTATTTTCTTGAAGGGCTGTCCTTTGCCTGTTTTTAGCCAGTTAAAATCCACATCAAATACTTTTGTATAGAATTTTAATGCTTCATCATCTGGCGTACGAGTGCTTGATTCATGTTGTGAGTAAGTGGATGCAGGGATTTTATGTTTCTTTAAAAATGCTTTGGCTGTTTTGAATCCTGCGGCTTTGCGAGCAGCGCGTATGCGTGCACCTAGGCGTATTAATGTCGTCATTTTGATGTTCTCTTCCCTATTTATAACTCACATCAGTTTATGAGAATATTTTCTCTTTGTCTACTCTTGTTTATGGGTTAGTTTAATTGTTCGCTAAGAGGATGGAATAATAGTTTATTAAATTATTTTATAAAAAAGGTTGACAGGATCATTTTAATATGAGAATTTATTCTCAATAGGATGCAGAGAACCAATCTGCCAAGGAGGATTCAACTGAGTATAATCTAAAGGAATTGATATGTTAATTTTACGGCGTAATCGTGGTCAGTCTATTGTGATCGGTGAGCGTGCACAAGTGATTGTTAAGATATTGCAAGAAGACAAGGGGGTCATTACACTTGGGATCCAAGCACCTAAGTCTATTCTGGTGGATCGAGAAGAAGTCTATCGCAAAAAGGAAGCAGAAAGAGAGGCAGCAGAATTTTTTGATGAAATGACGATTGAACAAGGACATGGCCATGTTATCGCGTGATCATGAAAAGCATCAACGTCTGCAACAAAAATTCTGGCGTGAATTTAGCAAGCCACTGATTGAGTGGCTTGCTTTGGATACGGTAGTTGAAATCCTTCTAAATCCCGATGGCAAATTATGGGTGCAAAACCAACGTACAGGATTATATTATAGCGGACAGCAAATGTCTGCCATACGCGCGATGAATCTGATTGGAACCATCGCAAGTCTTAATGATAGAACAGTCAATGAATCATCTCCTATTCTTGAATGTGAATTGCCTTTTCTGGGACATCGTTTTGAAGCACTGCTACCGCCTGTTGTGACAGCACCGACTTTTTCAATTCGTAAACGTGCGTTGCAAGTATTTACACTGGATGATTATATAGAGCAAGGCATTCTAACCGTATTACAAGCTGAAAATCTCCGTCATGCGATAAAAGAACGTAAAACTATTTTAATTGCAGGCGGCCCTGGTACAGGTAAAACAACCTTTGCGAATGCATTGCTGGATGAGATAGTTAGACAAAGTAATCAAGATCAGCGTATTTTAATACTTGAAGATACACAAGAACTTCAGAGCAATGTCCCTAATACGGTTTTTTTAAAAACCACACCTACTGTTGATTTTCAAAAGTTATTACGTGCAAGCCTTCGACTTCGGCCTGATCGTATTTGTATGGGCGAATGTCGCGGCGCTGAAATGCTGACCTTGCTTAAATGCTGGAACACAGGCACACTAGGGGGTCTTACGACTTTACATGCCAACTCTGCCAAAGCCGCACTGCTTCGTGTGCAAGAGATGGTTGCAGAATCGGGCAGTCATGCACAACCACAACTAATCGTTGAAGCCATCAACGTGATTGTATCGCTTTCCTTGCATTCTGTTCGCGGGAGAGTAGTCAGCGATATTTTAGAATTGACAGGATATCAAAACCAGGACTTCCAGTTACAACCTCTCGCGTCCCGGAGTCCATCATGCGAAGACCATTTGCCCACCTGAGCGTTTCATTACGGCATTTTATTGCAATTTTGTTACTTACGATTTTTTCCTCACCTCTCTTGGCGAGTTCTTTTGAATCACTGCCGTGGGATACCCCAGGACAACGCATTGAAAGTTGGTTGACGGGTTCTGTGGCGAAAATTGTGGCAATCATCTTGATTGCCGTCTCCGGCATTATGTTTGCCAATGGTGAACATGGCAGCGCTTTTCGCCGGATGATGGGTGTGGTGTTTGGTATTTCTATTGCCGTGGGTGCAGTCAGTATTTATGCCTCGTTAGGTTTTTCGGGTGCGGAGGTGTGAGATGGAAAATATAAGACGATTACCTATCCATCGCGCACTGATCCGCCCCATACTACTTGCAGGCGGTGAACGCAAGCTTGTGATGTTGAATTATACGTTGATTGCGGTTTTGCTTTTAGGTGCTGGACTCAATACATTGACGATTATCACTGCTCTATTGCTAGCAACAGCAGGGCATATGGGTCTAGTACAATTAGCTCGTTATGATGCGCAATTGATGCAAATTTATTTACGCTATCGTTATTACTCTCGTTGGTATTCAGCACAAGCCACTATCTACACTAAAAACCATCCTGTCAGACCCGCTGTGCTAAAAGGAGCGCGCCCATGAGACGTGAATTTCGTGATAAAGCACAGGGGCTTACTGATTTAATTCAGTATGCCGCATTGATTGCTGAAGGTGTTTGCCTTTTAAAAGACGGCTCACTCTTGGCAGGCTTTGTTTATCGGGGTCAAGACTTAGGTTCTGCTGATCCACAATCGATGGCGTTTCTATCTGCACAAGTGAATCAAGCATTGTGCCAATTAGGGGATGGCTGGATGTTGCATGTGGATATGCGGCGGTTTTCAAGCTGTGATTATCCGCATCCATCAGAGTCATTCTTTCCTGATGCGACATCACGCTTGATAGATGAAGAAAGACGTATCCATTACAGTCAAGAAGATGCGCATTTTGAAAGCCGCTATGTGATGATATTGACGTATCAAACACCAACAGAAACTCAATCTCGTTTAAATCAGTGGCTGATCAAAGAAGAAAAACACTCTTCAAGACAAGATGATCGTGTTATACGTTATTTTCTAGATCATCTCGAAAAAATAGAAAATACATTATCCCATCATTTGCACCTGATACGTTTGGACAGCCAGTCTTTGTTGACTCACCTACATACCTGCATCACAGGATTGGATCATATCGTGAAGTTGCCTCAGACGCCCGTTTATCTGGATACCTTGCTTGCATCACAAGATTTTATTGGCGGTTTGCAGCCTGCAATAGGCGGGCAATCTATTAAAGTCATTTCAATAACAGGGTTACCGTTAGAAAGTCAGCCTGGATTGCTTGATCTGTTTGAGCAATTGCCGCTGACATTTCGATGGTCAAACCGCTTTATTTTTTTAGACCCGATTTCCGCGAACAAAGAATTGACAATTTATAGACGTAATTGGTTCCAAAAACGTCATGGATTAATGGGCATCCTACGAGAAGTTTTTAATAGCAGTAGCGGTGCCGGTTTTCAAAACCGTGATGCAATTGCGATGAGTGATGATGCGGATACGGCGATTGAAGAAGCAGATTCTACCTTGGTGCGTTTTGGTTATTATACGAGTGTGGTGGTTTTATTAGATGAAAATCAAGAGCGCCTGAATGAATCTGCACGATTTATCCTAAAAGAATTGAGCTTGCGCGGTTTTACGGGACGTGTTGAAACGCTGAATGCGATCGAAGCGTGGCTGGGGAGTTTACCTGGCCATGGATATGAAAATGTCAGAAAACCACTTATTCACTCTCTAAATCTTGCTGACTTATTGCCATTGACAAGCGTATGGGCAGGACTTCTAACAAACCCCTGCCGTTATTATCCTGACAATTCACCGCCGCTTTTTTATGCAAGAACAACAGGCCATACCCCATTTCGTTTTCATCTACATGTGAATGATGTAGCACATACCTTAATAAAAGGAGTCACAGGGGCTGGAAAAAGTACATTCGTTTTAACACTGATCGCGCAATTTTTTCGTTACAAAAACGCACAGGTCTTTTTATTTGATAAAGGGTATTCCGCTTATCCACTCTGCAAAGCAATGCAAGGCGTGCATTATGATATCGGTGGTGAAAAAAACCATTCCGGCTTTTATCCACTGCAATCTATCCATGAACAGGCAGAATTAGATTGGGCATGTGGCTGGGTAGAGATCCTGCTTGAGTGCCAAAACGTGATGATGACATCCAGTGTGCGCAAAGAAATTCGCACAAGTCTTATCCGATTGCAACAACAACCCCTTTCAAAACGTACGTTGACTGATTTTCAAGGTACGGTGCAAGATGAAACGATCAAGCACGCCTTGCAATATTACACACTAGGCGGTGCCGCAGGCCACATTCTCGATGCGGATTGCGACAGCTTGCAAGCAGGACATTTTCAAGTATTTGAAATGCACCATTTGTTACAACAAGGTGACGCCTGTCTTAAAACCGTCTTGTCTTATCTCTTTCATCAAATTGATAAGCGTCTACTTCAAGGTAATCCTTCGCTTATTGTCATTGAAGAAGGTCATGCGTTCTTAAACGGACAATTCGGGGCACAACTTGAAACTTGGTTACTCGAAAAGCGAAAGCAAAACACAGGTATCATTTTTGTGGATCAGAGCCTTGCTAAATTAATGCAATCCCATTACGCCCATACGTTACTGGATAGTTGTCAGACAAAAATCTTTTTGCCAGACAGAGAATCCGATTCAGAATTAAACGTGCCGCTCTATCAAACCTGCGGATTAAATACGCGTGAAATAGACATCCTGAAACAAGCTCAACCTAAGCAGCATTATTACTACACTTCAGCTTCTGGCAAGCGATTGATTGAATTAGGGTTGGGTAAAGTAGCGCTGAGTTTTGTAGGTGTTGACAGTGAAGCAGACCGTCGTTTAGTTGATGATCTCATTACTCAACACGGAGCCCAGTGGGTCTATCACTGGTTACTGCAGCGTGGATTGAGAGAATGGGCAGATCGTTGGTTAACTTACTTCAAAGGGGAACATAATGAAAATAAATAAATTCATGATTTTTACTCTCACCATTTTATTGACACAACATGCTGCGGCATTAATTTTTATTGATCCAACCAACTTAGTCCAAAATACCGCAACAGCTATTAACACTGCCAATCAGCTTGCCACACAAGCCAAGCAATTGGATGCAGAGTTAAAAAACATGCGCAATTACAACGGCAATATCGGCCAATGGGCAAACGAACAAAATTTTTTATATCAATTAGCAAACCAGGTTGAACAAGGACAAGCATTGGCTTATCAAATGCAAAAT
The DNA here is from genome assembly GCA_044221135.1 of Gammaproteobacteria bacterium. Classification (GTDB taxonomy): domain Bacteria; phylum Pseudomonadota; class Gammaproteobacteria; order DSM-16500; family DSM-16500; genus UBA4722. The sequence goes on from JBGAPT010000014.1 coordinate 8,446, forward strand.
CTGGATAGCCAATACCGCAGTAAATTCCCAGGCTATGTTGCACCTACAAATTATCAGCAGGCTTATCGTGACTGGGCGCAAACGACCCATGATACCTTACTGAGTACACTTGCCAGCGCGGGCATGCAAGCAGAGCAATTCCATACAGAACAATCACAACTCAATCAGCTAGCCACATTAAGCCGTACTGCGGAGGGGCGTATGCAAGCAGCCCAAGTGGGTAACATGATTGCAACGCAGCAGGTGAGTCAACTGCAAGCATTGCGACAACTCGTGATTACTCAGATTAATGCACAAAATACGTATGAAGCGTACCAAACACAAAAAGAGGCTGCGGTTGAAGCGTCTGCAGCCAATTGGATTAGTGCAAGTGACACCACTTTTCCTACCTACGGTAAAAACCATAAAATGAATGAGTAGAAAACGATATGTCCATTATTCTTAGTGAAATCACTCAAAGTTACCAGCAAGCAGCCAGTCATTGGCAGCCGTATTTATTCCCTGCGGCACAACATTTATTTGGGATGCTTGCGACTATTGAAATTGCCTGGTCAGGGCTTTTGTGGGCAATGAATAGAAATGACGTCGAATCCTTATGGGTAGAATTTTTTAAAAAGATGCTCACGATTGGATTTTTTTATACATTCAGAGTTTTGTCAAAGTGGGTGCAGGTGCATCCCACATTTCAGGGCTTTATCCGAGTGATATTCTCGATCAAGGCATCAGTGTCGCATCGTCTGTCATGCAACCATTACTGACAGCAGGATTATTGCATTCCGGTGCAGGTCTTGTCATTGGCGGTGTTACAGCATTGATTGTGATGATCAGTTTTGCACTGATTGCAGCAGAATTGGTAGTGAGTCTGGTTGAATCTTATATTGTGGTCAGTGCAGGTATCCTATTATTAGGTTTTTCTGCTAATCGTTTTACCGCTCAATACACCAGTAAATATTTAAGCTATGCCGTCAGTGTCGGTGTGAAATTATTTGTTCTTTATCTCATTATCGGTGTGGGTTCAATTCTTGCAACGCATTGGGGAGAACTGGTTATACAGGGCGGTGCTAAAAATATGTCACCGTTTATGGAAGTCATGGGTGGCGCACTTGTTTTTTTATATGTCGCCAAAAATATTCCTAATAAGGCTGAATCACTTTTATCCGGCACGATTAATTTATCAGGCAATGGATTGACGGCCGTTGCAGCAGGTTCTGCTTTTATAACATCACGAACAACACTCAATGCAGGACATTCTGGTATGGAAGCAGTCAAACAAGCCTCTATGGTATCGAACCATCATGGCAATTCACCCATGCGCATGCTGAAAGGTGCCGTCACTGCAGGAGCGAATGTTGCTTTATCCGCTGTAGGCAAGCACAGCGGTTACTATCGAACTCTTGGCAGCGGCATGGAGCAAAGAACACGCGCATTAGACAGATCACTTGCTGGAAAACAGGAAACCCGCGCGGCCACGATGGAACAAAAACCGTCAAATTAAAGAGGTAAACTAAAATGATGTTACGTTTTATTTCTCGACTACGCAGTTCACTTTTTCCTGACAGTGAAAAATTACTACAGGAAACAAGTTTACCCGATACGATCAACCCTTATATTGCCGCCAGGCGTGAATGGAATTTCATGTACGGTGATATCATTAAAGCCAAACACAATTGGCAGCAGATCGCTTTATTATTACTAATCACCCATCTTGTTTTACTCGTAGGGCTGATTACACTTGCATTGCAAAAACATGTTGTCCCTTATGTTGTTAAAGTCGACAGCCTTGGCAATGCCAATTTCAGTCAATACCTTGAGAAAGATGCAACAGTTTCTCCTTTAATCATCAATGCGATGCTGAGACGCTATATTGTTACTGCTAGATCCGTCATTGCCGATCCTGTGGCAGAAAAACATGATCTCGATTTTGTTTATCAAATCACAAAAAATGCAGCACGTTCCGTACTCGATCATTATTACGCTGAAAAGAACCCTTTCGAAATCGTCAAGATGGAGACAATTGATGTGATGATTAATGCTGTATTGCCGAAATCCACACAGACATGGCAAGTAGATTGGACTGAAACGCACCGGGATCTGAATGGTCATATCACAGGCGAAAATCATTTTGAAGGACTAATCACCATTGAACAACATGCACCGTCTAATCCCGATGAAATCAATGTGAATCCATTAGGACTGTATGTCACACATTTAAGTTGGTCAATCCAACAATAAGAGGTCAGTATGCTAAAAAAATCTTTTTTTATTTTTTTCTGTATCCTATTCTCAGGTTGTACAACTGAAAAAATGCAGCCTGTTGCACCTTCCATGCTGCCTGCAACCAGTACACAAACAGCACCCAAACAAGCTATCCCAACACAAGCTGAACTATTAGAAAAGCAGTCGCTAGATGAGAAAAATGCACTCACACATTTTATTAAAACCCATCAAGCATCCGTCATGGAAACCCCTCAATCTATGCAATTCCCATTCGGACGGCAAGTCCCACAGATTAGCTGCCTGCCTCTACATGCCTGTGATATCGCCTTGCAACCTAATGAAAAAGTCACCGGGATTTATCCTGGTGATACCTCACGCTGGTTATTCGAACAAGCACTCAGCGGTGAAAATCAAATGCATGTTATCTTCAAACCTAAAGAAGTCGATATTGCAACGAATGTGATTATCACAACCAGCAAACGTACATATCATTTAGACTTGATTGCAAAACAAGGCGCCTTGGTTAAATCGATTTCATTTTATTATCCCGATGATTTTTTGCAGGAATGGGATAACGTAAAGCATGTCGCAGAAACCATGCAAAAAGAAGAGCAAACTGAGCAGATTGTCAATATAGTGACATCGAGCCATCTCAATTTTAATTATCGTATTGAAACGCAACTGTTTCAGGATAAACCCCGCTGGACACCTCTGCGCGTTTTCAATAACGGAAAACAAGTCTATGTGCAGATGCCGGATGCAGCGGGAACGATAGCACTGCCTGCTCTTTTTGTCTTAGGCCAGGATGGCGAGACCGAACTCGTTAATTATCGCATCCAAAAACCCTATTACATCGTTGACCAGCTCTTTCAAAAAGCCGTATTAATAAGCGGTGTTGGCAAAACACAGCAACGTGTCACGATCACATATGACAATCAATAAGAGGCCTGTTATGCAAAAGAAATTAATTCTAAAATGGGTACCCCGCATCATTCATGTCAACCCTTTGGCTTTTGTGATCGTCTGTTGTTTTCTTGCATTGGTTGGCGGCGTGTTATTTTATTCCATTACCAGTGTGCCAACGCTAAAACAAAAAGCTAATGATTCTTCTTCAATGTCAGTCGAGACTGAAAATGATAAACGCTGGTATCAAAATGCACCGGATGCAATTGTGCCAAGACCTATTACTGTTTCAAATACATTGCAGCCAGAAAGTGATTTCTCACGTCAAAAACAAGCGGCCTTAAAATCCGCGATGGATTCACCACTCAAGGCACCCATAAATGATTCACCTTCTGTAGAGACAAGAATCAATACACCAGATCAAACACCTCTTGATCACACCCATTCGTTATCTGAAAAAGAGAATTTTTTAAATCAATTATATGAGGCAACAGATGACAATATATTGCATCAACCCTTACAAAAACCTTTTTCTCCATTTATGTTGCAAGCGGGCACTTTATTACCCGCAACACTGGCAGGCGGCATGAATAGTGAGCTGCCGGGTCAACTCATAGCAATCATCAATCAGAATGTCTATGACAGCATTAGCGGCCGTTACTTACTCGTTCCACAAGGTTCAAAGCTTGTATTGATCTATGATGCGAATGTTACCTATGGACAAAATACAGCCGCTTATTTGGCAGTGCCGCTATGTTAGGTCTTATCACAGGTGGATTTCAACTGAGCCAGCCAACACAGCCTAATCCTGCAGCCATGCCTTCCATGACACAAGTGATGGCCAGTGCATCCAGTGAGCAAATGGGGCAAGTTGCGATGGGCATGATGAATAAGAATTTAGATATAGCCCCTGAGCTTGTGATTCGCCCAGGCTATCTCTTTAACGTGCAAGTGACAAAGGATTTAATCTTTCCAGGAGCTTATTAATCTCTAAAAAAGGTAATACCCATGAAAACACTCAACCGCGTACAATTGATTGCTCTGTTAGGCGCTGATCCCAAAATATATGCTATGCCCAATGGTACATTAGTCGCTCGATTTTCTATCGCAACACAATATGTGTATAAAGACAAGAAAATCCCCAATGTCATCCGGAAATCCACTGAATGGCATTCGCTGATTGTGATGGGTGATCTAGCTACTATGGCAGAGCGTTTTTTACAAAAAGGCACTTGTATTCATATTGAAGGGAGGCTTAAATCACGCGAATATGAAGACAAAGATAAAACCATGCAACGCACCACTGAAATTATCGTCAGTGACCTAATTGTCTTACATGGCGGAAAAAGAGAATTGATTCCACTTATTCAATCAGATCAAAAAGTCACATCACATCAGTTGGAGGAAAAATAACATGAAGCTCATGTTAAAGATTTCGACTGCCACACCTCGCTTTGAAAAAATCAGGCTTGAGCCAGGACTGGTAGAATTATTTGATGCTTATATGGATTATTACAAAACCCAACTGGGTACCACTCTCACGAACGAACAAGTCATGACAGCAATCCTAACGGTATTTATGAAATCAGATCGCGATTTCATGCGCTGGTATCATGAACAGGCTATCAAACATGAAAAAAGAGTGGAATAACTCGATGCAACGCACCGTGAAACAGCGGATAACCTACGCGGTGCTCATGTTGCTAATTTTGTTGGCAGGCAGTTTTGTCGCAACTCAACTGACCGCCATTCATCTATGTTTTAATCTTGCATTGGGCAAGCCACTGATTGCAAGCATCCAATTATATAATCCAGTGGATTTTTGGTTATGGTTTTATCGCTATGGTGATGTAGCTGATTTAGCATCCTGTTTTCAGATAGGTTGGTGGTGCATTGCAGGCACATTACTTATTATTTTTATTTTTTCTGTAGGAATTAATTTGCAAGAGCATGCCCATAAACTTCCCATAGATACGCATGGCAGCGCCCATTTTGCAACACGCAAAGAAGTCAAACAAAGTGGCTTGATGGATTGCGACAGTGACACAGCCGTTTATGTCGGGGCTTATTACGATACAGTCACAGGCAAACTACATCATCTAAAAGACAGCAGCACAACCCATGTTTTTGTATTTGCACCGTCTCGCTCTGGTAAAGGAGTAGGGCTCATCATCCCCACCTTATTAAGCTATCAAAGCTCCGTCATTATCAGTGATTTTAAGCTAGAAAACTGGCACATCACAGCAGGCTATCGAAAGTCTATAGGTCAAATCGTTTTAAAATTTGATCCCACTTGCACCGATGGCTCAACAAGCTGTTTTAATCCTTTAAGCGAAATCCGCCTTGGCCAATCTGAGGTACGCGATGCTCAACTCATCGCAGACATGCTTGTTGACCCCTATGGCAAAGGCTCTCATGATCACTGGTCAAACGCAGCCAATTCTCTACTCGTATCTGCTATGTTACATGTGCTCTATAGCGAAAACGATAAATCACTCGCAGGCGTCCGCGCTTTTTTAACCCATCCACACCGTACAGATGAAGAAACCCTGCAAGAAATGCTGACCGCCATTCACGATCCCAATTATCAACATGGCTGGGTTGATGCTGGCACAGAGGAGCCAACGATGACACACCCCATCGTTGCATCCGGCGCGCGTGAAATGCTAAATAAATGCGAAGAAGAACGCACCAGCATCATTTCCTCCGCACTCACGTATCTAAAACTCTATCGCGACCCTATCATTGCAAAAAACACCAGACACCACGATTTCAAAATCACAGACTTCCTTCACCATGAGAAACCCATCAGTCTCTACCTAGGCATCCCGCCCTCCGACATCACCCGCACCATGCCACTCATGCGTCTCATGCTACAAATGATTTTATCACGCTTAACAGAAAGCCTTGAAATGTACGCTAAATCATCACAACGCAGACAAGTACTACTCATGCTTGATGAATTCCCTCAATTCGGAAAATTACCTTTCTTTGAAAAAGCACTCAGCTATAGCGCAGGTTACAATATTCGTGCCTACCTTGTCAGCCAAGACATGCAACAAATTTATAAAGAATACGGCCATGACCAATCTATTGTATCCAATTGCGGAATACGAATCGCTTATGCGCCGAATACACTAGAGACAGCAAAATACTTATCAGAATCGTTAGGCTCAACGACATTGCGGCAAAAACATGTGAATTATTCTGGAAAACGATTTCAATGGTTAATGAATAATATGAGCATCAGCGAGCAAGACACTAAGCGGCCATTACTCACACCCGATGAATTAATGCGACTGCCACAAGATGTAGCGCTGATTTTTAAAAATGGATTAGCCCCAGTTTATGGAAGGAAGATTTATTATTATACAGATCCCCTATTTAGCATAACAATATTATGACTCTGGCATAGTCTAATGAATTAATAAAAAATAAAAAATGATCCAACATTTTTGCTTGCAACAAGAAAATACATGTATATTCATACAGTTAATAAATAACAGACGATATATTATCTACTTATTAGAATTTATAGAAAATTTATGTTAAAATTTAAATTAAATGAAATAATATTTAAATTATCTTCTAGCTTGAATATTTTTTATTTTGTGCTATAATAGAACTAAGTTAGTTAGATGAGAATTTTAAATATGACATTTAGAAAATTTACAGAGTATGGAGCAGCTTCTCGTCTGACTGTAACGATTAGAACAAATGACTTACTGTTTATAAGTAAGAGTACCCTAAAACAATTTAATGAAGCTGGAAATATCGTCAATATACATATTGATGATATTAATTCATTGATTGGAATAGAATTTTTAACAGATGAACCAACAGATGGGAATTTTAGAAAGGTAACTAAAGAAAATGCAGGTGTTTCCATAAATGTAGCTCCAGTTTTAAGATTCTTTGGAGTTAAAAAACTAGAAAAGAAATTTGTTACTGGTTATGAAAGCAAAGAAGGAATGCTGGTATTTTCAATTAAGGAGTTGATTGAACGAAACAAAAAAACCGCTAGCGACAACTAGCGGTTTTTTTAGGTAAAAACTAGAAATGCAATAGGCGCTCATCTAGTCTTGGTCTAACAAAGTAACCTACAATTGAAGTGTAGCTTCATCCTCTTTGTTTATCAAGTTGGTTTTTTAGCCAGAAAGAAAAGTGCTGCTTTTCTAAGCGCCTCACTATTAGGTGTAGTTATTATGATAACACGTAAAGCCCCTAAAGGGTTTAGGTGGGTGTATACCCGCTATAGACGAGTTAAAAACTCACGTAAGATTCTTGATGCTTGGGCCTACGGGTACAAGGCGTGGATGTTTTTAGTTCGTGCTTAAAAGTGCGGTGGGGTATGCAAGAAATTGTCTGCCCCTCTTGCTATTTCTATTTAATCGTTAGGTTCAACGACATTTCAAGAGAAGTATATGAATAAAAAACAGCTCATCATTTTTAAAATGGATTGGTGCCAATTTATGAAAAGATAGGTTCTATTTAGGTTCTTTTGTTACCAGCTATTGATTCAATTATTTTTAATTTTTCATCTAGCATTGGTATGTCTATTCCTTCCTCTTTTGCTTTATCAATTAACTTCGAAAGTTCTTTTTTTGCAAAATCAAACAATTTTTGATTGCTAAGAGCCAAAATATAAGATTTTAAGGTTTGTGGATCTTCATATAAAACTAAAGCTACCGAGTCATTTGTAAGCGGAGAATTATCTCTTACTAATTGACTAATGAATTCATCATGAAAAATAGAATCAATATTTTTTCTGTATTCTTCAGCCTTTTTGAGCTGTTCTAGCTTTTCTGTATTACCGGCTAAAAGTATTTTCCAACATTCAATTGTGGATTTTAAGAGCTCTTCAAGGTTATATTTGAATTCCAGAGCTAGACCTCCTGTTTCATAGCATCTCGTAAGCAGATTTGATATTGTAGAGCGTTGATTGGCGAGTTGATTCGATGCATCTATTGGATCTAACTCTTTTGGCCTGCTTGCATAGAATTCTTGAAGGTCTTTTTCTAGTTGATTATATTCGATAGTATCTATTGCTCTGGCCTGATTTATAAGATTTTGGTTAATGTATATCTTATTTTTCGCATCTATGAGTGGGTTTAAATATTTTCTTTTTAAAAATCTTTCATAACATCCCGGATTTTGACTCCACTCCATTTCTTCGTGCATATTTAGAAACATAATACTTTCTTTTTTAAATTCCATAACATTAACTATAGGAATAAATATTTCTTGTGATTTTTTCTTTGCACCCTCTAAGTAGCCGATAATAGCTGTGAATATTTTGTCATCTATTTTGCTAATAACTTCATCTAGTATCGTATGGTAGTCTTTTTCTATTATGATGTCTGGTTTGATATAATATGGGCTTGTATCAATAGTAATTAGAAAATTTATGGCAAGTAGATGTATATCTGTCATGCCTTGATAATTTATTTTATCTCTTTCAAATGGCATGTTTGATAGCGTTGCATTCTTAATTTTATTTAGGAGGTGATTCATCTGATCGCCAAGATTACTTTCTCTATTGAGTATCATTACGATGTTGCTTCGCACTGAATCGCTAATTTCTTGACCAAATTTCTTTTCTATGAGACTCAAATAAAAATATGTTACATATCCAGTGATTGCGCAGATGACTAAGACTTTTAAATTTTCATCGAGATTGATATTTTCATCTTTTATATATGGATTTTCGTGCTGAATAAGCATACTTACAAGCAATGCAGCAGCTGTACTGGGATCTAGTTTGTAGCTCGATTTTGTCGGAGTGATAAATCTATTTCCTATATTTATCCAATCCCATGAAATCTTTTTTCCGAGTGCTAGGTAGATTAATGCTTCACGGATAATATTCAGAATAATATATGCACCAATAAAAATTATTAAACCTGCAAGATATGCCTGCCCACCAAAAAATATAAATGCAGAAAATAAAAATGCTAGTGCTAATGAAAATATATAGAACACTTTTACTAATCTGAATAAAAAATATTTTTCATTAGCATCTTTTTGAGAGATTTCTTCAGTAGGTGTTGGACTAGTCATGATTGGGCCTCATTATTAATTATGAGTTTATCTGTTATTTATACATTATAGACGATAATCTTTCTGTGTTTATTTTTTCAAAATATACATGCGGTTAGTGAAGTGTGCAACGCGACCTAACTGGCTGATTTTAACGGGGCTATATTGTTTTTGGTGTCTATCGAATATATTGTCAAATAAATCCATCATCGGAAGTAAAAAGAAAGATTTTATTTTTGACGTTTTTGTAGTAATAATTGAGCAATCTCATGGCCACGATCCTGCATGAAATTAATTTCTCTCTTAGCTATTGTTGGCTGCGCAGTTCAACTGAATATAGAATTATTAGTAGCTATAAAAAATATAAATCCTGAGTGAATCAGTTGTTATCAATAATAGGTTTTATTATATCGGTGTTCAAGGGTTGTTATGAACTAGTCCAGCTAATAAGCCTTGATACGTGCATTCTGGCAAACTTAATAGATTATTTGGTGATATTCCATCACTTACTGTCTTAAGATATTTACTACCTAAAAGGCTCGTAGGATTAATTACAATTACCTTCACTTCTTTGCCACCTTTATTAACATAAAAATAATCTCCTGACTCAATTTGTTGAATAACTTCTTCTTGAGTAAAGTTCCAATTAGTGCCATCATCCTTAACACCGCCTAACCGCATAATATGTTCATCTTTACTATAACGATTAGCCTTGTTTATGCAACGCACTTCATATCTAGTCATCATACTCTACTCCTTGAGATATTTTTGAAACTATCACATAGTGTATAAAATTCTCTATAAAATAAAGAAAAATTTTTATACTTTAGAATTTAAAACAATACATGATCATCCCATTGTGTTATCTGATTTAAAAGGTAAACTTAAGCCCGCTTTAATTAGTTTTTTTGGCTGTGGACAAGTAGACATCAACCCATCAATATGCTCATGAAGATCTTGATTAATAGGGTTCCACATAGGATCAAGAATAAAATCTATTCCTTCTCTGCGTGCTAATTTTGCTGCAGGGGTAAAATCACTATCACCCGCAATCAGCACAATTTGTTTAACGAGTTTTTTATAAGATAGTGAAGCAATATCAAGGCCGATTTTCATGTCTACGCCTTTTTGCTTGATCTCATACAGCAAATCACTTTCTTGTAAATTATCAATTGATATTGTTTTGTTTAATAAAGCCTTTAATACATCCGGTTTAATTTGCCAATCATTAATATTCGATATTCTCCCTAATCGCAGTGCAACTTTCCTTAATTTGCATAGCTCAGAGTGGAGAGCAGTGCGAAAAATAGCTTCTTCTGTTTTGCTGAAGTCGATAGATTTTTTAGTAATAGGGTGATGCGCTTTTTTATTTAATGGAGGGCAGTCATAATAGAAAATTCGATATAAATTTCGGATTTCTTTTTGATTAGAAGATAAATGTTTTAAGCAAATTTCATGTAAATTTTTTGCTACTTTTTGTGGCGATCTATCTATAGCATTAGTATAAATTTGACGATAACGTTTTATGAAAAAACCACCATCAACAAGAATAGCAGTAGGCATTTTTTTTCTCCTAAAAAAAACCCTTGGGATCGGTACTCCCGCTATGTTAAGTATGGGAGATACGTACGACCAAGGGTATTATTGACCTTAATTATATACACTATTATATATAATATCAATGAAAAATTAGTTAAAAAATTCATATTGTTAAGCTAAATTCCAATAATTTGTTAAAAAAGCTAAAATAGCAGCCAAGCCTGTTAGCACAATCTAACTCACCAACAGGCTTGATGCCGTTCGGCTAGGTGTACTTGTCAAACAACTCTTGCAGCATCTTTTTTATCCCTTTATCTATCTTCACATCATGCGTATCAGATGACTTAAGCGCTTTGACAAGCGCCGTTATAAAATCATCATAATACATAGGATGCCCCAGCACGTTAAAAGGACGAATCGCACCGCAAATAATTTCCGCGATAGCATGAGAAAGTGACTCAAGTTTATCTGTGTGCAGGGTGAAATCACGGTACCGCAGAAATGTAGCAAGGTACGGTCTGCATGACCGTACTTGGCTGCCTTCTGCTAATATCGCAGTAAAACCCAAACCCGCCAGAGTCGTGAGTGCTCGATGGTAATCTGCATGAGAATCCGTGGAAAGATTGCAGCGCTCTTGCAAGGCTGTATCGATGAGATATGCGAGCTGTGAAACAAGATTGCTTGAACGTGATGAAACCGCTAATATGTCGTTAGCCATTATAACTCTCCTGAGAGTTGTTTTGGTTAGCACTAGCCTCGTGTTAGAACCACTTGGCTGGTGCGCTTAATAAGCCAGATGAACAGTTGCCCAAATTTAAAGCGTATGTTCTTCTGGCTTTCCTCTTTTTACAAACAACATTCATAAAAAGTTTCTCTATGATGTCTTTCGTCAGAATGAATGTCAAGCAGAGGATGGTTGTGATATTTTTTCAATTGTCTCTCGCCATTTTTCATGACGCATCTTAGCAGTGGCTAACGCATTCTGCGTTAACTCAATTGGCAGCTTGGGTAAATACTGCATCAAGTCAAAATAAAATCGATCTATCATTGTTATCAGGAAACGGAGATCAGCATGCGTGGCGCCTAGCTTTTTTTCGAGCTGATTAACGATGAGCGCTACGCGTTCTTCTGTACGGGCGAGTAGGGTGTGGATGATCTGACCTGTGTGATTTTCTCCTAACTGACCAGGTGATTCAATAGCACTCGCCATTTCTTCACGCAGTATAAAATATTCCATTAACCCGTCACGCAAGATTTTTGATAACGTTGTCCTGCGTAAAGCAGCTTCCTGAGTCACGCGCTGATACAATTCTTTAGAAAGATAAGTTTTGATTTGATATTTAATAAGCTGCATAAAGTCACCTGCGATGTTTTAGAGGGTGCGATTGATTTTTTCCTCTCTTGTTTCCTCCTGAAAGGTGGTGCTCGCGCTGCTGAATAGTGCGAGCTAATTGCTTTTTCCAATCATCTGCTAGACGGCAATGGTTTTGCTCCTGTTTAATCACTTTCTCTCTGACCAGCTCATCAAACCGTTGCACCATGGCAGTTGCGTATTCCTGCGCAAAAGAGTGTGTTGGAAAATGCGTTCTAGGTGCAATACCATTTTCTTTAACAAACTGAATAACGTCGTTATCTAAACGCGAAGTCGGTGTCTGTTTTAGATGATCCAGTGTCATGTGATTCTGGACTTTAATATAGTCGATAGCCTTAGAATGCGCATTAACGAATTTTTTCATTTCAAGCGTAATGATATTGCCATTTGCCAATTCAAAATGATCACGCGCTTTAACGATACTGTTGGTTGCCTGAATGTAATGCACCTTCCCATCCGTACCTTCTAGCAATAGATAACGTCTATCACGCAATTCCTCTTCCAGACCCATACCGACTACTTTGCCCGTCAAAGGCTGACGCTCTTGTATCTGAGTAGGCACCGGCATTTCATGCGTGAGTGTCTGGATATGATGCCGCGCGCGTGATTTAATAATATCGTGAGAGAGCTGCATTTCACGTAAAGTCGATTCAAGATGATCGCCTAATTTCCATGATTTTTTATCTATTTTTTCTACAAGCCCTAATTGCTCGAGAAATTTTAACCGTCCAATTTCAAGCAAACGGTGTTCTCGAGCCACTTGATTATCTGAAACAGGCTGATGAAAACTCACAACAGAATTAACTGCCTTATACCGCAAACTTTTGTCAATTTCAGTCACGTATTCGCGCTCTAGTTGTCTTGTACGTGCCTGTACCAAATCACGATCCAGCCTTAAACCTAAGACGCGCGTTGCAAGCTCTTGGCTTTGATGGCGTATACCTCTGACAAGATAATCGGGCTCAATGAATAGCGTTTTGCCTTGCTGATCTCTACCGCGAATTAAGATATGCAAATGCGGGTGATCCGTGTTGTAATGATCAATCGCAGCCCATTCCAATTTTGTTTTTAAGTCTTTCTCGACTTGTGCCATCAGCTCTTTTGCATGCTGTTTTAAATCCATTTGATGGCCATTTTCAGGTGAGACAATCAGTTTAAATACATACTCATCCTCATCACGCTGCCATGTTCGCAATGTCATTTTAAGGTCAACAGAACCCAATTCTTGACTAAAACCTTGTCCTTTTTCATGCGTAGTTTGTGCATGCTCTCGCTGCAAATATTCCCCATGCACCGCCCAAGAACGTGTTTTACTATTTTTGGCATACGAAATTTTGACAATGCAGCGCTGATTACGGTTACCTGTATAAACCGCAAAACTACTGCTTGCAGAGCAATACGTTGAGTTAGCAATTGTTCTTCGTTTTGTCTTGGGCAGCGAACGCTGCTGCCTGACATGGGTCGGTGCCAGGTAGAGTGCATGAGGCAGCGATTGAGGAAAAATGGATTGCATCATATCACCTCATCAGTCTATACAATTCAGGTACGATATCCTTAGGAAGTGCAGGCACTTTTCCACCGAGTTTAATAATCCATTTTTTAATATCATCAATCGGCAATTTGACTTCAGTTTGAGCTGGCTTGTAGACAACCTTTTTTTGCTTTCTTTCGCTTAATTTCTGCAATCCCTGCTGACGCAATTGCGCGACATGCTGCAACCCCAAAGAAGGAAGTTGCTCTGCCAATGCCAATAATCCACCCAGCAACAATGCTGCTTCAATCTCTTCAAGTCCAGCAATGGCAACCAGTCCACCCAATCCTGCTAGCTTGTGAACACGCAATCCTTGTTCTTTGCTATGCAAGATTGTTTTCATGCGCTTGACCTCCCTGACCAGATAAGCAGGGGCTTCACACTCTGTACAACACGCGCACGATCAACCATTCCAAAATAACGACTATCCCAACTTTTTGCACTTTCCGTGCCATAAAGCCATAGTTGATTTGCTTTGAGGATGTATATGCCACGCGGTACAAAAGGTAATGAACGATTCAAAATATCTAAGCTAAGCGTGGCAGAGTGGGGCAATGAATTCCCGTTGACCATCACAGAATTGGTTTCCAGCTTCACCCAATCACCACCTAGTGCCACTACTTGTTTAAGCAAAGGCTCTATACCATTCCCGCAATGACCCACAGATAAGTAACCACGCGCTAAAGCAAATTGCGCTAGTGAATCATCAAGGCACACCATCACCAAGTCACTCACATGGATAGCACGCGCATTCGTCAAAAAGTAAATACCCCGCGGCATGCTATTCGTCATATTGACACGAATAGGCAACTCATTTACCAAAAGAATGGCTAACACTACCATCCCAATCAATACGTAAATGACAAAGGAACGACACTTAGTTTGCAAAACAAGACCATGACTCATAACAAAGAACCTCGCGAGCTTTACAGCCCAGTTACCTTGCGTTTACAAAATGAGTCACACTTGAGGCAGTAGGATAAAACGTCCTACTCATTTTGATGAAATCCTATGAGAATATATTCTCTATCAAAAAGTTAATCTCTGTCAAGTACAATCCTTTATCTTGCAGTACGAATAGTTGGGCTGATATTTAATGATTGTTTTCTTTTTATCGCATGATAAACTTTTAAGTTAGGAGAGTACTTATCACGGACGATAATATTATCAGCCAATATGTGTTAATATCAAAGTAATTGAAGAGTATCAGATGTGGCCAGCTACAAAAATAACTGAACTCTTAAAAATCAGATTACCACTTATCCAAGCACCGATAGCTAGTGGAATAATAACCCCAGAATTAATTGCAGCCGTATCAAACGCAGGGGTTAGGTTCATTAGGCGCTGGCTATATGCCAGCAGAGGAAATCAGAAAGACAATCCAGCAAATTTCACAGCTTACCCATAACCCGTTTGCTGCCAATCTTTTTATATTCGAAAAGCACTATGCATCTAATGAACAGATTGAACAAGCAAAGAAAATAGTCCAAGCATCGTGCCGCGAATTAAATTTTGAAATAAGTTCAATATTAACCGCTTCTTGTTTAAGTTCTTCTGTATATTTTCTTACCGTTCTTGTCATTTCTAATACCTCTTTAGTTGACGCATAGTTTATCAAAATTACGTATTTACTGAAGCGGAGTTAGATCACTGAGCAACCTTACATTAAACATAGTTACGATGACGAAAAGTGATTAGCCCTTACGGTGTGAGTAAATAAATTGAAAGAAATGATTGATGGCTACCCCGATAAGAAATTAATAAAATGGGCTATGCAAACATCATCTGCTTGATCAAGTGCATCTTTATGCTAGGATATACTGCTAAAAATGGCATTCATGCGATGTAATAGGTTATTTTATGGAATTAAAAAATCATTTAACTTTAACTTTAAGTCATGAAATAAATACTATATGCCAACCTCTGATACAGTTAGGCATTACATTTTTTTCGTTTGATAGAGTTTATAAAAATAATAGCCGATCTGTTCTAAGTAATTCTCCAAATTGGATTGATCATTATTATAAAAGCGAATATTATAAAATTATTTTAATTAGCAATACTCATTTGCAAGTGAATCCTTCATATGTCTTATGGTCTCACTTAACTAGAGACCCAGTATATACAGTAGCAGCTGAATTTGGAATTGGCCTTGGGATAAGTTTAATCCAAAAAGAACCAGAATGTTATGAATATTACCATTTTGCTTCCGATGAAAATAATAAAAAAGTTCATGATCAGTACTTAATAGATAACATACCTTATTTGAAAAGATTTATTCAGTATTTTAAGGACAAATCACAAATTCTAATGAAACAGGTAGATAAAAAACGTATTTTTCTTCCAGAAAAGCCATTAGATTTTATTATACAATCAGAAAATATTGTGCTATCTGATATTGACTCTTATAAGAAGTTCATTGACCAAACAGAAATTAAACGTTATTACTTAGGCAATGAATTTCCAAATATCTATCTTACTAAACAAGAAATACATTGCATTCATTTTCTTATGAAAGGACATACTTTTAAAAGAATATCTAATAATTTAAAAATAGCGGAAAGAACAGTCATAAATCATATTACAAATGTCCGTAAAAAATTAGGTTGTAAAACTCTATGTGAATTAGGAGTTAAACTAGCTAAAATTAAAATTTTGGATTTTCTATTAGAATCTTAATAAAAATTTACACATTATAATTTTTTACATATCAATGATCTTACCAATTAATTTAGCTCTCGAATCATACCTTACAACAACCATTATCAGATTTAACTTGATGCCTATGTAGCTTTCTCGAAAAGGCCATTTTGGGACGAATACCGGGATACATTATTATTAATTAGTAAAAAGTTACTATTTACTTACAGGAGAGCAAGTGATTATATTGTCTTGCAATTATACAACTGTTAATCGTTAAAATAATATTAATTAATTATGGAGGTATTTATGCAAATAAAAAATAAGATTGCATTAAAGAATGTGCTGAGTGCAGGTGTTATGTGTTATTTTTTAGTTTTAATAGGTGTTGTGTGTCAACCAGTATTAGCAGACAATGAACAGCAAGTGGTCCACCAGCAGGTTTATCCATACCCTGTCCCTGGCCCCAGTTGTGGGCCAGATAAGATTAAGCCTATCGCATGGGTGGTAGCAGATAAGTGGGTATTTTGGGATAAAAATAGGAGAAATATTCCATTACCAGTAACAGTTAGCTTTGTGGATGCCTGCAAAAGTCATGATGATTGCTACGTGATGTGAGGTTCCGAGGCGCTATGAAGGATGAGTGCGAGGACAAACTCAGGCTTAGTGGAAATCGCAATGTATGTATAACCATCGCAAATGCTTATTATGAAGGAGTGCAACGGGGAGGAGAGGATGCTTACAATCAATCATGTAATAGGACGGAGGGGACTTCTATAATAAATCATGTAATAATAAAAGATAGTATAAAAAATGAAAAGTTTCATGAGAAGCGCTATATTTCTAATTGAATTTATTTCTTCAACTGTTAATATCTATTAGTCGCGGTACAGAGCAGGAACCCAATAACCGCGATGTAATCAAGGGCGTTAACTAGCCGCCCTTATTTTTACTAGATCACATCAATTTTTACTTATCTATTTAACGCATTCTTAATAGAAAAACAGAGAACCCGGAAAGCTGATCATGGAGAGTTTTATGTTATTGCTAAGCTGTCTAATATTGAAAATCTCATACAAAAATTAAAAATATACGAAGAAAGAGATATTAAAAATAAGAGTCTTAGGAATAGCATATCTGCTGAATCTGATAAAATTGCGTTATTTTTTGGAAAATAATCAGGCGTATCCGCAATATTTTCAGCTTCAAAGCAGTGAATTACATAAAATCAATCGTAAAATGTTAGAATTAAGCTAGATTTTTTTCTTCTTCAACAGATTGATAATTCATTACCGCTTTTTTAAATTGCTGGAGGACCTCTTTTCTTAATGTATCCGGTCCAAGTACCGTTACTTCAGCACCATAGCGCATAATATCCATTACTAACTCTCGATGATCGCTGTACGGTATCCAGAACTCAATTGATCCATCTTCATTATTTTGACTTTGTTGGCTGGGGTGCCATTCTGAATTGCGAACACGCATCGCGGCTAGACCTGTGAAACGTAGATGAGCCGTCTGTGAGGGAAGGCCGGTAAAAATACCATAACTGGATGCTAAATGTGCTTCCAGTATTTTTTCTTCTACGCAATTTGCAGTTTGTTCTGTCAACTCTAAAGATTGTATTCCTGCTACCCAAAAAGTCCGCAAGCCTTCTCGTAGATGACACCAGGCATCCAAATACCAATTATTCCGATAATAAGTCAGACGTTGCGGCGAAACGGTGCGCTCAGAATAAGAGCCGTGAATATCTTGATAGCGCATGTAGATGGTATGGTGATAGAGCGTTGCTTGGCATAAAGGCAAAAATATATCGGAGCGAATATATTGGTGAGCAATAGGGATAACATGAATGCGTTTCACCAAATTATTCGGCATTTTTCCACTCAGCGCCAGCAATCGATTAACATGTTTTGCGAGTGAGTCAAAATACTCACTGAGTAATCCTGGTTGGAGTTGTTGTAACATTTGCTGAATAATCAAAAGTGCTTGCAATTCATGTGTAGTAAACCATAAACCGCTGACTTGCGTGGCTTTTGTATAGTCGTAATAATAACCTTTATGCTCTTTAGAAAAAACAATAGGATAGTTATATTGCTCGCGCAATACTTTGATTAACCGTTTAAAAGTAGAAAAAGAACATTCCATTTGCGTAAGAAAAGCATTAACGGATATGGGATATTTATGACTGCGAAATAATCTATCTAGCAAAAAAAGACGGTGTAATGTTTCCATAAATTTCCGTATCAGTTAAATAATAAGTTAAGTCGCTTAATTGTAAATGTTTAGGATACAGCTGCGAGTACATTGAATTGACCGACTCCCCGCATTAGACTCGGATTTTAATTATCAGTTGCTGCTTAGACAATAATTCAAACAACACACAGGTTCTTCAAAATAAGCAAAGAAAGTGTCAGACAGTCTCTTAAAAGACCCGCTAGAAAGGGTCCAAATAGCATGCTAAACTGCTAATCTTCACTAGGTAACATAATGGTTCAACAATAACACCATCAGCTATTAATAGGTAATTTTATACTTTTCTCCCCTAATAACAACCAATGTAAAGAAATAGTTAATAATTTACAGTACCGTGCTACGTGTGAAGATTTAATAGCTATTTCTCCTTTCTCCAAAGCGATATAAGAAGAGGGTAACTGATTTTTTTCACAAAAATCTTTAGCAGAGAAATACCCTGCTCTTTCACGTGCTTGCTTTAAACGGGCAGCAATTTCTTTGCGAGCATTTGTAGTTGACATAAATCATCCTTTCTAAAAAATTATTCCATTTTACTGAGCAGTAAGCTCACTGGCTGAATTTTTTTGTTTTTAATGGGCTAGAGTTACGTAATTATAGTACGATGTTTCATCGAGCATAGAGGACGTTTGTTTTATCTGACAACGCCTCTTTCTTTGATCATTCATGGAAGGTTTTACGTATGTATATTTTTCAAAGCTCGTCTGAGGTAACAGGCAAATTAATAATATCATGATGAATTTAGTACTAACTTAAAATTTAAACCACGGCGATTGCAAAATATTTTACAAAAACTACCAAAACGTATGTAATCAATACCCTAGATAAATCATTATGCATGGCGAATCAGTATGATGCAATGGCTAGTGTTAAAAAACCACAAAACTTTTAAAATTATAAAGTGATAAAAAAAATGTATAGAATAAAGAATAGGTAGTATGTCATAAAAGTCCCTTGAAAATAAATAACATGCACATGAATGTTCACGCCTGGTAAATTGAATGGGTAATAAAATTTAGCATAAGGCTTACATTTTATTCAGCTTATTTCGTACTCATCTTTTTTAAAAGGGGTCAGTGGATCTAAGCCATGATCACTGTTTGATGATTCAGAATTCATTGAGATTCTCAATACAGTTGTGGTGCTAGGTGGTGTATGATTCTGCGATGCTGTTAGCATTTCTTCCATACCTAGCGGTGCGGAACTTTGTACACTCAATACCGGTGAATCTAGGTTTTCATCTACTATACAATTTTCCGCTCGAATTTGTATAAAAGGGATTTTGCTTTTAATGAAAGATACCACATCATCGAGCGTATTTCTTGCTGTCAAAAATAAGTGAACTTATATAATATATTAGGAAGATTATGTAGTTTCATTTTTTCGTAAGTAACTTTTTTCTTTCACTAGAATTGATGTTATAAATGAAGAAAAAATAGCACCTAATAAAATTATCATGGGTAGATAAAAATCTTCTAGAGCAAAAGAAATAAAGGAACTATGAAATCTACTCTTTACGTGTAAATCTACTAATTCTCCATAAATATAATTCATTAATCCTATGCTACTAATTGTAGTCACGCTAATTATACTCATTGACATGGCAACTTACGCAGCTACCATTTTTGACAGACCCGGTATTTTTAATAAAGTCAATACGTATTTTACAGGGTGCTACATAGTAAAGAAGTGTTTTATACTTTCTTCTTTATACAACTTAAGAGGAACTGGAGGAGATTTATGGTAACTTTAAAAGAAATCATATGTTCATTGAGTTCTGCCTTGCTAAACTAGCAAGGTAGAAAAGGAAAATATGTCAAGCAAAAAAATAGAATTGCCAAAAAATTACTGTTAGATGTTATCTACACCCGTAATAGTATTCAGACTAATATTTTATCCGTTATTCAAAAAGAAACAATTGTATACAACGTTCTACTTGCTTCAAAAAATGCTTTATCAAAATTAAATAAACAAGGAGAGCTTGATTCAATTGTGAATATTTATATAAAAAAATGGAAAAATATTAGGATGGGTAATAATTAAATAAACTGGATGGTAAGATATGATATTACTATTTTTTGTCTGCATATATATTCCTGCTAATAAAAATTTTTAAGAAAATAATTTATAAAGTTTCATGGCATTCGCTATTAGCCAAGTATCTGAACCTGACCCTTTTGAATATACCTATAGTTTCTATGCCATTTATAAAATATCTCAATAATATTGTTGAGAACGATCATAAATCAGTAAAACGTAAATCAAATTACAAACAATGTAATCAGTCACTTGATAGTACAGCAACTATTTGTAAGCTATTTATTTTGCAACAGTCTAAAGAGTAGTGTTAGTTAAAATCAATGAACCATAAAAATGGTATGTATTAAAAATTAATTTCTATGAAAATATACTGATATTAGTTCGATACCTAGGCTATTTTTTTTGGTCGAACTAATACTTCACGGCTTTTTTTGATTTTATCAAAGATTAGCTTTCTTTCTTTTTTTATTTATAGATTTAAAATAACGCTTCCGAGTTATATGAAAAATCGGCAACTTTGGTTTATTCCTAAAAAACGTTACTTTTTTTATGAGATTTTTTTCATAGTCTATTAAAAAAAATCCATAAATCAATGAAAAACTATAGCCGTGTTTAAATTTATTTTCTTGATCAAATAAAAAGATTTTTCTAATTGTCCTTATTTTAAAATGGACAGTATCTATTACTGAATAGCTATAAGTCATAAAACTTATTATATATTTTTTGTAACTGAGGAGTAGATTGCTGATTGTCATCCATTTTACCCTCTTAATTTTGTATGGTTATATTTTTTAATAAATAAACTGAAAAAATAGGTACTGAAAATATTTTATTTAAAATTTAATTCCCACAAAATATTTTCTTATGCCATCTTATGTCAGATTTTAAAAATAATATTTACGAAATTTACTGAATAAAATGTGAGATCTCTGCTCGTTATTTCCTATACACATCGTGTAAATCGTTAAGAAAATGCATAAAAATAGAAAAAAAACTGCCATAAGAGTTCATTAGTTTATCTCTAAGATATTGCTTATAACTAAAAAAATATCCATCCATTTTGAAAAATTTATGCCTTGAGGATTATCCAAAGTAGAGAATTATTTCTTAGATGAAATAACAGAAAATGTACTTAGGAAATATTTACTTATTATGGTGTATCAAGTACGCCAACAATAACATCTTGACATATCTTGATGTTAGGGTGTATAATTTTATTTAAAGAATATGCTTTTTGAAATCCGGCAGTAAAGAGTAGCTCTTTCCAATTGGATAAACTAATAAATGGACTGCCAGGTAGTCTTACTTGATCATCTTCAAAAGCCCACCATCCATCACTAAGCCCAAAAGCTAAAGTTGCAAAATCATTTTTTGTTATGCCTTCATTTATTATTAATTTTCCATCAGGTCTAAGTAAATATTTTGCGTTAGCTATAGCATTAGAAATGTTTTTACTAACGTGTAAAACATTTGTTGCTATAACAATATCGTATTTTTTTTCTTCGATTCCTTGTAAAATTCCGCGTTTCTCTATATCTAAAGTTGCGTAACTGATAAAATCATATTTTTTATTTATTTTTTTTTCAAAATAACGAATAAATGCTTTTGAAATGTCCGTATATAAATAATTACAATTAATCTTTGCTATATTTAAAATTGGTAAGATAAGTTCTGTAGTTGAACCTATACCTGCTCCCAATTCTATGATAGAAAGTTGATTCTGTTTTTTAATCTTATGTTTTTCTATCAATAGTTTTATAATCTGCGAAACAATATAATTGTAATAACTGGCGTCGGGATTAATTTTATAGATATGTTCTATATCATAAAATCCACCATTCGGGAACATAATGCTTAAAAAACAATTCCTACCAGATAATACATTTAAATAATTATCTAAAACTCGTTTCAAAAAAATTGCATTCGATTTTACATTTTGGTAAGTTTGAATAATATTTAAAAAAACATTCTCTAATTTATATTTATCAATTGTTTGAATATGATGTGAGGTTTCATAAATATTTTTAGCGACTTCAGAGATGTAATTATATCGACTAAAAATTTCTAGCAAGCTTTGTAAAAGACCGTCGTATTTATCTAGCATATTTAGATCATACTTCATACTATTAAAATCATGAATATCATTAACCGATTTAAATAGCCCCTTTTTTTGGAATATAGCTAATAAATATGCAACAGCCCATTGTTCTAATACGTGCATGCCTTTTTGAAAAATTATAATAGACTGTACATTCGTCTCAAAGCAATCAAGGCTGCTTTTATCAGAAATGAATGTTGTATCTTGTTTTTTAGATATCATATATAACCCTAGTGAATAATCTATATCTTATAAATTTTATCTATGAATTACCTCTATCAAACTTGCTGCGAATTAATTGTGTTAAACGCGCAGGTGAAGGATTTTGAATTAAATCTTGCACATCAATAGGAATATTTAACTTTTTATTGATTTCATCAAGAACTTGAAGTGACAATAATGAGTCTCCGCCAAAATCGTAAAAATCATCTGCGGAATTAATAGTATCCATACCCAGAAAACTCTTAAAAATATCTTTTATACTTGATTCTATAGTATCAAATGAAGAGGTAGTTAAAAATTGTTTAGAATAAGTATGTACTTTAATATTAGTAGATAATAGGTTTTCAGATATATTTGATGTGACTGGAGTAGCCCAATATTCTCGTCTTTCAAAAGGATATGTCGGTAAAGGGATTCTATGTAAATGCTTATCCTTATAAAGGATATCCCAGTCCACTGATTTATTAGCTAACCAGTCTTTAGCCATATTATATAGCACATGGTATTTATTTCCGTCTATTTTTACAAATGCCTCACTATCTAAATTTAAAATTTCCTGGTAATCCAGACAATTTAAGCGTCTAATTAATTGATCTAAGGTATAGCCAATACATGCAAAACGGCAGTCAAAATTCTTTCTTCCTACTTGAAGTGTAAATGCAACAGATTCAATATTTACTGTGGGATGCTCTTGTAGGTATTGACTCAAATTCCTTCTTAACCTTATTAAAGCGCTACGTGTCTTAGCAGAAAGCACGAGTAAAATTAAAGACTCTTCATTTTTTTCTGAAGAGGGAACAGTAATTTTTTCTTGTAATATAATATGAGAGTTTGTTCCACCCATTCCAAATGAACTTACTCCAGCCATACGTGGATAGTTAACACTAGGCCAATACACACCAGAAGTATTAATGTAAAACGGTGTGTTGGAAAATTTTTCACCTGATGTAATTGGATCAAAATTAATATTTGGAGGTAATGTCGCATGCTTAAGAGCTTGAATTGTTTTAATAACACCCGCAATTCCTGCTGCTACATCTAAATGCCCAATATTAGGTTTGAGTGCACCAATCGCGATTGATTTGTCTGATATCCTTTTTGTGGCTGCTCCAAAAACCTCGTTTAATGCAGCAAGTTCTACCATATCACCTAGTAAAGTTGCTGTGCCATGAGTTTCAATATATGAAATCATTTCTGGTATAACTTTTGCAGATTTGTGAGCAGCTTCAATTACTTTTTTCTGACCTTCAATACTTGGAGCAGAAAAACCAATTTTGTTTTGTCCATCATTGTTAACTGAAAATCCTTTTATAATAGCATGTATAAAATCTCTATCAGCTACCGCTTCATCTAAACGTTTTAAAACAAGAATACCACCTCCATTACCTATCACAGATCCATTAGCATTATTATCAAAAGTCCTACAGTGTCCATCTTGTGACAATATCATACCGGCTTGGTATAGATATCCTGATTTTAAAGGCATAGTTATGGAAATTCCACCAGCCAACGCTATATCACACTGATAGTTTAATAAATTTTCACACGCTACACAAATAGCTACAAGAGAAGTTGAACACGCAGTTTGTATTGATAAACACGGCCCAGTTAAATTTAATTTATACGCTAATAGAGAAGCAAGAAAATCTTTAGCATTATACGTTAATATAGCAAGATCCTGAGCTAATGATCTAGATAAATGATTATTATATAAATTATTTAAATAATAACTATTAAAAGTAGACGAACCAGCAAAAACTCCAATTTTAGTAGATGAATTCTCTGAAACGTATGCAGCATTTTCTAAAGCTTCCCAAGCTATTTCTAGCAGAATTCTAAATTGAGGATCCAAAACCTCTGCATCTTGTTTTGTAAAATCAAAAAACTTAGCATCAAATAAAGAAGCATCTTTTAAATATCCCTTTGCTTTTACATATTGAGGGTGTTCTAATAAAGTAAGAGGCACACCTGATTCTAATAATTCTGTATCGCTGAATTTAATAATAGACTCCGTAGTATCAACAATATTATTCCATAGTTCATCTACATTTGTTGCCCCTGGAAAACGACCAGCCATACCAATTATGGCAATATCTTTATTAGTGCAAAAACTGTTTCCCATACAATAACCTCTCTAAGAATAACTAGATTTTATTATTTTACGATATAGCTCAATTTATTTTTTATTTTCTAATATTTTTTTTAAAATTGCCTCTTTTTCTTGTTTTTCTGATCGTACTTCCTCTGTAGCAACAGTATAACCAATTATTTTTGCATCATCTGGACACATATTTTTTATAATATCATTTTCCTGCAATATCTGAGCTGCGGTTTTAATAATTATATTATTATTGCCTCTTTTCTTTAATGCAAATATCAAATTATCGTTATCAGCAGCAAGTTTTTTTGCTAATATCTGATATTGTGGGCTGTTAATTTGTAAATAACCTAAATAGGTAAGTGTCCTAATATCTCGGGGA
The DNA here is from genome assembly GCA_044221135.1 of Gammaproteobacteria bacterium. Taxonomy (GTDB): domain Bacteria; phylum Pseudomonadota; class Gammaproteobacteria; order DSM-16500; family DSM-16500; genus UBA4722. Next base: position 33,780 of record JBGAPT010000014.1, read on the forward strand.
GAAAATTGATCCACTATTAAATCATCAGCTAATAATTCTTCAGGCTTTGCATAAAAATAAAAACTTTTGTTAATAACTTGTATGGCTACTGTATATTCATTTTCTTCATTTTCAAATATTTCAACTACTTTATATAAAGGGAGATACTTTTGTAATTCAATTTCTTTTTTAACATATAAGAAAAAATCTTTTACTTTAGAAAGTAATAACATTTTAATTCTCCTCAAAAAAATTTGTGTTACTACTTATTAAATAATTATTTCTTGATTCTACCAAACAAGCCATGATTTCATCTTTTTTATTTAGCAAATGTAATTTAGATGAAGATAAATCTGGATTTAAAGACTTAATATATTGATGACCTACGTCAATAAGTAGTTGCCTAAAAACATATTTTTCGACAGAGTGAAGCTTAACTAAAACGTAGCTTCTGTCATGCGCTGTAACCATAGGATCAAAAATAAGAATAGATTGGGTAGGAAACAAAGGTTCCATTGAGGAATCTGGCATAATAAGTGCAAACGACTTATCACTGATTGCATAGTTCACGGCTATTTGCTTATCGCTCAACACCTGAGTTTTTTCAAATGTACCCAGCAATTTCCATGGAATAAGAGGAATTGCTTTTATATTATTATGTGCTAAAGACGAACCTGCAGACCGATCGTTATTTACTAGCTTTTCTTCGCCAAGTAGCTGCTCAACAGTAAGACTAAAAAAATCCGCTATAGGTTGTAAAGATGATTTATACGGCCGAGTTGACTTACCAGTAATCAATCTATGAATTGTAGGCTGAGGTATACTTAATTTTCTGGATAAGTCCACAGGTTTCATTTCCTTCTCAAATAATAACTTCTTTAATATCTTACTTAACTGGGGATATTTTTTTGACACATTTTTAACCTTTTGTTTAATGTTAATTAAGAATATCTAATCCATTTAATAGTGAATATTATATTAAAGTTTTTAAATAATTTCTACCTTAAATTAATAAATATTTCGATTTAATTGATATAAATTTCTATATTAATGTAACTTGTTATTTATATTGATATTATTTTTTATACAGATTTGTTTACATTAGTACATAAACTTGTAATAATTATTCAACTTATAATTAGTTGTAATTAATTACGATACATACATATTTAATAATGCAACTAAAGTTATAGGCCTTAACCTTAACAAGAAAATTTGGGATGAAACAGTATGAAACCAAGCGTGGAGATCCTTGCTAATAGTAGGTTTTCTAGTAATGAGCTAGAAAATAAGCTATCTCCTATTAATCTCACTAAACGTGAATTAGAAATTCTACATTATGTAGCTGATGGGTACAGCGCTAAGAAAATTGGTATACTTCTCAATATCTCTTATCGTACTGTTGAAAAATATATTGAGAACTTAAGACTTAAATTAAATTGCAAAAATAAAGTAGTTCTTGCTATAACATTTTTAAAAGAAAATTTTCACGCACCCGTAATCGAGTAATGCTAAAATAAAAATTATCTTATTAAATGCATAAGGAATTTTGGTTATGTCAACTCTTACATTTTCAATAGAGATTTGTGAGATTATTTTAGCAAATGTTTACTAAATTTAGAAAGCCATATATTATTAACTGAAATTAAAATACGTTTGTGTCAACGTTTGCAAAGGAATAACTATGTCTATTAAGATTATAGAACCAAAATTACTTAAGCATATTCCTAACAAAATATTGGAAAGCAAAGAAAAAGTTCATATTAATACAATATCCATACATGAATCACGTTTAAAAGTTGCTAATGCCTTTAAAGAGGTAGGTGAATCTACCTCTGTCCCTTATTATGATGAAAAATTTCTCACAAGAGATGGTTACCATCTCTCGTTAAGAATATATAATTATCACTTACCTCCCAATTCACCTATATTTATTTATTATATGGGAAATGGATATATTTATGATTTATTCCAGATTAACTCTAATATTTGTTCTCGTATTGCTGAAAACTCAGCTATCAAAATCGGGATTGTAAACTCGCGATTAGCACCTGAAAAACCTCTACCAATAGCAATATATGACAGTTATGATGCTGTTAAATATATAGCTACACATGCAGATCATTTCAAAATTGACCCGAACAAAATTACTATAGGTGGTTTTTGTTCTGGGGCGACTTGTGCTATAGCCGTAGCAGATATTGCTTTCAAAGAAAAAATATTTAAGATTAATCACCTTATTTTATTAAATGGTATATATGATTTGACCTATACTCATAATCATTATGTAACGTATGAAGAGAAAGACAAATCTTTTACTAAAGAAGCATTAGATTATATAATTGAAAAACAAAATTTATCTGTAAAAGATCGTTACAATCCCCTTTATTCCCCTCTATACCATAAAACATTAAGCCACTTACCTTCTACAACAATATTAGTCGCTGAATATGATAGAAATCGCAGTAACTCTGCAGCATTTTATGAAAAACTTAATGCTGATAAAGTACAAGTCGAGGAAATAATATTATCTGGACAAACGCATAATACTATTATTTTTCGCACAGATAATGAAGATAATGAAGATCCTGCTATAATTATTGCTAATATTCTTAAAAAAAAATGCGGAAAAACATTAACTCTTTAGGAATTTTTAAAAAATTAAGTGGCACTTGACAGGCAATTAAGGACAGCTGTTTTATTGGATATATTTTCTATTATATAATTAGCTTATAATGTAAAAAAGTTTCCCCGAATATCGTTGCGAAAAAACTACTATAATTACTACTTTTAAAAATATGGGACACAAAGTCCCATACCTATGCATTTTATATTAAAAACTATAAAGCGCTTCTTGGACTTGTATTAGTAGTAGTAGAACGATTGTAAGCTATATTTCTTGGAATAACGGTCTCCCATGGAAGTTTTGACATATCTAATTTATCTTCACTACTTATTTCTAAAGTAGCGACATGCCAATCGCGAACACGATAGGGGTCAAGACGATCTACTAAATCATCATGCACTGGTGTTTTAACCCATTTTTCAAGGGCTTCACGATCTTTAAACATTAACTTTATATTAACGCATTCTAAATCAACTGTATCTTTATTGTAGTTAATTGAAATAAAACCATCTTGTTTTTTGATTGCTTCCTCCACCGCAGGAAACCATTTATTTGTAAGATAATTTATTCCCTCTGGGTTCAAATAATGTTTAACAAAAATAGATAGCACTGGACTTTTATTTCTTAAGAACATTTTGCACCTCACAAGTTAAATGTTTTATTACGTGGTAATTATAAAAACTATTAGTGTCGTGGTCAATCGTAATTTGGTAAGCAGTTTATATTTTCATGTATTATGATTATTAATATGATATTTAAATTAACGCTATGGAGGGGTACTCTCTATAGTATTATTAGTTTTACTTATATGTGCATCTATATTGGTATTATTCTCTTCTATGCTAAGTTTGAAAGGATTAAAATTAACACCAATATCATATATATCTATATTCTCGCTTCGTTTTATAAATCTTACTAGAAATAAAGCAGGGATTGCGCCGAGAGAAGAAAAAATTATCATGATAATGATCTCAGGCAATAACGTTAACATAAATGCATCAGAGGAAATTCTACCAGCAAATATACCTAATATTGATAAAGTCACTGTTATACTATCCCCAATAATACTCGAGCTTACACTTCTTATCCAAAAATATTTTCCTCTCAATAATATTTTCCATTTACTTAGCAAATATGCATTCGTAAGTTGACCTATAAGAACTGCCATACTGCTTACAATAGATGCTCGTAAAAGTGAACCTAATGCTGTGCTATATGCTTGCGCATCTTTAACCCAAAAAGCAGGATAAGGTGCATGTATACAAAGTGCTACACTGAGCCCTAAAAATAACCAAGAAAAAACGCCAAGCCACAACATTTGTCTTGCAACTCTATAGCCATATATTTCTGTCACAACATCTGTAACCATAGGTGATATAAAGTAGATAAAAGTTCCGCCTGTTATATATCCATTACCAATACTAACTAATCGATTTAAAACAACTTCAGATGTCAGGTAACAAGTAATAAAAGCTACATTTAATGGAATTAAGTATTTATATTGTCTTACAGGTAGTAGTGTACTCATAATATTTTTCTCATTAGCTGTTAATAAAACATATTGTTATTCTTACGTAGTACAATCACTGATATACATAACAAATTTATCAATTGTAGGGTGTTTAATTAAGTCTAAGATTTTAATCTCTTGATTTAATAGTTCTTCTAATTCATAGTGCAATTGCACAAGTAAGAGAGAATCTCCTCCTATATCAAAAAAATTTATATTACTATTAACGTCTTGCATGTTTAATACTGATTTCCATACAGATTTAACTTTAGCAAGGATGGAAGTGTCTTGTCTATTTTCTTTGATAATATTTGTGGTAGAAATAAAATTTTTAATTAAATGATCTAAGTCAACCTTACCATTTTTTGTAAGTGGAAAATCATCAACAACTATGATTTTTGATGGGCACATAAACTCTGGAAGAGTTTTTTTAAGTTTAGAATAAATAGATGCTACATCAAGTGTAACATTGCGACATTTTATGAAAGCTACTAATCTTAATTGCTCACCTGGAGCCATAAAAGGACCCACTACAGCACCAGAAATCTCACCATAACTGCATAATGTATTTTCAATATTTGTTGTACTAACTCTATACCCTCTAACCTTGATCAATTTATCTTTACGGCCAATATATTCCAAACCATTATCGCCGACTTTTACAAGATCTCCTGTTTGTAGCCATCTTTTTTTACCAGTTCCATCATAATCAGTAACCACAAATCTTTCACTTGTTAATTCAGGTTGATTCAAATAACCTTGAGATATCGAAATGCCACTAATTTTAACTTCGCCTATATCATTCTTCTTCACAGGAGCTCCATGTTCATCAACAACTGCAATATTAATACCTGCCAATGGATTTCCAATTAAAGATGCATCATTTTCACGCATATTCGAGATAATCTCGATTGCTGTTGAATGAATGGTACCTTCTGTAATTCCATACATATTATATAGACGAATTTTCTTAGAAATACTTAGATTAAACCACTTATGAATTTTTTTGGCATGGAAAGCTTCTCCAGCCAAAAGAATGAGACGTAATTTCATGGATTTTAAAATTGAAGATGGTGTATCTAATATCGGTGTTTGAAATAAATAAAAATATGTAGGCGTCATATTTATAATTGTTATTTTCTTTTCAAGAATAAAGTCTAAATAATCTTTAGGAGAACTTTTTATTGCACCAATAGGGATGACAAGCTCTGCTCCGTTGAATAATGAAGAACATATTTCCCATATTGATACATCGAAGCTCAATGAATGAAACAAAGGAATCTTATCTTTAGGGCTTATCTTATATAGTTTTTTAGTGGCTTCTATAAGGTTTATTATAGCAGCATGCTCTATAATTACTCCCTTAGGTAGGCCTGTTGATCCGGAAGTGTAAATAATATAGGCTTCTTTTTTGTTATTTCTCTCAACTAACTCTGTAGTCATTTTCTTAACACATAAATTGCTTTGATGAATGTCAATAATGCAAGAAAGATTCAATTTATTTAAACGATCTTGGCTATCCTTGTCAGAAATGATGCAAATAATTTTAGCACTATCAATTATTCTTTTTAAATATTCATCTGGGTAATTGTAATCTATAGGGATATAAGTGTAGCCTAACTTTAAACACGTAAGCATTGCTACAACAAAATCAATAGAGGGGGAAAGCAGGATTGCTATATTTTCTGAGGATGGTACAGAGATGCTACTTAAAAAATAAGCACTAAAACAATCAACTCGTTCTTCGAGTTCACAATATGTAATTGATTGTTCACCAAAAGAAATTGCTGTCTTATTATTCTTCTTAGTTACTTGATCAGTAAACAAAGTGTATAAGTTGTTGCAACATTTCATTGTTATCGAACCTAATCCTAATTTAAGAGCATTCATTAAATAAAATACTAATGCAAAAAATTTCTATCGCTCGATACAATTAAAAAGATATCGTATCATCCGTTATCATTAAAACTAATCAGCCTAGCGTTATTGCATTTAACAGAGTTACCAAAAAGAAAATGTATACTTTATAACATCTAATGGTAGATCCTATAATTCTTTTAAGATAATATGCCACTATATTAACACAGCAATGTGGTATTATATGTTGACAAATTTAAATGTCAATTAAATGTCAAAATTTAATTTTAATTACCATTCTTGAAAAACAAAAAACAGTGAGCGCCTAGCCTATGAGTAAGAAGCGATTATTTAATTGTATAGTTATCGGAGAAAATAACCTTGCCCTTGAATGCAGTAATTTACTTATATCAAAAGGATTTAATATTGAGTATATTGTATCTACCTTTAAGCCAGCACAAAAATGGGCAACTGAACGACAAATACAGTTAATATCATCATTAAATGATTTTTATAAAATATTACAAAGCATTCGACCTATTGACTATCTATTTAGTATTGTTAATGGGAAAATCCTTCTTCCTTCTTTGCTCCAGCTTCCTAAATATTATTCGATTAATTATCATGATGGTCTTCTACCAAGATATGCGGGAAGACATGCTACTTCATGGGCAATTTTGAACGATGAAAAGATACATGGTATTACATGGCACGTGATGGATGTAGAAGTTGATGTGGGAATGATTTTAGAACAAGAAGTCATAGAAATAGATAAAATAGAGACAACATTAAGTTTAAATGTTAAATGTTATGCAGCAGGGATGAAATCATTTGCGCGATTACTAGATAAATTAGCGAATGGTATAAAAAGTGATTCATTTTTTAATCAAGATCTAAGTACACGAACGTATTTTCCATTAAATAAAAAACCGCCAGGGAACGGATGGATAAATTGGAATAGCTCTGGAGAGCAAATTGATAGGATATATCGAGCACTAACTTTTGGAGCATATGTAAATCGATTAGGAACTCCAAAGATTGTCATTAATAATGTGTGTTATGTTATTCATCAAATGAAACTACTTACTACAGCTTCTCTCAAACATCCAGGAACGCTGGTACCAAATGCTTTAGAATATTTGCAGATTACAACTCAAACTAATGATATCGTTATTGATAAAATTTCCAGTCTTACTGGTGACTCTATACCCATTAAACAAATTTATGGACATGCAGAAAGAAATTTCGATATCTGCTTAGCACCTTTGGATTTATGTCAGTATTCTGCTTTAGAAAAATATAGTGAGCAGCTTTATAAGTATGAAAATTTTTGGGTAAATGAATTAGTTAATATGAATATTACTAGCATTCCATATTACAAATTTAAGGTAACTAGTGATAAAAAACAAGTAACTTCCGCTGATAACACGCAAAAAACTGTTAAAAGCCAATCTTATTGCATTTTTAAAACTAAACTCACTAAGTCTTTTATTAAAAAATTAAAAAATGCTTTTACAGATAAGTATACAATTATCGACATACTTATTACCACATGGCTTGTTTATCTCTACAGAATAAATAACCAGACTACAGTGACAGTGTATCATAATTACACAAAAATATCGAGGTTTATTGAACACCTAACTTTATTTTTATCTGAATATGTTCCTTTGACAATCTCTTTTTCTCCTGAAATGAAAGTCGAAGATGCTTTGAACTTAGTGAGCAATAAAATTCAGTTATTAAAAGATAATATGACCTATTTGCGAGATATATATATTAGATACCCTCAACTCTATTCTTATAGCGCATTACCTATAATTTTGATAGCAGTAGTGGACGATATAAGTAACCATGCTCCACTCACGAATCAAAGCGTATTCACCTTAGCAATAACATCCGATGGTACTTCAATTCAATTGCATGGCCGTAAAGATATCTTGCCATTAATAAATAAAAATGATATTAAAAAAATTGAATTCCATCTAAAATTAATGCTTGAATCGATTTATGAGAATCCAGAACAATTAATTAGCCGTATTCCTATTGTAACTCCTACTGATATAAATACAATGCTTGTTGATTGGAACAATACATCCTCTTCATTCACAAACAATAAATGTATTGATTATTTATTTGAAGAGCAAGCAAAAAAAACGCCTGATAACATTGCAATAATATTTGAAGATCAATGCCTTACATACCATGATCTCAATCTAAGAGCTAATGAATTAGCGCACTACCTGAGACTCAATAAGGTAGGGCCAGAGGTAATAGTAGGGATATTTTTAGAACGCTCAGCAG
>JBGAPT010000015.1:0-41542 GCA_044221135.1 Gammaproteobacteria bacterium
AGCGGGGACCCATCATGACTTGTCTCCTTAACTACCTTATTTCTTGATAATTCAATTTTTATTGTACTAATATTATTTAGAGATATTTGCATGATAGGTCCCCGCTTTCGCGGGGATGACAGAGAAGAGAGCAGAGATGACAGTATTTTAAAGAGATGACAGTATTTTAATCAGTGTTAGGGTTAACACATCCCCTATCGAATAAGAACTAGTGGTAAAATTGTAGATCTGTAGGGAGGGATATCTTATGACATATAAGTTTAACTCACTATTTACCATTGTGTGTCTCATGAGTTTTTGCTTAGGCAGTACGAATGTTAATGCAGGTTATTACTATTATCAGATGCCTAGCATACCGGATTACGAGCCGGTGATTTGTGATCACAGTCATTATCATCATTACCCTCGTTCTTCATCAAAACATTTTAAATCTCACCGTGCTTCAGTTTCGCACGCTAAACATAGTCATTACAGTATTTCAACTTACTATGTTTACAGTACACCCGCAGGCGATATGCTATGGGTTCCAGCGCCGTGCGAGTGTCAGGGTAGGTGGGTCCCAGCGCGAGCTATGAATTCTTATCATCAGTTTAATGAAGTTTCTTATGCGCCTGATCATTCTTATAAATCTACTTATTATAGTGGTTATGATGATATGGGATACAACATGGATATGCGTACAGGTGATGATGTTCGCGATTAGGTGTAATAAAAGCGTTTAAGCAAAGGGGCAGCAGATCTTATATCTATCAAACTGTTCCTGGGTTAAAGAAAAGAATGTAACACGATGATCACAATGCAATTCTCCAAAATTTAAACGGTAATCACCGAAATTTCAAAATTCGCCTATACTGAAGTTAACTCATTGTTCGCGAGAGGTTTCGTTATGATACCAAGAATAAACACAGCAGTAACGCAATCTTCAGAAAGTTTACAGGGAGCTCAACAAAAGCTAAGTGATCTTATAAGTAGGTATTTGGCTGATTATGCGAATGATCTTGTTTGGGATGCTAAAGTTGATTTTAAATGGGTAGCAGAACCTGACATGAGTGAAACGCTCAAACCTGATAGGGCATTTAAACGATTAACAGAAGGAAAAAAATGGGTAATCCCTCAATCAGTTTTAAATGAACTCACGCATGATGCCTATGTTGTGGTAGGGAAGCAGTTATTTTATGTTGAAAAAGCAAAAAATAAAATTACTGAAATTAAGATTAGTGAAAGTCGTCTAAGCGAACTTAAAGACTATTACGATAGTGATGTGTCATCACTTCAACGAATTACGGAAATAACCGGTCATACACCCAATCCCATGGCAGTACGTGATTTAGATGATACAGATCCATTGCAAGTGCAATTTAGTAAACATGCAATGCTTGCTTTGCAAGAGTCAGAAGAGTTAGTGAAAAATCTCGGAAAATTTTCTGTTGAAGTAGCTCGTTATATGACAGAAGAAAAAAAGCCTGCTACACAAGAAGAAAAAGAATTACTGCAACTACAGACTGATCAGCTGAGTTCGGTTTTAGAAAATGTAACAGCGCCGAATACTACGAAATCAGATAAACCTCCCACGTTCAGTGAAGCAGGAATCAAGCTTGTAAAAGAAGCGGGTTCTGCGGCTATTAGTTTTATTCCTGGATTGAATACATTAATTAAGGTATTAAAACCCTTTCAAGAAACAATCATACTTTCGATTTTAGCACCCTATAGCGTGCCTGTTGCACTGTATCAGGACTATGTCAATAACAAATGGTATTTTGATATATATAATCAAGCTATTGATGCTTCACTGGGCGCCAGGGATTTTGCGATAGAGAAGAGGGATGGTATTTTGAGGCCTTTGCTTGCGCTGTCAACACATTGTGCAGAGATGTATAAAATAGCAGAACAAGCCAAACTTCCAGAAGAAGCAAAGAATCAATTGGAAGGTATTCGAAAAACATTGGCTGCATTACAGGCCAAAACACTATTAGATCCCAGCGGATCTCAACAGTTACTCCAAACAAGTTTGGCAAATGTCAGTGAAACATTATCTGGCTTAGTCGCTACGTATTTTACAGAAAGTAATGCACTGTCTATTCAAGAAAAGAAACAAGAGGCGGTAGTAGAAGAAAGTAAGCCAAAAGAGACAGTATCGTCAGTTGATAAGCATCTGTCTGTTCTGTTGAAATCCTTGCTTCAACAAATAAAAAAAGAGTCTGCTGATCTAAAAGATACTTTATTAAAAAATAAAATAAAAATACTTGAAGCATCGCTGAGTCATAAAGACGAAGCGGGCTATCATATTTATTTACCTGAGAGTCAGGAAACATCAATTAGCTTAAATTTAAAAGCTATCTCTAATACTTTCCTTGCACTTGAAAAATTAAACCAACTTTATTCCAGTGCTGAAGATCCAGAATTGCGCGCAAAAGCAATAGAATATGGAAAAAAAGCATTTGAAAATTTTAGTAAAATAAATTGGGATGAATTAGATGAAGAAATGAGCGAAGAAAATAAGCAATTGATCGATGCAATGTTAACTGAAGGCATGAGGATCGTGACACCTACCTTGAAACGTATTGTGGATGCAACGCATCAAGTCGAGTTAGAAAATCATTTGCGTTATGGTTCGATATTAGAAGAATTACATCCCTTATTTGAAACAGTGGAAAATGTTTTTATTGATCGTGGGTTGAGTGACGGGAATCCTTTTGGGTTTGATGAAAGCCTGGGAAAAGAATTAAATGAAAAATTTAAGCAAGCTTCAGAGAATAAAGAAAAAGTTGCGAAAGCACATGAAGAAGTGACAAGAACACTTGAAAGACTAGATTGGTATTTGAAATGGGCTAATGAAATTCCTAAGCAAGGCTCTATACGAAGAGCAAGAGGGTTATATCTGGGTGGAAATGTTAATTATGATTTGCCCACAGCGCTTGAAAAGAACGCAATGCTTTTGTTGAAAGACTTAGCTAAATTACGAGCTGATAATGTTTTAACAACGTGTCTTGATGCAATCGATCAATTTGAAGATCGGTTGATAACAGATTTGTCTGAGGCAAAACAGAAAGAATTATTTAACGAATTAGAAAATACAGGTATTCATCCTGAACTAAGAAAAAAATTAGAGAGCCAATTCACAAAGAAAAAAGAAAATAAAGGGATAGTCGCTACTTTGAATCAATTAGCAGAAGAATTTAAAGAAGCGAATGAGAATACAGGTGATCGTTGGCCGCCTAAAGAATTAACCGGTGTTTATGAAAGTATCTTTGATGCACGAGAAGATCTGAATGATCGATTACTGGATGAGACTAAATATCAAGAAGCCATCAATCAGCATAAAAAAATGCGTACACAGCTCTTAAAAAGAGAAGGACTTGTCAAGTTAATAGATGCTGTCAAGGAAGGAAAAAATGATCCAGATAAAAATGTTCTAGAGAAAAGAAAATTAGCTATCTTACTTGTGAATGTCATGGGGAAGGATAAAAAAATTATTGAAAATGCACATGAAATCACAACGGAATTTATTAAAGATGATGAAAATATACTAGATTTAATTGAAAGTGCAAGTCAGATTGATCCTGAATTGAGACATACTCTCACGCTAGAGATGACATTAGCGGGTTATATTGACAAAGGCTATATTGATAAACCAGATCAACACCTGGTTGAAAGTGATGATCCTGAGGTATTTAGGCAAGATTTAATAAATATGCTGGATCGGCTTGAGCCAAAACACGTATTTGAAATACTGGGTGAGTTGAAATCGCAATCTAAAACACGTGCTACTCTATTAATTGGGTTTCTAGATGAAAATAGATCTGTTGATAAGGCATTTAATAGAGATGATTTAATTGATTTACTAGTTAAACGATATCAAAGAGCAGATGCTGAAAATGATCTAGAAATTAAAAGTAAAATAGGATTATTTTTAGGAAAATTAGTGAATTCAAAGCCCAGTTTAATGAAGAAAATCTATTCTTCACCAGATACCATGGTACGCGATATTATAAAAAAAGAATGTTTAGAGAAAAACACGACTTCATCACGTGCATTGTATTTTGAAGGGCTTGTGAGTACGCTTAAATTCAGATTCGAAGATGAATTTGCTTCTTATGAAGATTTTGTAACGGCTAATGAAGCTGCTATTTTAGCATTACATAGGGCAATTTATGAAAGAAGTCTGGTTTCTAATGAAGAAATTATTAAACTTTATAAAAAAAGTAAACTCGTGTCGCTTGATTTATCGGATGAAGAAATTCTTGAGCTTTATAAAAAAGCTGAACTGGCCTTTTCAAATTTATCAGGCGATAAAATTATTCAATTTTATAAAGAAAATAAACCGGCATTGTTTGACTTGGTAGATCATTTAAATGGAATAAAATTTTCTGCAGGGAGTGACGCTAAACGAAAATTAACGGAATTGGATACTGTTCTAAGTACGTATGGTACTAGCATTTTGATGGAAAAATCAAAAAATGCTGTGAATAGTACAACGAAAACGATAAGAGGAATTCGAGAAACATTAGAGAAAAATGTGAAACGAATTTTTTCTGATTATGTGAATGAAAATAAGATGTGGGATCCAGATGATCCTTCCAAGGTCAGCCCTATACGCGATACAGACCCATCTTCCGTTAATCTTAGTAAAAATTGTATATTGGCATTGCATCAAGCTGAAAAAGCAGGTGACCAGGTAGCTCAGTTATTAGATCAATTAAAAAATACAAGATGGAAATGGAAAACAGTCACCCAGCACGGAGTGAAAATTTCTAAAACGTTATTAAAACTTTCAGAGCATTTGGAGAATATTTCAAAAATAGCGAAAGAAACGGGTGCAGACGATGCAATATTAACGAAACTCAATGAATTACAAGACTCCATTCAAGCCTTGCCAGCGAGGGTTTTGAATAGTCCAATGGATGCAGAAACTTTACTGGCTGGTACTTTTGAGCAACTCAGTAACACCATGGCAGAGGTCATTAGACCTTATACGAGTTTTAATCGTCCTGCAGCACCTGTATTGCCTGAGAATCAATATCAGGCAAGAAGAGCGGTTGCTGAGCCAGGTGTGACAGCACAAGGAAAAGTTGAATGGTTTTTTCTGCTTGAACCACTTCGCACAGGTATGATAGCCGCTGAATCACTTCATACAGTAGTTATCAATTATTTGGAATACCAAAAAGAGCAGGGAGTACCCATAAGCGAGGAGGAAGAAAAAATAATAAGGGATACAGCAGAGGCTATAAAAAATGCTAAGCCAGATGCAAACGGTTATTTTGTCTATCAAGATGATGAAACACCTTTTAGTCAAAGTTTAAAAGCACTTTACAATGTTTCCTGGGCCATTAATGAATTGCCTCGTGGTTTCACCGAACATTCAGGCGCAGCTTATGCGGTTACTGCAAGTACACAAGCAGGTCGGCATGCGTTAATGTTGCTAACACATTTTAATAAAATTCAATTTTCAGCAATGAGTGAGCATACATCTACGCTGGTTAATAACATGATGGACAGTGTATTAGTGTATGGAAGAGATAAAGCATTCTCGCTTATTGCCGTAAAAATGGGTTTTTCAGATATCAATGAATTAACAGACTCTTTACATGATACAGAGTTGCAACATCATTTGCGTTTTGGAATTTTATCTGAGCCTGTTCGTCCTTTATTTTATGAGTTGGAAAAAATATTTTACGGTCGTGGGTTAAGCACAAGTGCAAATCCATTTAGTTATGACCCTGCTTTTGAAGAATTTTTGAAACAAAAGATGAATGAGTCACCTGAGGAAAAAGAACGGTATCAGGATGTATTGCGTGAATATCAGAAAGTACGTACTGAATTTGCTATCGATTATTTAAAGCGTGAAGGGATTAATGCTTTAATACAAGCGGCAAGAGAAGGTGAATACAATGAAAAACTCAATAGCGAGAAAATACGTCAGCTAGCCATACTGATAGCAGATATCAATTCTACAAGTCGTGAAGAGGCATTAGAAAATCCAGGTAAATTTGTTGAAGACTTTATTGGTGAAAATAACCAGGCTCTTATTCATGATTTCATTGCTAAAGTGACTGAACGAGATCCCTCTGTAGGGCATTCGTTAATTGTTGAAGCCATGCTAGCAGGGCACGTTGATTATTCTCTTGTTGCTATAGCAGATTTTCCTGATAGTGAGAACGCGCTTATCAATGTACTTGATCGGCTTGAAGCAAAACAAGTTCTTTCCATGATGGATGATCACACGATAAATGAACGTGCTTGTGTTTTTCTCACATTATTAAATGGCGAACCTTTGACGATTGCAAATTTAGATAAAAAACTGAGTTCTGACCATGGTTTTTCAAAGAATGATTTAGTAAAAAATATTTTAAAACGATACAAGGCATTAAATAAAACGTTAAACGGTGCAGATATGGATTCACCTGATACATTAGTTAAACCGGAGCGTCGGTTAATGAATTCATTAGGTTTGTTTTTAGGTCGATTAGCGCGTAGTGATACGGATATAGCTAAAGCTATTTTTTCCGATGAAAATGCGAGAAAGATAGTGCAGTATGAATGTGTTAATACAAGCACCGGAGGAAATGTAAGAACAGATAGTGCGCTCTATTATGAGGCAATGGTGAATGCATTCCAGTATCATTCAGCACCAGAAAAGCAGTCTATTGGCAATTTTATTTATAATAATCAATCGATTATATTACAGATATATCATGAAATACATTCGAAACAATCCTCTGCTATAAATGAGGATGAATTTCTTGATCTATTTAAAAATAATCCAATGCTTTTTTTATCTGATATAGAAAAATTTATAAAAGATAAAATATCGCTTGGCAGTGATGCTGAAAATAAATTACGTCAATTGGCTTCTGATTTTATACTTTGTACGGATAATACCCCTGCTCGTTATGAACTTTTAAAGTTTCAGAAAGAGGCGTATGGGTCACAATATGCTAGATTTCTGGAGTTGTTGACACCGGATGCAACGGTAAAATTTTGGGAATTGGTGAGAGATGATTTATATCAAAAGCCCAAAATCATGTTAGATACGCTGGCTAGTCGGATAGATAGTATGAAAAAATCTATGGAAAGTCTGAGTCCAGATGAAAAGAGTGCACTTGAGGAGAAATTCGATGCTTTTGCTAGTTTACAAAAACATAGATTAGAAGAAGTGGTAGGAAGTCATTCTAGTTATTTCAAATCACTTGCTGAAATGTCAGGATTGACTAAAGCAAAAAAATTAATTGCCACGACCAACGATCCTCGTATAGCAAGGTGCAGAACGACTATTCATGACATGATGAGTATAGAAGATGAGATGAACAGACAATGTCAGGAATGGGAGCGTAGAATTGATGCTCTTCAAAAACAAACTGTTGGAAGTGATCTTGAATTTCTGAAAGACAATATTCAACGGATTGTTTCTATTTTAGAAGCATATCAGTCTGAGAGATTGCCTGGTGCTGGATCCAGTGCGAGTGCAATTACTCGAGGGTTAAGGGGTAAAAAAATAGAAATGGTTGGGCGTTATATAGGGGAATTTAGAGGTCTTATTCATGAGATTAAAGAGGCTCCTGCTGAGAATGAAAATGATTTCTGTGAGGATATTGGAGTCAGAGCTGTTAGGTTACATGAAAAATTAGAAGCTGAGCATAACACTTTAAGGGGTTTCTTAGGATATCAATCAGGTATGTTGGGCGGTTCAGTGAAACAAATAGGAGCGGTATTAAATGCAGATCCTAAGCTTGACCAGACTGTTTCTTTGATAGGAAGAATTATAGAGAGTATTAAAAAATCCATTGGATATGTTATACCGGGTATGCGGAAGGGTTCTGAGGAGAAGCAGGGGTTAGAAAGAAAAAGGTCTGCTGCTATGTTTGGTAGTGGTAAAAAGGAAGTTCGTGCATCTGCTGACAGTAAAAAGACAGATAAAGCTCAGAAGGGTTTAAAAGGAAGACGTGAGCAAAAAAAATAAGATTATCCGGTGAACTATAGGCTTTGCACATATCACTCTGTCATCTTTGCTTATCACCGCTCACCTCATGTGTCATCCCTGCGTTTATTATCTGTCATCCCCGCGAAGGCGGGGACCCATTTTGCAAATACCTCTAACGATAAATTAGTAGAATAAAAGTTAAATGCTCAGGAAATAATGCGGCTTAAGAGGTAAGTCATAATGGGTCCCCGCTTTCGCGGGGATGACAGGTAGGCGCGGGGATGACAGGTAGGCGCGGGGATGACAGGTAGGCGCGGGGATGACAGGTAGGCGCGGGGATGACAGATAAGCGCGGGGATGACACAGTGATAACACGGTGGTAAACAGAGACGACACACATTTTTTATATTAAGGAAGTTCGTGCACCTGTTGACAGTAAAAAGACAGATAAAGTTCAGAAGGGTTTAAAAGGAAGACGTGAGCAAAAAGGATAAGATTATCCGGTGAATTATAGGCTTTGCACATATCACTCTGTCATCTTTGCTTATCACCGCCCACCTCATGTGTCATCCCTGCGCCTACCTGTCATCTCTGCGTTTATTATCTGTCATCTCTGCCTTTATTATCTGTCATCCCTGCGTTTATTATCTGTCATCCCCGCGAAGGCGGGGACCCATTATGACTTACCTCTTAAGCCGCATTATTTCCTGAGCATTTAACTTTTATTCTACTAATTTATTGTTAGAGGTATTTGCAAAATGGGTCCCCGCTTTCGCGGGGATGACAGAAGAGCGCGGGGATGATACATAAAGTGGGCGGTGATAACACGGTGATAAGCGAGACGACACACATTTTTTTATATTTCAGGATATTAAGCAGATGCTACTTTTTATAGTAACAAAACCTCCCCAACCCCCTCCAATAACCGCCCAAAATCCTCCTCCGTATGCGCCGCCGTCAAACAAAATCGGATACGGCTTTTCCCAATGGAAACAGAAGGCGGGCGAATGGTTGCGCCCAGGATGCCTTGGTCTTGTAATAATTGACTGATCATGATTGTCTTGTTCGCATCGCCAATAATCCAAGGTACAATGTGCGTATCTGAGTGGCCATAATCCAAATTATTTTTTTGTAAATACGCTCGAAAACGCATCGCATAATTGGCAATACGCAGACGTTCTTGTTTCATTTGAGGCAGTATTTCCAGCGCTGCATCAATAGCCCCTAAAATCGCAGGAGAAATGCCAGTGGAATAAATCAATCCCTTGCATTTATTAATAAGATACTCACGCATCCTGTCCGAGCAGGCAATGTAAGCACCAAAACTACCTAGTGCTTTACTGAATGTGCCCATGATCATATCAATATCGGCAGCATACTCTGATGCTTTACCATAACCTGATTCACCATAAACGCCTACAGCATGTGCATCGTCTACATATAAAAAAGCGTTATTCTCTTTTGCAATTGCAATTAATTTTTTAAAATCAACTTGATCACCATCCATGCTATAGATAGATTCAACAATAATAAATTTAGGACGTGTATCGTGAACATTTTTTTTTAATAGTGTGTCTAAATGGATTAAATCATTGTGTTGAAAACGGTTTAAATCTGCTAAAAAACGTGTTGTTGCCAATAAACTATTATGACAAAGACGATCGCAAAAAACGAGCGGCTTTGATTTTAAAACACGCGGATCTAATAAAGCTTCTAATACAGTCGTATTGGCTTGATAGCCTGCACCTAAAATTAAAGCAGCGGGTTTGCCCATGCTGAAAGCTATTTTTTTTTCTAATGCATCATAAAGAGAAAAATTACCTGAAACGAGGCGTGATGAAGCAGAACCCACACCGAATGTTTTCGCATAGTCTTGACTACGTTCAATTAATAAAGGATGTTTAGCCAACCCTAAATAATCACTAGAGGAAAAATTTATTAATTTTTTGCCGCGATAATTTAAATAGAGAGCGCTTGAATGATTGTCTATCACATCATAGCTTTTTAATTCACGGGGATATTTATTGGTATTCAGAAATGTTTGATAAAATTGTTCTTTGGACATGGTTAACTCTTTAGTAGTAGTGTTAACGCCTCTTCAGTTAAAAAAATACCCTTCCCATAAGGTGGGAAGGGCAGACAAATGCATGTTAATGAATAGTCTTATCTTCAATTTCAATATATAAATTGTCAGCTTTTTCCTGTGCTGTCCGGCAATGATTTTTTACATCACCCCGACGTCGATGTGTGTAGTTGCTGATTTGGCGTTTCAGTGCATTAAACGCATTACGTACCGCAATATACACATCTTCATTTGCTTTGCTGTCAACCACCAACTCTTTGCCAGGGACATTTACATCAATATGCACACTGAATAATTTTCCCTGACGTTTGTGTTTTTGTGGCGATTCAACAACAACATGACAATTTTGAATTTGTTGAAAAAACTGAGTGAGCTTTTCTGCTTTTTTACGAATATTCTCTTCTAGCGCTTTTGAACCTAAACTATCACGAATTGTTATTTGGATTGGAATCATAAAATGTCTCCTTCTCTTTATAATAATTACTGTTGATTTTTTTATGGTTATCTTTAAGCTAGCGATGATATGAAATTAGCATCTCCTATTAATCAGTTCAATTGTGTGTCTATAATAAGTATAGACCGTCGGTTAACTATTTCCACTTTTTACCTATTATTATCATGCCAAATTTACTCCATTTAAATGTAATTGGGAAGGGGCCGCCGCTTGTATTATTACATGGTTGGGGATGGCATTCCGGTATCTGGTCACCGCTCATCCCTTATCTTGCTGATAAATTTCAGCTATTTATACCTGATTTACCGGGGTTTGGTAAAAGCCCTGTGTTAACAGAGCATTACACATTTGATACGATTGCATCCCAGTTATTCAAAATCGTTCCAGCCGATGCGGTATGGTTAGGCTGGTCGTTAGGCGGTATGTTGGCTTGGTGGGTTGCATCGTATTATCCAGAAAAAGTCACTCGTTTAATTACAGTAGCTGCCTCACCTAAATTCCTGAGTGATGAAAAGTGGCCTGGTGTGCCTGATGCTGTTTTAAAAAAATTTTCAACTCAGTTGGTTAATGAGTATCAAGAAACATTGTATGATTTTTTGCGATTGCAATTACGAGGAAGCCCAAAAAGCAATGCGTTATTGACTGAATTAAAAGCGCAATTATCACCTATAGAGGAGACTGCTTTAATGGGAGGGTTGCGATTACTCCATGAAACAGATTTAAGGCCTCAATTAGCAGCTATCAAAATGCCTAGTTTACATATTTTGGGCGGGCTGGACAGGCTTGTGCCTGCGAGTGTCATGCAGTATTTGCAGCCTTTAGTACCTTATGGAAAATGCGAAGTAATTAAAGGGGCTGGGCATATTCCGTTTTTGTCGCATCGGGAGGAGTTTTTGGGGATGTTGGGTAGCGCATAACTATTCAGCAAATTTCACTACTGCTCCAATCGTGCCCGTGCCCGCGTGCGTGCCCGTCTTTTCCCATGTATTACGCAGAGAAAAAACGGGCACGCACGCGGGCACGGGCACGATAAGAGCTACTTCGAAAACTGAGCATTCACCACTCCATCAGATACACTTTCTAATTCTGCCGGCTCCCACCGCGGTGCACGATCTTTATCAATCAGCACCGCGCGGATGCCTTCAAAAAAATCGTGAGATTGTGCAAAATACAAAGATAAACGCTCTTCCATTTGCATACAGGCATCAAAATCCAAGTCTTTACCTATCTGTAATTCACGCAACGATATTTTTAAACTCGTCGGTGATTTTGTCAGTATGTTTTCTGCGGTTTTTATACACCAGGCACTTCCTTCCGCTGTCAATGCTTGTAAAATTTCCTCTACTGTTTTTTTTGAAAAACAAATTTCTATTTCTTTATGATGTGTTAATAAAGATGATTCCGGCGTATTGACGGAGAAAGATTGAATAATGTTTGTGATGGCCATTTTATTTGGCAATGCAGATTCTGCTAATTTTTTTAATAAAAGTGCTTGTGCATCGGCTGCAATGACTGTATCGACTAAACCCAGCGCCAAGCAATCCTGATAAGCAATACGTTCGCCTGTTAATCCTAAATAATATCCCATCTGATAAGGTAAGCGGGATAAAAAATAAGAAGCGCCAATATCAGGAAAATAGCCAATGCCCGTTTCTGGCATAGCAAATGACATATTTTCTGTTGCAATACGGTGCGAACCATGAATAGAAATACCGGCACCGCCACCTATTGTGATCCCATCGAGTAATGCAATATAGGGTTTTGGAAAATGGAAAATTTGCCGATTCAAATTGTATTCATATCGAAAAAAATCCGCCAGGGTTGGATCGTTTGCTAATTTTTTTTCATAGATATAACGGATATCGCCTCCTGCACAAAAAGCACGACCGGGAGCGGCGCGAATGATGACGGCTTTGATAGAGGATTTTGATGCCCAGCTTGTTAACTGATGATGCAACGCATTCAACATCGCAGGGTTAATCGCATTTAATGCTTGCGGACGTTGCAAGGTGATGATGCCTAAATCGCCGTTTTGACCTGGCATTTCTGTAAAATTAACTTCACTGTTAAGCGGCATTTTATCTTTATCCTCCGGCTTGAATTCATTGAGAAAAATCTTATATCTGTTATAACACGATGATCTCATTAAGAAAATATATTTATGAAGACCGTAGATTTTTTGCCTAAGTGACCTACACTGAAATTAGAACAATTCAGATCATACGAGGAGTGCTCTTGCTATAACAATTCAAACAATTTAGATGAGGGGGGCACGGTATGAAAAGTTACATTTCAGCGATAGCAGTCGGTCTTATGTTAGTTATCTTAAATCCTGCGGCAAATGCCAAATCGTTTGGTGCAAATCTCTGTGCCAATGATTCAAGGTTTTATTGTTATAAAGTCAAAAGTGGTGATACATGGCAACGATTTGGCGCGCAGCGTGATCTTGTCATGCGTATCAATAGAATCAATATCCGTTTACATCCAGGCATGATTATTGCTGTTCCTAATAATCCTGATCATACAGATATGTTGGAATACGCGCCTCTCAGCAGGCAAATAAAGCCTACAGGAGAGAAAATTATTTTAGTTTCTATCCATGAAAAGCAATTGGCATTTGGTGCGTATGATGCAGACGGTACTTTACAATATTGGGGACCTGTGTCTGGCGGTAAAGGGTATTGCGCTGATATAGGACGTGGTTGTCATACTGCACTGGGGCAATACACCATATACCGTAAAGAAGGTGCGGGGTGTAAGTCTACGAAATTTCCTGTAGGACGGGGTGGTGCGCCTATGCCTTATTGTATGTATTTTCATGGCGGATTTGCGATGCATGGTTCTTATGATGTGCCGGGTTATAATGCAAGCCATGGGTGCTTACGAATGTTCGTGAATGATGCGCAATGGTTAAATCAGGAATTTACACCGGGGAGTTCTGTGACGGTGGTGGTTAAGAGTAGTCAGATTTAAGGGAGTGGTTGCTCTTTTATGTTTTGCTTTTTATGTGTCATCCCCATTTTTACATGTCATCTCTGTTTTTTTTATATGTCATCTCTGGTTTTTTTATATGTCATCCCCGCCTCCACCTTGTCATCCCCGCGAAGGCGGGGACCCATTATGACTTACCTCTTACCTACATTATTTTTTGATCATTCAATTTTCATTGTACTGATTTATCGTTTGAGGGTATTTGCTGAATGGGTCCCCGCTTTCGCGGGGATGACAAGGTGGAAGCGGGGATGACATTATAAAAGTGGAGATAATATTATAAAAGTCGAGATGACATTATAAAAGCGGAGATGATATATAAAAATCAGGAGCAATGTTTGTAATGGGGAGGATGATAGGTTCTAAGCTAACAAATACAAAAAAACCTAACTCGTTTCAGCCAATTCTTTTTTCTTCACCGGCTTTGCTTTCTTTTGGAATTTTGCTTGGCGACAATTTGCTGAATATTGTGCTTCTTCTTCTGTGACCAGGCTGGTGGGGTTACCATCCAGATCAATCCGTGTTGCACCTGCGATCATATTGCGGTGATAAGAGGCAGAGCTGACATAATACGCAAGACTGTTCACCATGCACGCTTTATCATTTAACACAATAGTGTCTATACCGCCTAACCGTATCACCAAATCTTGCTTAATCCCTATTTTCAAAGGCTGAATTTCTTGCATTTCTTTAAAGCAAGCGGGAAAGTGTGCTTTGAGGAGCTCGACGCCATATTGAGCATGTTCAAGCCAAGCGGGTTTTGGTTTGACGTTATTGCTGGGCTTGGCTTGTTTTTGCTGAGGTCTTTTAGCTTTTTCTGCAGGCGTTGGAGTGGGGGTAGAAGATGAGCTGAGTGCTAGCGCTTCTAATTGTTCTTTTAAGGTTAAATTACTCATGAAGTACTCCTACGGAATGAGGCTGGGGATTAGCAAATGACACAGGCATTGGATTATTATCACACTTTCTTGTTTAAAAAAACGCATTATACACTTTCCACGCTATTCTGCAAAAATAATTGAGGACATGCCTTCACGCGTACTTTAATAATTTTTTTGGCTAAAATCAACTTTGTTCAGGGTCTTTAATAACAAGGAGTTATTGCGATTTTACCACTGACCTAATCGTGCCCGCGTGCGTCTTTTCGATTAACTTTAATCCGTCATACATTTTGGCATCCTATCTGAAATAATAGCTCTATTGTTGGAATAGTAATTAAAATGGCTAAGGCTTTTGATAAAACATAAGAAAAGACGCACGCGGGCACGGGCACGATTGGGTCAGTGGTAAAATCGCTAAATCATTACAGAATTTTTATTATAAAAAATGTTTTTGTTGCTGTTTTAAAAGAATACCCATAGAATTCTATTCCTATTTCTCTCAGTCACATGAATGTTCGCTGAATTGTGTCATTGTCATCTTGAGTGAAGCGAAGGATGACAACTAGTACTACATAAAAATGATACAGTTAATAAACACTCTTCTAAGTGAGAGATTTCTTGTGTAGTAATGGTTATGATGTAGCCCAAAGAAATATTTTTAATTTTAGGAGATATGATTATGAGTTTGAGTTCTAGGCGTGCACGTTCAACTGCGGATTTTTTTCAAGCATTTTCAGGAAATGTTCATCAAGCAACAACCACAGCTAGTCTTGGTGCTGTCGGCGTGGCAGGAGCGGTAGAGGGTGTAGAGATTGCTAGGGCAGGAGCAAGTGCAAGTTCATTTACACTGGGAGGATTTCCTTTTAATCATCCTTTCCTGGCGCCCGCTGTCAGCCTTGGAATGGGTATTTGCCGAGCTTTCGATGGGGCGTCGGATTTGGCGGCTAGTTTTTTATACGAATCTGAGTATTTATTAGGAGAAGAATTTAAGCACAAAGATCACAGAATACCATTGAAATGGCTTGGCGGTGCAGGACGTGCACGCCTGAGTGGTTTATACAAAGAAGTAACAGCGGCATCCCTCATTTATTTTGGTGTGACCGGAATTGAAGCTGCAGCAGCAGGTTCTTTTTCATCAGCGTTCTCGCTAGGATGCATGGGGCTGGCGACTGCAGCTGCAGCGGACTTTGCTGTTAAACTAGCACTTCTTTTTGAGAAAAAAGGCCGCACTAACGCAGAGCTAGCCACAGAGGTAGCATCCGTTGTGTTCCAGGGTCTACAAGCGGCTGGTTGGTACTTGTTACCTACGAATCCTCTATTGGGTGCTTGTTTCTTGGGCGCTGCTTTTTTATATAGACTGTGTTGGGAGGGTAGTTTAGCACGCGATACATTTAATGATGGGGCCTCTCTTGTAAAGGCTAGTGGTTTGTTCCAGCGCGCTCCCGAGCAAAAGTTGACGCTTCCTATCACGACTCGAGAACTCTTTGATCAAAATAAGAGCAAAAACACCGATCAATATAGGGGGCTAGCAACTCTGATAAAAG
Source organism: Gammaproteobacteria bacterium (assembly GCA_044221135.1). Taxonomy (GTDB): domain Bacteria; phylum Pseudomonadota; class Gammaproteobacteria; order DSM-16500; family DSM-16500; genus UBA4722. The sequence goes on from JBGAPT010000015.1 coordinate 15,869, forward strand.
AGCAAGACAATACTAGCTACAGTTTTTGTGGTGAGAATGGTGAGCAAGAAACAGAGCTATCTAATGCAATGCCACGCACTGGGATGACGGCGTCTAATGCTACAATTTCTTCTGTCAAGAATGCAGCTCTTTTCCAAGAAATAAGGCGGGCACCAGGTGGGAGCCAGGTAAGAGTCGAGGAGGTGGAACCACCGCTAGTGGTAAGAAAGGCTGAGGAGCGCTATGTTCCTCGAACACTAAAATAATAAAGATAGCCCTATTATTTTCGCCTTCTGTTTTAAACGGAAGGCGGATCTAATACACATAAACAAAACAAGCTAGATTTTAAAACTATCAATCACTGCACTTGAAGTATTAGCTACCTTATTTCTTGATCATTCAATTACAATTTACTCATCTCGTTGTGGCTGCTTCTTCCCCAATCCTATCTATTGTATTCATTGTTATTTGAAAGTGTTCATTTAATTGTGTCATCCCCATTTTTTATTCTGTCATCCCTGCTTCCTACTCTGTTATTCCTGCTTCCCACTCTGTCATTCCCGCGAAAGCGGGAACCTATTATGACTAACCTCTTACTTTGTTTTTATTCTTAGCAATGAAATTTTCATTATGCTTTTTTATCGTTAGGAGGCAATTGCAAAATGGGTCCCCGCTTTCGCGGGGATGACAGTGTGGGCGGGAACGACAGAGTGGGAAGCGGGAACGACAGATTAATACTTCACTTCTCAATAACAATTAATAACTATTTACCCCATGATGTGTCATCCCTGCTTTTCATTCTGTCATTCCTGCTTTTATTCTGTCATCCCCGCTTTTATTCTGTCATCCCCGCCCACACTGTCATCCCCGCGAAAACGGGGACCCATTTTGCAATTGCCTCCTAACGATAAAAAAGCATAATGAAAATTTCATTGCTAAGAATAAAAACAAAGTAAGAGGTTAGTCATAATAGGTTCCCGCTTTCGCGGGAATGACAGAGTGGGAAGCGGGAACGACAGAATGGGAAACAGAAATGACAGAGTGAAAGCGGGGATGACAGAATAAAAGCGGGGATGACAGAATAAAAGCAGGAATGACAGAGTGGAAAGCAGAAATGACGGAGTGGAAAGCAGGAATGAGAGTGAAAGCGGAGATGACAGAATGAAAAGCAGGGATGACACATCATGCGGTAAATAGTTATTAATTTGAGAAGTGAAGTATTAATAAGTATAGACTTCGCTAACAAAAAAATGGTAGATTCTACGACCTAAAATTTTATTTAAATAAGAATAATCTGATGACGCATAAAAAACTAACAAGAAAGGTTATTTCCTTTTTTAAACAATGTAAGGAGGGTTTATGAATAAGTCACAATTGATAGCCTATATTGCAGAAAAATCTGAATTGGCTATTGCGAAATCAGAGAAAGTGTTAGCTGCCATGTTAAGCGGTATTGAAATGACGCTGACAAAAGGGGATGGCGTGTCGCTAGTGGGTTTTGGTAACTTTGGTGTTAAAAAACGTGCTGCGCGTAAAGTACGTAATCCGCAAACAGGACAAGAAATGCAAATTAAAGCGGCAGTCGTGCCTTACTTTAAAGCAGGTAAAGCCCTCAAAGAAGAAGTGGATACTAAAAAATAATCTGCCTTGAAAAAGAACATGCCCTATATTGAATTTAAATGATAGAGATAGGTAGAATTTCATTAAATGATTTGATAAGATGCAGGCCAACATGCAAATGTTAAGAGAAACAATAAGATTAAATCTAGGGAATCAAAAAATCTACCGTTAAAGGGAGTTTATTTATGAGTGAAAATACAACATTATTAGAAACTTTAAACAGCATTACGTTGAAACAAGCTGTTAAAGACACCTTGCGAAATTATTTTACCAATATTGGCACCGAGCAACCCGTTGATTTTTACTCTATCTTGTTGGAAGAAATTGAACGCCCTTTGCTTGAAGTGCTAATCAACCATACGCACTATAACCAAGTTCGAATGGCTCAGATACTGGGTATTTCACGCGGAACGTTGCGTAAGAAATTAAAGCAGTATGGGATGTTGGACTAAACTGTTGGTCTAGCAGTACCTCATCTATCGTAGACAGGCATGTTGTGTGCCTGTTTTTTTTTCGTGGGTTGTTAGAGGCCTACGAACCAGCTACAGCGAGCCCACAGAGTTATTGAAATTCGTTTTTACGCGAGGCTGCTACGGTGGGCCCCTTCCCCCACTGGGGGAAGGGAGGGAAGGGGGGAAGTTAAAAGTTATTTATTTACATTTTAATATTTGTAGAGTTAATAAATAAAAAACTTCTGAATTTCTTATTCTTGGTAAGATAAAAAAGTGATGAGGACCCCGGGTGCAACAACCCGCGAGATCGTGCCCTGGTTCCAAAGGTAGATGCCCTGTGTGCCAAGAAAGTAATTGAGAATGTAGCTGAAGGCGATGTGGTCCTGAGATGTGGATGTAAGTTGAAATAAATATTTTTATTCCCCCTTCCCTACCTTCCCCCTGTGGGGGGAAGGGGCTTACGAAGTAGCTTCGCGTAAAAATGAATTATTCAACCCCCGCAGCGGGAAGGGGCCTACTGTTAACAGGATCTTTAAATTCATGCCAAACCCCATCACCCTAAAACAAAAAATCGGACAAATGATCATCGCGGGTTTTAAAGGCACAACACTGACAGCAGAGGATCCTATTGTTCAATCTATTAAAGCGCAACACTTAGGCGGTGTTATTTTATTTGATCATGATTATCAGGCCAATACAGAAGGCCGTAATATTCAATCTCCTCAACAAGTCAAAGCGTTGACACAACAATTACAAACTTATGCAATGGCTGCAGCAAAAGATAAGAAAAATGATTTATCACATTTAATCATTAGCATTGATTATGAAGGCGGCAGAGTCAATCGTTTAAAAGAAAAGTATGGTTTCCCTCCGACAAAATCAGCTGCTGATATTGGTAAAGGGACTTTTGAAGATGCCCAGAAAGAAGCAGAACAAATGGCTGTTACACTGCAAGAAATCGGTATTAATCTCAATTTTGCACCTGTTCTAGATGTGAATGTTAACCTCAATAATCCTGTGATTGCTAAATTGAATCGCAGCTTTTCAGCAGACCCTAAAAAAGTGAGTGAGTACGCAGCGATCTTTGCTAAAACGTATCATGACCATCGGATTTTGTGTGCCTATAAACATTTTCCAGGACATGGCAGCTCAGCGGAAGATACACATAGTAGTCCTTTTGTGGATGTTACCGAGACTTGGAAATCGTATGAGCTGGATCCTTATCAAGCGTTATTTGAAAAAGCGGATAGCTGCGCGATGGTGATGACGGCGCATGTTGTGAATAGAAATTATGATAGTAAACCTGCGACGCTTTCTGCCTCGATTATCAATGATTTATTGCGTCATACATTACACTTCAAAGGCGTTGTTGTGACGGATGATATGCAAATGAAAGCCATCTCAGAGCAGTATGGCTTAGCGGACGCGGTTACACTCGCTGTGAATGCGGGCGCTGACATGCTGATTTTTGGAAATCAATTGGTTGCAACGCCGCAAGATCCAGAAGATATTGTTGATATTATCTATGAGGGTGTGATGTCAGGCCAAATTTCAGAGAAACGGATTGATGAAGCGTATGAGCGGATTAGGGTGTTGAAGGCGTTTGTTCAGTAAGGTTATTTTCTATAGCGCTGCTTTATATAAAAACCGTCATTGCGAGCTAGCTACCAAAATTTAGTATATATTTATAGCCAATTCAGTGTCATCCTCGCGAAAGCGGGGACCCATCTTGCAAGTACCATCAAACAATAATTAGTACAATTGAAATTGAATTATCAAGAAATAAGGTAGTTAAAGAGACAAGTCATGATGGGTCCCCGCTTTCGCGGGGATGACATAAGGGAGAGCAGGAATGACATAGTACATGTTCTTAAGCTTTGCTTTCGCTGGATTGCTTCGCTTCGCTCGCAATGACGGTTATACAAAGCAAATTTCATGGGCATAATGCAGCTCACAATGACGGCTGATGTAAAGTAAATTTCGGGAGAATAGCTCAGCTCGCAATGACGGCCATAAGGTATGCTATTTCCTGATTTTTTTAACAATGCCTTCTGCGGAGGTGCTCTAAGCAGTATATTGATCAGCTTTGTTATATACAGAAATTCTATTTACATAGATCGAGCAGGTATATTATTTTTTATGTTTTGATTATCTTGGCCAGAATCATACGGCTCATCTATTTCTGGTTTAGAATGTGTATTATTGTCTGCGTAGAGACTCTCGTCATGTTCAGCGCAGTCTTGATGTGTCATGCTGGCTTGTATAGAGAGTGTTAATTCAGGTTTTGCAGTTTGTAAGGGAGATTCTTCATCTTTTTCGTTGATTGCGAGTGCTGTAAATATTTTCTTGGTTGAGGAGTCAAGTGCGTTTTCTTCATCTATGATTCTTTTTACATTCGTAACTTTCTTCTTCTTTCGATCATTTTCCAGGATAGCTGTTAATGGAATACTGTTTGCAAGCGTATCTTCTAGTTCTTTTATTTTATCTAATTTTAATTTTATTAACTCTTTTTGTTTTTCTAATTCATTCTCCATCAACTTTAGGTATTCTATCCATACATTACTATTTAATAAATATTTTTTATTTTTTTCGTTATAATCATACATCATCTTATTAAATAAATATTCTTGAAGTTTTAATTGTTCAGATAACCTATCATTGAATTCTTCTGCTAATTTTTCTTTTTGTAATAATGCAATGTTAAATTGTCTGCGTTTTTCTAGGCGTTTTTTTTTAAATAAGGTTTGTTCGTGCGTGATTTCTTCTTGGTTGATGGCTGTATTGAGCAGCGAATGCAGTACTGCGACATAGCTACGTATAGTGACTATGTATAAGATACCTAGTAGCATTTGTTCTAGCATTATGTAAGGATGACGATTTTTCAATTCGCACCTCTGCTTTACATTAGCTAATTTGTAACGCTATCTATTCCGCCTCGTGATTTTTATTTTAAGTACAGATCTATTATTATAATCGTAAATCAAAATTTAAGGTTTAATTATAAATTTAACGTATTCAAGGGATTGCATTAATATAGGGTAATTACTAATTATTCGGTGGTTATCACTATGGTTGTTGTAAATGTGTTTTGTGCGCTGAGATATGTCTGAAAATTTTTCTGTTATTTTAATAATTTTTATGTAGTTTAAAGTTGCTGCTCTCACTGTGTCATCTCCGTCTCCACCTTGTCAATCCCCGCTTCCACTTTGTCATCCCGCCTCCACTTTGTCATCCCCGCGAAGGCGGGGACCCATCATGACTTTTCTCTTTAACTATCTTATTTCTTGATAATTCAATTTTCATAGTACTGATTTATCGTTTGAGGGTATTTGCTGAATGGGTCCCCGCCTTCGCGGGGATGACAAAATGGAAGCAGGGATAACAAAGTGGAGGCAGGGATGACAAAGTGGAGACGGAGATGACACAGTGAGAGCAGCAACTTTAACTATAGAGATTTTTTAACATTCCAGTTAAAATAATATTTTCTACGTCAGAATCAAAAAAACTCGGATTACTATGGATAGTATTAAAGGAAAATGAATATGCTTAAAATCGCAGTGATTGTCGGCAGTCTTCGTAAAGAATCATTCAATAAAAAATTGGTCCAGGCATTAGACAAATTAAATCATCCGCTTTTAACATTCACTATTCTTGATTTGCATGACATACCTTTATATAACCAGGATAATGAAAGTACTTTGCCTGCTGTCGTCGCTCATTTAAAAAAAGAAATTGAACAGTCAGACGGTGTTTTGTTTGTCACGCCTGAATACAATCGTTCGATTCCAGGCATGTTAAAAAATGTGATTGATTGGGGCTCTAGACCGTATGGTAAAAATTCCTGGGCGAATAAACCAACGGCTATTATTGGCACCAGTCCAGGCAGTGTGGGGACTGCCGTTGCGCAAACGCATTTGCGTAGTATTTTAGTTGCGATTGGCGCGATAGTCTTAGGGCAGCCTGAAGTGTATATTGTTTATAAAGATGAATTGATTGATGCTAACTATAGTATTACAAATGAAGGCACTGCAAAATTTCTGCAAGGGTTTTTGGATACGTTTAGTCAGTGGGTTGAGTGGCATGAGCGGAAAAAATAATTAAGAAAAGGGCAGCTGAATAATTGAGTCGCCCTGCGCAATCTTGAGTGGCAAGATTTATTTTTATCCTGCTGGTTATTTTTACAGTATCAGAAAAGACGGGTATCCACGGAGTGTGCCATTGCTCGCGATCACCACTGTGCTATGCTTGTGATTACAACTGTGCCATCCCCACCCACTCTGTCATCCCCTGCCAACGCTGTCATCCCTGCCCACGCTGTCATTGCCGCCCACTCTGTCATCCCCGCGAAAGCGGGGACCCATCATGACTTGTCTCTCTACCTACTTTATTTCTTAATAATTTAATTTCTATTGTACTAATTATTGTTTGGTGGCATTTGCATAATGGGTCCCCGCTTTCGCGGGGATGACAGCGTGGGCGAAAATGACATAGTACGCGGGAACCCATTCACTCCTTTAATCAAAACATCATAGGAAGTTGATATCATGTTATATAAAAATTATTATGTTTATATCGTATCAAGTAAAAAATACGGGACTTTATATACAGGCATAACAAATAATTTGGTAAGACGTATTTATGAACATAAAGAAAGTTTGTTAGGTGGGTTCACTAAAAAATATAAAATTTATCATCTTGTTTATTATGAAATTCACGGGGATGTTCGTGAAGCGATTTTGCGAGAAAAACAAATTAAAAAATGGAATCGTGATTGGAAAATTAGCTTAATTGAGAAAGATAATCCACAATGGTTCGATCTTTATTATGAAATAATTTGATGAATGGGTTCCTGCTCACTCTGTCATCACCGCCCACGCTGTCATCCCCGCGAAAGCGGGGACCCATCATGCAAATGCCACCAAACAATAATTAGTACAATAGAAATTAAATTATTAAGAAATAAAGTAGGTAAAGAGACAAGTCATGATGGGTCCCCGCTTTCGCGGGGATGACAGCGTGGGCGGCAATGCCAGAGTAAACAGCAAAAATGCCAGCGTGGGCGGCGATGACAGAGTGGGTAGCGATGACAGAGTGAGCGGCGATGATGCGCACGGTAGCAGATTTTGTGAGGATAACTTAGCATTTGAGGATTAATTAATGAGGATGAGGGTTCTCTTTATTATTAGGTGCGCGCTCCATTATTTTTTTCTCTAACAATAATCTGATTGAACTCAAATGAACAGGCCATTTTTCGCCATAATTTTTTGAAATAAGGTCTTTTAATTGTTGACTTTGATTGGGTGATATCGGGAATTTTTGGTTTTTATTAGGTGACATCGATGATTTTTGATCTTGATCAGGCGACATCGACATGAAATTTTCTTTTAACTTTTTCAAAAATTCTTTTGCAAACGCTTTATCTGTCAAGCAAGGTACAAAAAGAAATAAATCGTCATCTGAGAGTTGTGTTTGCTTTAGCTTTTTAATGGCTTGTTCCACTATGTGTTTTAAAAATTCAGGGTTCATGGACAGACTGCTATTTGGAGATAACGTTAATTCCCAATTGTTTTGATTTTGTCTAAGTATATATCTTTCACGGTATTCAAAAGGATTATTAATTTCTTTCATACCAGACAGGAGAGTTACGGAAGAAGGCTTATAAACATTCTCGATCACTAATATACCATCCACTCTATAAACGACTAATGTCGATGGTGACCCTTGTTTATTGACTGCAAAAATGCCTGAAGAAAAAGTAGTACCGAAAAGCAATTGTCCTGATTTGAGTGCGCCACCTTGTGCTTCCTGTGCTCCTATTGCAGAGCTTACTGTAAGCAAGGCTTCTGCTTCTTCTGATGATACGTCGAATTCTTCCATCATTTTTTTTGTATACAGCGTAATATCAATGCTAGCCGCAGAGTGCTCTTCATTAGCCGCAGGGGTTGGTAAATTAAATGGTTTTCTCTCTGGAGTAGACCAAGCAAGACGATTAATATCTATCATGGCTGATTGACGCGTGAGAGCTGTTTGAATAGCAGCCTGAGTATAGACTATTCCTTGTTTCAGGGAGGATATCAAACTGATGCGGTCATTTTTTTCTACCTTCTTTTGATTAATTAAACTATCACAATGACTCAAGAAAAAAGCCGGTGTAAAAGGCACTAGAGGATCTTTCGGGTTGCTCGGTGTAAAAGGCATTTGAAAATCATTCTGATCGCTTGTTGTAGGAGCCAATTCTGTTAACTTACTCAGTTTATGACTCACCTGCGTTAAGGGATTTTTTTCATATTTGCGTTCTACAGTATAGCCAATAGCACCGGCTACGAAAGCAGTACTACCTAGAGTCGCAAGACCCACTCCAGTTGTTGCAGTCAGTCCGGTTATACCGGTGAATGTTGCTGCTGTTTCAGCGCTTAAAGCCAGGGCAAGTAAACTGGAACCACCAGTGGCAGGTGCCGTTAACACGGCCAACACACCGACAAGCAGTAACCCAGCGCCTGCTATCATAAGTAATTCACCCACCATTCCTGCATAGCGATGGCTTTTATCTAATGTTTCTGCGATGGTGATAAGCCTGTAAACATCACGAGAATAACGTATAGGATCAGCTCCTGGTCCTTTAACAACACGATTAGCTGTTTCTAGTGCTTCGGTTAATAAATATAAGTCTTCAGGTTTGGTATTTTCAGGATGGGGGATATGCTCGGAAAGATATGTTGGCACTGGTCTAGCGTAGAGCTCTAACAAGTGAAAACCTCTTTCACATGTAGTATCAAATTCATTTTTCATTTTTTCATATTTTTTAAGAGCCATCTCAGAAGGATTTTTCACCATCGTTTCTAATTGATTTTTATCCAGCTCAGGCTCTTTATTTGTTTCAGCACTGTCTAAGTAGATCGCTTTATCAGTATCCGCTGAAAATAAGCCTTCACCTTTAGAGGATTTTTTACAACCTAATGATCCTCCGGAAAGATGGGTAGCCATCTCTGCTGTATTACGGCTTTTTGCACTTGTTTTTTCTACCGCATCGGTATCATCTATGCTATGTCTTGTATAGCATTCTCTTTTAAATTCCTGATCGGTATATTCTGCTTCTGTTCCTGTTCCGTCTTGGCCACTAGCACAACCGACCAGTTCAATGATATGTTTTTTTCCTGCAATGAAACAAGATAGCTTGGCGACTTGGCGGTAACGTTCTGCCTGGTTTAGGTTTTGTCCTTTAGTGTCTATCTCTAGTTTATTTTCAGCATCTTCAGTGGGTAATTTTGCTGAAACTTTCATAGAGTAGAATGCGCCTTCAAAATTACAAGCAGCAGCGGTAAAGCCATTTTTGCTTTCAGGATCGTCTTCTGTCACTGCTTTTGAAATGCGAATCATTAATTTTTGATTTTCCGAGTCAAACCATTTTGTATCGGTGAGCAAGCAAGTAAAATGAATGCCGAAGTTTTTTTCTTCTTCTTCGGATAAGATACCTTCTTTTTTAAGCTGCGTTATAACAAATTGACGGACTTGTTCTATATTATGACGCGCAGCTTGTGTTATTCTTGCTTCGGATTCGCCTTTACCAACATAGACAGGTGTTGCACCGCGTACAAAACGTCGAGTGTCGGCTGGTCTAGCTTTTGCATCTAAAAAAGTATCACGAGTTAGTTCTGAATTTGCCGTGAAAAATACCAGCTCGCTCGTCGTAAAAAATGTATTCCTGCTGCCATCTAAAAGCGTTTTTCGTGTTTGCGCGGGCCCTGTTCTGTCATCGCTTGCTGCGGATGTTGCAAAATAGCGATTCGCAATTTGTATACTTTTATTTTGCGCTGTTTGAAAATTTTTTTCTTCATTCGTTGGAAATGCAGTGACGGTTCCCATCTCTCTTAAAATAGATTCTGTTTGTTCTGGTAATTTTGTTGTAACAGGATCTTGTGTGATTCTGTGTAGGATATGATTGTCTGCATCGTAGGAAACGGTGACTAATGATTTTGCAGGATCTATAAATGAAGATAAATTACGGTAGTGGAATAAGAGTTGTTTATAATCTTCTGTAGTGACACAACCCTCGTCTAAATTTGCTTCGTGTAGAATGTGGCATAATATAGTTGTGTTGAATGTGGTTTCTAATTGTTTTTGTTCTGTTTGGTATTCTACACCGTAAACAGCTGTTATAAACGTATCAAACTCTTTTTTTAATTGCTCTCTTAAGTCATTATATATTTTTCGTTCTGTTTCATCTGCAGTCTCTATGCTTTTCACCATTAAGACATAATCAATACTACGTAATCGGCCTAATCCACGTAAAAGTGTATTATTTGCTTCAACTTGAAGATGATTAATAGTACGATCATTGATTTCTTTTGCAGCGGTTGCATCGCGTATGACAGCGATGCCGGTGGGATATTTTTTTTCATCTTTTATAACATTACGTATGATTCCGAATTGATGATCTAAATCTTCACGAAAAAAATCATCTAATTTTGCATAGGTTTTTTGTGAAGCATCTTGCTGGGGATAAATTTTTTCTTCTTCGGCGGGTTTTTCATTGGCTAATCTAATTTTTTCAGCGATTTTTTGGTGTCTCGCGAATATACCAAGAATCGATTCTCCCACAGGTGGCTCTAGGTGAGCTATTAAACTCTTAGGTGGCTGTGAGGGTAGAGAGAAGGTTAAAAAATTATAAGGTGGATTGTAATCACTATAATCTTTGCTATGTTTTAAAATGGGTGCTCGTTTGTTCTCTAAACCACTGCCTCTCTGTTCCATCATTTCTATCACCCTTTTAAAACTGCTTAATGAATAAATGATTATAGACTATTTGTTAAGTTTTATATAGGTGTGGGATTTTTTTAGCGAGGGTATCGGGGGTAGTTTGGTTTAGGTTATTTTGCTGAGTTATTTCCATGAGATTTGCTATCCTACTTTTGTGTTATCTGCGTGTTTATGTCATCTTCGTGTTCTATCTCCATTTGTAAGGTGTCATCTCCATTTTTAACGTGTCATCCCTGCTCTCTACTATGTCATCCCCGCGAAGGCGGGGACCCATCATGACTTGTCTCCTTAACATCTTATTTCTTGGTAATTCAATTTCAATTGTACTCATTATTGCTTAGTGGTATTTGCAAAATGGGTCCCCGCCTTCGCGGGGATGACATAGTAGAGAGCAGGGATGACACGTTAAAAATGGAGATGACACGTTAGAAGTAGAGATGGCACGTTAGCAGTAGAGATGACACGTTAGAAGCAGGGATGACACATTAGAAGCAGAGATGACGCAGACTCTGCAAAACTCAACTATTACCATCCCCTACACTAGCACGCCGACGAGCTCTTTCTGCATCGAACCACGCATCCATTTCTTCTGTATCTTTAAAAATAATACGATTTAAACATTCAGGGCCTGCATAGTGATCTAATTTGCCATCATAGAGTTTACCGTCTAAGTGATCTGTTTCATGCTGGAATACTCTGGCTTCATAATCTTCCATCTTGCGCTCTATTTTATCGCCTGCTGGCGTATAGTAAGTGGCTATGATGGCATCATATCGATTGACCAGACCTACTGTCAGCGGAATAGAAAAACAGCCTTCGTATTCGGGTACTAATTTGTATTCTGTTTCATTCGGACGCAGATAAGGAACATACGATGGATTGATCATGATTTCTGCTTTTTTATCGAATTCTGATCCATCCGGTGTAAAAATAAAAACTCTTCTTGTGATGCCCCATTGATTTGCTGCCATGCCTGCAGCAGGATCTTTAAGCTGTTCAGGCAAAATGGAATAGCACATATTTTTTATGACTTCTTCGAGCGCCGGGTCTTTAAAATTTCGCTCTTCTGGCATGGTTTTACGTAAAATGGGATCTGTTTTTGGAACAAGCGTCAGTAATTTTGGCATGTTTTTATCTCACAATGATTAATGAATACCTATCTTCCTGATTTGAATAACGCCCACAATATTTTTCAAGGCAGCTATCACTTTATCATCCACATCATGGTCCAGATCAATTAAGGTATAAGCAATATTATCTTTAGATTTATTCACTAAACTCACAATATTAAATTCAGCAGAACCCAGTGTACTGGATATTTGAGCCACCATATTCGGCACATTCGCATTGACGATCGCGAGTCGTGTTAATTTATGATGAGGCGGCACATCCACAATGGGAAAATTAACGGTGGACCCAATGGCTCCGTACTCCAAAAATGCCCGTACTTGCTTCGCAAGCATCACAGCACAGTTTTCTTCTGCTTCTTTAGTGGAAGCGCCTAAATGCGGCAAGCTAATCACGGCTTCATATTCTCTTAAAGAATGATGCGGAAAATCGCTGACATATTTAAATATTTTTTTAGCTTGAATGCTTTCGAGCAGTGCATCATGATCAATGATGCCATCTCTAGAAAAATTTAATAACACAACAGAGGGTTTCATGAGATTTAATTCTTTGGCGGAAATCATTCCTTTTGTTTCCGTAATGAGAGGTACATGAAAAGTAATATAATCGGCAACACGTAATACATCTTCCAGGCGCTTTGCCTGACTGACATTCGCAGATAATTCCCATGCACGATTAATCGTAATTTGCGGGTCATAGCCAATGACTTTCATTCCTAAAGCATGCGCAGCATTTGCTATTTTGACGCCAATACTGCCTAGACCCACTACACCTAATGTTTTACCTAGAATTTCTTGTCCTGCGAATTGTTTTTTGTCGCGCTCGATGGTGCTTGATAATTCTTCTTCAGTGCAATGTAAATTTTTCACATATTGCAAAGCATGATTTAAGTGTCTGGAAGCAATCAGCATGCCAGCCAGTGCTAATTCACACACTGCATTTGCATTGGCACCCGGTGTATTTAATATGGGAATTCCTCTTTGCGTTAATTTGTCCTGAGGAATATTGTTGACGCCTGCCCCTGCGCGTCCAACAACTTTCACAGACGCAGGAATGGGATAATCATGTAAATCATAAGAGCGTACTAAAATCGCATCGGCATCCGTTACGGTGTTAGAAACATGGTATAAATCAGAAGGAAATTCTTGCAAACCGGCTTCTGAAATAGTATTAAGGGTAAGGATTTTAAACATATACTCCTCTTTTAATATAAGATAAGATTTATTAAAATGCCCATCTTAAGAGACTATGGAAAAAGATGCAATGATTAAACAAGATTGGCAAATAACAGAACCTTTTACTGCGATTATTTTCGATTGTGATGGGACGCTCACGTCCATTGAAGGGATAGACTACTTGGCTGAGCTGCATGGAGTTTATCATCCAGTGGCAAGATTAACACAAGAAGCCATGGCAAAAAGTGGCTTAACCCCTGCGTTATATCAACAACGACTGGATTTAGTGCAGCCTAATGAAGCGGATATGATGCAATTGGGTATGGCTTATTGTGATCATCTGATGCCAGATGTCGCTCAAGTGATGCGTGCTTTGCAAGCATTCAATAAAACCATTTATATTATCTCAGCAGGATTACAACCGGCGGTGAATCACTTGGCAGACTATTTAACCATTCCTTTAACGCAAGTCAAAGCAGTGGGTGTTTCTTTTGATGATAAAAAAGCGTATCGCAGCTTTGACTCGGAATCACCTCTCATCCACAATCATGGCAAGCAAACGTTTGTCAAAGAAATTCAAAAAACCTATTCACGAATTTTATATGTAGGAGATGGATTAAATGATTTAGCGGTGAAAAGTCATGTGACACGCTTTGTTGGTTTTGGTGGTGCGTTTTATAGAAACCACATTGCGGAAGAAAGTGATTTTTACATTACTGATTTTTCAGCGTTACTGCCTCTTGCGTTGACGGAAGCGGAAAGTAAGCAGCTTGTGCCTGAGTTAGCTGCATTGTATTGGAAAGGGTTGGATAAGCTGAAAGGTTGATTTATAGTGGGGTTTGAAATATCACAGTTGAGTCCACTGCTTCTAATGTGTCGTCTCTGCTTTTAACGTGTTATCTTTGTTTAACATGTTATCTCTGCTTTTAATGTGTTATATCTGCTGCTAACGTGTCATCTTTGCTTTTAATATGTTATCTCTGCTTTTAATGTGTTATCTCTGCTTTTAATGTGTCATCCCTGTTTCTAACGTGTCATCCCCGCGAAGGCGGGGACCCATTATGACTAATCTCTTAATCTGCATTATTTCCTGAGCATTTAACTTTTATTATACTGATGTATCGTTTGGAGGTATTTGCTAAATGGGTCCCCGCCTTCGCGGGGATGACACGTTAGAAACAGGGATGACACGTTAGAAACAGTGGTGAAAGATGGCCAATCACATCTTACGGAGAGACAGTCGGACTCAGTATTTTCTCCCAGCTGCAATCGATCATCGATTTTTGCGCAGTCGTATTGCAAATTAAATCAGACTTAAATAAAACAGGGCCGCGGTAAAAAGGAGATGTCATCACTTCAGATGCAGATACTGTAAATTTTGTATTTTTTAGTGTGCTCAGATTGATAAGATAATTTTTTAAATTAAACGTACTGACTCCCAGTACGTTGTCATGATCTAATTCATAATAGCAATGTAAAGTGCCGTCTACATGCAGCGCATTTCCAGTTGTATCTGGATAAGATGCAGCATTTTTATTGATGGTTATTAAATCTGTACTGATGTATACGGAGAGAGGTGCATCAGGGTTGATCTTCGTTAAAGTAGAATCGTTATGGAAGTTATCAACAACCCATCCTTCCGAAGAAGGTCTGTTCACCACCCAGGGTGCTACTTCTATTTCTTCTGTGCTGAAATCCGTGACTTCCAATTTTCTCACAGTAATAAGAGATTTTTTTCCTGTATGCGTAATTTCATCGGCATTTGGGCATGCTATAGGCAGCCCAGGTGGAATAACGGCAAATAATTTTGCGGAAAAGCTTAATAACAGTGTCATAACAAAAATTTTTTTTAACATGTTAGCTTCCTCTGTATCGTGCAATCTAAAAAAGAAAGTGCGATGAGTCTATTATAAGTGGTTTTACAGTTTTGTGAGCAGTAACGACCTTAAATCAGGCCACTTCGACCACTGTCTGCTCATAGTATGATCATCATATTGTATTTTATACTAATTGGAATCATTCATCAGACGCATAATACATGGCTTCGTCCCTATGATTGATAGGGCGTTTAATGATAATATTGTTAATATGTTGACGATGGCTTTCTCCTGCTTGAGATAACATTAAACGGAATTTTTTTTAGATGAATCTAAAATGGATTGTAGGTTCTTTATCTATTAAAAAGAAAATAAGAATAAGTATTTTTCTTATTTATTCTATCTGCGTGAGTTCGCCTGCTCAGGCTAATCCAGAAATTGATAAAATCACCGCTGGAAATGTTAACATGACTTCTCCATCCTCTAATACATTAGAGGTGAATCAGTCTACTGCAAGAGCTATTCTTGAGTGGCATTCTTTTAATATTAATCCTAATGAAAAAACGCATTTTCAACAGCCACCCGGTGGTATTGCTTTGAATCGCATTGATCCTGCGCAAGGTGTGTCACAAATTCTGGGCCAGCTTTCAGCAACAGGTAAAATTATTCTGGTCAATCAGGCAGGTATCTTTTTTGGTCCTAATGCACATGTGGATGTAGGTGGCATTATAGCTTCAACCAGAGATATCACCGATAAAAATTTTCTTTCAGATAAATATATTTTTACAAAATCTTCTCATTACAATGGATCGATCATTAACTACGGCACTATCAAAGCAGAAGATTATGGATTAGTTTCATTACTGGCTTCAAATGTGATTAATAATGGCCTTATTCAGGCTCGTTTTGGTAATGTAGTGCTTGCATCAGGCGATAAAATGACGCTTGATTTATATGGAGATCAATTAATTAATTTTAGTATTGATAAAAAAATAAGTGAAACGGGTGTTGATGAAAATAATAAAAATATCAAAGACGGTGTTCGAAATACAGGTGAAATTCTTGCAGACGGTGGCATGATTTTAATAACAGCAAAAGCAGCGTTGAATGTGGTCGATAATGCTATTAACATGCAAGGTATTCTTCAGGCAAAATCTGTTCATAAAAAAAATGGCACCATTTTTTTGTCGGGCGATCAATTTAATCAAACACAGGTTTCTGGAAAAATGGATGCATCAGGTTATGGATCGCATCAAAAAGGAGGCGATGTTTTTGTTTCTGGAAAACGTATTTTTGTTGCTTCATCTGGGAACATGGATGTCAGTGGTGATAGAGGTGGAGGCAATATAATCATAGGAGGAAATAAAAAGCATCATAAGCTGCCTGAGGCAGACACTACTATTATTGCACCAGGATCACAATTTTCTGCAAATGCAATAACAAAGGGTGATGCTGGAAAAATAAAAATGTTATCTGATAATCTCACGGCTGTGTATGGTGATTTCAATGTGCAAGGGGGATCGCTGTCAGGCCATGGTGGAGAGATAGAAACATCGGGGCCTAATCTGGATGTGAATCACATAGGAATTATTAATGCGAAAGCACGAGATATTAAAGATTATGGCTGGTGGGTAATAGATCCATCGAATGTGACTATTAATAATAATGCAACACAAAATATAAGTTTTAGCAGTGATACGTATACGCCAACTGCATCGGGTGTTGCAAATGTTGTGTTAAATGCAGGTGAGCTGGGTACTCGCTTAAATAGTGCGAATGTGATGGTAGTAACTGCGAATGCGGTGGGGCTTCAAAACGGAGATATCATTGTTAATGATGCAGCTAATCAATTGCAAACGAATTGGGGATCTACTGGAACAACCTTAACTTTACAAGCGGATCGAAATATTACGATTTCATCTAATATTTCACTGTCGGGCACTAATCAAGGTATCACACTGGTGGCAGGCAATACGGTGAACAGCGGTGGTGTCACACTGAATGGCACATTAAATGGTGGTTTTGCTTTATCTATTACAAGTGGTTCTTCTGGCGCTGTCACGTTGGGTGCAACGATTGGTGCAACAACACCGTTGAATAGTGTTTCAATTACAGGTCCAGCGGGTATTGGAATGAATACAGCTACGGTGAGTACTACAGGTGCTCAAACTTATAATAATGCAGTCACGTTGGGTAGTACGTCTTCTGTGACAGGAGGCACCCTTAGTTTTCAGGGTGTTTCTCTAGGTAGTAATACGCTGACTGTGAGTACTACAGCAAGCAATAGTTCTATTGCGGGTGTGGTGAGTGGAACGGGTGGGTTAGTTAAATCAGGCAGTGGAACATTAGCGTTAACGAATGGAGCAAGTACTTATACAGGTTCTACAACCATTAATGCGGGAACGTTAAGTGCAAACGTATTAGCAGATGGTGGAACGAATAGTTCATTAGGTGCAGCGACAGGTGCGCCTGCTACGATTGGATTAGGTAGTAGTTCAGCAGGTGTTTTATTGTATACCGGTGGGTCTGCTTCAACAAATCGGGCCATAACGATTGGTGGGAGTGGCGGCGGGACGATTCGGGCAACCACGGACGCTGCAACGTTGACGTTAGCAGGTAATATTGATACAGGTGGTAATGCTCTTACATTGGATGAGAATACGGCGAATATTACTGTATCGGGTGTGATCAGTGGTGCGGGTAGTCTGACTAAAACAGGTAGTGGGCTGTTGATATTATCCGGTGTGAATACTTATTCAGGCGATACAACTATTAATGTGGGGACATTGCAGTTAGGAATAGCGAATGCAATTTCATCCAGTAGTGATGTGAGTTTAGCAGATGCAGCCAGTGCTATTTTTAATCTTAATAATTTTAACGATGCGATAGGATCATTAGCAGGTGGTGGTTCCAGTGGTGGTAATGTAAGTTTGGGCTCAGGCACTTTAACAACAGGTGGTGACGATAATAGTACGAGTTATAGTGGTGTGATCAGTGGTACAGGCAATTTAATAAAGTCGGGTGCGGGTACGATGATATTGGGGAATGCAGCAAATACCTATACAGGATCGACTACAATTCATGCGGGAACGTTGAGTGTGGGAACATTAGCAAATGCCGGTATTAATAGTTCATTGGGCGCGCCAACAGGATCTTCTGCAATCATCTCATTGGGCAGTAGTACAGCGGGTATTTTATCTTATTCAGGTGGATCGATTTCAACGGATAGAAGAATAACAATAGGTGGTGCAGGCGGTGGAACGGTTCGGGCGGTGACGAATGGTGCAACATTAACATTGGCTGGAAATATTGATAACAGTGGAAATACAATAACATTTGATACGAATACAGCGAATATTATCGCATCAGGTATTTTAAGCGGTTCGGGTAGTTTAAATAAAATCAGCAGCGGCGCGCTCACTTTATCGGGTAATAATACGTATGGTGGTGGCACTACAGTCAGTGCGGGTACACTGAATGCAACGAGTCATGCAGCTGCATTCGGCACAGGGAGTGTGAGTGTGACAGCGGGTGCAACATTAAGTATCGTTAATTCCATTGGTTCAACGATTACAAATAATCTGACTTTAAATGGAGTGGGCGTGGATGGATTGGGTGTACTTGTTAATACAGGTACGAATACTTTAAGCGGTACGGTAGCATTAGGCAGTGCGACGACAATTGGTGTGACGAGTGGCAGTGATGCGCTAACATTAAGTGGGATTGTGAGTGGTGCGAATAGTTTAACAAAATCAGGTTCAGGATCGCTGACTTTATCGGGTATTAATACTTATTCCAGTGGTACTACAATCAGTGCAGGCACACTCAATGCAACAGGTAATGCAGCTGCACTGGGTACAGGGAGTGTGAGTGTGACAACGGGCGCAACATTAGGTATCGTTAATTCCATTGGCTCAACGATTACAAATAATCTGACTTTAAATGGAACGGGTGTAGGCGGCAATGGTGCGCTCGTTAATACAGGCACAAACACACTCAGCGGTACAGTGGCGTTAGGCAGTGCGACGTTAATCGGTGTGACGAGTGGTAGTGATGCCTTAACATTAAGTGGCATTGTGAGTGGTGCGAATAGTTTAACAAAATCAGGTTCAGGATCGCTGACTTTATCGGGTATTAATACTTATTCCAGTGGCACTACAGTCAGTGCGGGCACACTCAATGCAACTGGAAATGCAGCTGCGCTGGGTACAGGGAGTGTGAGTGTAACATCCGGTGCAACATTAGGTGTTGTTAATTCTATTGGTTCTGCTATTGCGAATAACCTTACTTTAAATGGAACAGGTGTAGGTGGTAATGGTGCACTCGTTAATACAGGCACAAATACTTTAAGCGGTACAGTAGCACTAGGCAGTGCGACGTCAATCGGTGTGACGAGTGGCAGTGATGCGTTGACATTAAGTGGGATTGTGAGTGGCGCGAATAGTTTAACAAAATCAGGTTCAGGATCGCTGACTTTATCGGGTATTAATACTTATTCTAGTGGCACTACAATCAGTGCGGGCACACTCAATGCAACAGGTAATGCAGCTGCACTGGGTACAGGGAGTGTGAGTGTTACATCCGGTGCAACATTAGGTATCGTTAATTCCATTGGCTCAACGATTACAAATAATCTGACTTTAAATGGAACGGGTGTTGGCGGGAATGGTGCGCTTGTTAATACAGGTACGAATACTTTAAGCGGTACAGTGGCATTAGGCAGTGCGACAACAGTCGGTGTAACGAGTGGCAGTGATGCGTTGACATTAAGTGGCATTGTGAGTGGTGCAAATAGCTTAACAAAATCAGGTTCAGGATCGCTGACTTTATCGGGTATTAATACTTATTCCAGTGGCACTACAGTCAGTGCGGGTACACTCAATGCAACTGGAAATGCAGCCGCATTAGGTACAGGGAGTGTGAGTGTTACATCCGGTGCAACATTAGGTATCGTTAATTCTATTGGTTCAACGATTACAAATAATCTGACTTTAAATGGAGTGGGTGTTAGCAGTAATGGCGCACTTATTAATACAGGCATAAATACTTTAAGCGGTACAGTAGCACTAGGCAGTGCGACGTCAATCGGTGTGACGAGTGGAAGTGATGCCTTAACATTAAGCGGCATTATGAGTGGCGCAAATAATCTCACAAAATCCGGCGCAGGATCGCTGATATTATCAGGTAGCAACACTTATTCTGGTACTACAACAATCAGTGCAGGAACATTAAATATTTCGAACATAAGTGGATTAGGAAATACAAGTAGCACCAGTGTGACATCGGGTGCAACATTAGATATCAGTTTTAGCAATGGCTCACTGGGAAATACGAATGCCATCACATTAAATGGTACGGGTGTGAGTAACAATGGCGCTTTGAAAATCAGTGGTACAGGAAATACATTAAATAATGTTCTGACATTAGGAAGTAATAGCCTTCTGATTGGCGCAGCAAATACTTCACTCAATGGCTCCATATCAGGACCTCATAATCTGGAAATAAGTTTCAATAATTCTTCTATCGCTTTACCAGCGATCTCATTAACGAGTAATGGCAATTTAACAGTAGAAGCAAATGGCGCGATTACACAAAGTGATACTTTATCTGTGCAAGGCACATCCAGTTTTAATGCGGGTGGACATGCTATTACGCTAGATACGCCAACTAATAATTTAATCGGCGATGTGACATTAATGAATAGCGGTAATAATGACATAACAATTATTAATAATCATGCAACCCAATTAGCAACAGTCAATGCGGGCCGAAATTTTTCAATCACATCTGCCGGTGCTATTACACAAACCAATGCATTGACAGCCTCTGGCACAGTCAATTTTACTGTGAATGCAGCTAATTCTGATATATTACTGACTCATTCAGGAAATAGTTTTGGATCTGGAATAGGGGTGACTGATAATGGAAATGTACGTGATCTAGAGTTAAGACATATTTCTTCAAATGGATATTTATCCACTTTGCCAGCAAATCTGCGTAATCTGAAACTTATTTTTGATAATAACAATTTAACGTTACCTGCAATCACATTAACCAATAATTTAATCGCTTCAACAGGCGGATCCATTACTCAAAGCGGGCCTTTGGTAGTCAATGGTGATGCCACTATCACAGCAGGATCCACTCAAGATGTCACTCTTACGAATAGTAATAATAATTTAAAAACAATTTCGGTGAGTAATGGAAATGATGTTGCAATCACGAATTCAAATAGCCTGATATTAGGCACTTCTACCATTAACGGCAATCTTACCGTTAATGCGAATGGAGCAATCACTCAAACAGGTGCTCTTAGCGTAAATAAAATAGCAACTTTTTCTTCTGGGAGTGCTAATGATATGACTCTCACGAGTTCAAGCAATCATTTTAAAGAATTAAAAATTTCAAGCGCCAAGAATGCTTCAATTTTCAATGATGGCAATCTGGAAATAGGTTTAACAACCTTGGCAAACAATTTTAATATCACTGCGCAAGGCGCAGTGAGCCAAACAGGTTCAATCCACGCTCAAGCGCTCACCGTCACAGCTCTCAATGGAATAGTATTAAATAGTGAGAATGCAATTCAGACATTTCATGCAACAAATGATACGGGAGATATATCATTTTTTAATAATGTTGATCCTCCGGTTATTTCAGGGATAACTCAAAATGGAAACGGAAATATTTTAATTACAAATGTAGGTGAACTCAGTATCACAGGACTCATTAGCACAATGGGTGGCAGAGTGGAGTTAAAAACATTGTCTGATAATAATTTATCTGCCACATTGACAATTAATTCAAATATTACAACCCGGGGTGGTAACATTTACATTAATGCCGCTAATCCTGCTAATATCAATCCGGTTCTGATTGTGAATGGTATTTTGGATACGACAGGTGGTGGGATAGGCCAAGGCGTTTTAACAGTGGGTAATGCTGTAGCACTCAATGTATTAACACGCTTAGGAGCAGGCAATATTACCTTGCAGGGCCTTGAGCCACCGGCTAATAATATATTACCCTCGTTAAAGAATATAATTAATGTCACAACGACGGAAGCATTTGCATATCTAAACAACCCACTTTATTTACAAAATCCATTTCTTTATTTAACTATATTGAATGATCCTTGTGTTTGTAAAATGCAAGCGGATAGTCATACGGGATTACCTGTATCGAAACCTTATACTGTCTCCACTGAAAGTGATGTACTTTATAAATGCTCTTAGTAGGCCCCTTCCCTCTGTGGCGGTAGGGGCTGACGAAGCAGCATTCGCGTAAAAACAAACTTCTAAGCTATTTTTTCAATCTCAATTCTAACGCCGGCCAATCCGTCGATACAAATTCGCCATTCTTGAAGACAGTAATCCAAATAGTATGCATTGCAGTGTGCGTGGTTTTGCTTAAATTAATGGGTATACCGATACCAATATCCAGGTTATGCATATTTTCAAAAACATCAATAAGTCCTTCGCGTGTTAGCTTATTTTCGGCCATGGCTTTTTCCAATCCTTTGACAAAAATCCTCGCTGCTAAATAAGTATTTAAAGAAACATAAGAAGGCGGTGCATCTTCTCCATATTTTTTCAAGTCTTCGCGATACTCTTTTATAGCAGGTAAATTTGAATTTAATGGCGGTACAATCTGAGTTGAAATAACATATTCCTCATTTTTTTTAGCTAATCTTGCAGGATCAATCAGACCTGATATACCAACAAAAAATGTATGAGGAAATTCTTCGCTTGCTAATTCAATAAATTTTTGATTTGAGTCTATTAGACCACCTACTATAATCACTTTGGGGGGCGTTTTCTTAGATTTATCTAATATAGTTGCTAATGCAGATTCAACATCTAATGTATTGCGCGTATAACGACCGTGAGGCAAGTCTTGCGTATTTTTATATCCCGCTGCTTTTAATACTTTGATGGCGGCATCGTAAACGGAGTCGCCATAAGGATCGTTCTGCGTGAAAAATGCAAATTCTGCGGGTTGTATTCCAATGGATAATAAACCTTTCACAACTGCCGTCACTTCTTGTGCATAAGAAGGTCGATGATTGATGACATAACGATCCGGCGGCATTTTGTATAAGCTATTAGGCCCAGACCACGCTCCGAATAATAACACTTTCTTTTCTATCGCAATGGGTAAAACCACTGCAATGACGCCTGATCCATGCAAACCCACCAGCGCTAATACTTTATCTTTATCAATTAAATGACGAGCAAACTGTCCTGCGAGTGTGGGATCATATTGATTATTTAGTGTAATAAGATTTATTTTTCGTCCATGAATACCGCCCGCTGCATTTATTCTATCAAAATAAATTTTCATTCCCAAATTAACACCCAATCCATGTTGTGCAACAGGACCTGTTAAAGCAACAGTGGATCCAATTTTAATAGGTGATGTGTCGGATGTAGCAAGTTTTTCAGGTGTATTGGCATTTGCTAATCGAAAAAAACTAATGAATAAAATCAAAATAAAATAGGTTATATTTTTTTTGAATTTTTCCATGTTGTTCTTGCTCCTGACTTTACCTAGGAATGATACTACTTTTTAGTGTTAATTAAAAGGTACCTATATCTCTAAAATAGCTTTAATAGATAAAATAGCTTTAATAAATATCATCCCTGCTTTAATACATGTCATCCTTGCTTTAATACATGTCATCGTTGCTCTAATACATGTCATCCTTGCTTTTATATGTTATTTTCTCTTTTATAATGTCATCCCCGCTTTCCACTCTGTCATCCCCGCGCAGGCGGGGACCCATCCTGCAAATATCTCCAAACAATAATGAGTACAATAGAAATTAAATTATCAAGAAATAAGATAGTTAAGGAGACAAGTCAAGATGGGTCCTCGCTTTCGCGGGGATGACAAATAGTAGCAAATTTCGTGGAAATAACTCAAGTTACGATCACCAGAACCACCATTCACTGAATAGTTACATTTACAAAACCCTATGCTACCATAGCGATCATTTTATCTAGAGCCGGACTATTTCGAAAAAGGATATTTCATAGTGATCACACAGAAAAATATTTTTATTTGTCTATTAGGCATTGTCAGTCTTCATACGACAAGTTTTGGCGCAACAAGTAAATCCTCATCTTTGCCTATAAAAAAGAAAAAAATGGCCGTTACTCACATCGAAGCCAATATGAATAAACCCGTGATCACCATGCCTATTATTGCTATGCCTATACCACGACCCGTTACCGCTTATGATCCAAAACAAATCTATGTTCCGCAAAAAATACTGTCCCCAGTGAAAATAGACGGCAATATTCGTCTATATGATTTTGATCGTCACTTTTCTCGTCATGGTACAACAGATCAAACTGCTTTTTCATTAGGCGGCAAAATTAATATGATGACAGATTTATTTTTAGATTATTTTCGTTTAGGAGGAACAGTTTATACGGCTCAACCCCTAGGTTTAAATTCTTCTAATCCGGAAAGACAAGATGCCTCACTGCCAGCAACCGCGCTGACAACCATAGGCCAGGCATTTTTACAATATGAAAATCCGTATTTTATGGGCCGTTTAGGAGATATTTTAATTAATACACCTTGGCTCAATCCAGCAGACACCCGTATGATACCCGCGGCTTATCAAGCATTTTATGGCATTTTTGCACCCTGGCAGACATTCAATACACTCGAAAATAGTTTGAATTTTACTTTATTACGTCAGGTTCGTTTCAAATCGCGTACTGCGGATAGTTTTACACAAACCAATCTTTACAACATAAACAGTTACACCGTAGCCACGACCACTATTCCTGCTTTAGCTAATAGAAGGGATATTGGAACACTGGCGGTTGGAGCGCACTACCACCATAAAACACTTCATATTCAAGCATGGGCTTACAAATTTTATGATTTTTCGAGAATATATTATGCTGACTTTAAATATGTTTTGCCTACCAATACTTTATTTAAACCTATGATCGGTGCACAGATACTCAATAATCCACCCGATGGAAATAACATCATTGGGACTCTTCCAGGATTAGGAAGCGTAAAATCTTCAGCCTATGGTATCTTGGTAGGTAGTGAGATAGGCAATGGTCAATTGCTCTTTGGCTGGAACAACATTCCTAAAAAAACAGGCGGCTATCGTAACGGCGATATTGTTTCTCCTTATACATCAGGTTACGTGGCGGATCCACTTTATACGACTTCGATGATAGCGGGACTCGTCGAGAAAGCCGCTGGATCTGCCAGTAAAATAACAGGTAGTTATTCTTTTTTCGAGCATCAATTGGTGCTCGCGATGACAGGTGCTCGATATTATACTCAGCCCTATTTAACCAATAGCAGTGAAATTGATTTAGATGGGATTTATACACCTGTGCCTTTATTTAAGCGAAGTGTTTCTATTCGCGGCCGTATTGGTTTTATTAATCATACAAACAATGGAAAATTAACTTATAGTCGTTTAATGTTAGAGTATAATTTTGCTTAGGGGATTTTTATTTTAAATAAATTTTATACCGTTTCATATTTGTTCTCTAATTGTGTTATCTCAGCTTTAATACATGTCATCCCCGCTTTCCCACTATGTCATCCCTGCTCTCCTACTATGTCATCCTATGACTTCACAAACGAAGTGCACCAGTTATACTTGGTGCCACTATGGGAAAAAAATACAGACAACTCTCGCCCGAAGAGAGAAATGCGATTTCCTATCTTTGTAGAGAAGGGAAAACGAACGGGCAAATTGCAGCA
>JBGAPT010000076.1:0-5922 GCA_044221135.1 Gammaproteobacteria bacterium
ATGTGGTACAAATTGCGCCTATCGCTGCCATCACTGCACCCGAAAAAAGATGCGGAAAAAGTCAGCTGCTATTTTTGTTAGAACGTTTAGTCAAGCGTCCAATAGCAGCATCAAACATAACACCTGCTGCCTTATTCCGTGCCATTGACGCTTGGCAACCCACGTTGTTAATTGATGAGGTGGATGCATTCATGCGCGAATGCGAAGAATTACGCGGTATCGTCAATTGCGGTCATACCCGTAGCTCTGCCAATATCATCCGAGTGGTTGGTGACGAGCATACACCAACCCCCTTCAATATATGGGGAGCTAAAGCATTAGCTGGAATTGGACGCTTACCTGATACCATCATGGATCGTTCTATTATCTTAGAATTACGACGTAAACTACCTCATGAGAAAACAGAACGCTTGCGGCACGCCGAGCCTCACTTATTTAAAACACTCACTGCTAAATTAGCCCGATTTGCGCAAGATTATTCCGGTAAAGTTCAGCAAGCACAACCCGACTTACCTGATGCCTTAAACGACAGAGCACAAGATAATTGGGAACCTCTACTTGCGATTGCCGATTTAGCTGAAGAAAATTGGTCAAAAGTAAGTCGAACAATTGCAGTAAAAATTTCGGGTGATAATGAACAATCGCAAAGTATTGGAGTCGAGTTACTTGCCGATATCCAAGAAATTTTTGAAACAAAAAATATTGATAGAATTTCATCAACTGACTTAATCCGCTCACTGTGCATCAATGAAGAAAAGCCCTGGGCAACCTATAATCGCGGTTTAGAAATTAAACCTAGACAAATAGCCACTCGATTAAAAGAATTTGGAATTATTAGTAATACGATACGTCTTGGTATATCAACAGCAAAAGGATATTTAAGATCATACTTCACCGATGCTTTCGCCCGCTATCTTTCCGCTGACAAACGTAACAACGTCACAGAGTAGATAATTAAAGAAATTGGATGTTACTGATATGTTACCTGTTACTTTTTCATGAGTAACAGGTAACAGAAAAGTAACATGATAAATGAATATTTATTTGAGTTGTGACGGTGTTACGGAAATAATAGAATATAGCTGCAACTCAAAAAATTAATACAAAACACAACAGGAGCCATACAATGGATAATTTAAGTATTAAATGTAGAGCATTATTATCATTATTTGATGTAATGTTTGATATAACTTTATTATTTATTTACTACAAAATAGGATCTATGCTCTTTCATTTTCATCTCTGTTTTAATTAGCAAGTAGCACTCTCTGTTGATGAGCGTAGCGAAGTCAACAGAGAGTGCATATATATCATCACTAACTACTTGATAGAAAATCAGAACAAATTGAAATTCAACTGTGAATGACTCCCTGAAGAAAAAGTTGAATTGGTAGATGACGCCAAGATATTGATTTTCTGCATAACTTCTAGTACTATTTTTTACATTAGTCGCCGTTCTGTCCCACATTAAATGCAGAACAAGATCAGCGTGTTTGTGATGAAATGACTGATCGCCTTTGCCAAAAGGTTCACACCCGAAGAAATGAAATATTGAACTCTTTAACAACTCAGCAATGTAATTTTGAATCTAACGACGTTATTTACTCTAAGAAAAATCTGTATTCACCAGACATCTTTGTCTACTTGTATAGCTGGTACTCTCTTCTGAGTATCTCTATCAAGCCTAGAATATAGCATGAAGACTACGCGATGGCAGCGATAGGTTCCCTTCATGAGAAAAGCTTTACCCAACAGAGAAATCTGTTGTTGACTGGAACGAAAGTTCTACCTGATGTTTAGGACTTGCAGTATGGCGGAAACGTTGTAAGCAAGTGTCAGCATAACATTCAAGTATTGCCATAGTGATTAGAAAACTTAAGGAACTACATGAGCTGGATAAAAACGTTAAATACAGTATTAAAAGCACATAACAAAGCAGCGGCCTCAGGTGGAAAAGCCGTAAGCTTTGCAACCCAAGAGGCACGACGAGAAATATTGGAACAAAGCTTCAAGGAATTGCGAACATTAGGCTTTAAGTTGCCTGATGTTCGTGGCTTCAAAGAACGGCATATGACAGCATTAGGCAACGTTTGGGAAGCGAAAGGTTTATCTGCCTCTACTATTCAAAATCGCATTAGTATTTTCCGTATATTTTCTGAATGGATTGACAAAGCGGGCATGGTTCGTGGTTCAGAGCATTATGTAAAAAATCCCAAAAGTGTTGAACGACATCTCATAACAAACATCGACAAAACCTGGAGCGGCAAGCAACAATCATTAGCTGAAAAATTAAAATTGATTGAGAAGCAAGATAAGTATGTCGCTATCCAGCTTGAATTACAACGCGCATTTGGCTTACGCATGAAAGAAGCCGCATTGCTAAAACCCAAAATGGCAGACAAAGAAAATTATTTAGCTATAAATTGGGGCACCAAAGGCGGACGTGATCGTGTCATCCCAATACAAAATGATTACCAACGAGATGTGCTAATACGCGCTAAATTATTACTAGAAAATCCTACAGGTTCCATGACACCGAAAAATTTTAACTTCAAACAATGGAAAAACCATTATTACTACGTCTGCCACCAAGCAGGCATCAGTCGCAAAGATGGAATCACTAGCCATGGCCTTCGCCACGAACGATTAAATGAGATTTACCAAGAGATCACAGGCAGCCCTAGTCCAATCAAGGGAAACACTGCCATTGACTCTGCTACTTATGCTATTGCCCGCCAAGAAATTGCAGAAATAGCTGGGCATAGCAGAGAAATCATAGCAGGTGCTTATATAGGTCAAAAAAAGTAAAAGTTATCTAACCTCGAATCACGTCTGGAAATATCTCGGGGTTTGGGGCAGCGCCCCATGTCACTAATCATGATTCTGACATTTTTCAGGCTTTCTGACTTTAATTAAAGCATGCCTGTAGCAAATAACTTATAAAATCGTTCAGTAGGTATATTGAAACGTAAATAATATTTTTAATGTAGAAACTCAAATGGGGCTCTGCCCCAAACCCCGAGATATTTCCAGACGTGATTCAATGCAGACAAATTAAAACCCAAAAAAGATTAGGGCAACCGAAGTTGCCCTGAATCACGTCACGGTCATCGGCGTCTCCGCCTGTACCGTGTACACATATTATCATAAAAATTGTCTTTACAATTCTCCAAGCTTTGCTTACATGTAACAATCTGCTGGGAGTTTATTTTTATTAGAAATATTCTAGGCCAGCTAGAATATTTTCATATTCTGTAAACTCCAGAATATACGGGAAAACATAGTCTTATATTTTTCAAAGGGTTAAGTTGATATTCTTCACTGAATCCATTATTAATTTGACAAAATCACTCAAAAGTACTAATATAAATAGTACCTTTGATATTTTTTGTCAAATAAAAATTTGTTTTATTTGACATAAAGCATCAAAGCTACTATCAAAAATAGTATTTATGAGAGGAAATGTCAAATATGAATTCGCTCGAGTTTTTTGACCAAAAACCGGTATTTTCCTACCAGGAATTCAAACGATATGCCATTTCTCAAGGGACTAAAAATAAAAATACCCAAAAAGAAATGTTGGCATATCATTTAAAGAAAAAAAATATTATTCGTATTCGCCGCGGGCTTTTTGCAAGTGTTCCTTTGTCATCACGTCATTCAGCAGACTCTTATGCCATCGATCCCTACTTAATTGCAGGTCGTATAAGCAAAGATTCTATACTAGCGTATCATACTGCCCTTGATCTTCATGGTGTTTCGTATTCGCTATTTAATCGAATAATTTTTCTGTCTAAACAAAAAATACGCCCTTTTACTTTTCAACAAACTGAATTTATTAGCCTACCCTTCCCTGACCCTTTAATCCGAAAAAAGAAAAGTGATATTGAAACAATTACTTTTGATCGCCAAGGATTAAATATCAAAGTCACGAGCCTTGAACGTACTGTTGTCGATATATTAGATCGTCCCGACTATGCAGGCGGATGGGAAGAAATATGGCAATCAGCTGATCATATTTCTATACTTAATGTTGACAAGATGATTAAATATGCGTTATTACTTGAGAATGCAACAACTATTGCAAAACTTGGCTTTTTTCTTGAGCAGCATAAAGATCAATTTAATATTGACGAGACAGTTTTACTAGCTTTACAAAAGAAAAAACCAAACAGTGTTCGTTATCTAGAACGTAGTAAACGTGAAACTGGAAAATATATTAAACGCTGGAACCTGATTGTTCCTGACCAAATTATAAAACGAGCGTGGGAAGAACCAATGAATGATGCTATCTAAACAGCAATTGCAACGAGAAGCAAATGCCACCGGCTTCAAAATGGAGCATCTTGAAAAAGTATTTATACTAATGGATTTGTTATCCGATTTTTCTACATTTCCACAATTAAAAAACAAAATTGTCCTTAAGGGTGGAACAGCTTTAAATTTATTCTTCTTTAATTTACCCCGTTTATCTGTTGATATTGATTTAAATTACATTGGTAATATTGACAGGGAAGCCATGCTTGCTGACCGTCCGCACATCGAGCAAATCATTGCGGCCATTTGTGAAAGACGAGGTTTAGCCTTAGATAGAAGCCCAAAACGACATGCGGGTGGAAAAATGACCTGGCGATATCCAAGTGCATTGGGAAACACTGGTAACCTAGAAATTGATTTAAATTTTATGTTTCGTGTACCACTTTGGCCTGTTGAATATCAATCCAGTTGTATGGTTGGTTCATATCAAGTAAATAATATACCTATTCTCAATAAACATGAACTTTCTGCGGGGAAATTAACTGCCCTACTTGACAGAAAAACAGGACGCGACATTTTTGATGCTCACCATCTATTAACTCAATTTTCACTTGATAATAAGCAGTTACGCTTAGCATTAGTGGTTTATTCTGCAATAAACCGCAAAATTGATTTAAGAAAAATATCTCCCCAAGACGTCAGTGCTAACTTCGATGATCTTAGAATGAGATTAGTTCCATTGCTAAAGCGAAATGAAGTGAATAGTCAATCTTTAGCTTCGTGGGCTGAAAATCTAGTTCAGCAATCACAAAAAGCATTTCAGCGACTATTACCACTTACTAATCAAGAAACTGAATTTTTAAATCTTCTTTTAGATAAAGGGAAAGTAGAGCCTGAGCTATTAACTGATGAAAGGTTTTTAATTGAAAATATTAAAAATCATCCGGCAATCAGATGGTCTGCGCAGAATGTACAGCAGATTAATAATTTGTAAAGCCATTTACTTTCAAAAAGAAGCTAAGAGTTACAAAATTTATATTTCTCCCGAGAAATCTTATAACAGACAGAATTATTTTACACACTACTGTGATATGGCGATCAATGCTGCTAGTATTTTAAGTACAATAATGCAAGACTGATTCTGTCTTCAAGCTAAGAGAATTATGTAAACCCAATATCTGGGCTATCCTTTTCACCTTTTTTCAAAAAATGGCGCAGCTCTAAGCTATCCAATTCATTATCTATTAAAAGTTTATTATTTTTTTTATCAATGAAAAAGTAATGTCCATCTAGATAACCAAGAAATTTATATAAAATCTTTCCATCATTTTTTTCAAATAAAACATAAGAATATTCTTTGTCTTTAAGAATTATATCTCCTTTATGATATCCATAATCGTAACTAATAAAGGGTAGCAAACACAGAAGCAGCAATGCTCTACCACATCGATGAAATATTTTAACATCTTGTTCAGTGCCAGCTCTTTTAAGAGCATTGTGCAACCAAGCCAGAGTAATAAATGAGGGTATCCGCTAAATCTACCGCCCACCTAACAGCGTTCGATCAATATTAAACGGCAATAAATCTTCAATTTCACTTTCTGACTGGCATAAAGGAATCTGCTGTAATACATATCGGAACCAGTCATAAGGTTCAATGTGATG
>JBGAPT010000077.1:0-5755 GCA_044221135.1 Gammaproteobacteria bacterium
GGACGCCAGATTAATCAATGGGTTATATTGGAATCCGCGAAATCAAAATTCAGTTTTAGTCAACTTTTAGTTAAAATCAAGCTGAGATATTAAATCAGTTTCCTTCCTTTTTCCTTACTATCCCGTACTGAGTTCTTTTAGTTAACTTATGTTAAACTTCATTTTCATTTGGATTTTTTTCTAGGGATGAATATGGAATCTTTTATTGAGTTCTTAGGCAAGTGGCAAATATTAATTGGCTCTCTTATTGGGGGTGTTGTTGGTTTGTTAGCTGCTTTAGTAGTTGCGTACAGTCAACGCAGGCGTGATGAGAATGCTTCAGCAATGCTTATTATTGGTGATTTAACAATTTTTGCAGGCGCTATTTGCGAAGCCATAAATAGTCAGCCTGAGAGTAATACGGATAAGGGAAAGGTAATTATTGCTTATAAGCTTGTTCGATTAAGGCCAAGAATTTCACCCATGTATGACGCTTCTATGGTGCGAGTTATTTCGGTTGATCCTAGATTAGCGGCACACTTGCAAGGATTTAAAATGCTCTATGATGGGATTATCCAGATTTTAGATCGACTCACAGAACAGTTTAGTAGAGAGGATATATCTATTCTCATTGATAATACCCATGTATTAGCTGATGCAAGAAAATTGGCACAAGGCCTTGATTTGGCATCGAAGCAAGCAGAATGTGCGGCATATTTTTTAAAAGAATTATTTTTAAATAGGTGTGCTTGGTGGACTAGATTGACACTGCCTATTCGCAGACGTTTTTATCCAACTTCAGAAGATATAAAGTCAGAAAAATTATTAAGGGAAGTGGTTTAGTTTTAAAAACCAGGTATTTCTAGTTTTTTACCTTCAAGGCATAACGTTGGGATTTTTAAGCCATTTATAGTAAAGAACTTGGGCTCATCGAATGCTTGGCTTTTAGAAAAATCAGCTCCATGTGATTTACTATACCAAGCAACCATTATTGAAAAATAAGCAGCCAATGATTGAAGAGCATTGTAGAAATGTGCTTGCGCTATATTACCTTCATGTTTTATTTCCGTGTAACCTACCCAAAAGTCAGGGGCTTTGTTATCTTTTAGTGCTCTCCAAGGAGTTGCCGCTATGCTGTGTGAAGCAATTAATACTTGGACTTCTGAGAATCCTTGATGATGTTTATTGAGGTATTCTCTATATTCACCCATATTGCTTTTTTGGTTTTGAGGTATTAAGCATATATATTTGCAGAATTTTTCAATTTCAGAGCATGCTTGCAGAATAATTGACCTATATTTAATCGAAAATGTTTTAAAATTATCCTCGTGAAATTCCACAGTATTAAAACTATTTACGAAATCTGCTTCAAGTGAAAGAAAGCATCGCCAATCGAGTGTATTAATAGCATTAGTCATAGCATTACCTTTGAGAATGATTTTTGTTAAATTAGCACTAAGACTTTTAAAAAGAAAGGTGAGAGGAAATTCTTCTTGTGTAGAGTTCATTTGTGAGCGAGAGAAATAGGTGAATTGTTGATTTCAATATTGACATGTCAGAATCTCTATGCAAAACTCCTCTCCGGTTTGAAACTAACCTATCCACCTGCACTCATACGAGAATGGTAAATAGTTTTGCGAATCCCAAACAATCATGATTCTAATTTAGTTTGAGCGTCCAACAACGCAGGCATTGGAAAATGCTCATTAACTAATTGAGGAATTGATTATGATTACACTCACTGAAATAAAACGCCAAGCTTCTATTCTTAAAGATTTTCTTAAACAAAACAACTCAGAAATTTCACAATCCTCCTGCTTACAAGCTGCTGCTCTAATGCACGGCTTTAAAGATTGGAACACGGCTTCGGCTGCATTGAAGTCAAAAGTAAAACAAAACTCTTCGCTAACCGAAATTATGACCGTGGGTGATATGAGGCAGGCTTTGGAAGCATTCGATGATTCAGCGATGATCGATGCATCCTATACTTTTAAGCTCAAAGAGTTCGAGATAGACCAACTCGCTAATCCGGAAGATGAAATTTACCAAGAATTTTCTTTCACATTGGAAGAGTTTGCGGGAGACATAGCCAGTTTAAAATTAAACCTCGAGCATGAAAGTATGAGCGTGACTTTTCATCCCTATCATGAGAAAGAAAACTGTGATTTTTTAGAGACTCAAATGTCTGATGAATCATGATTTAGGTTTTACAATAAATTGCGGGCATGAAAGCTTAAAGATTTAGCTGAGCTTTCATGCTCCGTCAATATCAAATTATGCTGTCAATGGAGTATCATTGGCTTTAGCCCATGATGTTTGTTCTTTTACAGGATTTGAATAATATTTCTTGCCTGTACTATCAATTACTACTGCCCGCATTTTGTTCTAATGAGCTGCATATATTTCTAAACTTTCTTGTTTTACTGGGTATGTTTTCGGGGTATCGCCTTCTTGAAGTTTTTCTCCGCTTAAACCTTCAGTAATTAAAAATGGTGAAGTGAGATTGCACAATTGCACTTCTACGAGTTTGATCACGAATAATGTATCATTTCATTTTAAAAGAACAACATAATGCACTTCTGTAAGCCTGGCTTCGTTTTCTAATAAAAACAAAATACTCGCTAACTTATATATTAAAAAGTTAGCGAGAACTCACTTTAATATTTATTAATCAAATATCCATGCAACCATTTTGCTTCTTGCACAATCTCACTCAGAGTCCAAAGGTAATTATTTATCGCATCAACCCCAACTACTTCTGCATCAATAATCGTTGCAATGATTGCCAATGCTTCTGCTTGGCAAAGACAACGATTAAGTGCAGCAGACAACTCTTGTTGACTCAGGCCTTCTTTTAGAAGATAGATATTATTCAGTGATTGAATATTCATATAGCAGTTCCTTTACGTTACTTTGATTTGACCTCTGTTTAGAGGCGGTCGGGTGTTCAAAGCCGCGTAAAGACGGCGGACGTATTCCCTTTACAGGTATTTTATTAGCCCACACCCGACCCTTAAACAAACGAGCATAAAAAAACCGCTTAACTATCGGGCGCGGTTATCCGCTTTACGAGTGCTTTGAGGCACTGAATGCTTACCATAATGCTAAAGGGCATAGGGGTCAAGGATTTCTGTTTATTATTGCATGAAATATTAATTATAAAATTGCTTTAGCAGATATCCCTATCAAACGACCTGATTTTTTCCCGATAGGGCAAGATAAAGAGAATGTACTACGCCTTGAATAACACGCTGTTTAATAATTATTTTTTGTAGGACTATGGAAAATGCGTAGTACACTTTGTCCCACTGTTTGTTTTGTAAATGAGATGTAAATCGCATGTAAACGCCATGCAAATTATTCACTGACTTTGACAAGAAAAAGAGAAAGAAGTGAAACTTATTCATTTCACTTTTTTCTCTTTTTCTTGTTAGGTGAAGGGTTGAAAACCCGTTACGCTGTACCAAGTGAGAGTATGGGATTGATGTAATAAACAGTGGTTGGTTTGCGGGTAGTAGTCAATTTGATGGGTTCACTGATGATATTGCGCTCGTGTAACGTTTGCATGGCTTTGTGCAACCGTTCGGGTTTGCCAAGTTTTTTATTCCGCATAGCAAGGACAATTTCTGACTGAGTGAATACAGAATCACTGCGGGATTTGATCCACTGGAAAACATTTTTTGCATCTTCGCTTACCTGGTCAATGCCCATCAATCCAAAAGCAACAGTGGCATGTTCTGCCAGTAAAATAGCAATCTGTAGCGCGTGCGCCATGGTAGTATCAGTAATGGTAAAACTTTGCGTGTCATGCTCTGCCACATGCAGCAAGCCTGCGATCCGTAAAGCAAAACCACAAATTTTCCCTGCCCAGCCCTGGCAAGCAGAAAATTTGCCGTTGGGTCTTAACTGTTCTTCAATCATTGACTGGAAGTCTCGCCAATCAGCCAGAGCATGAGGAGTCAGCTTTAATACGTAAGGTAATTGTTTCTCTTGATCAAAAGAAGAAAACTGATTTAATAACTCCCTTGTCCTTGCATGGTAAGCATTTTCCACTGCCACAGAAAGAGGCGGCGTAGCATGAGTGCGGTAGCCTAATTTACTTTTAGGTAACACATATAAAAATCTTTCCAGTGCGCCATTGCCTGTATAAGCGTGCTTATCACCCATGTTTTGAATAATGGAAGGCTGCACTGTTAATACAATCGTAAGGTAGGGGTTAAGCATAAGACTACGATCTTTGCAGCGCACGCGTACTTCTCCCCCATCAATACCTTTCAGTAAAATATCTACATTTGCAACACCATTGCTATACAAACCTGCCAGTGTTTCCAATATCCCACCTTCATCAGAGAAAATCCCCAGTCGCCCACCTTGTTCATGCACTAAATTAGTAAGCGATTCAGGTGTGGCATCATTAATGAATAATATAGGCGGTGCCATAACATCCAAGAGATTCTCTTCTTTGAGGGTAATCTCATGAATCAACTGCTGCTGTTCCAGCGTGTTTTTTGCTTTAGCTGCTCTGATACGTAGTCCTTCAATAATTTTCTCCTGTGTTTTTCGTTCTGAACGCTGTCGTTTGATGGTTGTATCAAACTTTAGTGATTGTTTTTTTTCCCATTCTATGAGGGGCTTTGTGCAGCGTTGTAGAACAAGACTCTTATGGTTAGCAGGAGGGAGAGCAATTAAAGTATAAATATTAACGGGTTCCAGCCAGCCATCTTTAGGCGAGACTACAAACCGTTTTGCAATGGCAGTTGATATCACGCCAAGTATGGTCATAACACTCAATGCTTTAGGGGTTTCGGTCGTGTGTGCTAGCTCTGTGGCAAATTTTTCAAATACAGTAGGTAATAAGCATGCTGGGATATCAGCAGTTTCAACGTCGTTGAATAAAATAGGTTCGTCCCATGCATCAGGAT
Organism: Gammaproteobacteria bacterium; assembly: GCA_044221135.1. Lineage (GTDB taxonomy): Bacteria > Pseudomonadota > Gammaproteobacteria > DSM-16500 > DSM-16500 > UBA4722. Next base: position 4,902 of record JBGAPT010000077.1, read on the forward strand.
GTGTCAGTGATGGGAGATCAATGCTAGTAGATGAAATCGTATTCATATTAATTGCTCCCTAATAATGCATTATTAAATGCGATGACCTTAATGGTATGTGCGCCTTCTTTCTGAATGTGGTGGCCTAGTTGCAAGGCAAGGGCTTGATCATTCTCTGAAATATATAAGACCCAAATTTCTCGTCGATAACAGAAACTCAAATCATAAAATGAAAAGCCATTATTTTTTTTACAGAGCAAGCAGATACCACGGTGGCGTTTAAAGAAATTTAAGCAACGCCAGTCCACTGTGATAAACAAAGGATTAGCCAAAGGATTTTTTTCCAGATCATCAAAATAAGCTAGTTTGATTTTTCTGCCAAAGTAATGGTTAGCCATACTGTAAGAGGGGTTGAAGCTACGAGAAATATTCATTTATTTACCCTCCCGTAGTGGTATTTCCATGCGTGTACGCCATTCAGCTGCTGCTTCTGTTGAAATGAGTGTGCGCTTGCCTACTTTCATTAAGCGAGGGGCTAATTGTCTTTTGACAAGATTATAAAATGTTGCGCGTGAAATACCATGGGCTAAACAAAAGTGTGCAATGCTAAAAGATTTTTTCTCAATCAAATCTAATTTGCTATTCATAACATATTACCTTTTAGGTGGTGCGTAATATGCTGTGAATGCTAGAAACTAGACACTCAGCAGCACATGACGCGTTGCTTTGTCCTGAATGTCCAGTTCCTAAAAGGCTTGAATAAGCTAAAAATAGATATGTAGCTGCGTAGCTCCATCATCCTGTAATAATTGCAGCGGCACTTATTTTTGAAATGAATCTATGGTAGTCCTTCTATCACTTATCTTATACAAGAA
>JBGAPT010000016.1:0-16841 GCA_044221135.1 Gammaproteobacteria bacterium
AATTTCTTGATCGCCATGGGACCAACCTAAACGCACTAAATAATTTAATAAGGCTTCTGGTAAAAAACCCTCTTCTCGATATTGCATGACACTTACTGCGCCATGACGTTTTGAAAGACGTTTGCCATCACTTCCTAAAATCATTGATACATGCGCATAGTGGGGTGGGGTGACGCCTAATGCTTGTAAAATATTAATTTGGCGTGGCGTATTGTTAATATGGTCATCACCGCGAATGACATGGGTGATTTTCATGTCTAAATCATCGACGACTACTGTAAAGTTATAAGTAGGTGTGCCATCGCTTCGGAGAATAATTAAATCATCTAATTCTGAATTATTAAAAATCAGTTTACCGCGAATCAAATCGTCAAACTCAACAATGCCTGCAACAGGATTACGAAAACGTACAACATAACTACCGGTTTGTGTTTCTTGAAGAGCACGGCAGTGACCGTCGTAGCGCGGTTTTTCTTTATTTTCTATTTGTAAGTGACGTAAATTTTCCAGACGCTCTTTTGAGCAATAACAACGGTACGCTTTGCCTTCTTGTAATAATTGCTCGCTGATAGCACGATAGCGGTCAAAACGCTGAGTTTGATAATAAAGGCCTTGATCATAATGCAAATCTAGCCATTGCATTGCATCCAGTATCGCATCCACTGATTCTTGTGTAGAACGTTCTGTATCCGTATCTTCAATACGTAAGATAAATTGGCCTTTCATTTTTCGTGCATATAACCAGCAATATAAAGCAGTACGAGCACCGCCTACGTGTAAATAACCGGTAGGGCTGGGAGCAAAGCGGGTAACAACTGTCATAAGGGACCTTTTATTGATCTATTTGAGGTTGCCGTATTGTAACAGCGAATTCTTAAAGTCTAAATAGTAGAGAGGGGGGCGGTGTGGTTCTATCTTAGGCTGATTCAATGTCTACGCCGCATTTGGCTTTCCTGTGTGTATTCTAACAGCGGGTCCTTCTGTACTTTGTGTCGCATCATTAGCAGCCGCTGTTTTTTCATTAACAGAAGCTGCTTTGTTTGCAAGAGGAATATAGCCAGGTAGTTTTTTTGCTTCTACAATCGCTTTTTCTAAACACTGAACGGCAGGGCTTTTTTCCTTGCTTCCCATGACAGCTCGTTTAATAAAGGATTGCTTTCGCTGTGCTTCATTTTGAACTGAAGACTTTGCTGCTTCTAATGCATCTACCAGGTCATTAGCTGATTTTTCGCCTCGTTGATGCTGGCCCGCTAATGTTAATATGCTAAAAAAATGTCTTTTAGTTGCCTCACTGGATAATGGTGGAGGAGGTAGCAAAATTTTTTCTATTTCTTGTAGAATGGCAAAAGTCATTTGAGGTTCTACTATAGATTTTAATTGATTTTCTAATCCTGTTTTCCCTAAAAATGCATCGCGGATAAAGTCTGAATCTGTTTTGATGTGCTGCAATTTAAATATTCCGTTTTCAAGCTTATATAACACTTCTACTGGGCCATTAATAACAGCAGAGGGTCTACCAGTACTCTGTTCTTGTGCAGTATATCCCTCTACTGTCGCCCGAAAATAAACTTGATTGTTTTCTGTATCCCGATAAAGATCGGTATCTAGATTCACAGGACTATATGCTCTTCCAGCACCCAGCCCTATCTCATTATTGTAATTTAGTGGATGCATAAGAAGACTCATTAAATTTTGCGAATAAGAAACATTAATTTGCTCAGGTGTAATTCCTAATTCTTCTTCAATTATTTTATCGAAGCCAGCTAGTCTGGCGTGACCTCCTTTTAATGCATCAATTAATTGACCATTAAGCAGTGGATCATCATGCTGAATAATTCCTTTATCAAAAGGCAATTCATTTAATCGCGCCAAAGATGAAGGTTCTATAGGCGTTTCAATCCAGTTTCCATCACCAGGGTTACCATACAGGATAAATTTGCCACCTTTTTGTATTAAGATGGGCCTATTGTTATCTTGTGCTTCTTTCTTTTTTTCTTCGCTTATTGTTTCTTTGTCTTTCAATGATATTAGAGAAAGATCACAACCCGTTGCTTTCATGTTCCAGGGCAATCTCTTTTTTACGCCATTTATTTTTACCTCTCTTGAAATATCCTTTCTGGCACTTTCTAATCCCTCAGTAGCAGGAGCATCCTCGTAGAGGCCTTCCATCGGCGTTGCATGAGGATTAGCATCTTTTCTGAGTTCTTCAGCGGTAAGAGTATGTTGGTAGCTATGCATAGAAATAATCTCCTCATTGATCGCTTACTCACAACTTATAAGAGTCAATGCAGATTAGGTGACTTGCTATATTGTTCTCATTATCTAAATCGTTGAATCAAGTTCATTTTAAGTATAGACGTTATTCTGAAGTTTGTTTTCTATATCTTTAACTATTTGAATAAAATAATACTTATTTTTTGATGTGAAAGCTGGGCTTGTCGCATAAATCCAGGTTCTCAGTAAAAAACCCTTTTCATTAGATAAATTTGCTAAATTGTAATAGAACCCGGCGTGCTCAGGTTTACGTTTTTGATAGGTTCTTTAGTTCAAGTCTGGAAAAGCTATTTTTCTTTTTAAAGAATAGCACAACCTTTATAAGTCACTGCTGCAACGGTTACTGCTCCTGCACCAATAACCAATTTTCTTGGAATACGTGAAAATAAAGTGCAACAAGCATTATTTTTCCCATATATTGCTATTGCTCCAGCGGCACCTGTAAGGATAGCTTCTTTCCCTAGTGTGAGACCGTTATCTAGAGGAGAATCATCTGTTATTTCAGAGGGAACAGAAGCAGCGTTAGTCGAAGTGGTACTGAGAATCTCTGGTTCAGATGGAGTCTGAGTAGCAGTGAGCTGTTCATTTGAAGCAGCATTTGTCATTTCTTTATGCCATTCCGTTGATGTCTGTATTCCATGATTAACCACATGGGTTTCATTTATTTTGTTAATTTCTTGAGGGAGAGCACTGGAATCAATTGCTTGATTAGGTATATTACTAATGGTATTAGCTGTTTCACTAGTAGTAGCTGATATATCTAAATGAGTAGAAATAATCGATGATGTTGCATCAGTTATATCACTGGCAGGAGATAAAGCATCTACTGCTTCACTTATATCAGTAACAGTAGATAAAGTATTTGTTGCTTGAGTTATATCATTAGCAGTAGATAAAGTATCTGTTACCTTAATTAAATCAGTAGCAGATAAAGTATTTGCTGCTTGAGTTATATCAGTAGCAGTAGATATCGTATCTGTTGCTGCTATATCGCCCATTACTCCTAAGCCAAAATCAAGAAGTAACCTTCCTGTAAGAATTTTAGTGAGTGTTCGAACTGGTTTTTTCTCAATAGCATGCAAAACAGCTTCTACTGTCGCGATGGGATGAGCAATAGTTTGCCCAACCCCATTTATTGTACGTATGGGATTCATACACATTTTGGGTAACCCGGTGAGGCCATCTACTACTCCACCTGCGCATTCATTCATTTGATAGAGTATATAATTTGTTGAAGAAGCACTCCCTGGCTGTTGACCCAGGTTTTTTTCCTCCTGAGTGGGCCCTTGATTTTCAACGACTATGTAATCGTCATTTTCTTCTTCTGTAGCAGCGCTAAGCATATATCTCCAAGTGGTGAGAATGACTCTATTGTTATCTTTGATGGTTTGTACTACCTATACAATGCGTCCGCCCGACTACTTAATAAGTGGCCGGGTGGACTGACGTGAACATAAAAATAGGAATGGTCCTTCAATGACTTATTTTAAAATCAATGGCCATTATTATTGCTGAAGCCATGCCTTGGCGGTGTAACATCAGATTTTGCAGCTGCATTGGTTCCTACAGCTAGAGCTGGCTGAGGTGTTGATTTGGTCAAGCCAAGCCTATTAAGCAGGCCTTTTGGTGGCTGTTGGGGAACAGCTGCATTACTCGCAGCAGCAGGCGGTTGCTGTTTTGGCAGGTTTTTATCAGATAAGAGGGGTGTTTTATTTCCATTCGATGGTGCTGCTTGTCCAGCAGAGGGTTCTCTAATACCTGCTTTTGGAGAAGGAACAATAGCTGGCGGCGGCAGTAAAGCGCTGGCTATTGCTTGATGAGAGGATGGTTTTGATCTGGCCGCAGGAGGAGAATCCTTGGATTTATCTTTTTCATCCGCTACAGGGTCACGGCTAGATAAAGAAAAAGAAGATAAATCTCCGCTGAGCCCATCATCTTGTCGTACTTGACTGGGTGGTGTGGAGCCGGAGCTAGATAATGAATCTTTTGAAGCTCTTCTAACAGGTGTAAAGGCGCTATTGATGATGGCTTGGCGTTCTTGGCGCAGTTCTTCTTTTTTTCTGTCTAAAGATGTAATTTCACTGTCTAATCCACCTATTTTTTTACCAAGCGAGGCAAGCCTCTCTTCGTTTTCGCTAGATTTTTTGTTTAGTTGTTCCGTTTTTTCAACATAAGAAGCAGTTTGTGTTTTAGTTTCTAAAATTCCGGCATCTATTTGTTTGGCCCTTGCTTCTAAAGAAGCTTGAAGTTGAGTTTGTTTTTCCAAGTCTTCGCGTGATTTTTTGAGGTGTTCTTCTCCTTCTTGTTCTTGCTCTTCTAATTTAGCAAGATAATCTTCTAATTCTTCTATGCTTAATGCTTCTAACTCTGCTGGGCTTAATCGAGCATTCATAAATTTCTCCTGTATTATTTTGTTAGTAAATGAATAAAAAAACATACAACCGTATATAAATTTTTTTAAAGTAACACTAATGAGATTGTAAAAATGTAGTTAATAAAATGATTATAGTTAAATAAAGAAGATGCATTATAACAAAAAAATTGAAACATTCACTAGATTAACATTTAAATCCATTAATGTCTTACAAAGAGTAATTAGCGAATTAAGAGTAGATGAATATAGAACAAGTTATTTTATACATTTTATTATTGAGAGTGTTCACTGAACTGTGTCATTGTCATCCTGAGCCCTTACAAGGGTAAATTCCACGAAGAATCAGTTAAAATTCTAGTGATCCTTCGCTGCCGCTTAGGATGACAGCGATGCTACATTAAATACGTAAAAATGACACAGTTAAATGAATACTCTCTTTTTATTCGGCTTTTACTTATTGAAAAATATGGTTTTTCTGCTTTCTGGCAGAATCATGTTGCTCGTCTATACTTAACAGGAGATTGGAAAAACGCAGTTATAGTGGAGTAAGGAGTACTTTATTATAGAAAAAACTAAAGAGGTGCAGCTTGGATACTCATCATCGCGATACAAAGCTCAATGTGCTATTAGGTCAACTATCAACTGATCTGCAAAAGTATAATGAATTACGATATCAGTTACTGGTTGATTTACAATTCCATTTTGAAAACCTTGATGGTCTTAACAATACCTTAATTCATCAAAAGAAATTTGCAGTAGAACAAGCAGAGGAAAACATTGTATCTCAACAAAAGGAAAGTCAGATTCTAGCAAGACTGAATGAACAAATCCAAGAACAACGGAAAACAGAAGAAGAATTATCACTATACGAACAATTATGCTATGATAGACTTAAAAAAGAGCAGGAAATTTATTTTCTTGAATTAGAAATGAAACAAAAAGAAAAGCGATTATCAGAATTATTTGAGGAAATAGAAAAAACCCGTCAACATCTAATAGATATATTATTTGATACGATTAAAGAATGCGAACAGCAAACATTGATTTTAGTTCATAGAATTCAAGAAATCGACAAAGAAATTGAGAAATGTAGAAAAGAAGCTATGGATTTAGAAGAAATCATTACAAGTAAAAATAAGGAAATTGAAAGAAATAGAGATCGTATTCTAAATTTAAATGAAAAAATTGATCGATTAGATAACGAAATAGCAGCCTTAGATGAAAAAAAGATGGAGTTACGTCAAAATCGTCATGAAATTCTTGAAAAAGGTTTTTCTTATACAGATCAAATATCAAAATTTAATTTATCTCTACTTCAAAGTCATGATGATCATCTAATGGGTCTCATTCATCAAGTAGAGTTAATTTATCAGGGTATGGCAATTATTGAAATTCATCATGCCGACATTATCAAAGAATTAAAGCTAGCTTTGGCTAAAGAAGAAAAAATTGATCATAATGTTATTGAAAATGAAGTAAAGAATATAGTAAAAAAACTCTTAGAAAAGCATTACAAAGAATTCTTGCCAGAAGAAGACTTCATTTATCTTATTGCAGGGTTAGAATCTAACCCTTATTATAGAAAAGAAGTAGAAAGACTTATTTCTGAAATCATTCAATCACAAATTTTAGCTCGAGACTTAGAATCACAAACTTTAGCTCGAGACTTAAATAGTAATCTAGATGCTATTAATATAATAGAAAAAGATCAAGCCTCTAAAGTAGCAGAAAAAATAGAAGCTGAAAAAGAATGTGATCAAGTGGATCAAGAGCAGGCTAAATTAAAGGTTGAAGTATTAGAAGCGTCCGATAAACATAAAAAAGTAATTGAAAAACAGAGCGCATTGGAGCAAGAAAAATCAGAATGTTCAGATAAATTAAGCGAAGTAGACGCAGTAAAATCTACCTGTGAACAAATAGTGCAACAAGCAGAAGTGCGGCAAGCAACATTAGCAAGTGATAAAGCTTCAGTGAAAGAGTTGCTTGCAAGAAAAAGAAGAGAACAAGAAGCAAAAAACTCCACCTCCCAATCTTCTAAACCTGCATCAGCCAATGATGGATATATTCGTCCGATGGGCCGCAATCCGGCAGCCAATAGAAATGAATTCGTATCCAACGGCCATGAAGAAAAATCACAAGACAAAAAAGATCAAGTTGAGCATGGTCAACAAGAGGCGGGCCATGATTTATCTTCTTCAGAAGGGTGTGGCCTTGTATCCATGTCGTCACCTTTAGACCGGGAAGAGCTTAGCAATTTACCTGAAACTACCTTAAATGAAATCTATGTACGCAGTGGAGAGCAGCTTTTCCATGTAAATAAAGATAAAAAAGAATGTATTGAAGTACCCAGTGATCCTGAAAAAATAAAAACATTTGATGATGAAATGAAACCGACTCACACAGTTACCCGGTTAACGAAAGAGAAGCTAGAACAAATCCCATTAATCACAGATTATTCCCCTTCAGAAAATAGAAGCGCAAGAGTAGCGTTAAGGTAAATTTTATTTGAATGCCTTAAATCGTTCTTAGTTGAAACTCATCATCCAAGCCCTGTATTTCGGTTAAAACGAATAGGGGTTCATTAGACCATAAAATATCCATAAAAATTTGAAAAAGCAGCTAGATTTTATAGAGGGACGGATTGTGAGTACTATATATAAAAAAAATCCAGTTGAATTTTAAGCAAATTTGAATTACTGTTTTTCCTTGGAAGTGAAGTTATTCCAATATCAGCTATTGTTGAGTAAACACGGATCGTTATTTAAAAATAAAGGAATAATGAAGATGCCAGCAGGAGCCGGTCAGCGAATACAAAAGATTATTTTGATAGAGGAAAATACAGAGACCACTTTTCCTCGTGATCTAGAAGAGAATGCACTCTATGTTCTAACGGTAAAATCGCTACAGTCAGAATCAAAAGAACTTTATATTGGATATCAAGGATGCACTTCTTGGATAAAGCAACCACCTAACATTTTTCCTTTATTGCGAAACACTAAAGCAGGAATTTATGTACGTCAGTGTCAAAGCACAATTCCTGAAGAAATCTTTGGAGCCTGTGATAAATTCGTCAATGAGTTAGGAAAAAACACTGTACGTGCAGCAGAAATTCTTGCTACATCAGGCACCACTGCATCGATTGCTAGAGTATTAGGAACATTAAAAAAAATTGAAGAAACAGCTACCTTAATCTCCATACCTGCGGCGGGAGCTGTTTTACACGCATCGTCTTCGGTATTAATAACCACTGCATGGGGAGCCAGCCAATTTTTAGGTGGGGGCGTTCCTGTCATAGGGATGGTTGATGCAGCTCTCACTTTTGCAGAGGCTTTAAATAGGTTAGTATTCAAATTCACGAGTGATCAAAAGTTTGGATTTGCAGCGTATGGTGAAGATATAGGTGATTTGTTAAGTTTACCTGTGTTGATTCGGAATTATAAAGCATGGGATTTATATCAAGCAGGTGGAATTTGGCAACCTTCTCTTGTGATTGCTGCGCAAGGTTATGCCATCAAGGCTGCTTATGATTTTATAAAAGCGGCTATTGTTCTCAGTTGTTCCAAAAAAGTAGGAGTGGAACTCAATGAGCAACGCAGGGATTTACTTCTTCAAGGATTAAAATTGATTGGTTTTACATTATTAGCTTGTGGGCCAGCCTGTTTCACAGCGGGATTCACTGTTCTTGCTATGGCAGCTGCGGTTGCTTTGTATCATAATAGTGAACGAGTTCAAGCAATGGTTGATCCTGTACTGAATCTTTTTAAATGCAAGGGCCTGACCCTTTGTGATAGAACAATTGATAGCCCGAGTACATTCTTAAAGTCTCGTTGATACACTAAGAATAATGATGCATCATTAGACAAGCCCTATTTATGAATGCTATAGAGGCTCTTATGAAGAAATCTACTCATTGTAACACAGTAAAACAATACCCCACTCTTGGCTTTCATAAAGAAGTCTCCACTCTTTGTTATCCATTTTTAAAAAAGTTCAACTATTGTATATTAAATTTTATTCGCTTATATAATAACGGCAAAATTTTTTATCTGTGTGATAATCATGACTGGCTCAGTTATTATCTTGTTAACAAATACCCTAGTGTGGGTGCTTTTGAACAGAATAGTGTTTTTCGTCATAATAAATATGTATTATGGGATGCTTTAAATGATAAAGATCCTATCGTGATTTATAGTCGCAAGTTATTCAATATAAGATATGGTATTACGCTTGTACGTCCATTTAAAGATGGCCATGACTTTTTTAATTTTGGCACATCAGATAATTCTTTATCTGTGCTCAATAACATCATTAATCAGCTTGATAAATTAGACCAATTTGCCGAAGAATTCTATGATAAAGCGAGCTGTCTTATTACAGCAGCAGAAAAAAGTTCTATTCATTTAAATACCTTCGAATCTACGCTGGTACCTCATAATAAACTCAAAAAAATATACCTTGGCCCTCTGTATAACTATCATCACTTAACAGAAAAAGAACTCGCTTATTTAAAAAATCTTGTTGATGGTATGACAATGCCAGAAATAGCGAATTTATGGGAAGTTTCTCCACGAACTATAGAGAAACATATAGAACATGTTAAAAGAAAACTAGGATGCCAAACACAATGTGAACTAGGCTATTTGGTTGCTAAATTAGGAATCATAACTAATCTATAATGAATACGTAAATCTACCCATAGTCATTCTTGATGGCTTGTCATATAGTTTAGTTGCATTGGTAGAATATAAAAACACCCTATCAAAAACAATAAGGAGCTTAATATGAAATCCGATCAAACAACACCTGAAACAAAAGATCAAGAACCAACGTATAAAAAACGCTTACTCGTAGGCGAAGCAGATTTAAGTTATACAGCTGCATTATTAAAAAAGCACAAAGATGAGCGACCAACCTTAGGCGCAGCCGTTATTGCAACAGAGTATCGAACAGAAGAACAGCTGGAAGAAGAACCAGATTTTGCTAATAATCGTGATTACGCTACTTCACAAGGAGCTACTGTATTATTGGGTATCGATGCGACTAAGCTACATGAAAGCAAGGAAATAGAGGCGCATCTGGATGAAGATGGAACTATTCCAAGAATACATTTTAATTGCCCTTATGTTGGAAATGACTCCACCACAAAACAGCTGGTTGCAGAATTTTTTTCAAGTGCCTCTCAAATACAAAAAGAAGGTGATCGCATTTATATGGCTTTACCACAAGCACGCCCAAGTAAACGTAAAGAAAATAGTATTTTGCTTGAAAACGCGCGCTATGATATTCAATCCACTATTAATAAAGAAGGGTATCAGTTGTTTAAAAAAAGGAAATTTATGGATCCCGAAGAAAAAAACAAACGATATCCTGACTATAATCATGCTAAAACACAAGGTGGAGGCTCTGCTGACAGTATCGTGAGATATGGTGCTCGGGAATTTATTTTTGCTAAAACAAATCAGCGGCCGCTCCATGCTGGAAAAAAAGCTTTTCCATTCAGTCGTCCAGTATTACCTGATATAGATAGCAGCAGTGATTCCAGTGATTATGAAAATAGTCCAGACTCTCCTTCTGTGAAAAAAAGGAAATTTTCAAGTTGATCTCACTCTGACTTTACGGACATCTTACTAAGAGAGTAAAATACGCTAACTTAAGGTGTCCGTAAAGTCGGGGTAAGATTAGGTAACAGTTATGACAACACCAGCATGGAAAGCTTGAATCGCAATTTCAAAGTTGAAGCTATGCATGGAAAAAATTTTCAAACAATAGCTATTCTACAGTAAGAGTGAGTTTGAAATAGGCCGTAGGTATAATGAATATAAAATAAAAGGAAAACAGCATGAGATCACGGGCACAATGGATAGCTTCCATCTTACAGCAAAATAACATAACTTCTAGTTCTAGCTCGTATTCTGAACTCGAAAGAAAGTTAGTCATTATTTTTGAAAAAGCAAGCATCAAAGTAAAAGAAGATTATCGTCGTTTTTCTATGCAGCAGGCAATAACTCCATCACTTTTAACATGGATGTCAATATGGGCGTTAGGATATAGTATAAACCCAGATGGTGTTTCAACAGATGCTACGTTGGCTTTTGCAAAATTTATGGTGGGCGTAGGAATAACGATGATCACGAGAGAAGTGACTGATTTTTCATGGCAAGAAGAAAATATTATCGCAGCGCCTTTTTTAAAAAAGACGCTTTTTGAACGCTTAAAACGTCCTGCAGATGATACTTCCAACTTGTCAAATGAGGACTGGTTAGAAAACGCTTTAGAGAAGCTCAGTGCTGAATTGCCTAATCTAGGATGTAAAACAGCATTTTTTAAGTCAGCAGGAGCAGGTTTACTAAATGGTGCATTAGAAACGCAAATACCAACGCCTGGTGCAGGCGTTTTCATAGGAACTCGCGGCAGTGCGATCTTAACAAAAATACTTTCTCGTTGAGAATATAACATTTTCTTATCTTTGAATGTTATTTTTTAATTTGAAATCTATTTCAGTAAACCACATGAGTGCCTTTATATATATGAAATCCATTTGATGCAAGACCGCATAGTAATTCATTGCTGAAAAATAATTTCAACCAATAGATTCACTCATATTCTGATTTTCGAAGTCAAGCAACCATTTCTTTCGCGATAAACCGCTGGAATAACCGCCTAACTCTCCATTGGCATTAATGATGCGATGACAAGGAATAACCACTACAAATCGATTCGCACCATTGGCTTGTGCCACAGCCCGAAAAGCAGTTGGTTTTCCTATTTTTCTAGCGATGTCTACATACGATTGAGTTTTTCCGTAAGGAATCATTATTAAAGTTTTCCATACATTATTCTGAAAATCGGTACCGGAAAGAACAAGAGGTGTTGTAAATTCTTTTAATTGGCCTTTAAAATAATGCTCAAGTTCGTATGCAATACTCTCAAGTGGCGATGCTTGCCCAGCGACTACAGCAGACTTTTTTTCTTGTGCCAGACGTGTTATCTGACGCTCTAGACCATAATAATCAGCAAATTCCAAAAGATGAAGAACATGATCATCTGCAATAGCAATCATCAAACCTATAGGGCTATCAATGTAAGATCGTTTTAAAATAGATTTATTTTTTTGCATATTATTCGTTTCCAAAAGTAAAAAATCATTATTAGGAATGGGATGGCAGGTTCCTCATGTCTTGGGAGTTAATTTAAAAGGTATTCGATATATTCCAGGACCTGTGTCAGCGCATCCTGATCCACTTACCTTAATACTCCTTTCACCAGAGAAACTGCCATCACCGTTCGGTGTAAAAAATTCAAATAAAATAGATTTGACTTTGCTGCCATCGTTGCAATTGAAGAAGTGATCCGCTGTTAACTCCCATCGATTATTGATCCAGTGGTAGTCGATGTATTTAGGGGAATGAGGTGGAGCATACAAATTAGGTGTATGAGCTACGCAACCTGATGCCTTACATACAGTTAAGAAATCTTCCTTTTGTTTCCACGGGCGGCTATTAGTATTGAGGTGGCCGTTGAATGTTTGTTTTGAGCGATCCAGATCTCTTATATAAGAACCATAAAGTGGAACAGGTTCGGATCGATTAGCAGAAATAGCAGATGATTCCATTATGAAGACTATAGTGACAGCTGCAAGCAATGGGGTGGAAAACGCTAAAGTCTGAATCATTGTAATTCCTTTCTATCATTTACAATACCGTATTTTTTATTCTCATGTGAGTTGATGAAAGTTAGTTTAATGATTTCTGTTGAATATTGAAATCCATTTTTAACAGGAGAACTAACATGTTACACAATGATATTAATATTGTGTTCGATATTTTTCATGTGCTGATTTTTATTTGCGCAAACCTGGTTATCTTTTTATGTATGTGTGGGAGCTCTGTTTTTTTCTAATTTTTTATCTCCAGCCAACCCTTCTGTAGGTGCTGAAGTAAAAAAGCGTAATCGAGAGTAACAATTGGCACAAGTTAACAATAGAATGCAGGCTGCTATTGCCGATAAGCAAAATATGCCTAATGCTACAGTGGCACTGACTCCTGCAAAAAAATACGCAAAACTACTGCTGGCTCCTCCGATAAACACACTGCCAAGGTAGGGGTAATAGTTTGATGAATTAGTTTCTTTTTTCTCCTCTTGACTAGGTGGAGGGGAGGGTGCTGTTTCAGGCACCGCGCTTGTACTTGCTGGTGTTGACATCTGCAGCGGATTTTGAAATTTTTTCTGAAACGTAAGCAAATTTTGGTTAGCTGGAGTCAACTGTGTAGCAGGCCCATCATAAATTGCAAAATAAATTTTTATTTTTCCAAAAAATTCAGGTTCTTCAAATACGCTGCGAAAACACTCACTGATTAAAATGGGGGAATTGTGAAATGCACCACAGCCCATCGGACCCGCTACGTAAATTGTGTTGCCTTGACTTATAGCGACACGCAGTTGGTTTCTAATTATTTTTTTATAAATCGCAGGTGCATCTTGTTCTTTCTTTTGATGAGACTTCCCATTTTCATCATTATATTCATAATTCTCATATTTTATGGGAAGGCAAACCATTGCAGCAGAAGTAATAAAGTTAATAGGAACATACTCTGTTTCTTTTAACTCTTCCTCGGGCTGCCTCGCGTCGATTGGACTTCTTACAATCATCCCAGAGCTATAAAGTATATCTGTTTGCGCAAATGAATAACGTTGCGGTGACGTCATTCCATAGGTGGGCCTGACGTCGACCGTGTACCGTCTCTGAAACCCACCATTTTGCTTTGCATAATATAGCAACTGCGCTGCAAGAGTGGTAACTTGAAAAATTCTCTCTTCCTGGGCAATAGCTCCTATAAAAAATCCACCTCCAACAGCATGTAAATTTGCCATATTTAACATCGCAATCTGATGGCCAGGATGTATGTTATGCAGTTCTACAACGGCTGTTATACAATCTTTGTTTAAGATTTCTACTGTTGAGTTATCTAACTTATCGCCACCTGCTGAAAGTTCAGGAGAATCTGTAGGAAGAGATAGCACGGGGTTATCACCCATATAACTATGACAAGTTACTTTATTTTTAAATACTTGAGGGTCTTTTTTCTCCATCTGTTGAAGTTGAGTCATGATAGCGCGAGCTTTTTTTACAGATGGGGATTTTGCTTCTGTAGCCCTCTCATCATAGGCGATGCTATCTAATCCAGCTTCTGGCGTATTAAAGAAGGCATCGAAAGAAAAAGCGGATGTCCCTTGTATAGGCGCCGCGCTTTTTGGTCTACCGTTCATTTGTTTCCCTCTTAAGCTTTATAAATGTCTCAGATGCTTCTGATACACATATCTGGCGTGATAATGTTGTTGAAAAGCAAGGTGTATATGTCTGGCTCAAAATTTAATGCCTTAATGCTCTAGTTCGGTTTGAAGATGAGATTATATAGTAAAATTATTAAGGAAGTATTAAATTCAACTGCTTTTTAAATACGCGTACAGCCATGTACATGGCCATACGGTTACGCTTAAATCCTATAATCTCGATTTTAATTTATTTGCCTTTAATTCAAGGAGTTTTGAGAATTTAGATTACTTAATATTAATGAGGTTGCATGTCACTTCTTACCCCATCAGGTATAAATAAAGCATTGCTTTTAGGGAGTAAATCTTTAATAGTATCAATAAGATGAATCGTAGCTTGCTGTATATCATGTATAGTATATTCTTTGTATGGATCGAATCCTACCCGAATAGATAGACCAAACGGTGTTGAAGTTGTTTGCAACATCACTCCCCCCGAATAAGGCAGTAATGTTTCTGGAGATAAAGGAATTATTGGAATTATTCCAACTAGCATATGGCTGATGATTTTTGAAAATTCTTTTTTTCCTGCACGCGTCAAATACTCATCACACCATTTTTGCATTTTATCATCACAACTTTTAAGAAATAATGGGATTGTGTGTTCTAACAACATCCCTTGATTGTTTTGATAGAGAAGATTTAGCTTTTCTTGTAAGCATTGCATCATGCTTTCGTGATTTTCACTAACTAACATTTTTTGCCGGTTTTGTCCCGCTTTTGTGATAAAGAGAAGGTTGCCATACATTTCTTTTGTAATAGCAACGCAAGTAGGTTGAGGATGATGAGGACTATTACTTGGATAACCTATCATCTGTCCTGCACCAACTAAGACATCCTTTCCTGTTGCTAGGGCATTTGCTAGAGTCAGGGCGTCTTCTTGTGTTAGAGTCAGGGGATCTTCTTGGTTTTCCATGCTGTTTTTGTCAATCGGAATCGGGTTTTTTTGTATAAGTTGATATAACACGGTTGCGGTAGTCATCATTGTGACAGCAACAACGTTACTTGCTAATAATCGTGTCATTCTTCTCAGCATATTTAACCTCAACTAATTATATCTATTCAGCAGTTACTCAAGACTCAACAGTGAATGCACCGTTTGTATTTTTATCTTAACCATTATCAAAAATATTTGCTACAATCATGATCGGTTGGAAAAAATGCGTTTTCTTTAGTGCATGCAGACAATAGCCAGCAAAAAGCCTACATTTTATTAAGTTTATTTCGCAACTCTTATTTTATGCTATGGGTGTAAAGTAGACTAAATTTAAAGCCTCAAGAAAGAAATTATTGAAATTATACTGTCACTGGATATCTATCCAGCATGAGAAGACAACTATCTAACAACGATAAAAATTATTTTATCCTGGACCGACAAAACAATAAACTGAATATAATCTTATAATTAGATTTTAGCAAACAAACTAGAGGCGTGAATTTATGTTGCATACTTTAATTAAAAACACTGAAGAGCTAGCTAAAAAAGAAAGGCTCGAATGTGTTAAATCTGCCAAAAAAGACGATACAACACCCTTATTTCTTTTACCGCCCATCTCAGGTGAGTCCAGCAGCGGTACTTACGAGCCACTTGTTCGCGAGCTGACAATACCGCAAGGAATTTATTATCTAGACGCACCTGCTTCGGGTCATCTAAGTCATCTAAGTCATCTAAGGAGTAGTCGCTCTATTCCAGACCTAGCTGATTTTTACTTAAGTTGCATGCTTGCGGAACACCCTAAAGGACCTCTTCATATTGTTGGATGGTCATCGGGCGGGCTTCTGGCTTATGAAATTGCTCGTCAAGCTGAAAAACGTGGAATACCTGTAGAATTTGTAGGAATTATAGATGAACCCGTGCCATCCTTTGTGAGCGAACAGGATCCTGAATCATTTGCTAAAGCACTTATCAAGCTCGTAGACCATTTTAGCGCACAGCATCACTTTTCTGTGGATGTTGATGTGACTACATTAGCGCGTATGAGCAAAGAAGAACAAGTAACGACTGTTTTTAAACAAATCCAAGCTTGTTCTCTTTCACCTGTCAGTAAAGGTATCATGGATTATGTTGAGAATTTTCTACTAGCCAACATAGTCTATTGCCCTAATAATAAATTACAAAAAACACCGCTCACTGTTTTCATCACTGCTGAAACCCAAAAAGAACATTCTGAAAATAAAACAGTTTCTACAGCATTAGCCTGGGCTGGATACAGCAATGCACGTGTCACTGTACAAAATGTTCCTGGTGATCATTTCTCTATTATGAAAAAACCTAAAGAAATTGCTGATAAAATAAGTAAATGCATACATCCGCAAACTCTGCTTAATAACAAAGCGTCTGTTGATAGTAAAATACCAATACTAGACCGAAAGAGTTATTCACTGGCCGAAAACAAAAATGATACCGCACCAGAAACTACAAGTACTTATACTCATAAGATTATCTCATCACAGCAAAATTCACAAAAAGAGCAATTTACACAAGAATTCAAAGAAGAAAAAACATGGGTCATACGTAAAATTAACCAGGAAAAACGCAAACAAGAATGGCTTCTGAAGCAATTACAGCAGGAAAAAAGCCACCAACTATGGCTATTCTGCTACATGCAGAAAATACAGATACAATTGTATCGGCTTGGGAATCATGCAAACGAAATTATTAAAATACTATGCTTATCTCTCATGCGACTAATAGAAAAACGACGTTTTTCTAAAAACATAGAGATGCAATTGAAAACAGCGCTAGTTTTTTCTGAAAACATAGAAAAGCAATTAATAGAACAATTTTATAGTAAAAGAAACCAACACAGACAAAGTAGAATAGCAATACAACAACAAAATTTACGATCTATGTTTTTCTCCT
>JBGAPT010000016.1:16876-39846 GCA_044221135.1 Gammaproteobacteria bacterium
AGATCATGAATCTGCTGCTGTATTTAAAAATAAATAAATTAACTGAATATTATTCATTATCAAAAATAATAAATAAAAGCTTATTTATAGTGTTTTTATTTTTTAGAGTTCAAATAACGTTTTTCCAACCAATTTTTTGCAGCATCTATAATATTCTCGTCCAGCAAAGCTACTTTAATAAGCTCATTTTTAGGCGTTTGCTCGTCACCATACATTTCTATGAGTAACTCATTCCATTGTGTTAATACTTCATTTTCGGGATGTGTTCCTATTTGATTAAGTATTTTATAAATACGATCTCGACAATAGGCATCCATTGCCTTATCTAACCACTCAACACCTTCAAACGATAAGCCATGATAATCTTTTGCATGACCTTCCTTGAATCCTTTTTCCCAAATGGACGTGCGAAGCGCTGCATATTTTTTTCCATATGTTTTATTGACCCAATCTAGACAGCGTTTGCCTAAAACAATGCCTTTTTCCTCCATTGGATTTAGCTTTAATGCAGCATGCACTTCACTTACAATATCCATCCACGCTTTTATTGACGCTTCTTTTTCTTGTTCAGAAAAACGGTCTTTCAGACCTTTTTCGAACTCTGCATATTGTTTTATTTCTTCCGCTGTTAAAACTTGTTTAACCCAAGCATTTTCAATAGTTTCTGTCATACGATAGACCTCAATTAATTGAATAATAGTTTCCCATGGAACGGAATCGCTGCTGCAGTTTGAAAGAATATCTTTCAATGTATTGCTGGCTTCTAAAAAAGTTTTCGCTTTTTTCTCTAATAGCATAGATTGCATGGCAAATTTTTCTTTGAAATCATCTTTGCCTGATAACAATTTTTTTATTTGAGAAAGCTCAAACCCAAAAAACTTAAGCGCAACAATCTGCTGCAATTTTAGCAAGTCCTCTTCAGAGTACAGCCTATAGTTGTTAGATAAGCGAATAGAAGGTTTCAGCAAATCGATACGATCATAATGATGTAATGTTTGCGTTGAAACATCGGTTAATTTTGCAATTTCTTTCACGTACCATTGAGCCATAGACTATCTCCTGGGAAAGCACAATAAGGTATATAGTAACTATAAGGTCAAGTATTTATTTTAGAAATAATTTACTTTTATTATTGAAGCAATGAAAATATATGCTAAAAATAAATTATAATGGCATTTTTAGAAGGAGTGGGTCAATAAGTCGTTTAATAAACTTCCTGTCAAATGGGAAATAACACGTTATTTTTTGGTTTTGACATTCTCTTATCCTCTAGCTTTAAACTACGAACTGGGATTTTGTTTATTCTCCAAAAGCTTCTATCACTGTGTTAACATCTTTTTCAATAGTTTTATTAATTTCTGAAACTTGATCTAAATAACCAACAGATTCAACAATCACACTCGCGACCTCTTCATAAAAAGCATTCCGTTCGCGATGTTGTTTTTCCAAGAAACTCTTCATATCACTCATCGGAAGCGATGGAACACGCCCATTTTTCATACGACCCAGCTGAGTTTGAACAGAGACTTTCAAATAAACAACAAACTCAGAGGACAATACTGCTCGGCACTTCGCGCTTGATACAACACACTCTTCTAATAAAACAACGACATTTTCTTTCCCAATACAGTAATAAATGATATCTTCTTGACAACGATTAAACGCTGCTTCACCTTGCTCGCCCAGAATATCTCGTGTATGTCGGCCAATATAACGTTCAATACTGGGATTCGCATCGACGATTTGCCATCCTAATTTTTTAGCCAACGCTTCTGTAAATATAAATTTGCCTGCACCCATATGGCCAACGACGAAGATACGTTTTATCATTTCTTGATGCTCCTTTTTAGGTTATCAAGGAAGACCTGATAGATTATTATCTTCCTATTAATGTTTCATTTTACAGTGAGCAACATAATACTACAAATGGATTAGACTAGAATGCCTATTATGTTAAATAAAAAAGCATAATGGATTTAATAATAGAATAACTTAATATAGACTTACATGATTGTAAGTCATTTGATTGTGGTGTTAGCAAAATGCAAGAATTATTTATCCGGAGAGTTGAATAGGCGAAACAGAACATGAAAGGATTTAATCGAGGTAAGGAAAGTATAAAAGAATTGGAGCCCGCGATCAAAATAAATAGCCATAGTGGGCTTATTTGTGCAATTCAAGAGGGAAATCTGAGTGCAGTCAAGTATCATCTAAGTAAGAATGAAAATGCAAACTTTATTGATGATATCAGTGGCTATCGGCCTATCTTGCTTGCTGCAGTATTAGGCCATCATTATATTGTTGACTATCTTTACAAAGATAAAAAAATTCACCTAAGAGCAATCATCATATCCACTCCTACGTATTTAAAAGGAGAGGGTGATGCAATATTCGGTATTAAAATAGCTACTATCAAGAAAGCTTGAGAATGGCTAATTATACTGGAGATGTCATATTTGTAAGGCATTTTTTTATAGGAGGAAAATGGTTGATTGAAGTTCTGCGAGAATATAAAATTACATCCATTGATCTCAAAACATATAATTATTTAATAAGGAAAAAAATACTAAAAATAGATTATTATATTCATGGCCCGGTACTGGAATTCTTGCTATGTACTCCGATTAATACGCGCATATTATTAATGAGTGAATATTCGGATAATTTTCCCTTTTACAACGTTCTTCGGCTTAAAAAACTATTGGCTCGCAGAGTTTCCACTCTTCAGACAGGATTTCTCTCTGCTGATTTTTCATATAAAAACAAAGGAATATTATTTACTGACTCTCTTATCAAAATGGTCAAGCTTAAAGAAATAAATATTCGCGAGTATTATCGACAGATACATATTTCATGGCAAGAATTACCAAAAAATATAATCGAAACCCTTCTAGGTGGCTTATCTATTGAAGATTATTATTCAACCACTGAACTATCAGTAGAATACAGTCATAATAGCGAAAATAATAAATTACTTTATCATTTAAATTCACATCTTCATTACTTGCGTGTGCATCAACTATATATACAATATTCTATAAAAAATCAAGATGTCATTAGTATGGGTGGTGATATCAAAAATAAAAGAAATGCTCTTGAATTTATGATCCCGATCCTTGCTAAAAATGGGTTTAGTAAAATTTTCTATGTGGATTTAGACAATGAAAAAATGGAGTCTGTGTATAATGATAACCGTGATGGTAAATCATACCGCTTAATTCATGTTGATAAGATCACACACATGAAAATGATTGAATTACAAAAAATTTCTAGTGATCTTTCAGGAGTGACTGGCGATCAATCATTTAGTGAAGCACTATCCGCTAGTAAATTGATTGTTTATAATTGCATGGTATGGAAGAAAGAATTAGTACAACAATATATTGAAATTGTTTCGTCTATTGCTCAAGACGATAAAGTCACGGAATTGGCCATGCTGCTATTAGTGAGTAACGATGAGAAACAATATGCTAGATTGGGAGAATTGCTTAATGATAATATCATCATTAATAAATTAAAAAATTCTGCAAGTGAAATTTATAAAGCTTATAATCTTAATAATATCATATCAAAAAAAGTTATGAATGAACTTGAACTGGCTCGCATAGGCATAGTGGAAGATTATATTTTGCTTGCCTTATTTTGGTTAAAAACCAAGTATAAACATCTGAAGGCTCTGTGTAACAATAACTTCTTTTTAACTTTAAAAAGGGCGCTGGAATGGGCATGTCGGCCCAAGTCTTGATTGTAAGGGTGTGCTGTTTCTTCCTTTTTAACCTATTTGGACTTTTTAATCTTAAGGGCATCTAAAGTTTGGGCAGACGGCGGAAGATGGGTTCTCTATGGATCAAAAAGATTCTACTGGCTCCCCGAACTGGACTCGAACCAGTGACCTAATGATTAACAGTTATAAAATATACCTTTCTAGTGTTTTCTACATCTTTCTATCAAATTCTTAAATCAATTTACTTTCAGTGCGTTACATATTATTATTCGCTCTAATTTCTTCTAATGAGCTCTCTACAGTCTTTCTACATTGATTCTACATGGGAACGGGGTAATAAGTGAAGTTAACAAAAGCATTCGTTGATAAGGCCGATGCGCCGACTGATAAAGATCAGGCATTTTACCGTGATGATCAGCTAAAGGGCTTTGCGTTGCGTGTGACATCCACAGGCATGAAAAGCTTTGTGGTTGAGAAAAGTATAGGCAACAAGGTACGTCGCATGACGTTGGGTAAGTATGGGGCATTGACAGTCGAGCAGGCGCGGAAGGAAGCGCAGAAGATCATCGGGCAGATAGCCACAGGGGTTGATCCGCTTGCTCAGAAGCGTGAAGCGAAAATGAATGCTGTTACTTTAAATCAGGTGTTCACTGATTATATGGAGGCACGCAAGTCTCTAAAACATAACACCTTGTACAATTATAAACGGGTCTTGGCAGTTGGTTTCGCTAATTGGGGTAATAAGCCGCTTATTTCCATCACCAAGGACAAAGTAACAAGGCATCATATGGCTCTTGGTAAAGAGCATGGCGAGGCGTATGCCAATTTAGCGATGCGCCTACTACGCGCTATTTTTAATTTTGCTGCTGGGCAATATGAAGATGCACAAGGTAAATCTTTAGTGACTGAGAATCCGGTAAAGCGGTTATCACAAACCCGCGCTTGGTATCGTATTGAGCGGCGCCAGAGTTTTATCAAGTCGCATGAGTTACCTGCCTGGCATAAGGGCGTTCAGCAGTTACAAAATGAAGTGTTGCGTGATTACTTATTGGTAGTGTTGTTTACTGGTTTGCGCCGCCAAGAAGCAGCTACCCTGAAGTGGATACAGGTAGATTTAGTAGCGAGAACGCTTACAGTAATTGACACAAAAAATCATGAGCCTCATACTTTGGCTCTCTCAGATTATCTTTGTTCACTTCTCCAATCCCGCAAGCAAGCCTCAGCCAGTGAGTATGTATTTCCTGGCACGGGTGCTGGTGGGTTCATTATTGAGCCACGTAAACAAATGGCTCATGTCACTAAGATGTCAGGCATTCAGTTCACCGTTCATGACCTGCGCCGCACGTTCATAACGGTTGCTGAGAGCGTAGATATTCCCGCTTATGCGTTGAAAAGACTGCTTAACCATAAAACGAACGGCGATGTTACCGCAGGATATATCGTTGCTGATGTTGAGAGATTGCGTAAGCCTATGCAGCAAATAACCGATTATTTATTGAAGTGTATGGGAGCGCAGAAATCTGCTCAGGTGGTAACGATTCAACAAATAAAAGAAGGAGAGAGTTATGAAGAAACAGCTTAAGAAAATAGAAGACTCATTGCGTTTGGATAAAAATTATAAGGATTTTCTGAGCGGTATAAAAGACCGTTTAAGAACAGCCCAGATACGCGCAGCGCTGGCGGCAAATAGCGAGCTTATTAAATTTTATTGGCAGCTTGGCGCTGATTTAATCGAGAAGCAAAAAGCCTATAAGTGGGGCGAGCATTTTTTAGAGCAGTTTTCTCATGATATGAGGCAAGCTTTCCCTGAAATGCAGGGATTTTCTAAACGAAATCTTGAGCATATGCGCCGTTTTGCTTCCTTTTACCCGAACCTGAACTTTGCGAAACAGCCTGTTTCGCAATTACCATGGGGGCATATTGTTCGTTTAATGCAGATGATCAAAGATGACTTACAAAGAGAGTGGTATGCGCAACAGACTGTTAAGAATGGCTGGTCACGCACCATACTGGAAATGCAGATTGAAAGCGGATTGTATGAACGCCAAGGGATTTCTGGGAAAAAAATATCAAACTACAATCAGCACTTGCCAGCGGCGCAATCTGATTTAGCGAATGAGATATTGAAAGACCCGTATAATTTTGATTTTCTTACCATTAGCGATGAAGCGCATGAGCGCGAAATTGAAAATGCATTAGTCACTCACGTACGAGATTTTCTTATTGAGCTTGGCCAAGGTTTTGCATTTGTTGGTTCACAAGTTCCCTTAACATTTGATGATCAAGAATTTTTTATTGATCTTCTTTTCTATCATTTACATTTACGTTGTTTTGTTGTTGTTGAGCTGAAGGCAGGTAAATTTAAACCGGAACATACAGGACAATTGGGATTTTATCTTGTAGCAGTTGATGATTTGATGAAAAAAGAAAATGATAATCCAACAATCGGTATTTTGCTGTGTAAATCAAAAAGCAAATTTGTTGCTGAATATGCTTTGCGAAGTATGAAAGCACCTATTGGAATTTCTGAATATACCTTATCTAAGGCTCTACCTAAAGAATTTAAAACAAGTTTGCCTACAGTTGAGCAAATTGAGGCAGAGCTTAATCAAATTGATGTTAAATAATCTGTAATTATTAGAGATGAGATTAGTATGCAAAAAACCCAGCCTCACAAGACGAATAGAACCGTTACTTATAGGGACAA
Source organism: Gammaproteobacteria bacterium (assembly GCA_044221135.1). Classification (GTDB taxonomy): domain Bacteria; phylum Pseudomonadota; class Gammaproteobacteria; order DSM-16500; family DSM-16500; genus UBA4722. Next base: position 23,308 of record JBGAPT010000016.1, read on the forward strand.
AACAAATTTTACAGTACGTACTGGCACTGATATTTTTTATGGGGAATTTTTTCAAAAAGAAGATGTTCATAAAATAATAAGTTCAGTATTTAAAAATGATCAGCCAATCGAAGCCGAAAATTTTCGTGAGATACTGAATAATGTTACTTCATTTTCGTCAATAGTTGGACGTGTCAAATTAAAACCTGGTAAATCTGATAAAAAAGACCTAGTTAGGAGGATTTGTAAGATAGCTGAGAAGTTAGTGAGTCATCTAGATATTCTAACAAATCGGTATGCGTATGAAACATATAAACATATTTCGCTTGTTATTCAAGAAGAGCGTCAATGGAAAGAGATTAATACTTACGAATTCTTATCAAGATTAAAAAAAGACCTTCTTTATCTTGTAAATATACGCAATGTTGCTATGGAAAGAATAGAGAAGGATGGTGGTAAAAAACCTGGAAATAATTCCAAAGATGCAGTTCCAAGTTTGATATATCAGTTGGTTGATGTATATAAAAAACTGACCGGTAAAAATGCTAGAGAAAATTTTCAACAAGATCCTGCAAGGGAGCCTCCATTTAAGGGGCAATTTTATGATTTTGTGTGTTGTGTTTTTGAAATTATTAACGCAAATTACCAGGTTCGATATCCAGATATAAAAACTCCTAACCCTTTTGAGATTAAGTCCAAGAATAAGAATGATGAAGAGTCTCATTCACTGGGAAAATATGTTTTAAAAGTATTTAAGATGATAAAAAATAGCAAGAATAAACGCATCGAAGAATGATATCAATTGCATGAAGCCAAGTTATTAGTTTTTTTAAAGCGGTAACTTGGCTTGTACACATTTATTCGATTTCTTTAGATTTCTCTCTATCCTGATCTCATTTTTACGAGGGAAATCTTATGAATACTCTTGAAACACGCGTTAAACGCAGAAAACCCAGGAAGTCAGAAGCCGAATTGGTGCAAATTTTTTGGAACGCTCCAATGGAAGCTTTTTTTGGGCAAGAAACGATAGCCCCTGTCATTAACAGTTCAACAAAAACCTTGGAATGCGATAGATGGCGGCGACGTGGTATCCCCTTTCGAAAAACAATAACCGGAAGAGTGCTGTACCGTAAGTCTGATGTAGTGGTCTGGCTGGAAGGGCATCCGTTAGTCAATAGCACCAGTGAATATACACAGGAGGTGCGCCATGGCTGACTCTTGTTATCAGGCGCCGCTGGAAACGACGCCCAATTCAAAATACACAGAATATAATATTACAGCTAATTTAATTCTTAATAAAGCTCAAGGTCGGTGGGTAGGTGTTTTAGAATCATTAGGCATCAATGCGGCCTATCTTAAAAATAAGCATGGTTCCTGTCCTGCTTGCGGCGGAAAAGATCGTTTTAGGTTTGATGATAAAGGGCGAGGAAGTTTTTTTTGTAATCGCTGTGGTGCTGGCGATGGGATTAAATTACTTCAGATTTGTTACAGATGGAATTTTGTATATACGCTCCAAATGATTGCCCGAGTATTAGGTATGCGGTCAGAGCAGCATTCTGTATCTAGTCCTAAACATATTAGCTATTACCTTGCTAGCGTTTTAGATAAGAATTATCCGTCTCAATCACCTAAAAATAATCTCTACAATCGACGTAAATCTTTGAACGCTGTTTGGCAAGGTGCAAGACCTGTGACTCATGGCGATTCAGTAGATTGCTACTTGAAGGCGCGAGGCATTGAGTTAAATACCTTTCCTTCAGTATTACGTTTTCACCCCCAGTTACCATACTACAATGAAGATCATTTTTTGGTGGGTAAGTTTCCAGCGATGATTGCTGTAGTGCAGAATGCAAATAACCACGGTGTTACAATTCATCGTACTTATTTAGGCAATTCCTGTAAAGCTAACGTACCACAACCTAAAAAACTTATGTCTCCAATTACGCCAGGGGCATCATTGGGTGCAGCGATTAAATTGAATGAGCCTATTGGGGGCAAGCTTGGGTTAGCAGAAGGAGTTGAGACAGCGTTGGCTTTTAATATAGCAACTGAGCTTCCAACTTGGGCAACGGTCAGTGCAGTAGGTATGGAAAAAGTTGTTTTGCCTTCGTCTGTTGTAGAGGTGACCATCGCTGTTGATAATGATGAATCGGGTCGTGGTCAAGAAGCTGCTGCAAAGTTAACTAAAAGGCTACTTTCCGAAGGTCGCAGGGTAAAACGTGTAATTTCTCCAAAGGTTGGACAAGATTTTAATGACCTCTTATTGGAGGCAATTTTATGAGCATAAGCGATATAAAAAATGCCGTAGATAATGCCTCGATTGAATCTCCTGCTTCACTTGTTACAGTAGATTTAGGAAGTTTCTTAGCAATGCAATTACCACCGCGCGAATTAATTTTAAGCCCTTGGTTGCCCAAAGCAGGTTTATGTATGGTGCATGCTTTTCGCGGCATTGGAAAAACGCACTTGTCTCTGGGGGTGGCTCATGCTGTTGCAAAAGGTGGCGAATTTTTGGGTTGGACTGCTCCAATTCCAAGAAATGTACTCTTTGTGGATGGTGAAATGCCTGCTTCGACTTTGCAAGAACGTCTTGCCCGTATTGTCACTATGTCGGGTGACCCTAACTTGCCAGGTAAGTTAAAAATCATTACGCCTGATTTGCAACATGATGGCATTATGCCAGATATTGCGACAATAGAGGGGCAGAAGTTATTAAATCAGTCGATTTCAGAGGATGTTGAGTTAGTTATTTTAGATAACATTTCTTGTCTTGCGCCAGGCATTAAAGAAAATGATGCTGCTGACTGGGCGCCTATTCAAAGCTGGGTGCTTTGGTTAAGAGCGCGGGGTACGTCTGTGCTACTGATTCATCATTCTGGCAAGAGTGGCGGTCAGCGAGGTACCTCTAAGAAGGAGGATGTCTTGGACACTGTAATTACGCTAGAGCGTCCTAAAGACTACGAATCAAGGCATGGTGCGAGATTCCTTGTCAAATATGAAAAAGCACGCGGCTTTTTTGGGGATGATGCGAGAACGTTTGAAGCACATTTGATTGATGTAAACGGCAAAGCAGTTTGGCAGATTAAGACGTTAGAAGAAAGCACCTATGAAAAAGTTTACTCTTTAGCAAATGATGGCTTGTCGCCAAAAGACATAACCCTTGAATTAGGTATCAATAAATCAAGCGTGAGTCGTCATTTATCGCGAGCTAGGCAAGAGGGATTGTTGTATAAAAAGGAGAGCCATCATGATTGATACACTGGAAAGTTGCACGGTTGCTTCCACTATAACATGCAACAGTGCAACTACACCGCTTGTAAGTGCAACAGTATGTGCAACAAATAATGCAACTGTAGATTTGCTTGCCTTATCTATTGAAGTGTTAAGGCGTAATGAATGCAACCAGCGCTGCAACTTAGGTGCAACCAGCCGGTTGCATAGGCATGCGAGTGAGAGCATTCAGAAAAATTGTGTGGTTGCATTGCCTAAAGAGCGCAACGCTGCAACTCAAGAACTCTATTCTGTAATCAAGCAGATTAGCGCTGGTTATGGGGGTGACGAGGAGCAATGTTTAGAAGAATATTTTGAGGAGGTTCTTCGTGATTGGTCATATGATATGGATAGAGCAATAGCATGCTTTCGCGATGTAGCGAAGCGAATTCCCTCTGTTAATAACAGTAGATAACAGGAGTTACTGGATGAAATTTCAATCTGGCTCAAGTGGCAACCCTGATGGGCGACCTAAAGGTAGTGGTCATAGGCAGCAGCTATTTAAAAGCTTGGTTGAGCCATATCAAGATGCACTATTTGATACGGCAATTAAGCTTGCACTTGCTGGTAATGAACCTATGTTAGGTTTGTTTCTTGAGCGCATGTTGCCTGCGAAGCCTACAGATGATGCTATCGCTATGGCTATGCCAGAAGGAGCAAAATATACAGTGGAATTGCTTGCTCATGGCGAATCAATATTGCAGGCTGTTTACCGAGGTGAGATGACGCCCAATCAGGGTGGTTCGCTTTTGGCGTGCTTGGAGGCGCAGAGAAAAAACATTGAAACCACTGAGCTTGCTCAGAGACTTGCAGAGATAGAACGGACACTAAAACTTAGGAAAAAGGAGAAATAAATCATGCGACAGATACAAGACCAACAGTATAGCAAATTCACCCCCATGGAACGTACCCATCTCACGTTAGCGGCTTTGGCACGTGGTGATGTGAGCGAGGCTGATCGCTTATGGGAAATTTGTCCGCGATATAAATATGAAATGTATGATATTGAATATACCCAACGTGTTAATGCGTTGCTTATGCTGGGCGCGATATTTTTTGAAAAATGTGTCTGGCATTACAACCTTATTAAAAAAGCTGATACGTTTATCATGTGTTCTGAGCAAGAGTTGGAGCATGAAGAAAAGGAAGGCTTTGAAGGCTTGGCAAGTCAAACCCGACGATTAATAGAGCTTGCTAGCAGAGTGCACGATGCGCATGTCTCTCAGATCAAAGGATTATTCGAAGGATTTAAACAATTTTGTGCTGATTCTAGCATTGATGGTGAAGCCGTATTAAAAACGGTTCCTATCAAAGAGTGTTGCTGTGATCTTGATTTATTGCTTGTGTCCGATGCTGAGTTAAGTACCCAGTACACGATGCAGATGAAAAACTTTTTTTGTGAGCAGTGGTCTTTTTAAGGCATAACTTAGTTTAACTTGTAAGGGTTATCTTTCCCTTTGCTACCCCTTGCCCGTAATAAAACATCATCAAACATCTTTGCTTTTTCTTCTAAAGATAAATCTTCGCAGGTATCTATGAAATATTTAGGAGTGCCTTTTCTAATGTAATCTCGAATTGCCTCTGATATCCTTTTTTCACGCAAAATTAACTTATCATTTTTAGTATCGCTAATGCGCGCCAATAACTCAGACTCTATTTTTAGCCAATTTTCTGCTTGATCTCGTATAGATTTTTTATAATAAATATGTGATATTCCCCAGGTAGCTAATGCTGATGCTACTGCTACAATGATATTGATAAAAATATCCATATAAAATTCCTAGAAAAATTTTTTGCTGTAAATTACAGCATTCTTTCTACCTATTTGCTTAATTCATTTGCTAATTTTGCACAAAACCGTTTTGCTTGCATGTTTTTTTCTTTTTATTATGAACAGCGCTTCCAATCAGTAAAGTCCGTTATTTCTTCTGATTTCAGGTTGGCGAATACATCATCTTTTGCCTGTTTATCATCACGAAATACTTTCATGTAGCACCGCGGGTTATCATTGCCAGAAGTAAATATTAATACAATTTGATATTCGGTAAAATGGTCTCCCGTGTCTGCGTCAACATCGCGTATTTCGTCTTTATAATATTTATAAGTATTATTCTCATTTTTAAACTCAAATTCATCTCCGGTGTGAATTAGGATTTGCATAATTATCCTCCTGGCAGTTGCGTGTATGTTGTGTGTATATGGAATTTTTCTCATGACCATCCTGCAATAAGCTCATAATCTATCTTTACCTCGTTAAGAATGGCATATTTTAAATTAAAGCTCATCTTTGGTTGTCTGCCTGCTGGTTCATATAAGGTAAAACTATTTTTAAAAGTATTTCCTGTCCATAACCATGATATATTCGATATAGTATATCAAGCCTAACTGAAGTATTTCCTCCTGTAAGGTCAATATTATCAATTTTGTGATTCTGAATTAAATCATTTATATCGTTTTCCCAAATGTTTATATCCATCAACAGTGAGCTTGTGATTATCCAACAGCACATTTCTTTTTCTATTTTTTGTGAGCTAGTAATACAATCAAGGCTTGCTTTAGCTAATTTAATTTCATTATGTAATTCATATAGATTGTGTTCTGGGTTGTCATAATATGATTTTATGTTTTTAAGTTGTTGATCGGCTACATTTTTGTTGAATTCGCCGTTTTTATTAACTATACCGCCAGTAGGATGATATATATAATTTTCTTGTTTTTCAAAGTTGCTCATACTGATATCGCTAAGTTCTGGTAATACTGCATTTAATTCATTTAAATTATTTAGTAACTTTTCTGCTATTTTAATTCTCTCACTCCTAGAGCTTCCGTTAAAACTATCTAATAACAGTTTCTTTGGCATCGTATCGTTATTTAGAATAATGGTTTGAGTATTGGCAGGTATACTAACAAGTATGGTAATAAATAGTGGTGCAAGGAGATATAATTTTTTCATGTATTATCTGTCCTTATGGCCTTCATTTATTCATATCTTTATTCAATTCAGAAATAAATTCCTCAATATTAATGGTGTCTGCAAAATCTTTACAATGTTTTAGATGTCGTGGTTCTTGTGAAATGCGGAGAGGATTTTCTAAAGCCAACAAAAGAGAAAATTTACAAGAATCTAACCAATTAATTTTATAGGCTGAAACAGCTTCAGCAAGTCTGATTTTTTGCCAATCAGTTATTTTTCCACAAGCAGATATTAAATCATAGGTGTAATTAATCAGTTCTTTTAATTGTTGAGTTGCCTGGGGGGTTCTGGTTACTAAATTATCCAGTGCTTCTAATATTTTTTCTTCTGTCATTTTTGATGCACTCCATTTTATTTTTGTTGAGGATTTATATAGCTCAATATTTCTTTTGCATTGTAAGCATTTAATGATCCAGCAGGTTTTCCACCTTTAAACATCTTGATAACGACAGTTGCTTGAAATCGTCGAGTAGTGAATGTCTGTCCAGGTTGATAATAGCCGGAAGTTGTTGAAATGGCATATCCAGTATTGCCATAAATATTTACATTGGTGTTGGTATATCCATTATAAGTGCCAGGGGTCGTGAATGAACTATAAGTGGGAGTAGTATCACCCCCAGCAATTACAAAGTAATCATAACCATCATTCAGTGTTACTTGAGCGCAGCGGTACAGCATGTCATTTTCAACGGTTTCTCTGGATGTATGGCCGTTTCCATAAAAAGTAACCCTAGCAGTGTTTGAGTCTATTCGCGAATCGGTGTATCCACCCATAAAACTTTTAGGCTGATACGGTGTGGCGCAAGAAATAAGGAGGGTTATTGTAGTCAGGATTGCTGTGATCTTGATACATCCCATAACGTTACTCCTTGTATGGATGGGTCAATGATCTAATTATACACCTGAATGTGCATGAGTAGACTGATATGCCTTCTACATTGCTTCTACATGGGAATTTTTAATTTTGTGTGGGTGTTTCTAATCACTTGATTGTACTGGCTCCCCGAACTGGACTCGAACCAGTGACCTAATGATTAACAGACCGATTTGGCAACCTTAGTACTTATTATAAATCAACACCTTACGATGATTTGGCTACATCAAAGCTGTTCTAATTAGCTCATAATAGCAGATATCATATCTTGGTTTGCTACAAATTTACTACAGTCGTATATGTAGCAAAATATTGCGAAAACTTATTTTAATTATCAGTGAATTGCTGCTTAAATAGCAATTCGAAGAGCATACATGTTTGAGCATTGGCAATTATTCTATTAACGACTATAATCATTTTAACAGCCTATTTTAGGCTGTTAAACAGATCGGAGCCGTTATGAGTTTTAGCGATTACATCAATGATCTTGTGAGGCATGGTAAGTGCAGTTTTACCGTTCAACAAGCTCAATCGGCCCTAAATAAATCGGCAGGAGCAATTTATTCTTCTGTAAAACATCTGCTTACCAAAAATGAATTAGCTACTCCCGCTAAAGGATTCTATGTCATTGTACCGCCAGAATATCAAATCTTAGGATGCTTACCGGCAGAACATTTCATTCCTTATCTGATGGAGTATTGGCAATGCCCTTACTATGTAGGGTTACTCACTGCTGCGAGCTATCATGGCGCCACACATCAAGCGATACAGGCTTTCCAAGTAATGATTCAAGGACGCAGTAGACCTCAAATTCTATGTGGAAAAATAAAGATTCGTTTTATTGCCAATCGACATTTGAACGTAACTCCAGTACAAAGCATCTCTACTGCTAAAAGCACGCTCAAGGTATCCACTCCCGAAGGCACTGCAATGGATTTACTCAATTATTCTCAGCAATCGGGTGGATTAAATCATATTGCTACCGTCCTTGCTGAACTTCAGGAAAGTATGAAGCCAGATCAGTTGCTTGCTCTTGCTAAAAGCCAACCGACTCACGCATGGAAACAGCGGCTTGGATATTTGTTGGAAGTGATAAACGCTATCGAATTAGCAGCGGTATTAAAAAAATATTTAGCGCAACAAAAACGCGTTGATTATATTCCTCTAATGCGAGATTTAGAGGAGCTTACTGAGTCACCACGAAATGCAACCTGGAAAATTATTGAAAATGCAGCTGTGGAGAGTGACATATGATTCCCGAATATTGTTTAACCGAATGGCGCCAACAAGTGTCATGGGTAAGAGACTACCAAGTCGAACAGGACTTGATCATCAGTTGTGTCCTCGTTTCGTTATACGAAAACCCCAAAATAAAAGATAATTTAGTTTTCCGTGGTGGCACTGCGTTACATAAGCTCTATATAAAGCCCGCTGCACGCTATAGTGAAGATATCGACCTAGTGCAAATTAAGTCAGCGCCCATTGGTGGAATGCTTAATGAAATACGCACTTCATTGAGTTGGTTAGGGGAACCCGCACGCAAGTTAACAGAACGTAGCGCAAAATTATTCTATCGCTATACTGCTAATGACAATACTCAAAAAAAGTTGAAAATTGAAATTAACACCACTGAACACTTTCATATTTTCGATTTTGTTGATTATGAATTTTCTGTTGTTAACTCTTGGTTTACTGGGCAGTCAGCACTACGTACTTATCAACTAAATGAATTAATGGGTAAAAAAATAAGAGCTCTTTATCAGCGTCGAAAGGGTAGAGATTTATTTGACCTTTGGATTGTGATTAGGGATAACTTAATCGATCCTGATATTGTATTAAAAGTCTTCCTAGCACATTGTAATAAAGACAATCAAAATGTCACTCGTGCTTTATTTGAAAAAAATTTACATGAAAAAATTCGATTTGATGATTTTCGGCATGATATTTTGGACTTGCTTGCTGAAGGTAATGATTGGTCTTTTGAGCATGCGTATGATGTAGTCAAAAATAAATTGATTTTCTTGTTGCCTGGCGAACCCTGGAGATCGAGATCAAGTGTGTTGTAAATATTGAGGCTATTTAAACCTTGACACTGAAACAGTATATAAAAAACAATCGAATAAAATATCCAATTACTTTAGAAAGTGTCATATAGAAAAAGACTCGGTTGATTACTTCCCCGACAAAATTGCTATGAACAAAAGAAGAGTACCCAATGAGTATAGCTCTCTAAACCAGTATTTGTTTATAGTTTCTATGATGGATTTACCACTATGTGTTTGAATTTCCCATCCTAGTTGACCAAATGCGGCATGAGTCAGAAGCATAGCAGAAATAATCGCAAAATAAGGAGCATTTGTAATACCAATGTAATGCGCTATGGGTAACGCAACAATGAATAATACAATTATCAACAATACTGATTTAAGTTGCCGCCATCTAAATGTAGATAACCCTTCCCTAAAATTATTAATACATTTCTCATCTGATATTTTCATAAAATTAGCTGCAAAGTTTACTAAATAATCTGTCGAAATTATTGGAATAGGTATTAAAAATAATAAAACAATAGGGAACCAATCTTTACGATCCATATCATCCTCCAAATTACTATTTAACATTGACGAAAGTGACAAAAACGGGTTTTGAAACAATTTTTTATTTTAATAGGTGGTTCTAAGGGCATTATAATGTTCGTTACTATCAGATAATTGCTTATTCCCGAAATATTTTTACATCACCTGAATAAAATTTCTTGAATTGAGCGATGTTGCTATAGTGTTTGAATGACCACCAATTAAGGTGGCAATTGTAATAGCCTGATACAAGTCTTTTAATTCACTTTGGTGTCGCTTGGTTAGCTCAACTAATATGTTGCGATAAGTTTCTTCTTGATTTTTGATTGCTTGAGAAAGTTTCAGGCTTGCCCAAGAATAAATGGCGATAGCAACAGTGGCTATTGCAGTAATAACGATAGAGACTAGCACCCAATCCATGGGAAACTCCTTCCTGTGTTGTTCGAATTGTTATTTCTGCATGCAACTCTATGTAAACGACTTCTAAATACTGGTATAATCTCTCTCCTTATGAATTTCATATATCTTTTATACTCATTTTTCGGATTGCTGCTTAAACTACTCAAGCCGGGTGGTGTCAAAGCCATATCTGCTGAAAATATTTTACTTAGGCAACAGCTAATTACATTGAAACGCCGCCATAAGCGCTCACCGAAATTGACATTATCAGACCGCTTGAATTATGGATTATTGATGCTTTAGTTAATCCAAAACGCTTATCAAAAATAGCTGTCATTATTAAACCAGGCACATTACTTAAGTTTCATAAGGCGCTTGTTGAGCGAAAATATCGGTTATTATTTTCTAATAAATCAAAGCAAAAGCCTGGCCCAAAAGGGCCTAACCAAGAAATGGTTAGCCTTGTTATTGAAATGAAAAAGCGTAATCCAAGCTTTAGTTATTTACGTATCGCTATGCAAATTAAAAATGTATTTGGAATGACTATTGATAAAGGCATAGTTAAGCGGATTTTAGATAAATATACTCCACTCAATGCAGGAGATGACGGTCCTTCATGGCTTGCTTTTCTCGGTCAGATGAAAGATAGCTTATGGTCAATTGATTTATTTAGATGTGAGTCTATCCTATTAAAATCGCATTGGGTCATGGTTGTGATGGATCAATTCAGTAGGAAAATTATTGGTTTTTCTGTGCATGCGGGCGATGTAAATGGAACTGTACTTTGTTGTATGTTTAATAAGATCATCGCAAGGAAAGCATTGCTAATCCATCTCAGCACAGACAACGATCCACTTTTTAATTTTTATCGATGGCAAGCTAACTTACGAATTTTAGAAATAAATACGATAAAATCTGTGCCTTACATTCCGATATCACATCCATTTTCTGAACGATTAATTGGTACGATACAACGCGAATTTCTTGACCGTACTCTATTTTGGAATCAACATGATCTGGAACTTAAACTAAATCAATTTAAAAATTATTACAACGATTGGCGTGCTCACAGCTGATTAGATGGTGTGACGCCTACCCAAAGTTCTTTCAAATTAGAAAAAAGCGTTATGCCAATTGGAAGCTATGGCTGGAAGAAATTCTGTGGAGACCTATTTCAATTGCCCGTTGCCGCTTAAACTAGGAGTTCGAACAGGACAGGTAATCTCTAGGCAAGTCTCTTTACCCAGAAATGATAGATGACGAAAACGTAATGTACGTCCTAAGCCATGCCCGCGTGTAGGTTTTCCGCAGATCCGACAACATAAATGGGCTCGAGTACTTTTAACAACGATAGTAACCTCTCTATTGTTAGGAGAATTATGGATTGCTGTGACAATGATATCTGGTAAATTTAATAGTGTCGTGAAAAATGCTAGCGTGTCGGGGCTATTGTTAACCATCAGGATACCTCGCTTTTTTCCATTTTTAATTAATGGCCAAGTTTACTAAATACTGCTATTCCACGCAAAGACGCGAAGAGCCAAAAATTATCAGATGAAATAATTAAAAAAGCAATTACTGAAATGGAAAAAGGACTTTTTGAAGCTTCATTAGGCAGCGGGTTATATAAGAAACGAGTCGCTAAAAGTGGATACGGAAAAAGCGGTAGCTATAGAAAGCTCGTTGCTTTTTTAGTTAAAGAAAAAGCCTTTTTTGTTTATGGCTTTTCAAAAAATAACCGCTCTGATATTAACGAAAAAGAACAAAAGATTTATAGGCAACTTGCGAAACATTTTCTTAGTATGACAGAGAATGAGATTCAAAAAATGCTGATGGATAGAAAACTATATGAGGTAAAGTGATATGAAAAAAACATTACTTGAAGTCGCACATGAAATGGCAAACGATCTCTATGAAGCAGAGGTAATTGATGCTGTGACAATGCGTGAATATCAATCCGTTTTCATCCCTGCTGTTCGCGAATTAACTGCCAAAGAAATCAAACGTATTCGCTTACATGAAAAAATGAGCCAGGCTATTTTTGCTAAATATCTTAATACCAGTACATCTACAATTAGGCAATGGGAAAAAGGCACTAAACACCCTCGAGGAACTTCACTTCGATTACTTAATTTAGTAGCAGCGAATGGTTTAGAGATTATTGCCTCAAGCGAGTTTGTTTCGTAACCCTCTATTTTTGCCTTATCTCGATATTTTCAAAATTTTGAACGGATTTCGGCTAAGGAAATACATGTCATTTTATTTAAGATGCTACAGCCAACAATGGCTTCTTGACGTTGGCGTTCAAATTCACGCGAGTGCAGTTGATTACCAAGAATTAGTTTGTATCGACCGATCGCACGCTCCGCTTGATTTCGTTTTCCATAATCACGACCACTCTGCTACTTCAGTCGACCATAACATTTTATTTCTCTTAAATTTCGGTTGCGCATCCAATGATGATACGTTTCATCTATTGCATTATTTCTTGGTGGAATCACAATATCAACCTATGAAAAATGATTATCTAATGAACCGTAAACAGCATTAGAATTATATGCCGTATCCGCTCATGAAAGATATTATTCTCATGGTTGTTCGTTGGTATGTCTCTTATTCTTTAAGCTATCGGAATATAGAAGAGTTAATGTTAGAGAGAGGAATTCCAGTTGATCATTCAATACTAAATCGTTGGGTTATTGAATATGCTCCACAGCTTGAAAAAGAATTTCGTAAAAATTATAAAAGAAAAGTTGGCAGTAGTTGGAGAATGGATGAAACGTATATTAAGATCAAAGGGAAATGGTATTATTTATATCGTGCTGTAGATAAAGGAGATGATACAGTTGATTTCATGCTATCAAAATCCCGAGATGAATTTGCTGCAAAAGCCTTTTTTACCAAAGCAATTAGATCAAATGGATTACCAGAGAAAATAACGATTGATAAAAGTGGCGCGAACAAAGCAGGAATTGATGCGATTAATTTACAACTCATTATAAAATATTTGAATAATATTGTTGAACAAGATCATCGAGGTATTAAGAGAATCACTAAACCGATGATGGGGTTTAAGGCGTTTTATTCAGCAAAAGCAACGTTAGCTGGAATTGAACTTTACCAAATGCTGAAGAAAGGACAGCACATTAATGCTAATAATTAAACGACATTCAAACAATTTTATGCATTAGCAGCATAATTGCGTCTAGAAAAAATTACGTCTTGGGTTTTTACAAGCAATATACAAATACGGAACTCTCTGGCAGCCACTCAAATAAGGACTGAGATTTGACAAAACCATCAATATTTATGATAAAAGCGGGGTTATTCGTTTAGTCACCTGAGATGAAGAAGAAAAGGTTTCTCTTTTAGTGTCTGTGCTTAAAACATGAGAAGGTCGCTTTTTCGTTTTAAAAAATCCATTATTAAGATACGAACAACCTGCAGTATAACTACAAACGGTTTTAACAAGGTCTTCTGAAGGAAATATGTTAGCTAAAGTAGAATGTAGCTGTGTAGTGTGCGATTTTTGTTTTTCAATTTCTTCATTAGCTGCCTTGATTACTCCTGGATGCAAAGCGTATTCCAAAAAAGTTCTGCCTTGAGAATTAGTAGAAGCAGCGCCATGTTCAATCAGCAAGGTCATACTTTCTCTGGAGCCAAGATATGAAGCATACATAAGAGCCGTCATATGTGTGTAAGGAAGCCGTTGGCCATACAAATTTTGGCGAGTTACAGCAGCGGAGTTAACAAGATTCTCTTGATCGATATTAGCGCCCGACTGAAGCAGTTTTAATAAATTATCGTGATTCTCTCTACGTATCGCTTTGACAAGAGGAAATTCTCCTGATTTGTCGGGTTTTGTACAACTTGCACCACTGTTTATTAAAAAAGAAGCCATTTCTGAACACCCTGCGGCTAAAGCAGTAGTTAGAGGCGTTTCTCCTTCAGAGTGCAATGCAGGATGAGACATGTTAATGTCCATCTTTCCTTTTGTTAATAATATGCTTACCATTTCTATTTGCCCGCTGCTTGCTGCATCGTGCAATATAAAACCGTTGGTTTTGGGGTTTATTTGCTCAATGGCATCTTCAGGGTCATACTCCATATCCTGCAAGAAAAGAAGATGCTCTTCTTTTTGAAAAAGGTCTTTCAGTAAAAAAGGCATAGTTTTATTATCCTCTCCTCAACTTGTTCTTACTTTTAAGTGACAATTAATAGGCGTATTTTTGGTAATTATAGCGAATTTTATCCACATGAGCAATAGTCAATGTTAATGTAAGTGACATGATCTATCTGAATTTATAGCATGTGAGTTGTTCAATTTTTAACCTATTGAATACCCTATGACTAAAAATGCTAGTTACTTCCCTCCCATTCCACTGACTTTTCTCATTGTCCGAGGAGGAGAAGGGTCAGTTAAAGGTCGCTCATACAAACCCTTTTCGGCTTGATAAAAGCATTCTGGACATGATGGAATTACTTGTACTGTATTTGTCTCTGGATCTACTAAGAAATAGCTTTCTCCTAAGTCCTTAAAAGTTTTTCCATTTTGAGGATCCAAAGCCCACGCTTTTATTTTTTGATATTCAGCAGCAAGTTTTGGCTCCGCACAAGCATACATGTCGCTCCCAGAATGTTCTCTGTCATATGTAAAACGATATTGCGCTGCGGAACCGATTGGTGAAATATTTGCAGAATTAACAACTAATACTTTATCGAAATAGCCTGCAAGACAACCGTCCTTTTTTAATTCTTCTGCTGCCATTTGATCTAGTGCTTCTAAGTTTCTCTTGTTCTGTTCTATTTCATGTGATTTTTTTTCTACCCAAGCACTTCCTTTTTTTTCTCTTTTTTCGTTGAGTTCCGCTACTCCAGATAGAGCAAGCAAAAGTACTCTTTCGTCTCCCACCTGAATGCCTATCATCCCTATACAATATTCTTTTTTAAAATAATTTTTCCATGGATTATTATCAAGTATTTTTTCTGCAAGAGTAACACGATCAACTTCTTCTAGTGTATACTCTTCTACCCCTGTTCTGGTAACGACCAATTCTGGGTTGCTGTCTCTTTTTATTGATTTTATTTCTCTCTCAGGATGATGAACCGAGCGAGATATCCAGCCATTTGTCATCCTATATTCTTCCTCTCCTACTTCTTTTTTCTCAAGATGGTAACAATTATTATTTATCATACAGTTTGTCCCCAGCTCACGATATGCGCGTTCAGCTTTCGCAGGAGTGGAAAAAAAAATCATATCGCTCCTTGTTCCCCTTATTATTTCTTCTGGCTTCTCTTGTCTGATTTGTTTCATAATGTCTTCAAGTTGGTCTGGGTTCAGAATCGTTAGAAAAGCTGTTTCTGTTTCTTCTACTGGTGTGAGATTGGGATCAATTAGACTAAGTTGTAATGTGTTTCCTTTAAGCGATATTTTATATGTCGTCTTTAAGATTACTTCTTCCGGCTGATCTTTCCCTTCTCCTACTTCTTCCGATTGAGACGATAAGCTAGTTGCACCTTTAGATTTACCTTTTTTTACTCCAGGAATTCCCCTCGCTGTATCTTCTCTCTCCCTTTTTGGTCTTGAAGCGTCTGACATAGGACTTACACCTTCATTTTTTTCTGGTTGTTTTTCTGGAGAGAGGTGATATGGTATCTCATCTGTCATCTTGTGTTCTTTCTCTGGGAGAAAGTGTGTTACCAATTCAAGATATGCTTGGTTAGCTGCTTCGGGAGTGGAAAAAATAATCGTATCGTTCATGTCCGTACTCACTCGTGCAGTGTCAAGTGCCTTTTGTTTGATTTGTTCCTTAATGCCTTCAAGTTCCTCTGGGTTCAGAATCGTTAGAAAAGCTGTTTCTTCTACTGGTGTGAGATTGAGATCAATTAGACTAAATTGTAATGTGTTTTCTTGAAGCGATATTTTATATCTGCTTTTCATATTCCCTCCTTGTGCTCTGACTTTATATTGAGCTATTTTAAGTATAGGCCATTGAATAAAAAATTGTTATTATATTTACATGCATCTGCATATATTTGTTTTTATTAGTTTTTTTGTTAAATTACTTGCAAAAATTTTAGATAATGACGCATGATTTCTAGTTTCTTAACACCCCATGGTTGAGTAGAATAACTAGATTGCTCTAGTCAAACCCTCGTTAGAACTGGACGTGCAGAACTACTGCATCCAGCTCACGATAGATCAGAGACCTCTCTCTTTTTCAGCAAGTTTTGAACATCGATATTGTTTTCCCTTTTCTAGGAAAATTAATGGCTTTTCGCGTCTTTGCGTGGAATATTCAAAAAGCAGCTACTGCTGGAGGGAATCTATTCATACCTAGCGTATCTATTATTAACCTTTGAAATAGTTTTGTTGTACTTGATAAACCGTAACATCTCCGTTTTAATACCTTTACTTTATTATTAAACTCTTCAACAAATCCGCTATTGTTTCTTTGTATAAAATA
>JBGAPT010000078.1:0-5299 GCA_044221135.1 Gammaproteobacteria bacterium
GCTGCTGCAATTTGCCCGTTCGTTTTCCCTTCTCTACAAAGATAGGAAATCGCATTTCTCTCTTCGGGCGAGAGTTGTCTGTATTTTTTTCCCATAGTGGCACCAAGTATAACTGGTGCACTTCGTTTGTGAAGTCATAGAACCTATTGTGACTAACCTTTAACTTTATCTTTATTCTTGGCAATTCAATTTTTATTGTGCTTTTTTATTTTTAGAAACAATTGCGGAATGGGTTCCCAGTTTCGCGGGAATGACATATTGGGGCGCTGAATAGTTACAAATAATATTCCAATACAGATAAGCCATTGAAAATTAACATTTTAACCAATTCATTTCGTCATAGAATTTTAAATTTTAAGATTGCATTCTAGAGATACTCATGCTAAAGTTGCGCAATATAAATACGATTTTTGACCGCTAGAATAATTAAAAACCTATAATTCAATACATCTGAGAGGAAACAAACATGTTACACTCTTCCGCCGACGCCACTCCGCCAACCACGGAAGATAACTCATCACAATGCATTTATGCGATAGAAGTACCTCACAATCGTATGTCACACGTAGAGCGGGCCTATCAAGAGTATTTAAAAAAATTACAACAACAATCAGGCTATGCATTCTTTTCTGCTGAGCAAAAAGATCAATTCGATAAACAGTATGCAGTAGAACGATTTCCTAATTATCAAGCATTTCAAAAAAGTCCTTATGGTAAATTGAATTTCTTTTCTCAGTCTTATACAAAAGAAACCGTAGAAATTATTGTTTTAAAATTTCAAGAGAAAAAAGATGCAGACGAATTCATAAACTCACTGGAACAGCAAGGAATTACGTGCAAGATCATAAACAAACCCGCCAACAACATAGAGATGGCACCACTACGTCGTCAACCATAACTAAAAACGGTATTCTAGACTTACCTGATTTAGGCATGCTTTGCGTAGAAGGCCCCAACGCAAAGCAATTCCTACAAGGACAGCTTACTTGTAATCTAGAAGACATCTCCATCACACAAACTCGACTAGGCGCTCACTGCAATCCTCAAGGCCGCATCATTCATTTCTTTCGCTTATTTTACTATCAAGAACGCTACTATCTGCAAATGCCAGCCATTATGATTCCAGTCGCACTCACCGCATTAAAAAAATACGCCGTTTTTTTTAAAGTCACACTCAGTGATGCAAGCAATTCATTTATCTCTATAGGCTATTGTGGTGATCAATTAGAAAATTATCTTTCAACAACACCCGAAAAAATAGATGGCTTAACACAGTCAAATGAATTACTCATTTTAAAATTATCAGGACGTTATCAAATTTTAGGACCTGCCATTCCCGTATCACTTTTATGGAAAAAACTCATAGTGGATAATCAATCTGTTTCTTCCGACACTTGGAAACAACTTAATTTCGAAGAAAATATACCGACTATTTATCCTGAAACAAGCGAAAAATTCCTACCTCATGACATTCAGTTACCTCAATTAAGTGCGATCAGTTTTAATAAAGGTTGCTACACAGGACAGGAAATCATTGCGCGCATGCACTACCGCGCTAAAATCAAAAACCAACTCTGGTCTGTCACAGTCAACACAGAACTCACCCCCCAACGCGGAGCGGATATTTACGACCCTACAAATATCGCAGGCATACTCGTCGATTACTATAAAACCAGCTATAATACTTATGCATTACAAATTATGGCGACCCAAGCAGATGGCCTCTTTCTTGACTCTAACAGGCAGTACCCCCTCACCAGGTAATCCCCATGCCTAAAAAATTACGCATTGTTTTAGCACAACTGGATCTTTTGGTGGGCGACATTCAAGGTAATTTGGCCAAATTAATTGGCGCTGCTAAAACAGCACGCGATGCATTATCTGCTAATATTATTGTCTTCCCTGAGCTCTGTATCACAGGTTATCCGCCAGAAGATTTATTGTTACGCAAAGCATTTCTCAATGCAGCAACAGAAAGCTTATATGAATTCAAAGAACAAGTTTATGATATCTATTGTGTCATAGGTCATCCATATGCCACTGAGCAAGGATTATTTAACGCCTGCTCTGTTATCCATAATGGCGATATCCTCGGTCGTTATGCTAAACAGCATTTACCCAATTATGGTGTATTTGATGAAGACCGTTATTTCACTCCCGCCACTGCAACCTGTGTCATACCCATTTTAGGTGTACCCGTTGGTATTATGATTTGCGAAGACCTCTGGTTTGATGAACCCATCAAACAAGCAGTAAAACAAGGTGCACGCCTTATCTTGTCACCTAATGCATCCCCTTATGAAATCGACAAACATAAAAAAAGACAAGCTATGCTCGAAAAGCGTAGCAGTACAGCGAATGTCCCTATTGTTTATACCAATTGTGTAGGTGGTCAAGATGAATTGGTATTCGATGGAGGTTCCACAGTCGTTGATGCCACAGGAAAAATTTGCCAACAAGCAGGATTTTTTCATGAAGCATTACTGCCTGTTGATATTGAAATAACAAGTACTCATACAAAGGTAACAACGATCACCCCCATCGCCTTACCCGGCAAAGAGGAAGGAATTTACCAAGCATTAATCACTGGATTACGTGATTATGTACACAAAAACCAGTTTAAAGGTGCGCTGATAGGTGTTTCAGGTGGTATTGATTCCGCTTTAACGCTGACACTCGCAGTGGATGCATTAGGTAAAGACAATGTAAAAGCAATCATCATGCCCTCGCGTTATACCTCAGAAATCAGTATGGAAGATGCCATCACACTAGTGAATAATCTAGGTGTAGCACATGATATTATTTCCATAGAACCCACCTATACTGCCTTACAAGCCAGTTTACTATCACACTTAGTGACGGAAGAAACTGACATCACCCAACAAAATATACAAGCCCGTTGCCGCGGTATCATCATCATGGCCATTTCCAATCAAACAGGACATATTGTCCTTTCAACCAGCAATCGCAGCGAAATTGCTGTAGGTTATGCTACTTTATATGGTGATATGGTCGGTGGTCTGGCCGTACTCAAAGATGTGCCCAAAACACTAGTCTATCGCTTGGCAACTTATCGCAATCAAACCGATCCTGTCATCCCGCAACGCATTATCGACCGTGCCCCTACTGCGGAATTAGCACCTCATCAAAAAGATGAAGACACTCTACCAGCTTATTCAATACTGGATAAAATTTTAGAACTTTACCTCGATCAAGAGCTGGGCGCAGATGAAATCGTTGCGCAAGGATTCGAGCAAGAAACTGTGGAGCATGTGATTGCCTTGATTCACAAAAGTGAATACAAACGACGACAAGCCTCTATAGGAATTCGAATCAATCATAAAGCATTTGGTAAAGACAGACGGTATCCCATTACTTCTGGATTTAAAGATTAAATATCCCTACTTTTTACTGATGTATTTCACGTGTGGCAACCCTTCAAAATCAGCATCTTGAGTCCAAATGATTGCCTCGTGCGCTATACCTGTCGCAAGAATAATGCTATCAGCAAGGGGTATTTTGTGTTGCACACCTAACTTTGCAGCGCTGAGTGATAATTCAATATCTAAACCGATCACTCTACCTTGCAGCATGCACTCAATACTTTCAAATGCTTGCTTTTCTGAACAAACACGTAAAACATGCTTAAATACTTCAAGTATAGAAATACTTGGAACAATTAAATCCTCTGTGTTCTCAATAGCTGACGCAAAAAAAGGAGCATTCTGTGCATCCGCAAAATATTCAAGCCAACCAGAAGAATCGACTACATTTTTTTTCATGTCCTATCCTTATCGCGCTTAATCACCGTGTTTATTCCTTTTAAAAAGCCACGCATTTTCTTCACATCTTTCGCTTGCACAAATTCCAGTCTGTTTTGATAACTAAATACCTGTAGCTTTTCTCCAGGTAATAGATGCAGAGCTTCACGAACTTCTTTGGGGATAACAATTTGATATTTGGGAGAAATAATAACAGTTTGCATAAGGTTTCCTTATCGATGACTTATTTGTATGATGTAATTATAATCGATAAAGATCGTTAAATCAATCAAACAGCTATTCTTAACCCTGCATAGCTTCTGCTATATAGCTCGAGTTTGGATAATTATACTGCAGCACCGCCAGTGCTTCCGCCTCATTTTGTTTCAGATGCAGTGCACGGTACGACTTCACCATAATGACTAAGGCCTCAGGTATAGCAGGTGCAGCACCTTGATAATGTCGAATCACTAAATTAGCCCGATTAGCCGCTGCAACATACGCTTTTCGACTAAAATAATATTGGGCCACTTCTAACTCATGATTTGCCAATGTATTACGCAAATACATCATATACTGATGAGAAGCAGGCGCATAACGGCTAGTCGGGAATAATTTAACGACTTGCGCAAAATCTGCGTATGATTTCTTAACTTGCCCTAAATCACGCGTCGCCAAATCGACTGTAAATACCCGTTCAAAAACACCCATGTTTTGAAAATAATTCGCCTGGCCACGCATAAAATAGGCATAATCTACATGCGGACTGGTTGGATGCGCATGAATAAAGCGATCCGCCGCCGCTTCTGATAATGCATAATCGCTGGACATATAATAAGCATAGATGAGATGCAACTGCGCTATCTCCGTATCATGTCCGTATGGATATTGCACTTCCAATGCTTCGAAACGCTTAATGGCTTCTTGATAGCTATGGTCACGTAACGCTTCTTCACCATGCTGAAAAATTTGCTGCGCTGTCTCATTTTTATAGCTTTCTGCTGGATCTGTTGCTGTAGAACAAGCACCTAACATGGCAAGCAATAGCACTAAAGCGGTTACACTAACGTTTTTCATGAATTTCATTGAGTCAAATTCCATGTTGCATTAAAACAATGGCGTGCATTGTACCTCAAATTTTGGCATTATCCACGCACTTATGAAAATTCAACAAACAATCATTATCCCCGACCACCTGGGAGGCATGCGCTTAGACCAGGCATTGGCAAAATTGCTGCCGGATCATTCGCGTACTCAACTCCAGGCCTGGATCAAAAATGCTGAAATTACTCTAAATGGCAAAGCTGCTAAAGCGCGAGACTGCATCATGGGTGGCGAAACCATTACACTGTGCGCGACCCTTAAACAACAGCCAGTCTGGGATGCGCAGGCGATTGCCCTTGATATTATCTATGAAGATGACGCTTTGCTCGTCATTAATAAACCTGCTGGCATGGTAGTACACCCTGCTGCAGGTCATAGGAATAATACATTGTTAAATGCCTTGCTACATCATGCCCCAGCCTTACAAGAGTTAC
>JBGAPT010000079.1:0-5270 GCA_044221135.1 Gammaproteobacteria bacterium
TCATCACATTGAACCTTATGACTGGTTCCGATATGTATTACAGCAGATTCCTTTATGCCAGTCAGAAAGTGAAATTGAAGATTTATTGCCGTTTAATATTGATCGAACGCTGTTAGGTGGGCGGTAGATTTAGCGGATACTTTAATTCAAGGCGATAAACAACTATTAAGAGAATTTTTAATTTCTTATGGATATTCATCGGAACAGATGACAAAAACATTAAGCCATCAACTGACCGCATTAATGTTGCTTCACAAATATAGTAATTTAAGTATTCAAATCAGAATAAAAGACTGGAAAAATAAGGTATCCAGTTTAAAAGAGTTAGAAAATTTAGTCTGGGGACTTTAAAGGATGCCAAGCAGATCCATGCGGAACTTCAGCACACTTTTTAATGTTCCTGTGGAGACTGTAGCAAGTATCTAGATTTTCATTATTTTTTTAACTCTTATTAATAGCACGATTATAACTTGTCATCAGATTCTTATAGTCAGAAATATGATTAGCAAAAAGAGTGCCTAGCCCTGTTACATCATTACGCCAATCTCTATGTAATTCGCAAGCGATCGCAAACCAACTCATTAATTGAGCGCCAGCAGCAGACATGCGCTCCCATGCAGCGTAACGTGTTACCTTATTAAATGTACCAGAGGCATCTGTCACGACAAAAACATCATAGCCTGCTTCAAGCGCGGATAAAGCCGGAAATGCTACGCAAACTTCTGTCACAATGCCTGCAATAATTAATTGCTTTTTACCCGTTGCTTTAACTGCTTTTACAAAATCTTCATTGTCCCAAGCGTTGATTTGTCCAGGGCGAGCAATATAGGGTGCATTTTTAAATTGTTCTTTAATTTCTGGAAGCAAAGGACCATTTGGCCCTGTTTCGAAACTGGTAGTAAGGATAGTCGGTAATTTAAAATAATTGGCTAAATCAGCGAGTGCAAGAACATTATTTTTAAATGCATCGGGTTCTATATCTCGTACCAGCGACATCAGCCCTGTTTGGTGATCTACCAATAAAACTGCAGCCTTGTCTTTATCTAAGCGCTTGTAAGGATTGCTCATACTCACTACTCTATTAGATTCAATTTACTGTATCTGATAAATTTTACATTAATTCTGTAGGTACTGATACATCAGCATATTTCCAAGCTTCTTTAAATTCTGCTTCCACGCGATCAGCCTGCTTATCATTGCCTATTTTACGTAAGGCCTTAGAAAGACCATAAAGTGCCCAACCATTTTTAGGATATTGTTTTAGGTCTTTCTCATACATAGTAATTGCTTCTTTAGGATGGTTCCATTTCAAGTAAGCATCACCCAACATTTCTTTTACCGGAAAATACCAATCAGGTGGTTCATGATATCCCATATCATACTGTATTTTATCTGCTAATTTAAGATGAACGAATGTGGATTTTTCATTTCCCTGAATGTTAGCAAGAGTTGCAGCGAGTATTTCATTCGCTATTTTTAAAAGATTATGGCCTTGCTTGCTTAAATTATTTTCAGCAGCTCCTTTTGCTATTATTTTTTGCAGGCTTAATAGTTCATGTCCAGAAGCTTTGACGTCATTAGTGTGTGCCAATGCCATTCCTCGTGCATAGTGCCACATTCCTAACGCGTATTGGTACGTTGCTTTTGGCATCGGTTCTTTCGATATTTCATTCCACATGTCAAAACGTGCCTCTACATAAAAAGGAATAGGTATAAACCATTGTAATGTTGGTTCCTTTGCTAGCCACGATGAAAATGGTTTATCGACCATTTGCTTGGCAGCAGTCAATGCCATTTTTTTCCGGCCTTCCATGGTTGCAGTGGTGCGCAAAAAATCATAATTGTGAAAATAGAGATAATTAATTTCTGGTTCAAATCCTTGTGCATAACAGCTTTTATTATATTGTTTAAAGGCTTCAATTGCTTGTAAATTTGATTCTGTTCCCTGATGATAACGTCCAGTTAAAAAATAAATATGCGCTGGCATATGCACTAAATGTTCTGACCCAGGTACCAATGTTTTTAGTCGATCTGCGTTATCTAAAGCCTCTTCTGGTTTTGGTGATTGCTCTATCACGTGAATATAATAATGATTACCACCGATGGCTAATGGATCTTTAGCGATAACTGATTTTAATGTTTTTATAATAGTTGGGACCATTGGGTTCATTTTTGCATTGGCATCCCAAAAATTCCAGCTAATCTGATTAAATAAAGCGTAGGCATATAATGCTCTTGCATCATTATCATTGGGAAACTTTTCTGCAATTTTTTTCATTGCAATGGAATAGGCAATTAGCTCTTTTGAGGTAGATTCATCATGTTTGGTATTTGATACGTGACAGCTAAAAGCCCCAACGTGTTTTGATAATTTTGGTGCATGTTGAAAGCGTAGTGATAATGCTTTTATATACTCTTGCTCTACAGGTGTTTCGTATATTTTCAATGAAATTGCTGTGCGAATAGCTGTTTGAGCATCGCTGTATTCGTGACCTGTCACGGGTGCATTGATTTTATTTCCTAACGCTAATGCCAATCCCCAATAACACATCCCGCACTGCGGATCTAAGCGAATCGATTCTTTAAAAGAACGTATTGATTCGCCCCATTCAAACCCATAAAAAAGGACAAGTCCTTGATCAAAAAACCGTTGTGCAAGAGGGACCTTGGTGGAAACCTCATGATAAAATGATCCAAGGTTATTAAACTGGGGGGCCAGCAATTTTTGGCTCTCAGCCTGAGAGATGCTCGGACAACTAGCAAAGATAGTTGTAATTGCAGAGAGAAATAGTATGTTTTTAATTTGCATGATTAACTTCTTAATAAATTTTAAATACAATCGAATGTGATTCTCTTTTCATAATGGCTTTTCTCAATTAAAAAACAAAATAAATATACCAAATGCAGCAATAATTACACCCGATAGTTGATTAATGCTTTGCATGATTTTTTTACTTAAACGATGACGTAATACATATGAAACACCGCCACTCAATAGTATCCACCAAATCGCTGATCCGAGTGTAATGCCAGATACTAAAATAACGGCATCTTGGTTGCTGGGATGTGTTGTTCCTAGTCCAAGGCCTGCAAAGACAGCAAGGAATGATAAAATCGTGGCAGGATTGGTTAAAGTCAATAAATAAGTCGTCCCTAGAGCATGCCATGAAGAACGATCAAAACCACCGGCGGATTTTTCTTTTGGATGCGTAAAAAATAATTTTGTCCCTAAATACAATAAAAATAATCCGCCCAACAATCGTATCCAAAATTGATGCTCAATAAGCAGGGAAGACAATGCAGTTAAACCGAAGCCTGCAATCAAACCATACGTGCCGTCCGCTAAGGCTGCACCTAGCCCAGTCATGAATCCAATTTTAAATCCATCGTGTAGTGAACGCTGTATACACAAAACGCCAATAGGCCCTACGGGCGCTGCAATGGCAAAGCCAATAATTAACCCTTTTATGAATAATGCTAGCATAAAAACGCTTATTTCCTATATTTTTCATTGTGTTATCTAATGCCACTAAAGTAACAACCATTATAACAAATTTATCGTTCCCATCAGTCAAAATTTCATTAAAATTCTAAAAACAAAACTTGACCCTCACGTTACGTCGTACCTTACAGTGCAACAGTCTATCAGAGAGACTTTTTATGGCATACACGGTAAATAACACGCAAAACAAGTTGTCCGGCATCAGCATTCGCACACTTCATTTTTATGATGAAATTGGCCTGCTTAAACCGGCTTTTTACGGCGAAAATCATTATCGCTATTATGAAGAAGAACAACTTCTTAGCTTGCAGCAAATTTTATTTTATCGTGAACTGGGTGTCTCTCAGAAATTACCGCGGGTAAATGTATTTTAATGTTGCAAAAAGTGGGATTTATTATTCACGGGCTTGAATTCGCTCGATATAATACACCCTTTGAAAATTCAGATGCTTTACATACATGGTTAAGTACATGGTCAGTCCTGCCTGCCAAAAAACAAGATTATTTCTTAAACGACGTTGTTCAAAACTATTTAAATTTCCATAAAATAGGCAATACGTCTTTTCCATATCATGAATATTTACTAGAAATCGTCTGTGAAAAACCTACTTCACCTTCTTCATATCATGACACATTACAAATTAATCTAACAAAACGTGAAAAAGACATACTAAAAAATTATTTACAGGGAAAAACAGCTAAAGAAATTGCTAAAATTTACGCCATTTCAGACAAGACAGTGGAGTTTCATTTGGCCAATACTAAAAAGAAATTTAATTGTTATAAGCGTTCTAATATTTATCAAACTGCTTTAGAAAGCGGGCTTATTGATTTTTTCTTATAAATACTAGTAATTTTCCTGGTATTTTTTAGTTTTCTTCCTATTTTTAAAAAAGAGAAAAACCCTAGTGATATTCCCGGGTGAAAAAAATCTAGTAATGTATTAATTTTTTCTTTTTTCAATTAGGAGATGTAACATGCGATTATCCAAAACATTGCCTTTAGCATTAGTGATTTGTTCATTTATCAGCGTTCAAACTGTATATGCTACTTCTGAACAAATACTTCAGTATAAAAATCAACGTGGATCAACGGTGATGTTAATACTTCATCAAGATAAGCAGGAAAACACCGGAACTATCACTGGCACATTCACAAGTGCGGTCGGTGATTGTAAACCCGATGTGGGAGTACCTTTGCCTATCTTTGGTTTTTATAATAGCAATGCGATCACAATTACTGTCAATTTCCCTCACTGCCAACAAGTTGTTGCAATGACTGGAAACATTATTAATAGCCAAAATCAGTTACACACATTATGGCTAGATGCAAAACCAGTCAATGATCCACAAGGTGCTGATTGGAATTCCAATATTATTGGCTCAGACTTGTATGATAAAATGAGCTAACTTGCTAATAATAGGGCTCTGTTAAAGGGCCCTCCTTTCATTTTTCATTCCTTGATGTAATAAAATAATCAATAAAACAACGCACCTTTGACTGTGTATAGCGAAATTTAGGATAGAAATAATAAACTGGGGCATTATTGGCTTGAAACGATGAAAGTACTTCAATTAATTCTCCAGATTTCAAATGTTTATCCAATACATAATGCGGCAACTGGACAATTCCTAAATCAGCTTTTGCACATTCAATCATCCCGGCAACATTATTTAATACTAACGTTGGCTTGATCTTGATTTCATGTCCAGGCTTTAAATGTGTATTGCATATTTCATTACGAGCATAGTGTCCAATATAATAATGT
>JBGAPT010000080.1:0-5237 GCA_044221135.1 Gammaproteobacteria bacterium
ATCGCGATTCTCCCCCTTAAGTGCAAGCACAAGCTTTGCTTGTGCGCAGCATATATATAACTATAACAAGAACACGTCACGCGATGGGGGATTCTTAAGGGGGAGAATCGCGATTCTTCCCCTTAAGTGCAAGCACAAGCTTTGCTTGTGCGCAGCATATATTATAGCTATAACAAGGACGTTCGCTTGCAAAAAATTCAAGGTTTTACTCTGATCGAAGTTATTATGGTCATTGCCATTATCTCACTACTGGCTATCATGCCTTTTTTTAATTTCCCAAGCGCCAGCCTCAACCTCGATGGCCAAGCCCAACAACTAGCCAATGATATTCGATATACACAGTCTTTATCCATGACAAAAGCGCAACGCTACCGCCTCGTTATCACAACAGGTTCTAGCAGTTATCAAATCTTGAATACCGCAGGCACGGCAGCACGTTTTGCTTCAGGGAATACAACTGTCACCCTCAATTCAGGTATCTCATTTGGTACATTAACTAATTTACCTAATAATTTGATTGCATTTGATGGTAATGGTATTCCTTACACTACTACTGGTTCACCAGGTACCGCACTGGCGGCAAATGCAACCATCCCATTACAATCCAGCGGCAGCACCAAGACCGTTGTCATTCTTCCTTTAACCGGCAAGGTAAATGTACAATGAAAAAGCACACACCCCATTGCGCGAGATCAGCAAGAATGGCTGATGGTTTTACCTTAATTGAGCTTGTGACCTTTATTGTCATTATTAGTATCTTAGCGAGCGCTATTCTATTGTCTTTTATGACAGCCATGAATAAAACACCTCTCGTTTTACAAAACACCATTGCCAGTCAAACCGCCAAGCAATGTGCAGAATGGTTTTTAGGGCAACGCCGTCTCAATGGATATACTAGCTTTACTTGTAACTCAACGGTACCTGCTTTTTGTATAGCGCCCGCGGGCTACACATTGACCTCCAGTTGCAGCACAACCACAATCAGTGGTGACAGTAATTATGAAATGATTGCAATCACAGTCAGCGGCCCTGGCAGTGCAGGATTAAATCTTTTACTTGCGAAGTATTAATGATGCAAACACAACACGGATTTTCGTTAATTGAATTAATCATGGTCATCCTCATTGTTGGGATTATTGCAGGGATGTCAGCTCTTCTGGTATCTCAAGGGTTTAATGCTTTTTTTAACAGCGAAGATATATTGGATGCTAACTCACAAGGACAATTAGCAATGCAACGTATGGCGCGTGATATTCAGCTTATTCGTTCGCCCGCAGACATCAGCACAGCAACATCAGGGCAACTTTCTTTTACAGATATTAATAATAACACTGTTTCGTATGTATTAAGCGGATCAAATTTAAATTTGACAAAAAATGCTAACACTCAGACACTGGCTATTGGCGTGAATGGCTTGACATTCACTTACTATGATCAAAATGGAACAACGCCGCCGGCAAGTACTGCTGTGACACGTTATATTAAAGTGACTCTCATTGTCACACAAAATAATGTAAATTACACATTGGCAACAGCAATATACCCGAGAAATTTAACATGATCACACTCAAAAATCAGCAGGGGTTTTTGACTATCATCACCGTGGTGCTGATTGTCATTATGGGTTTTCTTGCTATCTCTATTGCTTATGTGTTTTCAAGCAGTACATTTTTAACAAGCAATTTTCAACAAGCTAATCGTGCTTTATATTTGGCTGAATCGGGACTTGAGCAAGCAACGCGTGCATTACTGCTCCCAACCACAGCCTCTCGTAGTAGCTGCACAGGATTGAATGTGACTAATTCCACTATAGGCGGCGGAACGTATACTGTCACGTCTACAGGGCCTTTTTCCTCTCCCTCTACGCCTACAATAGTCAGTGGCGCTTTAAGTAATTCAGCAACGACCATCCCAGTCGCAAGCACAACAGGTTATCAATCCTCTGGCCGCATTATGATTGACAATGAATTGATAAATTACACAGCTGTGAATGCTACTAATTTTTTAAATGCAACACGTGGTGTTGATAGCAGCACTGCCGCTGCACATGCATCAGGTACTGCCGTCGGGCAATATCAATGTCGCCTGGCTTCATCAGGAGGTACACCTACATTAACACCGACTAATCCTGGTGATCCCGGTGGTATACGAACACTCAATGAAACCATTCAATTACAAGAAGCGTGGACGGTGGGAAACAAACCAGGTGCCAATAATTTCACATTGATACACTGGAATAATCCTACTGAAGTAGCCTGGACGAACGCCTCTGTGGCCTCTGCAAGCTCTGTCAATCTGAATAGTATTTCTATGATTTCGTATGATGATGCATGGGCTGTGGGAGCTAATCGCACATTTGTTCATTGGAATGGTAGCACTTGGGTATCTCAAACACCTGCGGCTATTCCAAACGTAACAATGAATGGTATTTTTTGTAATGCTTCCAATGATTGTCATGCTGTTGGGCAAAATTCAGGTGGCGCTCTATTTGCCCGCTGGGATGGCGCAAGCTGGACTCGAATAATACCTTCTAACAGCTCAAACAATAACCTAAATAGTGTATATTGCGATGCGAGCAATGATTGCTGGGCAGTAGGGAACAATACTGGAAATAAATTCTATCAATGGAATGGTACAGGATGGGCTGGGATAGTGGTTGGAGCCCTATCCGGTTTCAATTTTAATGGCGTTTTTTGTAATTCAAGCACAGATTGCTGGGCAGTGGGTGCGGATAATGTATTTGCTCGTAAAAATGGAGCCTCCTGGGCAGCTGCAACCGTTACCGAAAGAGGCAGCATCCCATCAGTGCAATATAATGGCATTTATTGTGTTGCGCCATCGGATTGTTGGGCTGTAGGTAATACCAATGGAGGAAACGATTTATTTGTACACTGGAATGGCACTTCATGGTCACGTGACGGGTCGAATCCATCGCCTGTTGTGAGTCTCAATGCCGTTGCATGTGCCAATACAAATGATTGCTGGGCAGTCGGTGTTGCATCTGGCGCTCAAGGCACTTTTTTTCACTGGAATGGAACCAGTTGGGTCAATGTTGCAGTGAGTGGAATGCCGAACGTTCGACTAAACAGCGTTGCAATCGTTGGCCCTCATAGCCAACCCTGGAGTATTTGGTCTGAGAATTTTTCGTGAGTAAGATAATCTAAATTCGGCAGTTATCCAGCGTGACCAGAACCAGCCTGAACATGCATTGCAAAATTCATACATCTTATTTTTATAAACTCCGCCACCCTTTCTTGTATTTGATGACATTTTTCAATCAAAGGTATTACAGATAAAATAGCGTCAGATAACTCAAGAATACGTCTACGGACTTCTGCTTTAGAAAACCCTACTTCATCTGCTAGTTTATCAAAACTTTTAACAGTAATATTGCCAATCAAATATTCACCGCCCAACTTCATTGCCATTTTGTTATCCAGATCTTTATAATAAAGCGTACAGATCAAATCATACAATGGCGCAAGTTGTAATTGATCAAGGTATAAAAGAGAAAAATTCTTTCCATGCGCATCACAATTTCCAATAAGATAATTAAATATCACAGCATTGATCATCTTATCTAAATCAATGACTGGCGCAGATGATACAACTCTAATAAGATTAAAACATTGCTTTAACGAAGGGCCGCCTTCATTTTGATATTTATTTGCTGATGATATACCTAAAGCCTGACAAAAATCCTCTTGATGTATACGCATTATCTTATTAGATTCCTCCTTCGTTTCTATAAAAAGTCGATCATATCTTTTTATAAGTAGGTAATTAACGTCATCAACCTTTTTGAGATCTGCTTCTACGACCGATAAACCAATCCGTTTTGCCAAAAGTAGGCAAAATGCCTCATTAAAGATAACGCCGTCATAAATATTAAAATCTGGTTTTAATATATGGGTACTAGGTGCATTATTTAATGGAATAAAAATTTTTTCATTATCGAGATACACTGCTAGCTTATCCTGCACTCCCGCCAATGAAAGACGAACCCCTTTTTCTCCTGCGAGTAAAGGTCGAATTGGTAATTCTCTCAATATATTGGGTAACTGCGCATCAGTTAATTCATGATAATTATCATTTTCTGATTTCAATTTTTCTCCAGCCAAAATAAATGACAATGCACCAGCGCATTCACCGCCTATTTTCTCCAGCATTGAAAAATCATTGCTAGCACTAATACCAAGATTTTTAGCAATTAACTTTCGTTGATTTTCCTCTGGTAAGATCCCGCCAAAAAATGCGCGGCAATTTTTTCTCGTAAATGTTTCTTTCTGCAGTGGCAAAGAACAGGAAATTCCTATTGCCAATGGATCAGCAAGCCAACTGGCAGAATAAGTAAAATTCATCTCACCTTGATCATCTTGGACTAATTGTCCTACCCAAGAATATTAGCCATTCTTACTTACCTGTAAGTATAAGGTCTATTCCTAATGTTCTAAGAACAGTTAAAACTTTTTCTAGCTGAGCAGTTGGCTTCCCTTGTTCTAATTCAATAATAAAACGCAAACCCGTCCCTGATGTCAGTGCTAAGTTTCGTTGCGTAACGCCAAGCCCTTTGCGAGTGTTTTTTACTATTTTGCCTATCTCTTTGGAATCATACTTCTTCGCGAGGCTATATTTCATAATCTTAATTACTCTAAAAAATGTTCCCGTACGGTAATATTAGTATATTTTATAGTTTAAATCAATGAAATATTACCGATCGGTAACATTAGCTCAATATTACTGCATAACTCATCAAAATATTACCGATCGGTAACATTGCTCTCAAAGAACTTCAACTTAACTCGTTAATTTTTCGTTACTGGGGTTCTTTTTCGATGTTACTTCGAAAGTGGAGCACTTACAGCAATGACAAGGTTTCAATTATTAGCTTCGCGCCAGCGAGACTCATCAGGTCCGTGTAGATACATTCACAAATCTTTTATAAGAATGATTCACAACCCAAACACCCAATAATGCGATCAAAGCACCCGCTAATGCAATCAGAGTAGGTACTTCATCTAACCAGACCCATCCTATTAACGTAGCAAATACAGGCATAAAATATAAAAAACTCGCAGCACGTGACGCAGGAATGGTGCTTAACGCGTAACTCCATGTTGAATAGCCAATCACGCCCGGAAAAACCCCAAGATAAATCACAATGGCCGTCGCTTTCAAATTAGTATGTTGCAAATCGTGAATTAAATGCGGGAGAAAAACAAGAAGCACAATCGTTC
>JBGAPT010000081.1:0-5233 GCA_044221135.1 Gammaproteobacteria bacterium
CTTTTTGAGTACCCATGCGGGTGAAATCCCTTCTTGTTTATGTGCCGCATCATGCAGAAGCTCATGTTTTCGTTCGTGATGGGAGGGCTGCGATTCTCCTATCACGAGAACAACTCATCGCAGGAACTGCTGATTGCTCGAACCATTTAGATATGTTACAAATGATTCAGCTAAAAATAAACAAAATATTAAATTATGAACAATCTCATGAATAGCTCTGATCGATTATTGATTACACCACACCAGTTGCTGGAATCACAACCCTTAAATGCTGCTGCATTGGAGACTATTCAGTCGGCACGTCAAAATATACGCAATATTATCCAGGGGTGTGATCATCGGCTGCTAGTCATTGTTGGTCCTTGCTCTATTCATGATACGAATGCGGCACTAGAGTATGGCGTACTTTTAAAAGCAGCGGCAGAAAAATTTGTTGATGACCTTTGTATTGTGATGCGCGTCTATTTTGAAAAACCACGTACGACTTTTGGTTGGAAAGGGTTGATTAGTGACCCGCATCTCGATGGGAGTTTTGTTATTAATCAGGGTTTACAGCTTGCTAGAAAATTATTGCTTGAACTGAATCAGTTAGGCGTACCGACTGGCACAGAATTTTTAGACACTATTATTCCTGCTTATTTAAGCGATCTGATTGCGTGGTGTGCTATTGGAGCGCGCACAGTAGAAAGCCAAACACATCGTGAACTTGCATCCAGTTTAGCAATGCCAGTGGGTTTTAAAAATAATACAGATGGAAATATCAAAGTGGCCATTGATGCAGTGAAAGTCGCGCAACATTCGCACCCGTTTATCGGAATAACGCAAGCAGGTAGTCCAGCGATTATCCGTACTCAAGGTAATTTAGCTTGCCATGTTATTTTACGTGGTTCAAATACAACATCCAATTATTCAGCCCATTTTATCCAAGAAACAGCGGGATTTTTAAAAGAAGCACAATTGATTCCTCGCATGATGGTGGATTGCAGTCATGGTAATAGTATGAAGGATTATAGACTTCAGCATCAAGTCGTTGCGGCCTTGATTGACCAGTTGAAAGTAGGGTCTACTTTTATTAGCGGCGTGATGCTGGAAAGCAATTTAATTGCGGGAAAGCAGGCGCTTTTAAAAAAAGAAGCGCTGGTGTATGGGCAAAGTATTACAGATGGTTGTATGGGTTGGAAGGATACGTTGCAATTGTTGGAGGAGTTAGCAATGACAATGAAATCACAGCGTATCCTGTGCACGGCTGGTTGATTGACAGAGATTGTGATTGCAACTAGAATGATGCTAAGAGGTGCTGAATAAAATGGATATTAAACAATTACTGGAAACAAGCGTAAAACAACAAGCATCTGATTTGCATCTCTCCCCGGGGTTGCCTCCTTTATTACGCATCGATGGCGAGTTAAAGCCTATACAAGGTGAAAGCGTTATAGATGCTATCACGGTTGAAAAATTAATTTATAGTGTCATGGATCCTGCTCAACAGGACGAATTTAAAATGTCACATGAGTGTGATTTTGCGATTAATCTTCCAGATATTGCTCGGTTCAGAGTGAATGTTTTTCTTCAAGCAAACGGTGTATCAGCAGCGCTTCGCACTATTCCTGCGATTGTTCCTACATTGGAGGAATTAGGCTCACCGCCTATCTTTAAAAAAATGCTAGAGGTACCTAATGGCTTGATTTTGGTAACAGGTCCAACGGGTTCAGGTAAAAGTACTACCTTGGCTGCCATGATTAACCATATTAATCTCAATAAATATTGCCATATTATTACAATTGAAGATCCTGTCGAGTATACACATAAAAGTAAAAAAAGCTTAATTAGCCAGCGCCAGGTTAAGAGGGATACAAAGGATTTTAGCGCTGCATTACGTTCTGCTTTAAGAGAAGATCCTGACGTCATATTGGTGGGGGAAATGCGAGATTTAGAGACGATCCGTTTAGCGCTCACAGCAGCTGAGACAGGACATTTAGTGATGGGAACACTGCATACCAGTTCTGCTCCACGTACAATCAATCGTATCGTTGATGTTTTTCCTGCAGGTGAAAAAGAGATGATTCGCAATATGATCTCTGAGTCATTGCAGGCTGTTATTTGTCAAACACTCATTAAGAAATCGGGAGGAGGGCGAGTCGCAGCTTATGAAATCATGATAGGCACACCCGCTGTTCGGAATTTAATTAGAGAAAGCCAAATTGCGCAACTTTATTCAGCCATTCAAGTGGGCAGTACTTTTGGTATGTGTACGTTAGATCAATATATTCGCGGTTTGATAGATAAGCGAATCATCGCGGAGTCCGTTGTTAAGTAATCGCTGGTACGAATCACCACTTCAAAATGCAAAGTTGTCATCCTGAACGAATTGAAGGACCAGCTAAAATTCGAGTGATCCTTCACTTCGTTCAGGATGACAACTTTGCAAGGCATTATGAGTATAGATAAACTCCTTTAAAATAAATCAGTTACAACCACTGGCCGTTCTATGGAAAATTTGACAGCATGCTCTATACTGGAAAGGACTACCTTTTTATAAGGAGAAGCTATCATGGGCGATTCAAGAGGGTTTGATGAAAAAGCACGAGGAATTACTAGAATCATGGTGGGTACAACTCTTGATGATTTAATGAAGCAACGTCAATTACGTATACAGGCTCAAGGTGATCTAATAGCAGCGTACCCTCAGCACCAGCAGGCAATAGAGGCGGGGATTCAAAGGCTCACAAACCTTGAGATCAAGCCACTGCAGGCACGCAAAAATGCTAGTTTGCACCACATAGAGCAGCAGCAGACTGCAAGAGATTTGCTACAGGCAATCAATGACTTTGATCTCAAGATTGGAATACACTATGGTGGAAACCCAGATGTTGGCCTGATACTAAGTGGGTTTGTACAGGAGAAGAAACTACAAAAGGATAGCAGATATTTAGTTTACCGAGAATTACTTCGGGAGCAAAAAAGGCTTATGGACGGATATCATCTTAATACGGCTGAATATAATTTGCATACGCCTCAATACAATATATATGGTGGTGTTACAGTAGAAGCAAAGGTAGGCAAGAAAGAAGACGGCACACAATACGCTCTTACAAAGACAAGGCAAGCTGCAATTGATCGAGTTAAGAAAATCGGTGAAATGGCTGCAAAACTTGAGGAAGATATAAGAAAAAATCCAGAGCCCTGTTCGTCAAAATACAAGGCACAGATGAAGGAACAGTTAGCTGCATTGCGTGAGCAGATGACATCCACAGGATCATGGTTTGGGTTTTTGACGCGTGGCAAGAACGTTTCCAGCAGCGGTAAAGATGCTATTGATCGGGCAATGTGGCAGGTTGATCATCCTGGGGAAAAACAAAAAAATGCACTTGAACAAGCAGTGGGCCGTGTTTTTGGAAGAGGAAGATAACAGAACCAGGTGGTTGAGTAAAATTTTCCTGTTTCTTTTCATTCATACTGAAAGGTAGTATCCTTTAGTATCGGGTGAAATTTTCGAGATTTGGTTACTAAAGGACTCTGAGCAGAAATAAAAAGGAGTGTCCCATGCTTGATGCTGACCGCCCCATTCAGAAAAGCGAACAAGATCTGCTGGGTAGAACAGTATTTTCGAAATCTCTCGCACGTTGTATCCTTGATCATAAAAATACAGAAAGTTTGGCTATAGGATTAAATGGTAGTGGAGGTTCTGGTAAGACTTCGATTATTAATTTGACGCTTGAAGAGCTGCGTTTTGCTTCAAGTAATATGCTTGATGATGAAAAACCCATTATTCTGAATTTCAGTCCATGGAGTTACTCCGGTCAAGATCAATTAATTTATCATTTTTTTCGCCGCCTTTCATCGGAAATGCGGAATGCCGATTATTTTGAAAATTCAGATAAAATAATTCATTTATTGGAATTGTATGTTTCTTTTTTTACAAACAAACCTATTCCAAAAGCATTACGCCCAAAGCATTCTTGGTTTACTCGTTTCTTAAAACCGCAGCAGATCGCTGAAGAAACATATAGTTGGGAATCAGGTCGTGATCTAACCATCATTAAAACTGAATTAAATGAATTACTCAAACAGAAAAAACATAAGATTATTATTTTTATTGATAATATTTCCAGGCTTTTTGATAACGAGATTAATCAAATTTTTCAAATCGTCAAATCAATGGGTGATTATGCTAATACGGTGTATGTGCTAGCGCTTGATAAAGAACATGTAATTGGTGTGATGAATCGGTTGCATGGTATAGGTGGTACTGAATATTTAGAAAAATTAATTCAACTGCCTTTTCAAATACCCGAAATTTCCAGACATGATTTAGAAATTATTTTACTGGATCGTTTAAAAAAATTATTTGCCCTGGTGCCAGAGGATAGTTGGGGCAGTACTTATTGGGCTACTGTTTATTATTCAACGATCAAGTATTTTTTTGCTAATTTCCGTGATGTTACACGTTATGTTAACACATTGGGATTTGGATATTTATGGCTTAAAGAATTGGTTAATCCTGTTGACTTTTTTGCAATGACAGCCATCGAAGTTTTTGAGCCTAAAGTGTATTATGGTGTGCGTGATAATAAAGGATTATTTACTGATTTAGCAGACAGTGTCTTTCATTTTGATGAAAAAAGATTGGCAGAAGATAAATTGCGGTGTGACGAAATTTTAAATCGATCTGAAAATTTGCCACGCAATTTGTTACAGCAATTATTAATTCACTTATTTCCACGTCTTCGCAATATGTATGAACCTAAGATGACATTTTATCATTCTGAAGCATTAGCGCGGCAAAATAAACGTATATGTACTCTTGATGTTTTTGATCTCTATTTTCGTCTTTCTATTCCGAGTAGCTTTATCTCTGATTCTGAAATGAAAGCCATTCTTGATTTGGTCTCAGATGAAAAAGGGTTTGCGCTGTCGTTAGTACGTCTTAATAAAGATGAGCGTATTCCACAGTTTCTCGATTTACTCGATGGTTTAGCAGCCTATAAAATTCCCACAAAGGATGCGTCCAATGTAATATGTGCGTTAATGGATAGCGCCGATCTCTTTCCTGAAGGGGATAGCAGCTTATTAACTTGCAATACATCTGTACGTATTCATCGTATTTTTCATCAATTATTGCAGCGATTTCCCAATAATGAAGAACGCTTTGCTGTTTTTAGTAAAGCGATTACTAAAGCCACTAACAGCTTATATATTATTGTGCATGAAATTAAGGAGCAACATAAAGAGC
>JBGAPT010000017.1:0-36809 GCA_044221135.1 Gammaproteobacteria bacterium
GTAAGCGTTCAGGGTACTAAGCTGCAAACTTCATTTTTGGCCAATCTTGAACGATTTCTTTTAAAAAATGTGCTCACATACCTGTGTATGCTCCGCTATTTTTTAAAAGAAATCGTTCAACCTTGGCTCAAAACTGAAGTTCTTCTGCAAGTCTAATGCCCCCGTGAACGGTTACTCGAACGCACTATCCCCCGCCAGAATATCTATTAAAATAGCTTTGCGACTGCTGTTTTGCCGCATTAATTTCATCTGCGCTCATGCTTTTCGCTAATTCATCACGAAATTTTACTGCAGCATCACGCACTTGACCATTGCTAGACGTAGAGGCTAAATTTAACCATATGTAAGCAAATTTATTATCTTTAGGAACGCCATCACCTTGAGAATACATCACACCTAACAACAACTGCGCATTATCCATTCCCTGTTCTGCAGCTTTGCCGTACCAATAGGCTGCGAGTTGTGTATTACTCAGAACACCGGTGCCTTGTTGATAGAATGAACCCACCTTAAATTGAGCATCTGCTAAACCTTCCTTCGCTGCAGAAGAATACCAGGTAAAAGCTTGACGATCGTCTTTGGGTACACCTATGCCATTTTGAAAAATATAGCCTAATGCAAGTTGCGCTTCCGCAAAACTTTGTTCAGCTGCTTTCATGTACCATTCCAATGCTTTTTGTGGATTTTTAGCAACACCAACACCATTAGAAGTTAAATAGCCCAGAAAATATTGCGCTCGAGGCAATCCTTGTTTTGCCGCTTCTATCAAGGAAAACAGGGCTAAAGCAAGCTGAACAGGAGTGCCTTGCCCCGTATAATAAGCAATACTTAAGTTATACTGCGCAACAGCCAAGCCTTTATCCGCTGCCTGTTTATACCAATTAAACGCTTGGGTTTTATCTAGACCCACGCCCTGCCCTAAACTGTACATCAATCCCAACATAAATTTTGCTTTGACTGAACCTTGTTGTGAAGCCAAACTAAACCAGTTAAAAGCCTTGCCGTAATCTTTGCTTCCTGCCTGACCAGAATAATACATCAGTCCTAAATTATATTGTGCTTGCATCACACCTTGCGTCGCCGCTTTAGTATAGCAGCCCAAAGCCGTCGTTAAATTTTGAGTGACACCATAACCATGCGCATATAGATAACCCAGCATGTATTGTGCATAGGCATTATTTTGCAATGCAGCTTGGTTAAATAATGCAATCGCTTCTGTCAAGCCCTGCGCTACACCTATGCCATAATAATGCATTATGCCTGATGCAAATTGTGCTGCAGGCAACTTTTGATCGCTTGCTTTACTGTACCATGCAGCAGCAAGATCGTTATCTTTAGGGATTCCAAAACCATTTTGATAAAGATAAGCTAGCATGTACTGCGCAACAGGTATGTTTAAATCGGCATAGTGTTTGTAAATTTCAAACGCTTTATCGTATTCTTTGTTTTTCACATTCATGTATGCTTCTGGTAATTTTTGGGCTGCAGCTTTTGCTTCAAAATACGCAATACTTTGGTCTGATGCAAAAATAGAGGTCGTCAACCCTACCATTGAAATGACACAAATCAGTTTAATCCATTCTTTCATGGCGATTATTTCCTTGAATAGTTATTAAAAAAGTTATAACTGTATTTCTGCTTCAGCTTGTACTAAGACACTGGTCAACACGTCAATCACACGATCAATTTGCTCTTTAGTAATCATTAATGGCGGTGCAAAACGAACAACAGTGCTGTGCGTCTCTTTACTTAATACGCCTTTTTTCATTAAACGCAAACAAATATCTCGAGCGGAGCAATAACCTGAGTTAATGCTGACACCAATCAGTAATCCCTTGCCACGGATATCATCAATCAATGGCGATTTAATCTTTCGCAACTGATGCATCATATATTCACCCCTTTCAGCGGCATGTGCGATTAAATTTTCGTTGACCAACACTTCAAGCGCAGCCAATCCAACCGTTGCAGCGAGTGGATTACCGCCAAATGTACTGCCATGATCACCCGGTGTAAAAACAGCCATTACATCTTGACGGCTTAAAAATACAGAAACAGGTAACAAGCCTCCGCCCAACGCCTTTCCTAATAAAACACCATCCGGTTTCACACCTTCATGCTCCGATGCAAGAAATCGGCCCGTCCTGCCAATGCCTGTTTGAATTTCATCACAGATTAATAACACATTATGTTGACGGCAAAGCGCTGCACATTTTTTTAAATAACCTGGTGGCGGCACAATAATTCCCGCTTCACCCTGAATAGGTTCAACTAAAAAAGCAGCTGTATGAGGAGTGATTGCTTTTTCAAGCGCTTCCACATCACCATAAGGAATTTGTTTGAATCCCGGTGTAAGCGGCTCAAAGCCTGCACGATATTGCGGCTCCGATGACATGCTAACAATGGTAATAGTGCGTCCATGAAAATTACCTTCACACACAATAATTTCTGCACGGTCTTGCGGTACTTTCTTAACAGAATACGCCCATTTACGTGCCGCCTTTAAAGC
Source organism: Gammaproteobacteria bacterium (assembly GCA_044221135.1). Lineage (GTDB taxonomy): Bacteria > Pseudomonadota > Gammaproteobacteria > DSM-16500 > DSM-16500 > UBA4722. The sequence continues at coordinate 2,510 of JBGAPT010000017.1, forward strand.
GGTTTCCACTGCTTCAGCACCTGTATTCATCGGCAAGGCTTTCTCTTGCCCTGTCATTTCACAGATTTTCTTCAAAAATAAACCTAGCTTATCTGTATAAAACGCTCGTGAAGTCATTGCTAATGTATGAGCTTGTTCTACTAACGTTTTTACAAGCTGTGGATGACAATGCCCATGGCTTACAGCAGAATAAGCGCTCATCATATCAATATACTGCGTACCAGAATCGTCCCAGACATAAACACCTTCACCTCGAGTCAATACAACAGGCAAAGGTTCATAATTATGAGCTCCGTAAGCACGTTCTTGTTCAATAATAGGATGCATAAGTTAATTATTCCAAAATGAAATAAGTAAGGTTGTGAATTAGTATATTGCGTTAAGAAAACTGAGCAAGGGAAATATCGCGAAAAAATAAAAAGGGTATTTTTCATAGAGCGCCACTAGAAACCCTCTTTACTATAGCTTGGAGACCTCTGTTACGCTTTAGGCTTTCCTTTCGTGAAGGACCTGCTCACCACGTTCCAAGTCAGTCTCCCTTTGGTTGCAAATGCGCGGTTCCGGACGAATCTCTATTAAAATACCCATCGTAATTATAGATAAAATTGTACAATTTGCCATCTAGATAACCTATCACAATAATGATCTATCTGATTGTATTGAAAATATATATTTCATTAAATAAAAACAGTAGAATCTCCCTTCCCCTCTCGCACTATTTTAGGTATACCCGCAACCAGATCTACAATGGTTGTACCCTCAGTACCACACGCACCGCCATCAATCACCAAATCCACTTGGCTACCTAACATTGCATTAATATCATGTGCATCATCAAGTGGGTATTCCTGGTTAGGCAGTGCTAAGGTCACGCTCATCAAAGGCTCGTTTAATTCCATCAAGAGTGCTTGCACAATTTTATTATCGGGTATGCGCAGCCCAATCGTATTACGTTTAGGTTGCAGTAATCGCCGCGGCACTTCCTTTGTCGCTTTTAGAATGAAGGTATAAGGCCCTGGTGTATGGGCTTTTAACAGACGGAAAGAAGGATTATCGATTACCGCATATGTAGCTATTTCAGATAGATCACGGCAGATAAGAGTAAAATGATGACCACTCTCTAATTGACGTAATTGACGAATTCGATCTAATGCACCTTTATTTTCCAACTGGCAACCGATTGCATACGCTGAGTCAGTAGGATAAATAATAATACCCCCGTCCTGAATAATTTTAACAGCCTGTTTAATCAAGCGTGATTGAGGATCATCTGGGTGTATTACAAAAAACTGACCCATAGGTCACCGTCCTTAGTTGTAGGAGTCTCCTAGCGCTTTTCAGATAATTATTTTGGATTATAGCGCTCAGATGGCCATCAGATCGAGCTTTATTTTTTCAAAAAAAGCACAGGAATACTTGCTGTATTGCGAACATTTTTTTGAAAAAATAAAGCTTGAGATGATGGTCAGATGAGATGCTATAATCCAAAATAATTATCTGAAGAGCTCTATAACTTGATAACATAGCACACCTTTTTACTCATAGCATAAAAACAATGAAACGTAGACCACGAAAATTATTGCCTGAACTCGACGTTGTTATTCACGCCTTAAGTCATGATGGGCGCGGCATTACGACCCTGAATGGTAAAACAACTTTTGTACATGGCGCATTGATCGGAGAAACCGTAACATGCAAAGTGACCCAACAGCATCGTCGCTATAATGAGGGTATTGCTACTGAAATTAAAATTGCAGCGCCCGAACGAGTCACAGCAGATTGCCCACATTTTGGAATTTGTGGCGGTTGCAGCATGCAACACATGAGTATTAACAACCAAATACACTTTAAGCAACAAACACTGCTAGAACAACTCCAGCATTTTGGCAAAGTGATGCCCGAGACTCTACTCGAACCCATCACGGGTGAAGCATGGGGATATCGGCGTAAAGCAAGACTCGGTGTGCGATATGTTATAAAAAAGAATAAGCTATTGGTTGGATTTAGAGAAAAATTAAGTAATTATCTTGCTGATATTCAAGAATGTTTGGTATTACATCCCAGTGTAGGTACACGTATCACAGCACTTGCTGAATTGATTGCAAATCTTAGCCAATATGAACACATTGCACAAATTGAAGTGGCCGTGGGTGATCAAACGACTGCGTTAGTATTTCGTCATCTCACACCGTTACCAGAAATTGACCGTATCAAGCTATGTGAATTTGGAAAATCGACAGGTTTACATATTTATTTACAGCCTAATCCACCTGAACAGGTGCATCTGCTCTGGCCAGAAAATCATAATGAACTGCTTACCTATACCATACCCGATTACAATCTTACCATGCATTTCCATCCACTTGATTTCACACAAGTCAATGCGGAAATTAACTTGCTCATGATTCAAAAAGCACTATTATTATTAGCACCTGAACCTGAAGATCGTATTCTTGATTTATTTTGTGGCTTAGGCAATTTTACATTACCCTTAGCACGCTTTGCAAAACAAGTGATTGGGATTGAAGGCAGTGACAGGATGGTAAAACGTGCAGAAGAAAATGCGGATATCAATCAAATAAGCAATGCAAAATTTTATGCAGCCAATTTAATGGAACCACCCCAGCAAGCACCTTGGATGCAGCAGCAATACGATAAAATTCTCCTGGATCCACCCCGATTAGGTGCCAAAGAAATCATTGCGCATTTTTCTCAATTTTCTGCTAAAAAAATCTTGTATATTTCATGCAATCCTGCAACATTGGCACGTGATGCAGGAGAATTAGTCTATACGCATGGTTATACGCTTAAGCAAGTTGGCGTCATTAATATGTTTGCTCATACGAGTCATATTGAGGCAATAGCACTCTTTGAGAAATAGAAAGAGGATTATATCCATCACACCTCAAGATGCGATTTTTAATGCTCATCTTACGTCGAATTTGAACCTTTTTTCAATTAAAAAACCCTCATAACACAATGAGTATTGTTCAAGTTTTTTAATTGAAAAAAGTTCTAACTTCTCGTAAGCTGAACGTTAAAATCTCGCACCTTGAGGTATGATGGGTATATTCAAATGGTAGCTGTTAAACAAAAATTTTCTCTGCTTGCGGACGGTAACGTTGATATTGATGCGTGGCTACAACATATCACAGAAAAACATGCTTTGCCTGACGTTGAACTCATAAAAAAAGCAGCGCTGCTTGCAAAAACTGCCAGCCAAGGATTAACTACTTTTTATGGCCAGCCTTGTGTAGAACAAGGGTTGGAAATAGCAGAAATTTTATTAGATTTGAAAATAGATCAAGATGCAGTAGCAGCCGGCATTTTAACCGGCTCAGTGAATGACACGCATTTACCCGTTGATAGCATCAAGGAAAAATTCAATGAACACATCGCAAAATTAATCAGTGGTGTTAAGCAAACAAATATCATCAATACATTGCAAGTGAATATCAATAAGACACGTGATATTACGCAAATAGATCGTCTACGTAAAACATTCTTTGCGATGGTATCTGACATTCGCGTTGTACTCATTAAGCTTGCTGAACGTATATGTATTATGCGCGGCATTAAAAATATTAATTTTGATGAGCGAAAAAGATTAGCGCAAGAAACACTTGATATTTATGCACCGCTTGCAAACCGTCTCGGTATTGGGCAAATTAAATGGGAACTTGAAGATATATCATTTCATTACACAGATCCGCAAGCTTATAAAAAAATTGCGGCATTTTTATCTGAACGTCGTGTCGATCGCGAAAAACGTATTGACGAAATCATTGTGTTGCTTAAAAATGAATTTCGTAAAACAAAAATAAAAGCGACTATTTCTGGTCGAGCCAAACATATTTATAGTATTTACCTTAAGTCTCAAAAAAAACAATTGGATTATCAATCCATCTTTGATTACAGCGCATTGCGTATTTTAGTTCCTACACTGGATGACTGTTATACAGCATTAAGTATTATCAACAGACTGTGGGAACACATTCCAGAAGAATTTGATGATTACATCGCCTACCCTAAACCCAATGGCTACCGCTCCATTCACACTGCCGTTTTTGATCCAAACGGCAAACATCTTGAAATTCAAATTCGAACACATGACATCCATGAAGAGGCAGAGCATGGTGTGTCAGCACATTGGGTCTATAAAGAAGATACAACACATCGTGATGGTTATGAATCAAAAATTACTTTTTTACGTCAACTGCTAAGCTGGCATCGCGACCTTGCGAAACATGATGCTAAACCAGATAAAACATTTCAGGAAATTTTTGAAGATCGAATTTATGTTTTTACGCCTGAAAACGATATTATTGATTTACCTCTAGGCGCCACACCGCTTGATTTTGCGTATCATATTCATAGTGGACTTGGACATCGTTGCCGTGGGGCAAAAATTAACGGACACATTGTCCCGCTCACTTATATGCTGCATACAGGTGATCGAGTTGAAATTATCACCATCCAAAATGGAACGCCCAGCCGCGACTGGCTAAAAAAAGATGCGGGATATATTAAAACGACACGTGCACGTGCCAAAATAAGGCAATTTTTTAAAGAACAAGATATAGGTCAATATATTGAAACTGGAAAACATGCCTTAGAAAAAGAGTTCACTCGTGTAGGCATTCAGCAAGTTGATATTCAAAAAATTGTAACACGTTTTAATTTTAAAAATGCAGATGCTCTGCTTTCATCAATTGGGCATGGCAGCATTAAAGCTGCGCAAATTGTACATACAATACAGCGTGAAGCACACTCTGATACAGCATCTATACCCACTGTTGAAACCTATGCAAAAACAACCTCCTCCCAAAAAACATATTTTCAAATTAGTGGTATCGATGATTTACTCACACGAGTTGCTAAATGTTGCAAACCAATACCCGGAGATGCGGTAATAGGTTACATCACGCAAGGGCGTGGTGTCTCTATTCATCGGCAAGATTGCAATAACATGTCTCATCTAACCCCTGAACATCATAACCGCTTAATACAAGTCAATTGGGATAATAAACAATTAGGTACTTATTTAGTGGACTTGCAAATTCATTCACATGGGCGACAAGGTTTATTACAAGAATTAACAGCGTTGCTTGCCAATGAAAAAATAGATCTGGTTGCGATGAATTCGACGATAAATAAAAAAAATAATACGCTGTTTATTATCATGACGGTGCAAATTCATAATATCAATGAATTAAAGCAACTAATTCATCAGATTGCCCAAATAGAAATGGTCTATAGTGTGAAAAGAGTAAGTGAGTAAAATGATTATCCTATAGGGTAACTGTTCAGGAGAGCTCTGAACTTTCAAAAAAATCTCAGTTTTGAGCTCAAGCTATTTAAATCTTTTTCTAACACTGCTTCTTTAACTATTGTATAAGCCATTTTTCGTTTTCTTATCATCCATTTTGCGTGTCTCTCCTTGCGTGGCCTTTTGTGAAAAATGTGTGAATAAATTACGTACCTTCGGATTGTAATCGCTATAAGAAGCCTTTGCATCTGCAGCCCCAAAAGCTCGCGGCGGTAGAGCCGATCTTTTCGGTATAGAAGGCTTTGGAGAAAAGGCATTGTAAAGATTTTTAACCTCTGCTCGTGGAGGAATAAAAGGAGGCTGCGGTAAAGGCTGGTGTGGTACACTTCTGACTTGCTGAGATTTCCTTACTTTAGCAGATAAACAAGTAAAGTTTTCTTTAGCTTTGACATGCCCTTGTTTTGCTGCAAGGTCAAATAAATGCAAAGCTGCTTGATAATTTCTCGCTACCCAATGGCCTCCTTCATAACATCCGCCCAATTGATATTGTGCTTCTGCATCTCTTTTCTCATTGGCCTGCAATGTTAATAAACGTATAAAATGTTGTGCGCCTCGTTTATCTCCTTGAATAGCCAGAAATTCATATGAACTTATAGCTTGTTGTATATTTTTATTTTTTTCATGGCACGCACCTATGCGATATTGAGCATCTAGATTGGTCTGTTTTGATTTATTGATATTGCTTTGCCGTGCTGCAAGCTGATACCAATAGAGAGCTTCTGATAGATTTTTATCTACCTCATCATACTCATAATGCTGACCTAATTCAAAGGAAGCAGCTGCGTTTTGTTCGCTCCGGGCTTGAAATTTTAATAAATTTATCATCCGCTGTATAGCTTCTTCATGTCCCTGTGCAGCTGCGCCTTTATACCAGTTTAAAGCTGTTTGGTAGTTACAAGATACTCCACCGCCCATTTCAAAGCACAAGCCCAGGTTATATTGAGCAGATGGGTTGCCAAAAGACGCTTCCTGCTGCAACCTACGCATTACTTTATTCAAGTTATATAAAGCATGATTATCCCCTTGTTGAGACATTTCTTTCCACAACCACAAAATTCTATGTTGAGCTTTTGTATTGCCTTGCTTAGCTGCACGTTTATACCACCGCATCGCTTTTTGTATATTTTTCTCAACTCCAATACCTTTTTCATGACATTTACCTAGATAATATTGCGCTTCTGCATTTTTATGACTAGCTGCAACGTAATAAAAAAATAGAATGATCAAACGTATTTTTTTATAATACGTGGTTTTATCAGGTATCTTTTCATACTCTGCATCGGAAGATATTGATGTTAACAGCCGCATGGATGTTTGTGAGACTTTTCGTTCTCTCCGAGCCGGATGCGTTTTATCAATGGCTTTATGTTCAGTTGTTACGTTTTTTTGAACATCTCTTAATAAAGACCAATTCGTTACAGCATAATAAAGATATAGGATTGCCCAACGTATTTTTTGATACCACTCAATCGTATGAGGCATCTTTTGATAAGTTATAAGTGCCAATGGTACAGCTTCTTCTTGCGTAACCTTCTGTTCTTGTCGAGCTAAGCGCGTATCTTTCTTCACTGCTTTTTTAGGAATGATGACATGCTTTTGAGCACTAAGTAGATGTCGACGGATGAAATCCTGCGAAGTTTGGGCTATTTCAGGCACCCATGTCAATAAAGGCGTAGTTTTTGAAGAAGCTTTTTGTTGGGTTTTTCGTTTCTGCTGAACTAAAAGCGTTTTCTTTTTTATTCTTTTCTCACTTACTTTGGGGGGCATGTCATCGCAAGAATTCATGACAGAGGACTTTTGTTCTGCCTCAAATGATTGTGACAACCGTATAACAGCCTGTTTAGCTGTTTCATCTCCTTGATCAGCCGCAAGCGTATATAAACGTGCAGCTTCTTTTAAGTCTATATCTACTCCATCACCGGTTTCATAGCACAACGCTAGCTGAACTTGCACAGATCTCAAATGAGTAGCAGCCTCAACATAATTTTGACCAGCCGCAATTGTATATGAATGTACAGCTCCTTTTAATAATACAAATTTTTGCTCACTGTGTGTGCTTATGGCAATAGCGCATTGATAAAGCTCCGCCAACTGAAAGTGAGCCTTTCCATCCTCATCCACCTGACTCAGCTCGGATAAATTATTCAAACTATCTGTAGCTTCTTGTGGCAATGCCTTAAAATCACCATTATTCTGGACTTGAGCCGATGTATTTTCTGGTAGGGATGTATTCGGCTGAGACGGTGTTATTTTTCTTTTTGCTTTTAAGAAAACTCTTTTTTCTGGCATGGGCATACGTTACCTCCTCGATTTTCAAATTTTTTATTTTTCTATGCTGGTTTTAGTTATATGAATAATAATTATCATCTGCAATATGTCAATTTCATCTAATTTAGATAAAATCGACACATAAATATTTAAACTATCTTGTATTCACACGAAACAAGCTGCTTTTTACAGAGAGGAGAAGCACTAATTATTAATAGGAGGCACTTGCTCCGCCGTTAATGGGCCATCCTCTGCTGGTGGTGATGTTTCTTGTTTAGCCGCTTGATCCACTGCAAATGCATTAAAACTAAAAACACACATGCACAGTACAACCACAGAGTGTAGAATTTTTTTAAAAACTATCATAAATAAACTCCTAGGGTCTCTCAAATCCATATAATATATCTGCACCATTATCAATCGTACTCGTTTCAGATTGAATTGCCCAGTTTTTATTTAACTGGTAACGCACATTTAAAATAGAAATAGGGTTAAATATTCCAATACTATAATGTAATGATAATTTTTTGGAAATTTGTTTACCTACGACAAAAGAAGGAGTGGATTGCATTTGATTCGTAGTTGAATTAAAAGTTTGAACCGATGCGATATTCACTTCTGTTAAGCCCAGCATTTTTGTCAATTTATCCGTCATGCCGCTTACTTTAGAAGCACCTGGATTTAAAGCAGATAATGCACTCATGAGCGCAGCACCTCCTCCACCTAGAGAAGATAAAATTTGCGCTTGTGTTAATCCAGCTGGAATAGAAAATAATGTCACACGTGGATTTTCCGCTGTTCCAATAACACGTACACCGACTATCGTATCTGTACCAGCATAACTTTCAAGCGACGGCATGAGATCGCCACCACCTTCAACACTTTTAACTTTACGTATGGCTTCAATATTTAAACCTGGATTGGTAAGTACATTGCCCGCAAAAATTAAACGGCCTGTTTTAATTACTAAATTTTGACCATAAATAGTATATTCTCCATCGATTGCATTAATTTCACCGGTTGCTGTAGCAGGACTATTCGGCGCCTGATCTATCACTAACTGCCCACCTAAATGCGTTTCAAAATCTTTATAATTAAAAAAAACATCCTGACCTAAATCAACAGCAAGATGTAACTTCATGGCTGAAAGAATAAAAGGTGTATCTGTCACAGGTTCGCCAACAAATACCGTTTCATCGGGTAATGACACTGTGCTAATATAATTTTTTAGCTTAATAACAGCTTTTGATATGACAATTTTACCTTCTAATGCCAAATTTGGATAAATAAAACTTAATTTTACATCGGGCGATATAGCAATCTTAAACTTAGGTATATGCACTGCTTTTAGATTATTGCCTTGCAAAACCAAGTTAACAGGAAAAAGCGGTTTATTTAAATCAATATTTCCTTGCGATGAATTCCTAAAGCATGGATTGCTACATGACCTTGTGTTAAATTCAGCATACCTGTTACTTCAGGCTTTGAAGTTGTTCCTGTGAGGTTTAAAGCACCTTGAATAGTGCCACGCGGATGTTGTATCTCAGGAATAAAATACTTTAAACCATTTAACTCAGTAAAGTTTAGCTTAATTACCGCTAGAATTTTTTGCTTAGGATCCGTCAAGCCTGAAAAATCAGGTAATGTTGCTGTCAAAGCAATAACAGGTTTTTGTGCAAGTGCAATTTGCCCTTGTGCTAATAGTGTGTTTTTTTCATAAGCCATATTGCCAGACAATGTGAGCGCTATTTTTTTAATCGCGTTATCGCTAATCTTCAACTGTGTAGCAACAAGATGAATGGTTGAATTTACTTTGGGCTGCACTACGATGTGAGCATCACTGCTTAATTTGCCAATCTTTTGTTCCGCTATAACTAAATGATCGCCTTGAATAAAGGCCTGAATCGTTGGAACAAAACGTTCACCAACAATACTACCTGATCCCATGACTGAACCTGCACAATGATCACAGAGTGTTTTGAGCTTGGGAATTGACAATTTCCAATAAAAATTCCAGCGATCATTGAGCTCGCCTGTGATATCAAGTCGTAAATCTGATTTTTTAATAGAGAGTTGATGAATAACCAAGCTATTGATAATAATACGATGCAAAAACTTAATATCTTCTGTAGAAATGCTGGATGCTGTAGAATCTTCTGTAGCATAAAGAGTGATCTGAGGTTGCTCCAGTATTAATGAATCAATCGCTAATTTCCCTTGTAAAAGTTGCTTAGGACGCCAATGTAGCGTCAATGATTTCAGAGTGATATTTTCTTCTTTCGTTTGATACTTGATGGTCTGTAAGGAAAAACCAGAAAAAAGAGTTCCATTTATTTTCTCAATCTTTAACGTACCAGGGAAAAGTGGAATAATATAACGCAAATCAATTATGAGGCCTTGTGTCGTGCAACATAATATGTAGAACGCTGTCGCAATGCTGACAAAAAAAGTAATGAATGAATATTTAATAAGAAAACGCATTAAAACTCAGCTCCTATATTAAATACAATACTTTTAGGTTTCCAAGATTTTGATTCCGCACGCGCTAAGTAAATTTGAATAGGACCAATCGGTGAAGCATAAACAAAGCCAAAACCATCACCACGTTTAAAACCCTGATTAAATTTGTTTGTTGCCGTACCGACATCGTAAAATATTGCGCCATAGACTTTGTCTATAATACGATGCTGATATTCTGCACTGGCTATTTCCAAATAACGACCGGGTCCAATACTGCCATAATTATAACCTCGAATACTGCCAGGTCCACCCGCCATATATTGAAGCGTCAAAGGTAACTGATTAATATCATTGACCACTGTATAACCTAAATCACCACGTAAAATAATGCGGCTAGACAAGGTAGGACTAAAAATAAATTTAGCCTTGACTTCGCTTTGAATAAAACTCGTCGTAGAAAATAATTTTTCACTGCTACCTTGCAGAGTAAAATTAATCATTCTACCAGAATGTGGGTCCGCCATATTATCTGTAACAATATGAGAAATAGTATAGGCAGGATAAAGTTCATGGCTATTCCTGCGTGGCTGATTATTAAAAAAATAGCGTTCATTCAGTAGATTCAGTGAAAGTGTATGTTGCCAATTATGAAGCATTTTGACGTAAGCGCCGCTAATGGATTCAGAAAAACTGCTTCCGTTTTGTGGCTTAAATTGCTGAATATTGGCACCTAAGGTGTATTGATCAGTCAGTGGATTTGAACCCGGTATAAAATACTTGGTCGCTATCCCTTTCAATACAGGTGATAATTTTGCAAGTGCAGTAAAATGTTGTCCTGAATCGCCTATATGTCGCCAATCAATACCTGCTAATAAACGCGGCCCAGTAAATGTGCCATAACCCGCGCCTAATTTATATTGTTTTGCTTGATACGCAGTCAGTTTTATTTGAGTAGGAATTTTGTAATCTTCTATATTATTAAAGTCAGGTGTCACAGACGCTTCACGAAAATAATGACTACTTGCTAAATCTTGTTGAAATTTTAAAACTTTTTGAGTAGAAAAAGGATCACCCGGATGAAATTCTGCAAAACGGCGCAAAAAACCTGATGCAAAAGGACTTTTACTAAAATAAAGTGAGCCAAAATAATAACGCTGCCCTGTATCCATATGCAAAATAATCACAGCTGTATTTTTAGCTAAATCAATACGTAATTCTTTCTTAATCAATGTTGCTTTTAAATAACCTTGCTCATTAACCACTTGAAAAAAAGCTGTCTTTGCATCTTCATACGGCTTAGTCAGTAAAATATCGCCTACCTTCAGCGGAAAATGATGAATAAATGCCTGAATGTTGGCGTTATCTTTACCTGGGCCTGTAATAGTTAAATCCAAGCTTGTGATATGTAAGAGTGGCCCTGGATTAATCTGAAACTGTGCAATCCACGATACTGCCTGACGAATAAGCGCTGAATGAACATCCGCTTTAAAATAACCATAAGGTTTCAGCGCAGCTTGAATATCGCTTGGAGCATGGTCATAAAAATTTTGCACATCTTCTGCTGTGAGTTGCTTACCGTATAATCTTTGTTCAATAGCGAGTCTGTCTTGTACATTTTTTAACGCTTCGCCCGAAATACCAGAAACAATGACACGTAGTGCTTCTCCAGCAAACGAAGTCTGCGTAAAAAATAAACAGAAAAGGATTAAAAAAATACATCGAAACAAATATTGCACTGCCATTCCTCGCTGAAAGCTGTTCTTTTAATAGTTTGATTCTGCATAAATTAAGAGCAATTTAGCTCTTAACATTCTATTTCTATGTTTGGAAAATAGCACTACTATCGCCTAGCATACACAAGCTAAAAAAAAGAGCAACCTTTCAGCCAATTCTGTCCGCACCCACTGTGTCATTCCTGCGCCCCACTGTGTCATTCCCGCAGAGGCGGGAACCCATTATGACTTCTCTGAAAACTCGAATTATTTCTTGATAATTCAACTTATATTATGCTGCTTTATCGTTTGGTTGGATTTGCTGAATGGGTTCCCGCCTCCGCGGGAATGACACAGTGAAGAGCGGGAATAACATAGTGGGGCGCAGGAATAACATAGTGGGGAGCGAGAATAACACAGTGGGACGCGAGAATGACACAGTGGGGCACAGGAATGACACAGTAAAAGCTAAGAAAATAAGCACATTAAAAGCTAGAGAAATGACGCAATGACTGAATAGTTACTATTAAAATAAAATTTGCGGTAGAATAGCCCACTATTTTTTAGGCTATGGATAACAGGCTATGAGCATACAATTCAATAAAGGTAAAACACTAAGCGTTTTTACTCTCATCATGATCAATGTAATCGCGATAGATAATCTGCGTAGCTTAACAGCAGGTGCCGTTTATGGCTTTTCTCTCCTTTTTTTCTATCTTTTAGCCGCTTTATTATTTTTTATCCCCACTATTTTAGTTACAGCCGAACTAGCTACCGGTTGGCCGAATACGGGTGGAGTCTACATATGGGTACGTGAAGCATTTGGGCCACGCTGGGGATTTTTAACTATTTGGCTTCAATGGATTTATAATGTGGTATGGTATCCCACTATTTTTGCTTTTATTGCAGGCATATTAGCTTATTTAATTTATCCGCCTTTAGTTGATAATAAATATTTTATGCTTGGCATCATCTTATGTGCTTTTTGGAGCACAACGTTAGTGAACTGCCTTGGTTTAAGAGTGTCTAGTTGGGTCAGTGTTATCGGTGCAATCATCGGCACTATTATCCCCATGGCTTTTATTTCGATTCTCAGCTTTATATGGATCTATAAAGGTAACCCTAGCCACATTCATTTCACAGTAAAAAACTTTTTCCCAAGCATGAATAACCTGCAAAATATTGCATTTTTAACTAATATTTTGTTTGGTTTAATGGGCATGGAAATGTCAGCTGTTCATGCAGGGGATGTGCATAATCCACAACGGGATTATCCACGTGCTTTGTTTATTTCTGCCATTATTATTTTAACAACACTGATATTTTCTTGTCTTGCTATTACCATTGTTGTTCCGATTGAAAAACTTAATTTAGTATCTGGATTAATTGACGCATTTGATATCTTCTTTAAAGCGTATCACTTGGCTTGGTTCATTCCTATTATTGCAGTATTGATTATTATAGGCAGTTTAAGTGGTGCCACAGCTTGGCTTTTAGGTCCTGCGCGTGGCCTGCTGATCGCAACAAAAGATAGTAATCTTCCTCATTTTTTATCAAAACAAAATAAACAAAACATGCCTATCGGCATTTTATTAACGCAAGGCGTTATTGTTACATTGATCTGTATCGTCTTTCTTATTATGCCTACAGTCAATAGTTCTTATTGGGTATTATCTAATTTGACAGCGCAACTAGCATTATTATTTTATGTATTATTCTTTGCTGCAGCCATCCGCTTACGTTATAAGCATGCCCATGTCGAACGCGCTTTTCAAATTCCTGGAGGAATGATTGGAATAGGGTTAGTGTGTGGAGCAGGTATAATCACTTGCATAGGTGCTATTATTTTAGGGTTCCTACCACCTACGCATATTATTGCCATAGGTGGCATTGTGAAATACGAAACCATATTAATTCTTGGAATAGTTACTTGCTGTTTATTACCCATTTTTTTCTATCGCACTAAGAAAAAACCTTGTCTGCCAGCAAATTCAGATAAAGGTCAAGCGACATGTTAAATGAAAAAAAAGTGGTGACTCGATCAGCAACTATAGAATTATTCAAAGAGTCACTGAAATTTTCAGCTGGGCATTTTACTGTATTTTCCAGCACAGATCGTGAAAACATACATGGTCATGATTATAGAGTGCATGTATCTCTTACCACATTGATAGAAGACGAAGGGCTTTCTTTTGATTACCGTTTTTATGAAAAAAAAATAGATCTCTTATGTCATATGCTTGATAAAGCGGTATTGGTTGCTGGGTTATGCAAATATCTTAAAGTTAGCGACGAAGGTGACTATTACTGTATCCAGTTTAATACTGAAAAAATAATGCTACTTAAAAGAGATACTAAAGTATTACCAATCTCTAATGTGACAGTGGAAGAGCTTTCTAATTGGTTTCTGCAACAATTATTATTTGATCAAGAACAGTTAGACAGTCATCGAATTCAAAAAATCAAGATCAAAATACTGACGGGCTTAGGCCGTTCTGGATCCACAACGTGGAAACGGAGAAGCGAGTAATCCAGTTTGCCTTTTAATCTTGACTGACCAAGATAAAATGCCGGTATTCCTCAGGCTTCGCACAACGAAACCCGAGTTATCCTCATTCTCTCGCCTTAATTGCTGATAAAGTCAACTGAATGATCTTATTTTTTTCTTCCATATCCGCAGAAAGTGTAGACACTGCATCATAAATTTCAAAGCAATGATTAATCAGTCCAGCAAAAGACAACTTATGAGATCTATCTTCAAACAAATACTCTGCCATCAACAAGATTTTTTTTAATAAGGCTAAATCGATATGATGATATCTACTCTGGTCATCATTGACTTTATGTGAAATCGAAAAAGTTTCCCGTTCAATGATCGCCTTTTTGTCTGTTTGATCTTCTCCGAAAAAAGGTTCCCCATTTCCTGTCAACAACCAACAAGGATTAATATTAAAATACGAACTATAGTTAATAATTAATTCAGCATTAATGCTTCTCTTCCCAGTTTCATGTTGGGAGTAAGTCGAGAGTGGGATATTGTATTGCGTCGCAAAATCTTTAGCGGCTTTAAAGCCCGCGGCTTTTCTCGCTGCTCTCACTCGTTTGGCAATATCTTCAGTTAATTGAATCGGCATGATTTTTATCCATTATATTTTTTTTAAAAATTTAAAATAACTGTTGCATGTTATTCACGATTTATATATCCTCATCCTCATGAAGAGAAAATAGCTCCCTGCGGAGCAGATTTATGCGTTCAGAGGAAATTTATCTGTTTTCTGTAAACTAATGTGTTTAGTTTGAGGGCTATAGCTCAAAATAAAATTGCAAAGTTTTATTTTACCCTATTATTCGGGGAACGCTATCAATTTATATTTATAAAAGACCATAATATTTAAAAGTAAATTTGGAGGAGGAAGGCAGAATATGAATTGGATTACAAAAAATATCGTTAAAAAAGCCTTACACGATGATATTGATGCACAATACAAAGTAGGTCGCTGGTTTTATGAAAATGAAATGATGGGATCTGCTCATTTTTGGGTAAAACAAGCTGCACAACAAGGCCATTTTGAAGCAACACTGATGCTTGAAAAATTAACTCAGCACAAAAAATAAGTTAAAAAATTTTTGTTCTCACTTCTCTTTATCTTTGCAGATGTTTGGATAGTTGATGCATATTTTGGTATTCCTCCACAAATCAACCTATTGAAACAATCGAATGAATGTTAAAAAAATAGAAAATTCTTTTTAAGAATAGCCGATTTAGATGACATGAGAGCTTGGGCATGCCAAAATCCAAAGGATGAGTTTAGAAAATAAAATTCATCAATATATTCAACCTATTGATTTGTAAAATAATATCTCGTATCTTCCAATGAAATATTTTTTTAAGGCTATTTTTTACGGTTTTTATACGTTATGCTGCAGCTTATGAATAATAAAGCGCAGCACCATGAATGTGTGAAACAAGAATTTTTACAATACCCATTGTGTGTACGCCCAAGCAACAGGTACTATGTGAAAATAAGTGGAATTTTCGAGGTTTAAAATGAGTATGCTAATAAATGAGGGCTGTGCTGAACAACAAACAGCACGTTTTGAAAGCTATAATGCGCCAACAAAAAAATTGTCAGGACTTTCTGTCAGTCAGTTATATCCTTGGTTAGTCATTAGCCTTTGCGCGTTATTCGCATTTTACAAATATGTTTTACAAGTATCGCCTAGCGTCATGACAACAGATCTCATGCACCAGTTTCATGTCAATGGCACAGGATTAGGAAATTTGGCGGCTACTTATTTCTATACCTATTTAGTCGCTCAATTATTTGCAGGCCCATTGTTAGACCGTTACAGCCCAAAATACTTAATCACGGGTGCGATTACGGTCTGTGGCTTAGCTGCTTTTGCTTTTGCAAGCACAGAAACATTGACTACAGCCGCATTCTCACGCGCATTGATGGGAATAGGAACAGCATTTGCGACCGTCAGCTACATGAAAATGTCAGTACTCTGGTTTAGACCCAATCAAGTTGCTTTTGTCGATGGCTTTTTAGGTACAGCGGCAATGATAGGTGCGGTGTGCGGTCAAATACCTTTAGCTTTTTTAGTAACCCATACCAGTTGGCGTACCAGTTTAATTTATTGTGGTGTCTTCGGTATAGTCTTAGCCATCACCTTTCTATTTTTTGTTAAAGATAAAAATACAGATGAAATCAAAACAACGGTGACAACAACAAAACGCACCATGATCAAGTTATCTGATATTGCAGAAATACTAAAAAATAAAAAAAATTGGCTTCTCACACTATATAGCGGCCTGGCTTTCACCCCTCTTGCTGTGTTGGGCGGCCTATGGGGCAATCCTTTCTTTGAAACGGCGCATCATTTAACCCCCACCCAAGCAGCTTCTTTTACAACCTGCATTTTTTTAGGCTTTGCTGTAGGGGGTCCTTTATTTGGTTACTTTGGCGGGAACATACAACAACGTATTAAACTCTCCATGGTGGGTACCAGCTTAGCGCTTTTAACGCTTACCCTGGTTATTTATGCCACTCATTTACCTTTATGGTTATTTGCCATCATGCTATTTATTTTTGGCATGGGCATGGGTTCTTATATGTCTTGTTTTTCTCTGGCAAAAGAACTGAACAAAATAGGATTTGCAGGCACTATCGTTGCTCTGATCAATACAGGTGATGCGTTATTTGGTTCTATTACAGAACCTTTGATTGGAAAAATACTTGATATATTTTGGCAAGGTAAAATAGTCAATGGCGTTCATTATTTCTCAACCACTAATTATCAGTTTGCGTTAATGATATTACCTATCTATTTAGTGATTGCGTTGGGATGTTTAGTTGTTTTAGATCGGATGAAGTAATGTAATTTGTTCAGCAGGGCCAATCGTGCCCGTAAGCGTCTTTTCTTGGCTGTTAAAGCTCTGCAAAACATCCAACTAAACTGACGCTTCCTCACTTGCCATTGCATCCTGCTCCAACACATTACGAATCACAAACCGCGGACGCTTACGAACTTCTTGATAAATACGACCAATGTATTCTCCCACAACACCAAGCCCAAGCAACACAATACCAAGCAAGAAAAATAGAATCGCAAACAAGGTGAATACACCTTCCACTTCTGGTCCAATAATTAAACGGCGTAACCCCAAATAAACCACAAATATAAAACTAAAAAATGAAATCAAAATGCCAATAAAGGTGAACACCTGCAATGGGAACAAGGAAAATCCCGTTACTAAATCAAAATTATAACGAATTAATTTATAGAAACCATAATTAGAAATCCCTGCAAAACGCTCCTCATGCGCGACACCGACTTCTGTAGGATTTGATGCATAATTCAAGGCAAGAGCAGGAATAAACGTAGTCGCCTCACCTGTTGCTGCCATCAGATCTACAATAGAACGACGATAGGCACGCAACATACAACCTTCATCTTCCATCTTCAACCTTGGCATCATCCATGCACGCATTTTATTATGCATCTTGGAAACAAATAATCGCCACCAACTGTCTTGCCTGCTCTCACGATGTGCATTGACAACATCATGCCCTGCTTCCATCGCCGCCACGAGTTTGGGAATTTCTTCTGGAGGATTTTGTAAATCCGCATCCATTGTAATAATAATCTCACCTCGTACCCGCTCAAAACCCGCCATGATAGCCATGTGCTGGCCAAAATTACCATTAAACTCAATAACTCTAATTTGTGAAGGACGGCGATGATGCAAAATCTGCAACAGTTTGCTCGACTGGTCTTTACTGCCATCATTAGTCAGAATAATTTCATAGGGCTTACCTAACGTATCCAGTGTCTGAGTCAGACGACGATAGAGCTCTTCCAGGTTTTTTTCTTCGTTATAAACAGGAATCACAACACTGATGTAGGGGTTTAGTTTGGACATATGGGTTACCTTTATCTGTCATTGCGAGGGATTATATACCCATCACACCTCAAGATGCGAGATTTTAACGTTCAGATTACGAGAAGTTGAACCTTTTTTCAATTCAAAAAGCCGAGTAATACTCATTGTATTGTGAGGTTTTTTGAATTGAAAAAAGGTTCAAATTCGAAGTAAGATGAGCGTTAAAAATCGCATCTTGAGGTGTGATGGGTATATATACAATTGGATAAATTTTAACTGTTTTTCTCTCTTGGACGCTATAAGTTTAAAATCTGGGAAGAAATAACTAATCATCAGTGATAGATAACTATGAATGCTCATAAAGTTAGAGAAATATTTCAACGTTTTCAACAAGCTAACCCCCATCCCACAACTGAACTAAAATATCATAATCACTTTGAGTTATTAGTGGCTGTGATACTTTCAGCGCAAGCAACCGATACATCTGTCAATAAAGCAACGGAAAAATTATTTTCTATCGCCAATACACCTGAAAAGATCCTGAAATTAGGTGAATCCAAATTAAAAGAATTTGTTAAAACGATCGGATTATATAATACCAAAGCAGCCAACATTATTAAAACTTGTAAGATTTTAATCGAAAAACACCATTCCAAAGTACCGGATAACCGAGAAGCTTTAGAGGCGTTGCCGGGTGTAGGTCGAAAAACAGCAAATGTGATTTTAAATACCTGCTTTGGCCTGTCAGTGATTGCAGTGGATACGCATATTTTTAGAGTGGCAAATCGAATAGGTTTAGCTAAGGGTAAAACACCCCTCGAAGTTGAAAAACAATTACTAAAAATAATTCCCCCTGAGTTTATGCATAATGCGCATCATTGGTTAATATTGCATGGACGTTATACTTGTGTTGCGCGGAAACCGCGATGTCCTGATTGTTTGATTAGAGATTTGTGCGAATTTAAAAGTAAGACGAGTAATGGATGAACGTTAGATACTCTGTCATCCTTGCCATAGCTACTTACCATTGTCATCCTCACGATAGCTACTTACCATTGTCATTCCCGCTCATCATATGTCATCCCCGCGAAGGCGGGGACCCATCTTGCAAATACCTCTAACAATAAATTAGTACAATAAAAGTTAAATGCTTAGGAAACAATGCAGCTCAAGAGATAAGTCATAATGGGTCCCCGCCTTCGCGGGGATGACATATGATAAGCGGGGATGACATGGTGGCTATCACGGGAATACCATCAAATGATAAACAATATAAATCCCTAAAATAATGACAAACCACTTAGAAGAAGTAAGAAAACTGTAATGTAAGCATATTAACTGCTTGACCAGTCCCACTGGGTCCTTGAACATTCGAACCAGTCGACCTTGAACTCGCAGAATAGTTAATGTCATGGCGTAATTCTAAACTTTCTAGTGTATCTTTCCACCATGATTGATTAACTACAAAAGAATAACGTTTTGCTGGTAATCCAATCGCCAATGCATTTTTACTCATGCTGTAAGATAAAGCCATTGACGTATGCTTAGGAAACCATGGGATGTTATAAATACCCTCTAAAGTTAATGCTTGCGGTCTTGCGCCATGGCTATTAAATGTCATGTCAGTTGGATTAAAATTAGTAGAAGCTGCAATGTACTCGCCGATGACTTGAATATTATCTCCAAATCCTAACAAAGCATGTGCATCATAAGCAGGTACACGATGAACTAATTTTTCACTGCCGGTATTCACACTCACAACACTCGTCGTACCCGTTGTTGTAACCACATTATTCAAAACTGTAGGGCCGCCAAATCCAGCAAATGAAGGTTGGTTTCCTATAAATTGGTTTCCTGTAAATTGCATACCTTGCGAATCCGCAATGTTGGCAATCACACCTGCTCCAACATTCGCATTCACCTGATTCATTTTAAAGCCATAACCAAGATTAATACCACCATTGTTGATACGATCAACCGCTGAGCCATGGCTAGGACCTTTGAAAATATAAGTAGACGCATAGAAATTATTTTCTGATTGTTGCTTATAGCCGAAGACAATCGCCCTGGCTTGCACTCTCGCTAATGTTTGCGTAATCGGACTGCTCACCATGGTCGATGCAAAGACACCGAAAGGAACGAACATTTGGCCGAAGCTGGCGTAGAAGGGCGACTGAAGAAAATCACCAATCACAACAAATGCTTTATTCACAAAAACACGCGAATTTTGCGTGCGGTTATTTGAACTAAAAGAACCTGTTTGTGTACCAATATTGTTATCGTAACTCAGTTCAAGTAAACCAGAAGTCCAAGTACTTGGGCCTAAGACATAAGCATCAAATGCTGCTTTAGTCAGATTAATATCACTTTGGTTGTTTGTATTAGCTGTATTATTACTAAATAAAGCTTGGCCCTGAATGGTACCGCTCAACAAAATATGTGAACCATTGGCTTCGTCAGGCCGGCCATACGCTTCAAGACGCTGAATAATATTTTTACGCAATTTTAATAAAATAATATCTTCATTCACGCTAGGACTATTAACAATTAAATTAGATCCTGAATACTCCAACGGAATTCCGATATAAGGACCACTGGAAACAAACGATTGGCCTGGCACATCAAAATCGACTGGTAAATACAATGGACCACTCTTTGGTAAATCCGTAGGTCCTTCAATTTGATCGCTGGATGCAACAGGGTTTGGTACGATTTGTACTGATTTTTTATTCTTGTGAGCCATTTGTTGATGCGGATGTGAAGAGGCTGCCTGCTTTTTTAAAATAGATACTTCATGTTGCAACGCATTGAGCTGTTGTTCTAATTGTGAAATTTTTTGCATTTGCTGATTATTCATCGCAGGTGTCGCCGCAATCACTGGCGTGCAAAGTATATTCATTAAACATGCGCTACTGGCTAACAACACTATTTGTTGTTTCATGCAACCACTTCTCCTGAGTTATTATTTCTTTGACTGCCTAAGTTATCAAAGATCAAATTAAGCTACAAGAAAGAAAAAAGACGGGCATGATAGGTTCATTGAAAACTTTGTCGTATATGAAGGTTGCGGCCAGACAAACATATCCGTTAAACTGGCTGCTCCTTAAGATTGAATCACTCCCATGAAGCGCAAAAAATTTTTAAATATTAACCAAGGTGATATCCTGGCTTTTTTTGCTGGCACTCTGCTGACACTGGCCTTTGCACCTTTTTCTCTTTTTCCGCTTGCCATTTTTTCCCCTGCACTTTTGCTGTGGCTCTGGCTGCCTGTGACGCCGAAGCGTGCATTATGGCGAGGCTGGTTATATGGACTTGGTTTTTTTGGAACGGGTGTTTATTGGGTTTTTATTAGTATCCATACGTTTGGCAATGCGCCTGTATTCTTAGCGGCTTTGATCACGGGGGGGTTTATTGCCTTATTAGCTCTTTTTCCTGCTTTGAACGGCTACCTGCTCAATCGCTATTTCCCAGTCAATAATGGCCGAAAAATGATCTGCGCCTTTCCAGCTATTTGGGTGCTGTTAGAATGGATTCGCAGTTGGTTCTGTTCAGGATTCCCGTGGCTGCTACTCGGAGACAGCCAAATTTATTCACCTTTAAAAGGCTTTGCACCTGTTTATGGTGTTTACGGCGTTTCTCTCGTTGTACTATTATGCAGCGGCATCTTAGTCCATGCCATTTACAATACAAGAAAAGGGAAATACAAAAGTGTTTATGGATCCCTCTGCGCTTTTATTATGATATGGGTCATCGGTGGTGGTTTAACGTTTATTGTTTGGACTCATCCACAGGGCAAACCAATACAAGTCAGCCTGGTACAAGGTAATATTCCACAAGCCATTAAATGGTCGCCTGAACAATTACAGCCTACATTACAACGGTATCTCACATTAACTCAGCCACATTGGGATAGTAAAATCATTATCTGGCCTGAAGATGCCATTACCGTTCCTTTATTAGATGTCATTAACTTTATTGCCCAACTTGATAGTCAAGCCAAAAAACATCATGTCTCATTAATCACAGGTATCCCTATTAAAAAAGAAAATACAAATGATTATTTCAATGCAGTCATCACGATTGGTGCAAATACAGATGTTTATTTAAAACACCGGCTCGTTCCATTTGGTGAGTTCACACCTCTTCCTAGCCTCCTCACACCGATCATGCGCTTCTTTGATATTCCCATGTCTAATTTAATTGAAGGGCCAGGCAGGCTGAAACCTTTAGTCGTGGATGGTGTCAAGATTGCTACATTTATTTGTTATGAAATTGCCTATCCTGAACTTGTTGTATCCTCTGACAAGGAAATTGGCATATTACTCACTGTTAGCAACGATGCTTGGTTTGGCCGTTCTATTGCTTCTGCACAGCACCTAGCCATTGCACAAATGCGTGCGCTTGAGATGGGACGCCCTTTGCTTTTTGTATCGAACACTGGCATTACCGCCATTATCAAACCGAATGGTATGATACAATCGACCGCGCCTGTTAACCAAACAGCTGTTTTAACTGATTTAGTACAACCTACTCAGGGCATGACCTTATGGCAACGACGCCCGATGGATCCTATTTTAATGATGGTGCTTTTACTTTTATTCAGCACGATCCGATACCAGAGACGATTAACAAAGAAAAGAAAGATGAGATAACCCATGATGGATGAACTTTACAATCCTAAAACAATTGAAGCAAACGCTCAACATTTTTGGGAAGAACAACATTGTTTTCAAGCAATAGAAAACCCTGGTAAAGAAAAATTTTACTGCTTGTCCATGTTTCCATATCCCAGCGGACAATTTCATATTGGCCACGTTCGTAACTACACTATTGGCGATGTCATCAGTCGTTATCAGCGCATGCTAGGTAAAAACGTCATGCAGCCTATCGGTTGGGATGCGTTTGGCTTGCCTGCAGAAAATGCTGCAATCAAACATAAAGTGCCACCAGCTACCTGGACTTACAAAAATATCGAAGGGATGCGCAAGCAAATGCAGCGTTTAGGTTTTGCTTACGATTGGAATCGCGAACTCGCGACTTGCAATCCCAATTATTATCATTGGGAGCAATGGTTTTTTTTAAAGTTATATGAAAAAGGTTTAGTCTACAAAAAAAATGCGGAAGTCAATTGGGACCCTGTAGACCAAACTGTCTTAGCCAATGAACAAGTCGTGAATGGCCGTGGCTGGCGTTCAGGTGCTTTGGTTGAACGTCGGGAAATTCCTCAATGGTTTTTTAAAATCACCGCTTATGCAGATGAGCTCATCCATGATTTGGATAAATTGCCGTATTGGCCCGAACAAGTCAAAACCATGCAAAAAAACTGGATAGGCCGCTCTGAAGGCATTGAAGTGATTTTTACACTTGCTACGAATGATAACGAATCATTAAAAATTTTCACGACCCGTCCCGATACATTATTTGGCGTAACCTTTATCGCTATCGCGCCGCAACACCCTTTAGCAAAACAGGCTGCGGAAAATAATCTCGAACTTAGCCGCTTCCTAGATGAGTGTAAAAATATAAAAGTAGCCGAAGCTGACATGGCAACGCTTGAAAAACGAGGTTTGCCTACGGGTCTTTCAGCGCTACACCCCATTACAAATCAACCTATTCCAATTTGGGTTGCCAACTTTGTGTTAATGGAATATGGCGCAGGCGCTGTGATGGCAGTTCCTGCACACGATCAGCGCGATTTTGAATTTGCTAAACTATACCAGCTACCTATCACGAAAGTTATTTTACCCAGTGATCAAACAAAGTGGGATTTTAGCAAAAGCGCCTATATCCAACCTGGTGAATTAGTTCACTCACAGCAATATTCCGGCCTGACTTCAAAAATCGCGAGCGCACAAATTATAGAGTTTTTAGAAAATCATGGCAAAGGCACGCGTAAAACACATTATCGTTTACGCGACTGGGGAGTGTCGCGCCAACGTTACTGGGGTGCGCCTATTCCCATTATCAATTGTACAACATGCGGTATTGTTCCCGTTCCTGACACTGACTTACCTGTCATCCTGCCAGAACAAGTTGAATTTACAGGCGTGACTTCACCGCTCAAAACCATACCTCAATTTTACAATGTCACCTGTCCAAGCTGTCAAAAACCAGCTACACGCGAAACTGATACCTTTGACACATTCTTTGAATCTTCCTGGTATTACGCACGTTTTGCATGCCCTGATCAACCCAACAAGATGCTGGATGAACAAGCCAATTACTGGCTGCCGGTAGATCAATATATAGGAGGCGTGGAGCACGCCGTATTGCATTTGTTGTATGCACGTTTTATCCATAAAACCATTCGTGATTTAGGATTACTTCAATCCGATGAACCTTTTACCCGATTACTGACACAAGGCATGGTACTCAATCAAGGTGCCAAAATGTCAAAATCGCTAGGTAATACTGTCGATCCTGAGTTATTGATCAACCGCTTTGGTGCAGACACTGTTCGCGTATTTATTATTTTTGCAGCACCACCGGAGCAATCACTAGAATGGTCGGATAGCGGCGTTGAAGGTGCTCATCGCTTTTTGAAACGTCTGTGGACATTCAGCTATGACCAACAAGCTTGCATCAAACTACAAAATACGCAGCAAACACACACTATTGATTTAGATACACTCGATGCAAAACAACGCGATTTTTTACGTCAATTGTATGAAATTTTAGAACAAGCCAAATATGATTATGAACGATTACAATTAAATACCATAGTCTCAGGCTGCATGAAATTACTTAATTTATTGGTTAAAGTGGCAGATGAGAACAATGCAGAAACGCTTATTCATGAAGGCATGAGTATTTTACTACGTTTACTCTCACCTATTGCACCTCATCTCACACATCATCTTTGGCAAGCACTACAGTACCAAGGTGTACTATTAAACGCACCCTGGCCAACCACGAATGCAGCCGCTTTGAAAACGAACCAAGTAGAGTTAGTTGTGCAAATCAACGGTAAATTACGCACACGCATTACCGTTGCATCGGATGCTAATGAAAAAACTATTCAAGATACCGCTATCCAGGATGCGAAAGTGCAGCAAACACTCGCTGACAAAACAGTGAAAAAAATTATTACGGTACCAGGCAGATTAGTTAACATTGTGACGGAATAAAAATGCGTATATTATTTTGGATTCTCCTATGTCTTTGCTTGAGCAGCTGCGGTTTTCATCAACGCACAGCTCCAACACTGTCGCCACCATTACAAACTATTTATATACAAACCAACGACCCCTATGGACAATTAACAAAGAACCTGCACCTTTATTTAAAAATGTCCGGTGTGCATTTAGCTAAAACACAATCCGATGCCACCTCTACACTTGAGATTTTAAGTGAAAATACTTCTGAACAATTACTAAATATCAGCGGCACTCAAAGCACTCGCCAATATAATCTGACTTTGACTGTGACTTACAGAATAATGGATAACCGTGGCAATGTGTTAGTCGATACACAAACAGCAACTGAAACACGTCCCCTCACTATTAATGCTAATCAAATGTTAAGTGGCAGCAATCAAGCCGTCAGCTTGTATCAACAAATGCGGCAAGTCATCATATACGATATTATCAGCCGTCTTGCTTCACGTGATATTACTACTCTCTTAGCATCCAAGCAGATTCACCCATGAAATTAGCCTATACACAATTAGCCCAACAGTTAGCAAAAAATTTGGCGCCGATTTATTTAGTGAGTAGCGATGAACAACTGCTAGTCCAAGAAGCCGTCGATGCAATACGCGCAGCTGGTCATCAAGCTGGATTTAATGAGCGAATCTCAACGACAGCAGAAGCGAAAAGTGATTGGGCAAAATTGCTTTATGCAGATACACATAGCCGCTCTTTATTTTCGAACAAAAAAATAATTGAGTTGCATTTGAATTCAATTAAATTAAACAGTACAAATGGAAAAGTATTTGAAGAGTATGCGAGCAAACCGCTCGCAGATACCTTACTTATCATCAGCACCACTAAATTAGATTCAAAAGTGGAAAAAACCACATGGTATAAAGCCATTGAAAAAACGGGCGTTGTCATGCCTATCTGGCCTATCTCCATCGAGCAATTACCACAATGGGTTATGCAGCGCGCTAAAAAAATAAATCTACAGCTCACGCCGCAAGCAGCAGAGAGATTAGCTGCTTTAGTAGAAGGCAATTTATTAGCCGCCGCACAAGAAATAGAAAAATTAAGTTTACTTTATCCCGATCAAAAACTGGATCATGATGCAATAGAAACTGCAGTGATGGATAATGCGCGTTTTGATATTTTTAATCTAGCAGACAGTGCTTTGCTCGGCGATCATCTACGTTGTGTGCGAATTTTAAAAAACCTGATAGATGAAGGTGTAGAACCTACATTAATACTCTGGGCGTTAACGCGTGAATTGCGGATATTAGCAGATATGCAAAAACAACTTGCACAAGGTATTGCACTCCCTGCTCTCTTTAATCAAGCACGCATATGGGAAAAACGCCAAGTCGGATTTAGAGCATTTTTGCAACGTCATACGCTTGAGAGTTGCTGGGATTTGCTCATCCATGCTGCGAAGATAGATCGAACGATTAAAGGGATTGAAAGGGGAAATGTAGGGAATGAACTAGAAGCGTTTGTTCTGCTAATGGCAAAAGCAGAGGCACCCAAAGGTGTTACTGCGTAAATCACATGTTGGGTCGTTGTCATCCTGAGCAAAGCGAAGGATCAGCTAAAATTCGAGTGATCCTTCGATTTGCTCAGGATGACAGTTTTGCGCAAAACCTGATTTACAGAACAACGCTGTACCCAAAATCTAAGTGGTTGATTTTTTGAGAGTTAAAAAACCTTGTCTAGGATATTTTATTCGATTATAATTTTGGCACTAGATTAACTGTTTGAATATAAATTTATAGCAGAGGAATCTAATATGTCAGATAACGACACGACCGTGGAGTCCATACCACTACTAGTTAGAGCACACGAAAACAAGCCACCTTCAAGTTTTACATTTGATAAAATTAAAAGAGCATTAGAGGTCGCAGGTTCAGCTGCCATATCGGCTGCCGGGTTAGAAGTCATGTTGAATACTAGCGCAGCTGCAAGTCCACTCTTAACAACCGCTGCTACGCATGTTTTAGGGAATATTTTTCCTCTAGTAGCAATAGGTGCTGAAGTGGTGATTTTTGTAGAAGCTTTTCGGAAAGTACTCAAGCGACTCCCCCCAACCATGCTTATTTCGGGCGCTGTCTTCGTTTCTTGATTTCTGCGCTAGCCGTCCAGAACAGCTACTATAACACTTATCAGTTAGTCGCAACAGGAACAACTTGGTCAGCTTCTCTTGCCGTTGCAGCCCAAAGTTATGCCCTCATAGCTGCGTATGATTTTATTAAAGCTTGCAGAAACTTATATAATTACCGTCCTCAAAATTCTCATACAGATACTAATCCTAATAACGCTGAACCTTACAGCGATGTCCTCTTTCAAGGTTTAAAGTTGACCGGCCTTGTTTTATTAGGTTTTGGTCCTGCTTGCTTTTTAGCAGGATTTTCTTTCTTGGCTGCTGCGGCTCTGGTAGGTTTGTATAAGCATAATGAATTCATTAGAAAGAATGTGAATGCTGCGGGAGAAAATATGGTGAAAGGCGGACTCGCAACTATCTCATTGTTCGCTCATCAGCTTGCTCGGCTTCCTGGTTTATCCTCATTGGAAACGCCAGCGTCTACTGCGAGACCCTCGCAATCTTGAGGAGCTTTTGATTATAACAACAACTGCTTAGGCAATTTTATAAAAACTACCTAGGCACTGATGCTGCTTAAAGAAAAAATCCAAAGTGCTAATCAAATAAAAATACGTTACTATTTGATAAATTAATCGCGAAGAAGCCAGTTATGACAACCCTATCCCATCTAGCGCAACCCATCGCTATTCTCGACGGCACCTTCGACCCCGTACACGTTGGTCATTTACGTATCCCATTTGAAATACAACAGACTTACAAGCCGAAGTTCGCTTCATTCTTCCCTCTTTAATAAAGCACGAATATGGAAAAAACGCCAAGTCGAATTTAGAGCATTTCTGCAACGTCATACGCTTGAGAGTTGTTGGGATTTGCTAATCCATGCTGCAAAGGTAGATCGAACGATTAAAGGAATTGAAAGGGGAAATGTGGGGAATGAATTGGAAGTATTTGTTCTGCAGATGGCAAAAGCAGGGGTATCCAAAAGCATTGTTGCGTAAATCAAATTTTGAGCAATTTTGGGAGAAGAATGAAAGTTGTCATCCTGAACGAAGTGAAGAATCAGTTAAAATTCGCATGATCTTTCACTTCGTTCAGGATGACAAGAGCGCTTTCTTGTCAAACATTTGATTTACGCAACAACGCCGTCTTCGTACAGGACAAAAAGTTATAGTTATAAACAACATGGCTTAGAATACCTGCCCCTGCGGGGGCAGGTGCTCTAAGCAATGACTTTTAAATTTTGTCCTGCACAGAGCAACCCCGTACCCAAAATCTAAGTGGTTGATTTTTTGAAAGTTTAAAAACTTGTCTATGATATTTTATTCGATTATAGTTTTGGCACTAGACTAACCGTTTGAATATAAATTTATAGCAGAGGAATCTAATATGTCAGATAGCCGGGAGGAGAACTGGCTAGCATCATCAACACCATTGACTAGGTGGAGATCTGAGGAAAGATTGCCTTTCAGTTGTACGTTTGACAAAATTAAAAAAGCATTAGAAGCTGCAGGCTCAGCTGTCACATCAGCTGCCGGGTTAGAAGTCATGTTGAATACTAGCGCCGCTGCAAGTCCAATCTTAACAACAGCTGCTACGCATGTTTTAGGGAATATTTTTCCTCCAGTAGCGATGGGTGCTGAAGCTGTCATTTGTTTAGAAGCTTTTTGGAAAACACTCGTTTCTGTAGCTAATAATATTCCTTTCGCGCATGACCGCGAGGCAGAGTGGAAGAGTGACACTACTAGTAAAGACCCTCAAGATTCTGCTTTATGGCATCCTCTTCGCCTCTATATTTCTGCACCTGTCCTCTGGCACAGTTATGAAGCTTATCAGTTAGCCGCCATGGGAACAACTTGGTCAATTTCTCTTGCCGTTGCAGCCCAAGGTTATGCAATCATCGCTGCATATGATTTTATTAAAGCTCTTAAAAACTTATATAATTACCGCCAAGATCCTTGGACAGCTACTAATAAACAAGGACCTTACAGCGATGTCCTTTTTCAAGGTTTAAAGTTGACCGGCCTTGTATTATTGGGTTTTGGTCCTGCTTGCTTTGTAACAGGATTTTCTTTCTTGGCCGCTGCGGCTCTGGTGGGTTTGTATCAGCATAATAAATTCATTAGAAAGAAAGTGAATAGCACGGGAGAATATCTGGCAGGAAGCGGACTCGCAGCTATCTCATTTTTCGCTAGTTGGCTTCCTAACTCATCCTCATTGGAGAAAAGGCCGCCGTCATCAAGAGAATCGTCGCCATCATCACAATGCAGATAATAACTAGCCTAGACAGTTTTATAAAACTGTCTAGGCACTGATATTGCTCTCTTCTGTCATCTCTGCTCTCACCGTGTCATCCCCGCTCTTTTTTGTGTCATCCCCGCGAAAGCGGGGACCCATCTTGCAAGTACCACCAAACAATAATTAGTTCAATAAAAATTAAATTATCAAGAAATAAAGCGGCAAGTCATGATGGGTCCCCGCCTTCGCGGGGATGACACAGAAGGGAGCGGGGATGACACGGTAGGGATGACACGGTGAGAGCGGAGATGACAGAAAAGAGCAGAGATGACAGAAAATAGCAGAGATGACAGAAAAGAGTGAAGATAACAGAAGAAAGCAGAGATGACACACGGTAAATTCCATGGAAGATACCTCAAATTACAAGGTCGATGTGCAAGACAATACTAACAAACCCCGCTTAAAAAAATCCAAAGTGCTAATCCAATAAAAATACGTTACTATTTGATAAATTAATCGTTTGAAGCCAGTTATGACGACTCTATCCCACCTAGCACAACCCATCGCCATCCTCGGCGGCACCTTCGACCCTGTACACATCGGCCATTTACGCATCGCACTCGAAATACAACAAGCTTATCACCTGGCTGAAGTGCGCTTCATCCCTTGCTGGCAACCTGTACACCGCGCTCCACCTATCGCAACACCCGAACAGCGTTTAGCAATGCTTGCTTGCGCCATAAAAAACGAACCCACATTTAAACTCGATGATTGCGAAATTCAACGTCAAGGACCCTCTTACACAATTAACACCCTAGAAATAATACGTCAAAAATTCCCTCACACACCACTTTGTTTCATTTTAGGATTAGATGCGTGGTGTGGGTTTGCAACATGGCATCGTTATGAAGATATTCTACGCTTGGCCCATCTGATTATTGCAATGCGCCCATCTTATCTATTACCACAAACAGGAAAACTAGCAGAACTCTTGCAGCAGCACCAAACAAAAGAGATATCCACTCTACAAACATCGCTTGGAGGAAATATTATTATTCATTCCACCACATCGTTAGATATGTCAGCAACAGCCATACGCAATCAAATTGCAAAAGGCGAACATCCACGCCCTCTCTTGCCGGATGGCGTCTATGATTATATAGTGAAACAACATCTTTACAGTGAAAGAGACTAGCATGCTGATTCGCCTCCTTGCCATAGGTACCAAAATGCCTACATGGGTAGAACAAGGATTTTCCGATTATATCAAACGATTTCCTCCCTCTTGCCAATTGGAATTAGTAGAAATTGCAGCCGCCAAACGCACTAAAAATTCGGTCAGTGAACAAATCATCGAACAAGAAGGAGAAAAATTGCTTGCTGCAATTAAACCCAACAATCATGTGATTGCACTCGAAATCAAGGGGAAAATGTGGAGCACTGAACAACTCGCTGTCCAGTTAAAAAATTGGCAAGGTAGTAGACGAAATATTGATTTACTAGTCGGTGGGCCTGATGGATTATCTGATCGCTGTTTACAAAAAGCAGAAACGATATGGTCATTATCACCACTTACCTTACCGCACCCGTTAGTCAGAATCATTATTGCTGAGCAATTGTATAGAGCAGTGAGCATTCTGCAGAATCATCCTTATCATCGTAAGTAAACAGACTCAATTACTCATCGCCCTCACCACCGCATACAACACCTGCACTTTTTGCTCATCCCCTTTCTGCTGCGCCCGCATAATCTGCAACCCCATTGACTCAGGATCTTCATTATATTGCTCAATTAGCGATCTAAAATCCTCTGCCGCACGCACAACTTCATCACATTGCGCAGCCGCCTGACTTCGGCACTGCTCATACTCCTTTTGCAATATCTCAGGATGCTGCATAAGATAATCATAGCTCAACGTTTGCTTGCAACCAGACAATACAAAAGTACTCAGCACTATCATATAAATTTTGGAACGCATTTTATTCATAAACAATACCATACCTCTTAAATTTCAATTATTATAATGGATTATCGTCAAGGCTCATAGCGTATGCATCATCACCAGCCTACATTATTTGTAGACCCTCAAATACAATACCCTATTGATGATCTTCATTTAAATTTTACTGATTATATTACACAATGCCGAACATTGATTTCCCAGTATCGCCTTGATCTGAACACAGACAATGCCGAGCAGATTATAACAGCTAATTCTCCATTTGAACTGCGTCCACAAAAACCCGCCCGATGCGGTGCATTATTAATTCATGGCTTACTCGACTCACCTTTTACTATGCGAGAGATTGGCTTGCAACTGCAAGCACAAGGTTTATTAACCAGAGCGATTTTACTACCAGGACAGGGCACTGTGCCTGGCAATTTATTACATGTGGATTACCATCAGTGGTTGCAGGCAGTACGGTATGGGGTTGCAAGCTTTTCTAAAGAAGTGGATACGCTTTTTTTAATAGGCTATTCAACAGGCGCCAGTCTTGCACTCTATCATGCCTTACAAGATGCGAGCCACATTGCAGGCATCGTACTGCTGGCGCCTGCCTTAAAAATATGTTCTCCCTTCGCAAGGATTGCAAACTGGTATAAAGCATTGAGTTGGGCTTGGCCACGGGCTGCCTGGTTATACCAAGATCCAAATGAAACGTTAGATTATACAAAATATTCTTCAATCCCTTTTAATGCAGTGTATCAAGTACATTGTCTCGCACAGGCCATCAAAAAAGAAAAACCCTCTCACTTACCTTTATTATTTGTACTCTCTCAAAATGACAATGTAGTATGTAGCCACGCGAGTTTGAAATATTTTCAACAACAACTGCATCCTAAAAATCATTTGGTGTTATACAGTGATGACCCTGCATTCGCTATCAATCCACGTATCACGCAGCGTCATGCATCCTATCCACTCTTACGTATACGTGATTTTTCTCATCTTGCATTGCCTATCTCGCCTCAAAATCCGCATTATGGTGAAAATGGAGATTACCTTTTTGCAAGTCACGTACAAAAAGAAGATCAAACAATTTATGGTGAGTTTAGCCCGAATCAGATTAATTTTAATGAATGGTTATTTAAATTGAAATTGTCCCAACACCATTATCAACGATTAACGTTCAATCCGGATTTTGATTTTTTAATGCGAACAATAAATAATTTTTTCAGCGGTTCCCGTTGACATTGCGCGTTGGGGGATTCTTAAGGGGGAGAATCGCGATTCTCCCCCTTAAGTGCAAACAAGCCTCAGCTTTGCTGAGGCGCAGCATATAAATAAACGTTATTGATGAATGAGTAGCAAAATACTACCTTCATGCATAATAAATTGAACCGTCTCCTCTACACTTCTATTGAAACAAGAATGAGTGCCCGAAAATGAAAGTAATGAGCGAGAAAGATTCCATTTCAATCCAAGCGTTGTCACTTCAGCTGTTGGAATACCCATTAAAGATATTTTTGTATTGAGAGGTAAATCAAACGATTTATGTTCGGCTTTGGTTAACCTAAAACCCCATACAGGCGGCGCATAAAAAACATTATTTGATTTCATAAAAATATTAACATTATTTAAAATATGATCTAGGCAGCCTCCATTCATCCCTACAATAATGCAAGGCAATAAATCATGTGCGCCCAAATAATCTAATGTTTTTTCAAAGTCACAAAAATTTTGATCGTAATGATAGTGTGTTTCTACTTGGTTAAGTAATGAAAATTCAATACCATCCAAATCCCCAACCACCATTTGTGGTTTGATACCCATCTTCATCAACGTATTAACCGCACCATCTGCTGCAATAACAGGAAGATCACATTGAAAAAAATCAACCTCAGGAAGTACCCCATCTAAACATAAAATGGAACGATACTCTTGATAATGAATGAATGTGTTAGCCATTATTGATGACATCTATACGCTCTTTATCAAACGATAGTTTAAGAAAAATAAGGGTTAAACTACTTAGCAATCCCAAGATATTACTGGACAATACAAAAATTGAATTCGCATAACCACCATAAATAATCCATGCAATAGAACAAACAAGATAATTGATCAGCATAGTCATAGAAATATCGTGAGTAGAACGTGTTTGTATTGCTTTTAAAATTTGCGGTAATAATCCAATGACTGACGTACAAAAAGCAATGGAACCAAACATGGCTTGAATGAATATCACATTTTCCTCCGCTCGTTCTAACGAGATCAGGTTCAAGGGTTGGATTATCCTCTCAGCCTAAGTATACTCGTGGGTATATCAGGCACCCCTAATGTTGACGCGGCTATTGTTGCATTGTGTGGAAAGAAAATCAAGTATTCTTCTTTCAGTGAATTTCATCGCTCTAATCATACCCACGCGCGTGTTGAAGTATCCCCATGAAATTTGCTATCGTATACTATCTTCGAAAAAGCTACTGTGTCATCCCCGCGAAGGCGGGGAGCCATCATGACTTATTTCCTTAACTATCTTATTTCTTGATAATTTAATTTCTATGGTACTCATTATTGTTTAGTGGTATTTGCAAGATGGGTCCCCGCCTTCGCGGGGAGGCATTGTTGCGTGGAGATTTATTTAAACACGAATACTTTTCCATGCAACGTTTAAAAAATACTCAATAACGGGGCATCCCTAATGCAGTCATTTTATTCAAAACATTAATCTTTG
>JBGAPT010000082.1:0-4890 GCA_044221135.1 Gammaproteobacteria bacterium
AGAATTATCGAAGACATTTGATTATATTGTCTGTGATTCACCAGCCGGTATAGAACGCGGAGCACAGTTAGCCATGTATTTTGCAGACAGTGCTATTGTCGTCACCAATCCTGAGGTTTCATCTGTACGCGATTCGGATCGTATGCTAGGTTTACTTTCCAGTAAAACCAAACGCGCAGAAGAAGGGCGTGAACCTTTAACTGAACATCTATTATTAACGCGTTATTCACCTAAGCGTGTTGCTCGTGGTGATATGTTAAGTCTTTCAGATGTGAATGAAATTCTGGCTATTCCATTACTGGGTGTTATTCCAGAATCACAAGCCGTTCTTCGTGCCTCCAATTCCGGTGACCCTGTAATTTTAGATAAAGAAAGTGATGCAGGCCAAGCTTACCTAGATGCTGTTGGACGTTTCTTAGGTGAAAACGTTCCCCATCGTTTTATAGAAGAAAAAGGTAATTGGCTAAAACGTCTGCTTAATTTCAAGGAGAAAGAGACTGTATGAGTATAACAAATAAAATCTCAAAAATTCTCGACTACTTAAAACGTCCTGAAAAAACGTCACATTTTGCAAAAGAACGATTACAAATTATTATTGCGCATGAACGCGGTGCACGCGACAAACCTGATTATTTAGCTGCCTTACAAAAGGATTTATTAGCTGTCATTGCAAAATATGTCGCAATTGACAAAGAAGCTGTTAAAGTAGATCTAGAGCGTAAAGAAGGTTTTTCTGTACTCGAACTCAATGTAACATTGCCTGATAGTTAGTAAGCGTTCAGGGTACTAAGCTGCAAACTTCATTTTTGGCCAACCTTGAACGATTTCTTTTAAAAAATGTGCTCACATACCTATGTATGCTCCGCTATTTTTTAAAAGAAATCATTCAACCTTGGCTCAAAACTGAAGTTCTTCTGCAAGTCTAATGCCCCCGTGAACGGTTACGATAGTTAAGACAGTAGATTTATATACTAACGGGCAAACAAGTGTTTGCCCGTTAGTATAGGTTTAAATTTACTTATTGAACTTTTTCAATTGTGTAATATCCAGTGACACCACCATGCTCAACAGGATTCACATTCAGTTGAAGATTTGCCTCTGGTGCTATTATTACAGAAATTAACTGAAAACCATCAAGCCCATCAAACCCATTGCTAAGTTTTACTATTGAATTACGATAATCAACAGTCAAGACATCTAAATTTTTAAGTTGAGTATTTGGATTAATTGCATCTAAAGAAACAGTTATTTTAATTCTCTCATTTGAAAAATTATCAATGGCTACGAACTCACTCGTTTTTGTAATACTGAACGGGATTTGCTGATGAGTGCTCGTTTTAGCTGCTATGTTCATAGGATTTACTTGGTTAACTCTTAACAAATTATCCGCATCTGCCAAAAACCCATCTTTCACATCACTACCTTGAGGATCTGAGTCAGCAATAGGTATTAATACCCCTTCTTTATATAGATGATTAGGGTCATAAATAGATGATGAAACATCTGCAAATGCAGAGCTAACACTCATTATTGTGAAAACTAAAATAGCTAACAATTTCTTCATGGTGAACTCCTCGTATAAGGCAATAAATTAGCCGATTATTGTATAGTATTTATCCTCAAGGATCCAATCAATCTCAACGTCTATGTTCTAAAAGGAAGAGGGCTACATAACATAAAAAGCTATAAGCTCAGGCTAGTGTAGGAAAGTACCCATATGTGTTGTACAGGATATAAGACGATTTCTACCTATTTATTTCTTATAAATAGCTTTTTTAAAAGTATAACTTACTGATTTTATTGATTTTTGAAATTTAAAGCCGGTAGGGATAGGGGTACTCCTCATGCTCGTCAGTGCAATGCCTTCCTGCTTTTGTTTTGAGGGGTTGATATACTGGTTTCGCATCAAGGATGATGCTGGTTAACTGAAAGGATTCTTGCAACCACTCCTCGTTTTGTATGCCCAAGGATGGATTTTCAAGCAAGGATTGCTTATATCTGAGTTGAGCATTTTTGGCGGCCTTAACAGCCGCCTTTTTTTTATCTACAGTATTTGTGGCTAAAGAGGTATTTTTATCAGTAAAAATGGCGGTATTTTATAAGTTTTATCTTTCTTCTGATCACCCGATATAGAGATTTTTCATTTTTTTCTTAGTTAACTTAAGTCTAATCGAAGATATTAGCCTATTAGTTTGTGAGACATATAGTACAAAACTATAGAGTGATTTGCTATTTTTTGCGATTAAATGACCTTTTTATTTTTTAACTCATTGAATATTAAAGTTTATTTTTAATATGAATCTATTTTGACCAGAATATCATTCAATAGCCTTGTTTTTATCAAAACAAGACTAGGATAAGCTCTCCCTCAGCTTCGGATGGCTATGGTGATTGAAAGGATTTCTATAACCACTCCTCGTTTTGCGTGTTCAAGGATGGTTATTATAGTAAGGATCGCTTATTTTAAGTTTTGTATGATAAATTTGGGGACGATTCTAATCGTCCCTTTTTTTTTGACTATTTCAAAGTTCTATTTTCGCACGCATAACCTTATATTTTTACGTTAATACATTATTCGCGAAAATGAATTACCTCACTGAGAATACAGAAACATTAGAATCGGAGGGGAAAGTATGATACTGAATTGTTTCTGTTTTCCTTGTAGGCGCAAATAAAGTAGGTGTTGCCCATTCCTTTCGTTTTATTGTTTGATACGCGGTATTAATGTTATTTTTATGCTTTGCGTAAGTTGAGGGTACTCCACCTATCATATTTATCATCATTGCAAAAAGAATATAAGATTGTTGGAAAATTTTTTTAGGGTCGCCAATAGATGCGAGGTCGGTTAAAGAGCAAGTCATTCCTATATTGTTTGCAAAAAAAATCGCTACTACATCATTTGCAAAAACAATCATTCCACGTACACCATTCAACCCACTAAAACAACAATCAATCATAGCTAATCCGCTCGAAGCATAGTAATGACGCTGTCCCCATTTGCTTTTAGAAGGTTCTAATTTTCCTTCCATATTTTTTTTGAAGTATTTTCCAGCGTCAGGCAGCCTATATAATCCTTTTGATAGAGCACCCACGACACCGAAGAGGATTTGAATAAATTCGGGTACCGTTACTGGAGTGCGTTCAATGGTGGAAAGTACACGACCAGTCACTACAGAGCTACTTCCATATGCAATGCTGGCAGTAGCTAGAACGTCTACTATGATGCGAAAATTATTTTTACAAGGAGCTCGTGGATCAAGGATTTTATTCCAGGAAAATAACTCATCTGATGCCTCTTGTACTTTATAATAATTCATATAGAAAGAAAACATTGCATTGGCTATTGCAAATAAGTATATAAATGCGCTATCAGGATCGGAGGTTTCAAGTGTCATGGCTCTGATGAATTGCAAAGTATAAAAACCGGTATTGACTGCATCAAAAGAGATAGCGATTCCTGTGATTGCTTTTAAAACAGTAAAGGTAGAAGAAGAATGACTTGGATGATTTTTCTTTTCATCGAGAATCAAATCCATCGTTGGACCTTGTTGAGGTTGCTGGTGGAGAAGCGGTAATTTTTGTTTTTCGGCTAAATCTGCAAGCTCTCGTGATTTTGCAATATCTTTAGGGGCATCGGATAATCCCAGTAATATTAACCGTGCTCCTACATGAACATAAGTGGGTATGATGGCTAATGTTGCACTTTCAGTAGGTAAAGCCTCACCGAGAAACGGCGTATGTTTTGCTAGGTTTAGCCAATCGGTACTGGTATCCTTAGTCCGTTTTATAAGATCGCCTGCTTTGCTGATGATATTGCTAATTATTTGAACAATAGAAAAAGACACGAACTTTATGTTACGTGAAATCATACTCTCCTCGCTTTTATTGTGTATTTTTAGATCTATTTTAGATAAAAGTGGACATAGTATAGCTTAAATACATATGAAATGCTAAAATTATGTTCATTGATTAGTAAATTTTGTTTGTAGGGCGAAGAGAGAAAGCTGCAGCTCCGTCTAGTGTAAGGTGTCAGCAATGCTTGCGCGTAGCATAGAAACAAGAAAAGAGTACT
This sequence comes from Gammaproteobacteria bacterium, assembly GCA_044221135.1. Classification (GTDB taxonomy): domain Bacteria; phylum Pseudomonadota; class Gammaproteobacteria; order DSM-16500; family DSM-16500; genus UBA4722. The sequence continues at coordinate 4,073 of JBGAPT010000082.1, forward strand.
CGCATTTTTCAAGGGAACTCTGGTTATACATTATTTGAAATTAAGATAGATGAGACCATTATGTCGCACAGACAAGTATTGCAACTTTCTTCTGAAAGCACTCAACAGGCAAGTTCTCTTTTGCCCGAAGATAGCTTGCGTCTTGGTGATAGTCGTGTTTCTAAAGATGAAGCAGATACTGTTAAAGAAAAAAAGACAATTGCTTTTCCAGGATATTCTGTTGAGCAAGCTCAACAGGATAGTTTATCTCCAGATCCCCAAACTCGAGCAAACGGATTTTTTCACCTCGCTTATTATGGTCGATACGATTTATGTGCTCCTCTGGAAAATAAAGAAAACACAGAGGGTCAACAGACAATTGAGATAGTGGCAAAAAGAGCTATGGTTCAGGGTGCAGCAGCAGCAGGAGATGGTGACACTGTTTTCGCTCTTTTGAGAGGTGAGAAAAGCAGTGATGACACTGTCCAAGGTGCATTATGTTGTGCTGCGCGTGGTGGACATGTTGTATTATTGCGTCAATTGATGAAAGCCTATCCCTCTCAAGAAAAAGCAGTTATACGTGGCTTCAATGAAGGCGGTTTTTTAGCAGGGGAAAATTATCCACAGTTACTACCCATTTTATATGATTTGGCAGAACCAGGACTTTTTCTGCTCCAGATGATGCAAGCATCAAATTATATTAGAAGGGATATTGTCTTGCCGATGCAATTGAGTAATGTCGGCTTTGTACCAGCTCAAATCATTATGAATGTGACTTCTGATGAAGCAGAAAAAATGCAATTTAGTACTTTTGTATTAAACTCAGTGCTTCCTTCTTC
>JBGAPT010000018.1:0-35841 GCA_044221135.1 Gammaproteobacteria bacterium
GCACCGCAGCGCAGTTGACATAGAAGTCAATGAGCAGCGGAGCACAGAAAATCAAGGCATCCCGCCTCAGTCTAGCGAATTGTCAACAGACCCTAAGGGTTTGATATAAAATTAAGTTATTAAGGTAACGTTTTAACATGAAATTCACTGACCTTTTTATTAAACGCCCTGTTTTAGCAACTGTCGTCAGTTTGCTTATCTTAGCATTGGGTCTACGTTCTGTAGGTTCTCTGCCTATTTTGCAATACCCCTTTACTCAAAATGCCGTCGTCACTGTTTCAACCACTTATACCGGCGCTAACCCTACGCTCATCGCTGGATTTATTACAACACCTTTAGAAAACTCCATCGCTCAAGCCAGCGGTATTAATTATATGACTTCAAGTAGTACGCAAGGGCAAAGCATTATTCAGGCCAACTTGCTACTCAACTATGATCCAAGCAAAGCAATCGCTGAAATTAACACTAAAGTCAACGCGGTATTAAATCAATTACCCAAAGAGTCACAATTACCTACTATCAGCGTAGCTGTAGGTGAAACTATCGATTCAATGTACATTGGATTTTACAGTAAATTATTACCCAGCAATAAAATTACAGATTATCTCGTGCGTAATGTACAACCCAAATTACAAGCTATTAATGGCGTGCAAATGGCAGAAATTTTGGGATCAAGAACATTTGCTATGCGTGCATGGCTAGACCCTATCAAATTAGCGGGCCATCAAATGACAGCAGCAGATGTTGCAAACAAACTTGCATCCAATAATTTTATTTCTGCAGTCGGTCGCACGAAAGGCGACATGTTTACAGTCAATTTAACTACAGATACAAATCTGCATACGGTTGATGAATTCAAAAACTTGGTACTTAAATCACAAAATGGCGCTATTGTACGGCTTGGTGATGTCAGCAGAGTCAGTTTAGGTTCACAAGACTATAGTACCGCTGTACAATTTGATGGAGAACCTTCTGTTTATATTGGCATCAAAATTGCGCCTGCTGCAAATCTGCTAACAGTCATAGACAGTGTAAGAAAAGCATTCCCTTCTATTCAAGAGCAATTACCTGAAGGATTAAACGCCAAAATTGTCTACGATGCATCTGAATTTGTAAACAGTTCCATACATGAAGTGATACGCTCATTGGTTGAAGCTTTGCTTATTGTCACAGCCGTTATTTTTCTATTTTTAGGCTCTGTACGTTCCGTCATTATTCCAGTGATTGCAATGCCCCTTTCATTGATTGGTGCATTTTTCATTATGCTACTGCTGGGTTATTCAATTAATTTATTAACATTACTCGCTCTGGTATTAGCTATTGGATTGGTCGTTGATGATGCCATTATTGTGGTTGAAAATATTCATCGTCATATGGAAGCAGGCATGAAACCTATCCCGGCTGCGATGCAAGGCGCACAAGAATTAGCAGGCCCTATTATCGCTATTTCTATAGTCTTAATTGCCGTGTATGCGCCTATTGGATTTATGGGGGGGTTAACAGGAGCTTTATTTACTGAATTTGCTTTTACGCTAGCAGGCGCTGTTGCAATATCCGCTATTGTCGCACTCACACTCTCCCCTATGATGTGCTCACGTTTTTTGAAAATTAATAATAATCACAATAAATTAATTAAATCTATTGACAATCTCTTTGACAAGCTTCGCCAAATTTATCATCATGCTCTCAATAATGCGCTTAACTATTTAACCGTCATCACAGTATTTTCCATCATTATTTTATCCAGTAATTATTTTTTATTTGTATCATCTAAATCAGAGCTTGCACCGCAAGAAGATCAAGGCCTTATCCTTTACATGCTTACAGCTGCACCGAATGCTACACTAAAACAGACCCAACTCTACTCTCGTGCCGTTAATAAAATATTTTTTCAATTCCCAGAAACCGATCACACTTTTATGGTAGATGGTTTCAATGGGTTAAATACAAGTATTGGTGGTATGGTTTTAAAACCTTGGGAGAAACGTAACCGCTCCACCAATCAGCTTCAACCTGATGTGCAACATTTATTAGATCAAATTTCGGGTGCCAAAATTGCTGCTTTTCAAAATCCATCTCTACCTGGTGGCGGTAGCGGACTACCTATTCAGTTTGTCATTCAGTCAACTCGAAGTTTTGATGAGCTTAACACATTCGCTCAAACTTTAATTGCCAATGCCTGGAAAAAAGGGATATTTCTCTATCTGGATTCGGATTTAAAAATAGACAAATCTCAAACTGAAATCGCACTCAATCGTGACAAAGCTTCTGAGCTTGGACTCACTATGCAAGACATAGGTAATTCACTAGGCTCAGCCTTAAGTGAAGGCTATATCAATTACTTCGATTTTTCTGGACGTTCTTATCAAGTCATTCCACAAGTTTCACAAATAAGTCGATTAACTGACACTCAGTTATTAAACTACTACATTACAGCAAAAAATGGAGCATCTATTCCATTATCAAGTATTGCAACGTTAAAACACAAGGTGGTACCTGAATCGTTAAATCATTTTCAACAACTTAATTCAACGACTATCTCTGCTGTTGCCTTTCCAAGCGTCACGATGGGAGAAGCACTCGATACTTTTAAAGCCATTGCAAAAGATATTTTACCCCAAGGCTACACCATCGATTATGCCGGACAATCACGTCAATATGTAAAAGAAAGTAGCGCGCTGATACTCACTTTTTTCTTTGCACTCCTTATTATTTATCTTTCACTTGCCGCTCAATTTGAAAGCTTCAGAGACCCTTTTATTGTGTTAATCAGTGTTCCTATGTCAATCTGCGGTGCTATGATTTTTATTAGTTTAGGTATAGGCGAGGCAACTCTTAATATTTATACCGAAGTAGGCTTAGTGACTTTAATTGGACTCATTAGCAAACACGGTATTTTGATCGTTCAATTTGCCAATGATTTACAAAAAGAAGGCAAGAATAAACGCGAGGCAGTAGAGACCGCAGCAGCCGTTCGCTTACGACCCATTTTAATGACTACTGCTGCAATGGTTCTTGGGGTCATACCTTTGATTACTGCATCCGGTGCTGGCGCCGCAAGCCGCTTTAGTATAGGACTCGTTATTGCTACAGGTATTTCTATTGGCACTCTATTTACGTTATTTGTAGTACCCGCAATGTATATGCTCTTAGCAGAAAATAGATTTCAAAATGAAAAAGAAAATAGCACAGAATAATTATGAAGAATAAAAACGATAGCAATTTCTTCCCGCATTTTTCGCAGCATACATCGCTATCTCTGATTTTTTCATTAACTCAGCGGCATTCTCACCATCGAACGGGTAAAGCGCTATTCCTACGCTAGCTGATACCTCTAACTGATGCTCTTTAACGTAAACCAGAGGACCTATCCCATTAAGAATTTTTTGAGCAACTAATTCAGCATCATATCGCTCATTGATTTCAGGTAATACAATAACAAACTCATCTCCACCAGCTCTTGCAACCAGATCACTTCCTCTAATTGATGCGCTCACTCGTACAGCAATTATTTTAAGTAATTCATCTCCAATATCATGACCTAATCGGTCATTCACATTTTTAAACTTATCCAAATCCAAAAAAAGAATTGCCAATAATAATTGCAACCGCCCTGCTTCTACAAGGCGTTGGTCAATACGATCTAATAATGATTGTAAGGAACTATTCATTTAAGCAACTTATCCAATATCAAAATTTAGGAGAAGAAAAGCCATTACATATTTCACTTGCCTGCAACCATCCCGAAAGCTCCCGTAATGCAATAAAAAACATCGTATAATCAATGCTGGTACTGCCATGCAATAATTGCAGAATTTGCTCCCAACGGTCTATTGGGCGACAATGTTTTTTCATCCAGTTCTTTATAAGCATTTTGATATTAGTTTCATGGTTATTACTGCGCATTACCGTCACTGTAAGCATTTTCTGTAGCCCATCCAGCTCATCTCTTAACGTCAAACGTGCCAATGTATTCCAATGTCCCTCTCGTGAATCTGCAGCTATTTGATCACGAAACCAAACTAAATTAAATTGACTGCCTACATCAAAATACACTTTAGCCGTTTTTACCAAATCCAGCTTATATTTCGTTTCCACCTCAATAATATTCAATGAAGTATATAATGCCCGATAAGTAGCTATTCGATTTGCTATTTCTTCAGGAAATCCATTCTTAACAAATCGCCCTACAAGCTCAGATAAATACTCTTTAGTCGCGCCACTCATCAAATCTGGAATCAGCTTATCTAATTTTTTTATTCGAACTGAAAAGTGTTCTATTGTTTTTTCAGTATCATCTTGTAAATAGTGACTGCGTAAAAACCAACGTGTAGAAAGGTTTAATAACGCGCGCACATAATGTAATAATTCATATTGTAATGAGACAGCAATTTTTGTTCCTAAGGAGTCAATTAATTTTTCTAATGCAACAGCATCAAAAATTTTCGCTGAAATAGTATGCGCTTTTATAATCTCGGCTACAGAAGAACCTGTTTCAGTCTGCGCACGATAAACAAAAGTAATACCCATTTCATTGACAATTCGATTACTCAGCTGAGTCGCAATAATTTCACGCCGTAATCTATGATTTTGCATATAGGACTGATAAGGTTTTTGTAAATTTTTTGGAAATGCATCTGCTAATGTTTGAACAAAATAAGGATCTTCTGCTAAATTTGATTTTAAAATTTCACTTTCTATATGAATCTTGCTATAAGCCAACAAAATGGATAATTCAGGACGCGTGAATCCTTTTCCCGCCGCTTTGCGATCCAAAATTATTTTATCATCAGGCAAGAACTCAACCGCTCTATCTACAACACCTGTTATCTCTAAATTCTTAAGGTAATCTTGATACAGCCCCATATAATGCGCCGCACTTAATGCAGAAAAACTCATTGTCAGTGCTTGATTATAATTATCCTTTAACACCAATGCAGCAACATCATCTTTCATCGTTTCTAATAAACTATTTCTTTTCTTTTCAGTTAACTGTCCTTTGACAACGACTGCATCCAGTAAAATTTTTATATTCACTTCATGGTCTGAACAGTCTACACCAGCAGAGTTATCAATAGAATCCGTATTAATTAATCCGCCTTGCATAGCATATTCAATACGGCCTAATTGCGTAAAACCAAGATTACCCCCTTCACCCACTACAAGACAACGTAATTCACCGCCATTAATACGACAAAAATCATTTGTTTTGTCATTTACATCTGCATCACTTTCTGCAAATGCTTTAACATAAGTGCCAATTCCTCCATTAAATAATAAATCAGCCGGCGCTTTAAGTAATGCGCGGATCAAATCATTTGGCGCAAGAGAGTTATCTTGTATATCCAATAATTTTTTCATTTCTGCAGACAAAGGAATTGTCTTACTTGTACGCTTGAAAACACCACCGCCTATTGAAATTAATTTCGAATTATAATTTTCCCATGATGAAGTGGGTAAGTTAAACAATCGCACACGCTCCTTGTATGATTTTTCAGGATCTGGATTAGGATCAATAAAAATATGGCGATGATCGAAAGCACCCACCAATTTTATATGCGATGAATAAATCATGCCATTACCAAAAACATCGCCACTCATATCACCTATTCCAATCACGCTAATATGTGTTTTTGGATCATCAACATCTCTATTCAACTCGCGAAAATGACGACGCACTGACTCCCATGCACCACGAGCAGTGATACCCATTTTTTTATGGTCATACCCCGTTGAACCACCTGATGCAAATGCATCGCCCAACCAAAAATGGTACTCTTTAGAAATGCCGTTTGCGATATCAGAGAAAGTTGACGTACCTTTATCTGCTGCGACCACTAAATAAGGATCTTCATCATCATAACAAACTACGTCTTTGGGTCGTATCACTTCATTTTCTTTAAGATTGTCCGTTATATCTAATAAGCCGCGAATAAAAGATTTATAGCAATGAATAACTTCAGCTTGCATCGTTTCACGATTTGCTTGTGAAGAAATTGCTTTCAAAACAAATCCGCCTTTGGCACCGGATGGAATAATCACAGCATTTTTGACTTTTTGCGCTTTCATCAACCCTAAAATTTCCGTTCGAAAATCTTCGCGACGATCTGACCACCGAATACCGCCTCGCGCGACTTTTGCACTACGTAAATGAATGCCTTCAAAGCGAGGCGAATAAACAAAAATCTCATACAATGGGCACGGCAAGGGTAATTCCGGAATGTCACTCGATTTTAATTTAAATGATAAATATTCTTTTGGCTCACCATCCTGTTTTTGAAAATAATTAGTACGTAATGTTGCCTGGATTAACTGTAAAAAACGCCGCATAATCCTATCATCATCAAGACTAGTAATAGCATCTAATGCCGTAATAATTTGTTTCTCTAATTCAAGTATTGAACTTTGAGTTACAGCTTGTTTCTTAGGGGTATTCTTTAACTTGAATAAATGAATGAGATTTTTCGTAATATCGCTATATTTTACAACCGTTTTTTCAATATACGCCTGACTAAATCTAAAACATGCTTGGCGCAGATATTTTGCATAGGCACGCAGAATATTAATTTCACGCCAAGTAAGCTGAGCTGTTAATACTAATTTATTGAATCCATCATTTTCGCATAACCCTAAACAAATAGAAGTAAAGGCATCTTGAAAAATGGGTTTTATCTTTTGAATATCGATCACATTACTTTCTACGCAAGCAACGCTAAAATCACTGATACAAACTGTCGTTTTTTGTAAATTAATTTTATAAGGGCACTCATCAAAAATACGCAACCCCATATTATCCAATATAGGTAATATATCCGAAAGTGGAATGGCTTTACCATATTGAAAAAGCCTTAAGTGCAAAGGATTTTCTGTTTTTTCTGGCAGCTGATAAAAATCAAGCTGAAATGGTTTTTCAAGTGAAAGCTGTTCAATTTGGAGAATGTCTGCTATAGCCACATTAATAGAGCAATCATTCTGATAGCTCACTGGAAAAACTGTTTGATAATCCGCATAAAGTAACTTACCTTTTTTACCTCCAACATTTTTAACTAAAGCAATTTGCAGCTGTTCTATCCATGCACGAGCCATTCTATATTCCTTTTTAATTCCTATTGTGATGATAGTGTAATCTGCTATCACCTCTAATTACAATGAGGTCATAAAAATATTGTATATTCAGTGAGTTATAAAAGATAAAATATAAATTTACCTTAACCACATTTCCCATTGGCCTTTACTATACTAAAAGCATACGAATCAGAGGCGGTGGTGTATGAAATCTAAGAAATTACCCAGTCATGAATTCATTAATACTCATAAAAATCGACTTGCTTTTCACAAGGTTGCGAATCAAAAAATCGCTTCTGCTAAACAGTATAATCATATTATCGGTCTACTGCTCATCAATCTTGATAACTTTAAATCCATCAATAATCATTTTGGTCACTCTGTCGGCGATAAAATCTTATTAAAAACACATGAACGACTTGCATCCCGCTTAAGCTTAGATGATTTTATTGGACGAATTAGCAGTGATGAATTTGTTATTATTCTAGGAAATATTACTAAACCCAAAACAGTAAAAAATACCGTGCATACTCTCATGAGTTGTTTTAATGAGATTTATAGCCTAGATGGTATCGATGCACGTATCAGCGCAAGCATAGGCATCGCCCATTATCCTCATGCTGGTATGGATACTCACACCTTATTACAAAGTGCAACTATTTCCATGTATCATGCAAAATCATTAGGCGGCAATAATTATCAATTCTATACTGAAAAGCTTAATAAAAAATATAAAAAAAAATCTTATTTAGAAAATGCGTTAAAATTTGCACTAGAAAAAAAAGAGTTATTTTTAATGTATCAGCCCATTTTTAATTTAATAACTAAAGAAATAGTTAGCATAGAAGCTTTATTACGTTGGCGTCATCTCTCGAATAATTTAATATCCCCTGATGTTTTTATTGAACTTGCAGAAAAAAATGGTTTGATTTCACCTATTGGTGAATGGACTTTGCAAACAGCATGTGAGCAAGCCAAAAAGTGGTATGATGTCGGTTACAATCAATTCAAAATATCCTTTAATATTTCATCCAATCAATTACTTCAAAAATCTTTCCCAAAATTTATGATGCGTATATTTAAAAAAACACTTATACCAGAACATTTATTGGATCTAGAGCTCACTGAAAGTGCTTTTGTAACACATGCAAGCTATTTTGAAGCTATTTTAAAAAAAATATCTGATACAGGTATTAGCATAACGATTGATGATTTTGGGACAGGACATTCTTCCTTAACACGATTAAAACATTTGCCTATTAGAGCATTAAAAATTGATAAATCATTCGTTTTTAATATTATCCCTGATTCATTCGATGCTATTATTGTCAATGCTCTTATTACGCTAGGAAAAAAACTGGGTTTAAATGTTATTGCCGAAGGAATAGAAACTGAATCCGATTTACAATTTCTCATTGCCAACGGCTGTCCTCAAGGACAAGGTTACTATTTATGCAAGCCATTAAATGCAAAACAAATGACGGCTTTTTTAAAGAAGAATATGAAAAAATATGAAAAAAAATAAAAAGTACTTTGCTTCCATTAATAGAATAATTAACGTATGAGTAGAGACTCAGCGGGAATCACTGGTATTGCGTGAAATATAAGATTGGAGTAATGTCAGCATGATGGACGTTAAGGCGACTGGAACGGATGAATAAACAACGAAGAAAAAATAATATTATTGGTTGGCGAGAATGGGTCGTTTTGCCAGAACTTGGTATTGATAGAATTAAAGCCAAAGTTGATACGGGTGCTCGCACGTCAGCTCTGCATGCTTTTAAATTGCAGCCCTACAAAGAAGGGAATAAAGACAAAATCCGTTTTGATATTCATCCTATTCAACATAATGTCACTGAAGTGATCACTTGCGTAGCTGATATCACTGATAAACGCTGGGTCAGTGACTCTGGTGGTCACCGTGAAGAGCGTTATGTGGTTACCACTCCTATTATTTTGGCTGGCCAAACTTGGTCGATTGAAATTACTCTGACTGAGCGAGACTCGATGTTGTTTCGTATGTTGTTAGGTAGAAGCGCCATACGCAAACGTTTTACTGTCAATCCTGCTCGCTCCTTTATAAAAGACCCAAAGAAAGGTTTTATTTTATGAAAATTGCCATTTTATCAAGAAGACATGATTTATACTCTACACGTCGACTGGCAGAAGCTGCCAGAGAACGCGGCCACAAAGCGGATGTCATCGACACATTACGTTGCTACATGAATATTACCTCTGCACAACCCACCATTCATTACAAAGGTGCAGTCCTTGCAAACTATGATGCCGTCATCCCTCGTATAGGCGCTTCTATCACTTTTTATGGCGCTGCTGTAGTAAGACAATTAGAAATGATGGGCGTTTTATGTGTCAATGACTCAATTGCCATCACCCGTGCACGCGATAAATTGCGTGCATTTCAATTACTATCAAAAAAAGGGATAGGTCTTCCTATCACTGGATTTGCGCATTCACTCGATGAAATTCAAGATCTCATCAAAATGGTCGGCGGGCCACCACTTATTATTAAATTTCTAGAGGGAACACAAGGCGTCGGCGTTGTTTTAGTAGAAACAGTAAAAGCCGCGCGCAGTGTTATTGAAGCGTTTTTAGGACTTAAAGTGAATATTTTAGTACAAGAATATATTAAAGAAGCAGCGGGTATCGATATTCGTTGCTTTGTGGTTGGCAAAGAAGTCGTTGCAGCCATGAAACGTCAAGCTAAATCGCCTGAAGAATTTCGCTCGAATCTACATCGTGGGGGACATGCAACGTCTATTGAAATCACGGATGAAGAACGCACAATGGCTATTCGCGCTGCACATATTATTGGATTAAATGTAGCAGGTGTAGATATTGTACGCTCAAATCGCGGGCCGCTTATTATTGAAGTCAATGCATCACCAGGCATTGAGGGCATTGAAAAAGCGACCAATAAAGATGTAGCAGGGACAATTATCAAATTTATCGAGCAAAATACTGATCTTGATAGCGATCGTATTAGAACAAAAGGATAGCATACCCATTACAGTGTCATAGTAAAATGGCCTTAAAATCTGTTGCCAATTGCCCTAAATCAAGTTTGTTCAAGAATAATGAATAACACATCCACGCACTTAACGCTGCCAAATCTCTAAATTGCGGCGGAATGTATCTAGGCGGTACTAAAATGCCTTCTTCTACTAAATCCGATAAAATATGAATATCCTCCAGCGTGGTTTTCCCAATAAAAAGAATGGGTATTTGATTGACTAGTCCACGCTGCACAGCAAGACGAATATAGTTATAAATTAAGATAAACCCTTTGCTATACGACAAATCTTTTGTAAAAGGACCTCCATCGGGTTTACTTCCGCGAAAAACCCGAGTCGATGCTTGAAAACTTTCAGCCTCATCCAATCCCTGATCTCTATAAAAATTAAAAACATCAAGAAAATTTGCACCTTCTTCTGCCATGCTAACTGCCGTGATTCGATTAGTTAAGCGCTTGAGACGTCCGGGGTAAGATGCAAAGGTAAACACTTCCGTAATAATCGCTAGTCCTTCCTGTGTAACAGTCGAAGACGGTGGCCCTTTACTTAAAAAAGTACAATAAGGCTGCGCAAGCCCATTTAACGTAGTACCTAGATGAACCCAACCTTCATGCACTTCAAAAGTGCGAATCTCGCGTGCGCTAAAGGTCAAACCTGTATGAATCTTAATACGCTCAGCACCCGCTGATGCATCCGCTAAAATCCCATCACTTAATTCAACTCGTAGATTGTTTTGCTCTGTAAAATACCCTGCCAGCCTTTGTCTTAAGATTTCTACCGTTTCTTCACTACTATGAATCTCTTGATCAGCTTCAGTTGAAATTTGATCCTTAATATTTGCCAATGTATTCGTCACCAACGTTGCCAAATCTTTTAGCGTTGGAGCACCAATATGAAATGCATCTTCTGAACTACCGTATAATTCTTGAGAAATTTTAGTAAATTTTTCTGTTCCACGCGCCATCAGCATTTCAACCACACGACTATATTCATGGCACATGCGTTGCATAATACTACCAACGCCACTGTATTGGCCTAACGTACGGCGGATACTACGCTCTATTTCATAAAATTCTTCTATTTTTTTAACTGGATCAAATTGTAAGGGGTTTTTTCGCTGGTAATATTCATCATCAATTTGTGGAAGTTTTTTAAATTTATCTTTGAAAAATTGCTCCTGGATTTCAGCGTCCCATTTAGAGGCGTCTAAAATACGTATAGGCTTTTGCGCGATGACAATTCGCTCAGACAGCTCATGAATCACTTGCTGATATTCCGTTGGCATAAAGCCTCTCGTCTCTAAAAATGCGCTCCGTGCATGCAAGAATCCCCCTTAAGATTTGTTTTCACAAACGCTTAAATCCTGAGATCCTTAACAAAAAACTTATAGCATCCCATATTTTTGTAGCTTTGTACGCAATGTTCCACGCGACAAACCAAGAATACGTGCTGCTTTTGATTGATTGTTATGAGTATACTTCATCACTGCTGCTAACAAGGGTTCTTCCACTTCATCGAGAAAAAAATCAAAGATGTGTTGCGTTTCTTCACCCTTTAAATTCGAAAAATAATGCTTCATGACCTGCGTCACATTTTCACGTAAAGTGACTATAGTGGATTCAGAAGCTTGGGAGTCAGGTTGTTTATTTTCCATCGATCTATCCTTGATGTTAAATTAATTATTAGCAAACTGTGCGTTGCGGCGTTCTGCTTGTTCAGCACATTCTTTACAAAGCTGAAACCCGAACTGGCGACGCACAAGAGGCATAACCTCGCCACAGTCTTTACAAAATTTAGCGCCTACTTTAACTTCCGTCGGTTGCTGTATTTTTTGGAGCTCATGCGCAATGGCTCTATCAATGTAGTCAGTTGCAATATCAGCCTCATCAGCCATCTTACACATCCTCATAGTAAAAAGGGAATTTATTATATGCGATAGTTTAAAAATTTCCAGTCATTTAATTATCCCGGAGTGCCCGCTAAAAAACGTGGGAACTCCTTTCTTGTTTATATGCTGCGCGTAAGCATTGCTGAGACTATATCATATCTCCAAAACTGCACTGCAATGCTGTAATCGCAGCCACCGCTGCCGTTTCAGTACGCAAAATACGCGGGCCCAGATTAAGCGGCAAGAATCTTTGCTGGCAAGCAAAGCTAATCTCTGAATCACTTAAACCACCTTCTGGGCCGATCAATAAAATAACACTTTGATGCTTTTGCACGGGCTTCTCTTTTAATTGAGATACCGCCGTAGGTGATAAAACAAAACACCAATCCGCTTGCATTGAACGCAAGCTACTTTCTAACGTCATGGGGAACAACAACTCTGGAATTTGATTACGGCCTGATTGCTCGCAAGCACTCACAATAATCGACTGCCAATGCTGAAATCGTTTTGCGCGACGCTCTTCATCCAGTTTCACTGTACAACGTTCAGTAAATAAAGGAATAATTTTCTTCACTCCCAGCTCCACAGCCTTCTGGATGGTGTAATCCATTTTTTCACCGCGCGATATACCTTGCAGAAGACAAAGCGCTAAGGGTGACTCCGCTTCGCGCGCAATATGTTCGTTAATCTGTACACTCACTTGTTTTTTATTAACTTGAATGATGACACTTGTATATTCACCCCCCTTCCCATTAAAAATAATGAGCCCATCGTTAACCTTGGCTCGTAATACAGCAACAAGATGGTGGCTCGCTGGCGAATCTAGCTGGATGACAGAGCCACAGACAAGATCAACTGGTTGAAAAATGCGCGAAATTGGCATGATTTTTCACTTAAAAATTATTCCCCAGGAGTTCCTGCTAAAAAGCGCAGGAGCTGCTGATTATTTTGCAAAATATAATCTTGCACTGGCCTTCCTGCAATCAAATGTTCCTGAATGATACGCTCCAATACATCAGGATGACACGAGTGATACCATACGCCTTCTGGATAGACAACGGCAATAGGCCCGTTCTGACAAACTCGCAAGCAATTCGCTTTAGTGCGAAAAATACCGGCCTGACCTGTTAATTGCAGCTCATCTAAACGGTTTTTTAAATAATCCCAGGCAATAAGCCCAACTTCTTCAGTACAGCACTTAGGCTTTGTCTGATCACAGCATAAAAAAATATGCCGCTTAATGGCAGCCAAGCCAAGTTTCTCTATGCGTTGCTCTAATTCATTGTCCATCCTGCTATTCTTACCCATCACACCTCAAAATGCGAGATTTTAACTTCAGATTACGAAAAGTTTCAAATTCAAAGTAAGAAAATCGCATTTTGAGGTGTAATGGGTAGAGCTGGCAAAAAACTTTGCAATCGAATATCATAAGCCCCCTCCATTTGAAGAGAGCTGAATTTGTCATGGGCAAGGTTTATATCCAAACACACGGTTGTCAGATGAATGAATATGATTCGTCAAAAATGGCGGATATATTGCTGGCTTCCCATCATCTAGAAAAAACCAACGATCCTGCTGAAGCAGATGTTTTAATTTTAAATACCTGCTCCATCCGTGAAAAAGCTGAAGAAAAAGTATTTTCTGCATTAGGCCGTTTCCGCGTCCTCAAAGAAAAAAAACCACACATCATTATTGGTGTGGGAGGTTGCGTCGCGAGCCAAGAAGGCGCAGCCATTCTAGATCGCGCACCTTATGTAGATATTATTTTTGGGCCACAAACATTACATCGGTTAGGCGACATGTTAACGGAAGTTAAAGCCAAACATAAAGCGGTGGTGGATGTCAGTTTTCCCGAAATTGAAAAATTTGATCGCATGCCTGAGCCACGCGCAGAAGGGCCAACAGCTTACGTCTCTATTATGGAAGGGTGCAGTAAATACTGTAGTTTTTGTGTGGTACCTTATACACGTGGCGAAGAAATCAGCCGTCCCTTTGATGATGTACTCGCCGAAATTGCAACACTCGCCAGACAAGGCGTACGTGAAGTGACGTTACTTGGGCAAAATGTAAATGATTATCGCGGCCCTAGACATGAAGGAGATATAGCCGATTTAGCCATGTTAATTCATTACACTGCAGCCATTGATGGCATTGTACGTATACGTTTCACTACATCACATCCGCTTGCATTTTCTAATAATCTTATTGATGCTTACGCAAATGTGCCTGAACTCGCAAACCACTTACATCTACCTGTCCAAAGTGGTTCTGATCGCATTCTGGCTGCAATGAAACGAGGTTACACTGCACTAGAATACAAATCTAAAATTCGCAAGCTCCGCAAAGTACGTCAAAATATCTGTATTTCTTCCGATTTTATTATTGGCTTCCCGGGTGAAACCGAAGCTGATTTTGAAGATACGATGAATTTAATTCACGAGATAGGTTTTGATAATTCATTTAGCTTTATTTACAGCCCACGTCCTGGCACACCCGCTGCGCAATTGCCAGACACAGTGTCGATGGAAATTAAAAAACAACGCCTTGCTATTTTACAAAACCGTATTTTCTTAAATATGCATAGAATCAGCGAAGCCATGGTTGGGTCTGTTGAAAAAATAATAGTATTAGGCCCTTCCAATAAAAATCCAGAAAAATTAGCGGGACGCACTGAAAATAATCGCTTTGTTAATTTCACAGGAACACCGGATATGATTGGTCAGCTCGTTGCGGTTAAAATTACTGAAGCACAACCTTATTCATTATGCGGAGAAGTGACGAGCTAAAAATAAAATTACTAGGGTCTGTTGACAATTCGCTAGGCTGAGGTGGAATGCCTTGATTTTCGAGCACCGCAGCGGAGTTTACATACAAGTAAATGAGCAGCGGAGCGCAGGAAATCAAGGCATTACGCCCGGCATAGTAGAATTGTCAACAGACCCTATACTTATTACACTTCGAAGCATGAAGTATGATAAGTACAATTATCATTTTTGCAATGGAAAAATAAGATGCTTATTTTTTACAAAAAATTAAAAACAAAATTATTTATTCTTTTTTGTAGCCTGTTATCCGTAACAACCACTTTCGCTGATAATCGAGTAATCAATTTAACAGTCGCCTATAAAACAGTTTATTTTGCAGGCAAAGCTAAACAAGCCATTGCTGTTAATAATCAAATCCCAGCGCCCATTTTACACTTTAAGGAAGGCGATCATATCACCATCAATGTGCACAATGCATTGGATCAAGAGACAGCGATTCATTGGCACGGCATGATTGTTCCATGGCAAATGGATGGTGTTTTAGGCATGACTCAACAAGGCATTCAGCCAGGCGATACTTTTCATTACAAATTCCCACTACTACAAGCTGGCACCTACTGGTATCATGCACACGCGGACCTTCAAGAGCAACAAGGCTTATATGGCGCATTTATAATTGATCCCTCTCAACATCCCCATTATCATTATAAAAAAGACTATGTTATTGTTTTATCCGACTGGAGCAATACTCATCCTAATCAAGTTTTAGCGAATTTAAAAAAAGAAGGTGATTATTATTCTCCGGATTTACCGCTTCAACCTTCTCTTCTTAAATTTATTCATGATTACAAAAAAGCTTCTACAAATGAGCGTAATCAGCTTATCGATGATTATAAAATGATGCAGCAAATGCGCATGAGTCTTTATGATATCAGCGATGTTGCTTATGATGCATTTTTATTAAATGGCCATCCACGCACAGCTCCATGGACCGCACCCGTCAAAGTAGGCGATGTAGTCCGTTTAAGATTTATAGGGGCCAGTGGCAGTACTATTTTTCACGTAAAAATACCTTACTCCACTATGCAGATAGTACAAGCAGACGGCAATGATATAAAACCCCACACCATTCATGATTTCACAATAGCGCCGGGTGAAACCTACGATGTATTGCTCTCCATTAAAAAAAATAATCCTTATATCATTTATGCAGAGTCAATAGATACAGCAGGAGCCGCTCTAGGCGCATTAACAACTGCACCAAACCAATCTGTAAACGATAAGCAAATCGCTCCTTTCCCTGAACCCTTACCAATCACAAGAGAAATGATGTCAATGATGATGGGTGGTGACATGGAAATGGATCACGCTTCAGACATGAACATGAGTATGCCGACTGAACCAGAAATAATAGGTGATCACTTATCACCTCCCAACGCCTCCTATACAACATCTCCCGGAATAAAATATCAAAATCTCATAGCCGCTGTTAAAACCAATAATCCAAATAAACCGGTAGCCCATATAATCAATATGGAATTATTTGGGTATATGGATCATTTTATTTGGTTTATCAATGGCGTTCCTGGATATAAAGCGCATCCCATTATATTAGAGCCCGGCAAACGCTACCGATTTGTTTTCACGAATACGTCGATGATGCATCATCCTATGCATCTTCATGGTCACTGGTTTATTTTGCGTAAAGGAAATGGCGCCTACGATCCACTACTACACACCATTGATGTACCGCCCGGCGCAACCATCACAGCAGATGTAGATACCGATGCGAGCGGGCAATGGCTCTTTCATTGTCATATGATCTATCACATGATGACAGGCATGTCGCGTTTATTTCAATACTCAACTCTACTTGAGATAGTAAAAGATGAAGCTAAACCTCAAAATATTGCAAAAGAAACGGCTTATCCAAATCGGCCAATTGTCAGAATGGATGCAGTAAGACCCATCGATACTTCATTGGTTATACATCCTATGGCACATCCTGCAGGCATATGGCTTTCTACATTATTGGATGTAGGCGCAGACCCTTTTCACAATGTTCAGCGATTAACATACAAAGGATTATACGGATCCGACTATAACAAACTTGAATTATTCATGAATGATGCTGAAGTAAAAAAAGGGCAAGTAGAAGATGCTGATATGGATATTTTTTATTGGCATTTGCTCGATCAATTCTGGGCAATTAAAGGCGGTGCAAACTACACGTATCGCCCTGCAAAAATACCTTATTGGCAACCCGGCATTGGAATAGAAGGATTAATGCCTTATTTTATTGATACCGATGTACGAGGTTATTACTACAACGGCAGTACCAAACTTGATATTGAACTCTCACGCGATTCTCAAATCAGTAATAACTTTTTTATAAGAGCAGGCGTGCGCAGCATCCTAGCCTCCAAATCCATACCCCAAGCCGAGATCGGCAGCGGTTTAAACCAAATGCGCTACATGATCAGACCTTATTACCGACTCATGCCAGGATTGAATGCTTACGTTGAATATGAACACGAGCAAGACTATGGTGTATTTAAAAATTTTCAACGCAACGCCGCTGAAACCACGATACAAAACACAGTGACGTTTGGGTTATCAGCTTTATTCTAGCGCTATCACCAGAGCAAACGCTAGATAAATGCGATAGCTAAATTCGACACACTGATCTGCCTCTTAGAAAGCACAAGACTTTTACTCTGCATCCATCCATTTATTCCTGAAAAATATTTAAAAATAATTGAGTTACCTTGTTTCTTTGTTTAGCGTTGTCTAATAGAATTTGTCCTCATCCAGTTATTTTAAGTACCCATAAGGAAAATAAAACATGAATAAAAAAATTTCCGAACACAAGCTAAGCATTCGTAATAGCACTTCTGAGTTTTTGATTTTTACCCAGCAAGCTGGTGAGAAAAGCATTGAAACACGTTATGAGGATGGAACTATTTGGCTGACTCAAAAGTTGATGGCTGAGTTGTTTGATGTCACCACTTCTGCCATTAATCAACACCTTCAAAATATATTTGAATCACAGGAACTTGATCAAAATTCAGTTATTAAGAAATTCTTAATAACTGCCTCTGATGGAAAAAAATACAATTCTCGGCTTTATAACCTTGAGGCAATCATATCGGTAGGCTATCGCGTTAATTCTAAACGTGCCACCCAGTTCCGCCAATGGGCAACGCAGGTGCTACATCAGTTCGCAATAAAAGGTTATGTTCTAGATAGAAAACGCCTAGAAAACGGTAATTTTTTGGGCGAAGACTATTTCGAGCAATTACTCGCTGAAATCAGAGAAATTCGTCTTAGTGAGCGTCACTTTTATCAAAAAATTACAGATATTTATGCGACCAGTGTAGATTACAATAAAGACGCACCCACTACGCGCGAATTCTTTGCGAAAACACAAAACAAATTACACTACGCCATTCACGGCCATACTGCATCCGAACTTGTAGTGAAACGTGCCAACAGCAAACAACCGCGTATGGGATTAACAAGCTGGGAAAATAGCCCAAATGGCAAAATTCTTAAGACCGACATATCCATTGCAAAAAACTATCTATCGATAGATGAATTAGATTCCCTTGGCCGCATTGTCAACGCCTACTTAGAGTTAGCTGAAGGTCGTGCTAAACGCAAAATACCAATGACAATGGAAGACTGGGCTATACAACTAGACAAGCTTCTCGAATTAGATGCACGCGATGTACTAAAAGATGGAGGTAAAATTAGTGCTAAAATTGCTAAAGATCACGCCGAAAGTGAGTTTGAAAAATATCGTATCATTCAAGATCGTCTTTTTGAATCTGATTTTGATAGAGAAATTAAGGCAATTACAGAGAATATGGGGAGTCAGGATAAACGAACAAAGGATGAATAAATTGTGCAAGAGTTTCTTGCACCAATTATGCAACGTCACGTTGCATAATTTCGTTTTAGAGAGTAACCCTTAGATAAACATCCGAGAATAAAATAAAAGCCTTCTGCAAAAATTTCTATTTAAGACATTTATGTGTGTTCTGATACATAGCTGGCGTCCCAGGGCGGATTCGAACCGCCGACCTGCCCCTTAGGAGGGGGCTGCGCTATCCATCTGTGCCACCGGGACGTGAGATAAAAGATACGTTAAATGACGATGAATTACAAAAAAATTTGTGCTAGGGACATATAGACGAGAAAACATTTATCTGAGATATGATTCAATAATGCCGCAGACTAACAAGCCCACTCTATGAAAATATACCGAGGGTCGGAATCGAACCGACACAGTGTCACCACCACCGGATTTTGAGTCCGGCGCGTCTACCAGTTCCGCCACCCCGGCATTTTGAGGGTAAGCGTTCACGCCCTAAGCGGCAAATCTCATTTTTTTGAAAGTTCAGAGCTCTCGTGAACACTTACTTTTGAGAAATGCGAGTATAGCAAACTGGAACATGACGTCAATTGAGATTTTTGCTTAAAACATCTCCACAGGATCCACATCCAATGACCAGCGCACTCGTTGTTTCATCCGTATTTTCTCAATCTCCGGTAACAATTCTTTCAAAAAACTCTGTAACAAAGGACGTTGACTAGCCTGTAGCAGCAACTGTACCCGATAGCGCCCTGCTCGCCTAGGCATAGGTGCAGGAATAGGGCCCAACAGTTGTAATTCTTTGCTAATAGGATGAAATAATTTTTTAACTTCCTGTAAAAAATTCGTTGCATGCTGAACTTGATACGCTTCTGCACGAAACAACGCAAAAAAAGAATACGGAGGCAATGCAGTCGCTGCACGCTCTTGCAAAATAGTCGTAGCAAATTGTTGATAACTACCATGAAATAATTGATGCAAAAGCGGATGGTCGGGATGATGTGTCTGAATAATCACTTTTCCTTTTTTCTCCACACGGCCCGCACGACCCGCTACTTGTAACAACAATTGTCCCATGCGCTCCAGTGCACGAAAATCACCACTAAAAAAACCACCATCCGCATCGACAATAGTCACTAACGTGACATTCGGAAAATGATGCCCTTTTGCTAACATTTGCGTGCCAATCAAAATGCGATGCTCGCCTGATTGAATCGCATCTAGCAATGCTTCCATTGAACCTTTACGTTGCGTGCTATCGCGATCTATACGAGCAATAGAATACTCAGGAAAATTTTTCTGCAAAACATGTTCTAAACGTTCAGTACCCAAACCTAGAGGTTGCAATTCTTTTGCATTACAAGCTTTACATTGTGCAGGCAATTTTGCCTGCGAATCACAGTGATGACAATGCAAGCTTTGAGTTTGTTTATGATAAGTCATACGCATATCACAACGCTTGCAAATTGCCAGCCAGCCACACGCATGGCACATCAAAATCGGCGCAAAACCACGCCTATTCAAAAACAACATCACTTGCTCATCACGCTGCAAATGCTGTCGTATTTCCTCAATAATAGGTTGCGACAACCCTTCTTCTAACTGTTTATTACGTATATCTAATACAGAAAATTGCGGCAACTGCGCAGCACCTGCACGATTGGGTAATAACAAATGAATAAACTTACCCTGCTGTGCTTTGTGTAACGTTTCTAATGCAGGCGTCGCTGATCCTAATACAATTGGAATTTTTTTAAAATACGCGCGCATGATAGCAATATCTCGCGCATGATATCGAAAATTATCTTGTTGCTTAAAAGAAAGATCATGTTCTTCATCAACAATAATCAATCCTAAATTAGGCAATGATGAAAAAATAGCTGACCGCGTTCCAATCAAAATTTTAGCTTCGCCTGTATGAGCCAAATGCCAAGCATTCAATCGTTCTTTTTCACTTAAGCTCGAATGTAATGCGATCACAGAGACAGAAAAACGCTCACGAAAACGTTGGATAGTTTGTGGCGTCAAACCAATTTCAGGCACTAATACCAACACTTGTTTTTGATCTTTTAAAACCTGCACAATAGTTTGTAAATAAACTTCTGTTTTACCACTACCTGTCACACCATCTAATAAAAAAACTTGAAACGTATTGCTTGCTGCCAAGATGGCTGATACAGCAACCTGCTGTGCTGAGTTAAGTATCAGTGATTGATTCTCATTGCTTACCTTGCGCTTAGCGGATTCGCTTTGCGTTGCACGCAGCGTAATCCATTCTTTTTTGCTCAATGCATTGATTATCGTTTTGGAAATACCTTGTAAACGCAATTGATTTGCTGAAAGCCCTTCCGGATGCAGCTTAAGATAACTCAAGAGTTCGATCTGTCGAGGCGCACGCTTTAAAGTAACAAAATCTACATTTTTTCCTGCTTCAGTCAAATGCCAATAATGTTCTTGATGAAGAGTTAATGATTTACCTTGTCGCAATAAAATTGGCAAAGAGTGAGTCAGTACTTCTCCAATAGGATGATGATAATAATCACTAGCCCACAGACCAAGCTCTAAAATATCACTTGAAATCAACGAATGATTATCTATTACACGAGTCACTGATTTTAATTTATCAACTGGAATATCCGATTGGGTCACAAACCCCATAAAAATACCAACCAATTCGCGCTGCCCAAAAGATACACACACACGCGCGCCTCGCTGCAAGCTCTCCCAGGCCTCATTTTGCGGAGGAAGATAGTGAAAATAGCGACGTAAAGGCACCGCGATGGCGATTTGCAATAGCTTAGTAGGTTGTAGATCTTTCATGGAAAGGTACTGTAATCTAAATGTGTTAATAAAAATAGCCGTAAGCTTGTTATACTATAGTATCGCTAACAGATTAAGGAGCTTAAAAATGTCAATGGTAAGAAATGACCGCCTTGAAGACGCTTTAGCAATGTTGTGTGAGAGATTGATCAAAAGCGGTGCCATGTCTCCAGAAGATAAAAAAGCAGCTATTGATAATACAGCAATGGCTCTCAGAGAGACTTATCCTGATGGCGTTCCTCTGGACTTATTCACTGATCCTGTCAAACGAAAAAATTTGATGGTAGGCTTAGTATCAGCTCCTGTAATGGCAAATAACCCTGACCTCAATCTAAATTTTGATCTGACACTTTTTTTAAAACCAGATATGGAACCCGCTGAAGTTAAAACACTCTTTAAAACATTTTTGCTTGAGCTCAATAAGCTTCAACCTAAAAACAAACAGCGTAGTAAAGAAGAAATTGACGCAGAAGCAGATGCATTGCTGGACAATCAAAAACAAGACCAGCTAGAGGCTGAAGAATCTTCAAACCTTGCGAGAAGTAAATACGTTAGCAATGCATTAGAAGAGATTTATAAAATTCTTTATGGTGTAACAAAGTCTGGAGAGCGTGTCATACAGATAACAGATAAAGGAGATATGGGCATTGTAAATACGGAAGCTGTGTACACTCGCGGCGGTGGCAGCAAATATCATGGTAGAGGTCTCTCTGGAGACTCAACAACAGATCCAAATGTAGAAGCAAGTGCTGCCACACGATTGGCGCTTATTTCAGGACTCAATGCAGAAGAATTTACTGAGTTAAACGACAGAGGTCTTGTTCGTCTGGGACCACCCACACTAAAAAGCCGATAAAGGACTCCACTATGCATCGCATTCTCATTGTAGGCGCAGGAAAAATTGGCTCACTCATTGCTGCTTTGCTAGCTAATGCAGGTGATTATCACGTTTTTCTCGCCGACATTAATATTGATGCAAGCCAAGCAAAGCGCCTTAAAAGTAAAACACCCCATCTCAATTTTTTACAATTAGATGCTCAAAATAGCAAAGCCGTTTCTGAATTTTTACGTAAAAACACGATGAATACTATTGTTTCAAGCCTGCCTTACTATTGCAACACTACCATTGCAGCTGTTGCCAGAGAATTTAATTTAAATTATTTTGATTTAACAGAAGATACGCGTTCTGCAGGTATCATCAATGAGCTAGCACTTACTGTCAAAAGCGCTTTCGTTCCCCAATGTGGTTTAGCACCTGGCTTTATCAGCATCGTCGCCAATCATCTAATTCAACATTTTCCAAAATTGGACACTGTGAAAATGCGTGTAGGTGCATTACCTATTAACATTAGTAACGCATTACAATATTCTCTGACTTGGTCTACCGATGGACTCATTAATGAATATGGCAATTTTTGTTATGGTTTGGAAAATGGCAAAACAGTACAACTCTCGCCTTTAGGTGATTTAGAAGAAATTAAAATTGATGGCCTCACTTATGAAGCGTTTAACACATCAGGTGGAATTGGTAGCTTAGCCACGACTTATGCGGATCGCATTAAACAATTAAATTACAAAACCATTCGCTACAAGATAATCAATTAATGGAAGAAAACTTCGTAAAGAAATTTTATCCAAAGATTCTATTTGGTTTAGAATGGTCAGCCATTCAGTTAACAACAGCCTCATCACTGTGCGCCGTTTTAGATATTGTAATAAATCAACCAGAAAAATTTAATGGGTTAGTGAGACAAGAACAAATTTCACTGGATGCGCTGACTAACAATCGATTTGGGCATTATTTTATATAGCACATAGTTTGATTATCTAATAATGATTAAAAATGGACACTTATAATGGATATCTTAAAAAAACTGAATCTCGCCATAAACAATTTTGGTGCCTGTACAGGTGAAAATAATTGGTCTAAAACAACGAGTGAAGGTAATTTAATTTCATATAACCCCGCTACTGAAAAAGCGATTGCTTCTATTTATCAATGTTCAAAAATGGATTATGAAAATATTATTGCGCAAGCTGGAAAAACTTTTTTAACTTGGCGAAAAACCCCAGCCCCAAAACGTGGAGAAGTGATCCGTTTAATTGGTGAAGCATTGCGTACACATAAAGATGCACTAGGCAGCCTTGTTTCACTTGAAATGGGAAAATCAAAACAAGAAGGTGATGGAGAAGTGCAAGAAATGATTGATATGGCAGATTTTGCTGTAGGTCTTTCTCGTATGTTATATGGTAAAACGATGCATTCTGAACGGCCAGAACATAGAATGTATGAACAATGGCAACCCTTGGGCGTAATAGGAATCATTAGTGCATTTAATTTTCCGGTAGCAGTGTGGGCATGGAATGCCTTTCTTGCAGCAGTCACTGGTAATACAATCGTATGGAAGCCATCACCCAAAACACCACTTTGCGCGCTTGCAGTACAGCATATTTGTAACAAAGTCATGACAATGCAAGGCTTAACTGGTATTTTTTCTCTATTCATTACAGACGATAATGAACTTGCTACGCAATTTGTAAGCGATACACGTGTGCCGCTTATCTCATTCACTGGTTCTACCACTGTTGGCAAACAAGTGAATGAAATAATAGCGCGTCGTTTAGGAAAATCATTATTAGAATTAAGCGGAAATAATGCCATCCTTGTCGATGAAACTGCAGATTTACAACTCGCCGTGCCTGCTATTGTGTTTGGTGCAATAGGTACTGCAGGTCAGCGTTGTACTACAACAAGACGTTTAATAGTGCATGAAAAAATATATGATAAGCTAATAACTGTACTCATTAGCACATATAAAAAAATGACTATTGGCGATCCACTCGATGTGAAAAACTTATTAGGGCCTTTGATCGACAAAGCTGCTGTTGAACAGTATCTAACAACACTGAATGATATTCAGCATGCAGGCGGAAAAATTTTATTTGGAGGAAAAGCACTGAAAGGTCCTGGTTATTATGTTGAACCAACTTTAGTTGAAGCTAACAATGAATGGGATGTAGTACAACGCGAAACATTTGCACCTATTTTATATATCATGAAATATAAAACATTTGATGAAGCAATTGCCATGCAAAATCATTCGCATTATGGCTTATCTTCTGCTCTATTTACTAATCAGTTACAACACGCTGAATTATTTCTTTCAGCATGTGGTAGTGATTGTGGAATTGCAAACATTAATATTGGAACTTCTGGCGCCGAAATAGGAGGCGCTTTTGGTGGAGAAAAACAAACAGGCGGTGGTCGTGAAGCAGGTTCAGATGCATGGAAAGCCTATATGCGGCGACAAACAAATACGATTAATTGGAGTCAGGCATTACCCTTGGCACAAGGGATAAGATTTGATATTGAGTAAGAGTCAATGAAATGATAATTATCTGGCAAATAATAATGTCTTAAACAATGCAAATATTTTAGGATGATGCTCCCAATTTTTCATAAAACGTTCTATCTCTTTCTTAAAAGCCCATTTAAAGCTAAGCATTGTAGCATGTTCACGCATACCATCTAAATCGATTAACAAAAGCTGATTATCCGCAAGCAAAATATTTGTCATTTTTAAATCGCCGTGTGTGATTTTTAATTCTCCTAAATGATTCAATATCTTCACAATCATCTCAGCTATGTTAGTAAATGGTTTTTCCTCAGTCTCACGACTTGAGAAAAAGTCTCCTATCGTTTGCCCTTCTATATATTCCATAACAAAATACGATTTACCTCGTAAGCCAAAAAACCGATTTTCAACATAGCCTACTGGTTTTGCAGTAGAAACTCCAAACAACCGCAAGCGCTGCGACAAACGCCAAGAAGTCGCTGCTCGTGTTGCCCGAAAACAACGGCGCAACCAATGCCAGCCATTTTTAATATTGTAGCGTTTAACAACCAATGTTCGGCTATCAAGTCGGATTTTTGCAACGGTTGCGCTGCGCCCCCTTTTTAGAAAAGAAATATCAGGCTGTGTAAAAAATTTTTCTGGATTATGAAACAAATCTAAAAGTGCATCCGATTGATACGCACGGTCATAAATAATGGATTGATTCAATTTATTGATTCTGACAAAACTCGTACAAGTACGCATAATTTTCTTTCTATATCGCATCCAACGCTCTTTATTTTTTCTGATAACAGACGCTTTCAAAAAATTAAAATCAGCCTGTTTCACAATCCAACCGCGTGACTCTGCATAAATTTTAAAAAGGGCACGCTGTAAATGCTCTGTTCCAACTCCCAATTGCGCGAAAAACCAGCTTAAATTCTCCATGCTTTGATTTTTATCCAGAATATCAGGGAATTTTTCAATACCGCCACCATCCAAAGTATATATCCGTTTTTCAGTCGCTAAAAAATTTTTTAAGTGTAAATCACGTTGTAAAATTCCTAAAACATGTTGTGTTGCCAGCTCTACAATGACTTTTCGCATGAGCTTTTCAAAGGCAACTGAATTTTTTTGTTCTTGCCAAATTGTTTCCAGATTTTTTGCTTGATTAATTTTTTCAAACAATATGACTTGAATGCGTCGATTAGGTGCGCTTCCCTTATAAAGTATGCGAGGCGTTGGTATATTAGCTTGCACTAATGCATCAATACCCAACACATCACGTTTTAAATGTCGTTTTGCTTTACCGTGCCCATAAAATAATTTAGCAACAACTTCTTTGCCATCCCAGGTACCTAGCGCGACTAACCGCTTACCTGGAATAATGCGAATGATCTCATTGCAATACAAACGTTCCGTTGTATCACTCAATGACAATTGAAAAGGCCCCAACATGACAGAATCAGCGTGAGCAAGCGCCTTCCATGCCAACTCTGGAATAACAGTATTATTCATGCTCTCTATACAATTGATCGCCACGTTTTTT
Organism: Gammaproteobacteria bacterium; assembly: GCA_044221135.1. Classification (GTDB taxonomy): domain Bacteria; phylum Pseudomonadota; class Gammaproteobacteria; order DSM-16500; family DSM-16500; genus UBA4722. The sequence goes on from JBGAPT010000018.1 coordinate 26,332, forward strand.
CACCTTTCTCCAAAATACGTTTTCTGTTATCACATCACGCAAAGGCTTATTACGGTATTCTTTCATAAAACGCAATAAATCTCTTTGAGTTAACCCTATCTCTTTGCTAGAAAAATATAACCCTGCCAAATCTTTGATGATCCAGCGCTGAGGAATTTTTTTACGCACCCCCGCGCGATGTAAATCTATTAGATAAAGCTTGGGGCCATCACTTATAGGCACCGACAAGTCTAACAAAAAATGGCAAATATAAAAATCTCGATGATTAATTCCATTTAAATGTAAAGTGCGAGCAATACGCGCGACGGCTCTAATTATTTTTAGCTTATCCGAAAGAACAGGTGAGCATTGCTTCCATTGCTTTCCCAGCTCCTCCAAACTGCTCTGTTTAGCCAACTCACGTGTAATAATAAAAGACTGCAGCGATGCTGGATTAATACCACGACACCCATAACCCACCACTTCAGCAACTTCAATGTTTAATTCTTGTAACCGTTTGATTGCTTTCCATTCATTTTTTGCACTGAGAATAGGTATCCGCAGCTGTAAGATGTTTTTAAAAATTTCTTTCCAACCTACTCCTTCATGCTGTTTAATAAAATAAGCATGATCACCTAACATAAAACGTTGTGTTCGCCTACCTTCAAGCGCGCGATAAACTTCGCCTTTTAATGCCATAATCTGATCAAAGCCAGCCGCTGTTTCAGAAAAATAAGATTTAAGTTCAGCCTGTAATAGTAACAATGTTATTACCTTTTTATGCCTTAAGAGACTCAATAAAATCGACTGCCTTCTCAGGCAGACTATAAATATCCGCTTGCTCTGCAAAAGCCAAAGCATTTTTTCCCCAATTTGCACGTTCATGAGACAGTAACATGGCAGCTAATGCCTGATTAAATTCTATTTGCTGAAAAGGCGATGGAAGAACCCTCCCCGCACGCGCTTCGTTAATATAATCTGCATAGCCACACACATCCGTTGTCAAAACAGGCAATCCAGAAGCTAATGCTTCTAATAACACAGTCCCTGTATTTTCGTTATAAGCAGGATGCAACAATATATCTGCCGCTAATAAAAAATCTGCGACATCATTACGCCCCCCCAAAAACTTCAGTCTAGAAGAAATACCTAATTTTTTTGCTTGGCGCTGAAATAATGCAGGATTATCTTTTCCTATCACATAAATATAAGAACGATTTCTTAATTCATCCGGTAAGGCAGCATAGGCTAATAACGCACGATCTAATCCCTTCGTTTTAAAGCCTGAACCTACCAACAACAATAAAAATTCATCCGTTTGAATGGCTAATTTCTGTCTGACATGATTACGAATTTCAACAGCATTAGCAGGTGCTATTCGATCTTTTGCGATACCAGGTGGCAATAATTCAAATCGCTCTGACTGTGTTCTATAAAAATGCATGAACTCTGTTTTTTGTGCTTCAGACAATAATAAAATTCTAGTATTCACATCAGCTGCAAATACCGCTTTTTCATAAGCAACCCCATGCCGGTACCTTGGCATTAACCTATACCACGCACCTCGCTGGCGTCTTATCTTCCCTTGATAACAAGTATCTGCCGCATAATAAATATCAAGCAAGGGCATCTTGTTAAAGCCAACTACCCAGTCGTAATGGGCTAACTTCGGTTGAATCTGCTTAACAAACTGTTGAGCACGCACATGGTTTTGCACGCCTGTCACAGAAATGATATGGATCGAAATGGCGGATTCCAACTCACCTTCCCATGCCATTGTAAATACGTCAACTTCATGTCCACGGCGCGCACATTCCCTAGCAATTCGCAAAAAATCGCGCTGCAATCCACCAAATGGAAAATACTTAAAAAGACAAAAAGCCAGTTTCATAATACCCAAAAAATAGTCAGCATTCGTATTTAAAAAAGACATATTGTACCTGATGATTGATACTATATCTCTCAAATAGTAGTTCGATATGCGCAATTATAGACCATATATAAGAAAAATACTCTTTCCCTATTGACGACACCAGGCAAATTTTGATATATTTTTGAACACTCGCGTCCCCTGTGCTAATGCACCAACTATTGAGGCTACCTATGAAAAAATTATTCTTTTTAGCAACCACTCTTTTACTGACTCATTATGCCGTTGCCAATCCCGCACCCACTGCAACTGCCAGTCCAGCAACTGCAACATCTGCTGATACAGAGACCGAAGCTGTTATTATCGACAGCCATCTTAAAGTTATTTCAAAAAAGCAAAATGAAGAAAACAAAATATTAAATTACACTTTAGATGCTACCTATCCACAAATAGTGGGAACCCCTTTATCCACTGCTGCCAAAAATTTTAATCAACAAGTAACCAACATGGTTACCACTGAAATTGAACAGTTCAAAAATAGCGTAAAACGTGATCTTCCACATATGCAAACATTGCCTGAAGATGTGAGACACAATACCCTTACAATCGATTATGACGTAGACGTTATACACCCGAACCCATTATCGCTAGTCAGCGTGCGTTTAAATATTGAAGGTATGCAGGCAGGTCGCGCACACCCTTTCCATATCTATCGTGTATTGAATTTTGATTTATCTCATAATAAAGAATTAGCGCTCAGTGATTTATTCAAACCTAAAACAAATTACCTGCGTACATTATCAAAATACAGTAGCGAAAAATTAACAGCTTCTTTAAAAGATAAATGGATGATTGCTAATGGTGCTAAAGCAAATCCAACAAATTATAAAAATTGGAACATCCAAGCAGATTCAATTTTAATTACATTTGATGAATATCAAGTAGCACCTTATACGAATGGACCACAAGAAGTAGAAATTCCTTTTTCTCAATTAAAAAATATTTTTTCTCCAAAAGCGCTTATTATTTCTAAAGCAAAAGACGCTTCAAGCACGTTAGGATAATAATGCATAGCAATATAAGCAGCTCAGGCCCGTGCTTTAAAAGCACGGAAGCCATCACTATTATTGGTGCTGGCAATATGGGAACCAGCTTATTAGGAGGGCTGGTTGCCAAACAGTATGCTACAGGAAAAATTACAATTACAGATACGTCTGTAGACAAACTCAACCAAATAAAAAGCCAATTTAACGTTCAGACTTCTATTGATAACATTACCGCCATAAAAATGGCTGACATTGTCATCTTTGCCATTAAACCACAAGTTTTTTCTAAAATTGCTTTGGAATTAAACCCGGTTATACAACAAAAAAAGCCTCTAGTCATTTCAATCGCAGCTGGTATTACAGAATCCAGTATTCAGCATTGGCTAGGTGGAAATATACCTATTATACGTACCATGCCAAATACACCTGCTCTCATTGGTTGTGGCGCAACAGCTCTATTTGCAAATCATTATGTTACTCAAAACCAACGACATATTGCAGAATCTATTTTAAGTGCTGTCGGTATTACACTTTGGCTAGATAAAGAAAATTTAATTGATGCAGTAACAGCGCTATCCGGTTCAGGCCCTGCTTATTTTTTCTTAATCATTGAGGCTCTACAGCAAGCGGGTGAAAAATTAGGTTTATCACCAGAAGTAGCTCGCCTCCTGACATTGCAAACAGCTTATGGTGCTGCACGACTAGCGCTAGAAAGTGAAAAAAACATTATAGATTTACGTGCAGCAGTGACATCGCCTGGTGGCACAACTGAACAAGCGATTAAAGTACTTGAAAAAGCCAAGATTCGTGAGATCATGGCAGATACACTGCTTGCCGCACAAAAACGTGCTAAAGAATTAAGTAAAGAGCTGGAACCTTAAGGTCGGAGCCATTACTATGTCAGAATCATTAAACAACGCTGGGTTATTTCTAGTAAACATTGTATTTGATTTATATTTATTTGTGTTATGTGGCCGCCTACTTCTTGCTTGGGTACGAGCTGATTATTTTAATCCATTGACACGCTTTATTATTAAACTCACAGATCCTATCATTACACGACTGCGTCGCATCCTGCCCAATCATCGCAATTTAGAGATTTCCACGCTCGTCTTTATTTTATTTTTAGAAATAATTAAATTATTATTGCTTAGTTTGCTACTCGATACCATGCCTGATATAACCACCCTGTTATTTCTAACAACTCTCAGTGTACTGAAGTTGATACTCAGCACTTTTTTCTATGCAATCCTTTTATATGCTATTTTAAGCTGGATTCAACCTGGGTATTCACCCGTCGCACAAATACTTTCTCAACTAAGCTCTCCCATATTACGCCCATTACAACGTGCAATACCGCCTGTGGCTGGTTTCGATCTTACTCCTCTTTTTGCACTCATTCTGTTGCAATTAATCATGATTCTACTATGAACACCACTATTGTTTTTGCAAGCAACAATGCCGGGAAAATTCTTGAGTTACAAACATCGCTACAACCATTCAATGTAAAAATCATTCCACAAGCCACATTAGGTGTACATGAAGTTCCAGAAACAGCCTCAACCTTCCTAGAAAATGCTTTAATAAAAGCACGTCATGCCTGCCAAATAACAGGCTTACCTGCTATTGCTGATGATTCTGGTTTACAAGTCAATGCGCTCGGAGGGGTACCCGGTATTTATTCCGCTCGCTATGCAGGAGAAAATGCAACAGCCCAAGACAATATCAAAAAATTGTTAACCGAATTAATGGATGTTCCACTTGAAAAACGCCAAGCCCGTTTTTATTGTGTTTTAATTTATATGACACACCCTAACGATCCCACACCATTGATATGCGAAGGCATTTGGGAAGGTCTTATTTTACAAACACAACAGGGAAGCAGCGGATTCGGTTATGACCCCATTTTCTGGGATCCTGTTAAAAATGCCAGCGCTGCAGAATTATCTATCGCAGAGAAAAATCAATGCAGCCACCGTGGACAGGCTTTAAAATTACTAGTCAATAAATTACAGAATAATATTATATAAATATAGTTGATACCTTTAGATATGGCATATTAGGAATATCGGTTAATATTTATTGCAGTTTTGCGTTAGTTTGTTTTTTATTTACTACCCTTTTTATATGGTGCTTGATTCTTTTACAAAAAAGGGTAGGACTCAGAAGTTAAACATGCTATTGTTAGCTTTTCATTTTAGGTAGGACCTCATGAGAAATCATAATAATTCAAATTTATTTTCGATAAAATCCATTCTTCCACATATTATTTTGATTGCGCTCATCATTGGTGGTTACTATTATTTAGCTACTAACGATCTATTTCCTCAATGGATTGACTATATCTATTATGGTGGAAAAGGTCTAATAGCACTCATTATTATTTTAGCCTCAGCACGCTCCGGAATGATGCCTATATTAGCACTCATCATTGGGCTATTAATTTTGTTTACATCTCAGGTTTATAATATTACTCTTATTTCAGCCACGGATGCATGGGAACTACTAACGATGGCTTTTATTGGATTAATAATCACAATTTTAACTAAATGGTAAACTTACAAGGAAGAGCGTTAATGATAAAACAAATTAGTGCGATTATTTTGTTCAGTGTGTTAGTCACTATTGGCATGCCTTATGCACAGCAAGGATTACAATATCTCATCTCGGCACATGATTGGATTTCTGATACATTAACTCAGGTTTTTTCCGGTGGCCAAGCTGGAAATATTATCCGTAATGTTATTACGCTTCTAACCATACCCATACTCATTGGGCTTATACCTACTCTTATTTATTGGATAGCGAAACGCAGCTGGTTTCCCTATTTCATAGATATTGTATGGGTAGTATTACTTGTTGAAGCATCTGCATTGGCTATTTTATATAAAGCTGCTATACCCTAGTAACTGTTCACGGGGGGGTCCTGGAATTTTAAAAAAATCTCAGTTTTGAGCCAAGGTTGAATGATCTCTTTAACAATTATACCCAAAAAGCAGTCTTTACCATTACTTTTGAAATGATAGTCATAAGAAATTTGACAGACGAAGGCAGCACGGATGCCCCTTCTTTAATCGCCTCATCTCGATGCCGGGCCTCATCTAATTGCATCTGTTGTAAAACCTTATAACTTTTTTTATCTTGTGTAGGTAAAAGAGCTAAGTGTTTCTCTAAATGTTGTACAACCTGATTTTCTGTTTCCGCCAAAAACCCCAAACTCCATTGATCCCCAACCAAGCCTGCAGCAAAGCCTATACTAAAAGAACCCACATACCATAACAAATTAAGATAACTCGCATGACTGCCCAACTCACTAATACGAAGCTGGCACCATGCTAAATGATCACCCTCTTCAATCGCTGCTTGATGCATTTTTTCTTTTATTTCACTGCTACGCGAAAAAACTTCCTGCCCATTATAGAGCGCTTGAGCACATACTTCGCCAGAATGATTGACACGCATAAGCGCTGCTGAATACTGGCGTTGCTCATCAGTCATCACAGACTCTGTTTCATTCACTGCTGGATAAGGCCTTCCTGTTGTCTTTGGATTAGCAAAAACAGCGCGTAATGTTTGGTCTATGCCGAAACACATTTGATCAGATAATGAATAATGACGACGGGCATTCATAACATGTTTATATCGCTGACATAATACTAATTTTTCTCGATTTGCCATCTTTCCTTAATATAACACCATTTTTGCTAATACTGACAACCTCAGAATTATCAGCGGCAAGTACATCACCAATAATAACATTATATAATTTACCCTGATATCCAATCACAGCGCTCCATTTACCTAATTGCATTGAAACAGAAATAACTGTGTACTCTGGCGTAGGCACCATCGGCGGCAATAAGGATGCAGAAGTCACAGGCCCGCCCACAGGGCCTGCCATACTCTCGCCCTGGATAGCTGGATTCGTTAACTTGTTTGCATAAGTTCCTGCTGGTACTTCTGCTACTGCTGTAGGTCTAGTTAAAAGATCGCTGATATTTTTTTCAGCCGTCACTGTTGCTAATTTTGCTATCGCAATTGCCTGATTAGTCTCCGCAATGGCACGCTGTATTTTTAGATCTTCCAAATCAGTTATTTTACCTATATATTTTTGCTCACTCATTTGCTGTAATTGCATAAATCGTGCGTCATTTGCTACTTGCGCTTGTTTTAACTCAGCTTGTTGCGCAGCCTGATTATTAACCGTAGAAGCAGGGCTCACTCCTGGAGAAGCTGTGGTTGTGCCTTGCTTAGCAACAGGTTTTATTGGCTCCACAGGTGCACTTCCCCCTCCGCCACCCACGAGTCCCATTACTTGCCATATCACTACAAGAACTATGATAACCACAGCCCCCATCATTCCTTTTTGCTTTGCTGACATGCCTGAAAGCATTCCATCTTTCGCTTGTTTCTCTAGGGCCATATATTAATTTCCTAATGCTGTTAGAACAATTGAACCCGACAAATTCCCATTTGTAACAGTAACATCTACTTTGGACAATATAAGCGGTAACATTCGTAATTGTTGCCCTACACTATCGAGCAGCATAGGAGAAAGATCATTAAAATTAATTGTTACCTGAGCTTGAAAATATTTTCCCTTGTCCTGGTAAGTACTTATTACAACAGGATTCCCCCGAATAATATAAGACAATCTATCTATTAAATTTGCAATAACACGATCCAATTTATATATTTCTGTAGGTGTAGGCCTATTCTCTGATACTAAAGCAGCTACTAAATAAAAGCCATCTGTATGCAACTCTACTCTTAGCTTACTTTTAGCAGCCCAATCATAAAGTACGTTCGTCCTACCCCCCAATGATTTCATGGATGCACTGAACATCTTATTATCATAAGAAAATGAATTTGGATACCAGCCTGGAACAGTAAATAGCAAACCAGTATCACGCACTATCTCATGAAGTTGAACCGCAGGATTAGGTGAGCTGAGTTCGTCCATATACACTTGATAAGGATTCACTACACCAACAAGAACTTGAGGAATCCTGATTTCTGTTTTATGTGTTGTTAAATATGTCCAGACCATCCATACAAAACCCACAGTCAGTATGATCAAACTAAATTGTTTTACAGGAAAAACGCCTATGCCTTGCGACTTTAGCGCCACATCAACTAACTGCAGCTGAAAAACGTTCACAATAGGCAAAGTTGGGAATACAGGTTTATCTAAAATAGTAAATGACTTGACTGAGCTCGCATCAAACGAGAATTTTCCTTCTGCAGGCGTTTGACTAATAGGAACATCGCCATAAAGATAAATATCAAACTGGTTTTGCTGGGTTTGAAAAATAATCAGTTCTTCCGGAATGCTATCTATAGGAAAACTGCCATCCAAATACACACTGCCCGACTTCACAATAACCAAAATTGCTTCCGATGTATTAGGAATAACTTCGCAATAAATTAAATCCTGAGGACGTTTAAAATATTGCCAAACTGTCTCGCCTAATAAAGCACCAGAGTCCGGCGAAAAAGCAACCTCATATTGGTTCACATTTTTCTTTTGCAGTGCAATATATTCGCCATAATTGCTGGCGAGTAGCAAAATTTCTCTTTTTAAAAGACTTATTTTTTTTACACTCAGCACATCACGATAAGATGGAATAATAAAACGGACGCCATCTTCTCGTGTAATGTAAGACATCAGGCAAGCCCATGCAATATGATTGGTGTAATCAGAACAATCGTTTCAACTGTTTGCTCAATAGCCGCTTTGCCTCCCAATTCTTGAGATTTAAACATTTGCATCGCATTAGCTTGATTAGCTACTTGTTTAAATCCTGAAAGTATTAAGGTATCGCCTGAAGCAATCACACTACGCTGATTAAATTGCTTTTGCGTTACATTAGGTACTTGAATAACAGGGAGTGTATTATTTGCACTCGGCGTACCCCCTGATGTAGACGAAATTGTTTGAATACCATTATTAGTTGATAAATCAGCATTCACTTGCAGAAAAACTTTTTCCCCTAAAATTTTAGGTAGGATATACAATGTCAATCCTGTGACAACAGTACCTGGTGTTATTTGTGTTGTAATAGAAGCGCCACCCGTTCCTGAGCCAGACAATGAGGTCGTTTGTACACTCGCAAGATAACCTGCTTGCGTTACAATACGAATAACGGAAACTTGGTTATTAAGACAAACCACACGAGGTTCTGTTACAAGAGACACTTTTCCTTGCTGGGTCAGCGCATTAATCAAGGCTGACACCCCTGTGCTCCTGTTGCGGAAATTAACAGGACCAATCGTAGGTAATCCTGGTATCCCAGCAGAAGACGCAGTGGTAGCAAAAGGATTCAGCGTGCTAAGACTAATAGGCGTGCCATAGTTTGCATTTAATTGAAATTGCTCTCCCAATGAAACTTTTACTGCTTGCCAGTTAATCCCGTAATTAAATGAATTGCTAAGACTGATATCCAAGACTTGCACTTTTACTAATACTTGTTTAGCCAAATTATTGTTCAAGTTTGCAATATATTTACTAATAAGATCTACATTTGTTGGCCTATCGCGCACTGTTACAGATGTCGTTGACTCTGACACCATAACTGTCCCATCAGCTGACAGCAATTGTTTTATTGTCTTCTC
>JBGAPT010000019.1:0-35719 GCA_044221135.1 Gammaproteobacteria bacterium
ATTTTTTTAAAGAACTTCGATACTCAGTGCCCTATCAGCCTCTCACTCTCACCTTTCTCTTCCCAGACCTTTCGTCCAGAGTGCGAATTCTACAGCCATCACTCCCATTGTCAACTCCGTTTTTTAAAATGTTTTAATAAGTTTTAGAATGGTAATAAAATTGCCGAAAAGCAAGAGCAGGGATAGAGACTGGCATTCAGTTCAAGAGTATTGCCGTGGAGAGCGGTAATGCAGGCTCATTAACAAGACGGGCACTGGTACGACTACCTGAAAAACAGAGAGATAGAATTCACTCCACAATTTATGCTCCGCACTTTATGATAAGCACCACGCACTTTAATGGAGCATATACTGTGACAAAAAATCCTAAGTTACCAAATTTGGAAGCTTCACTTACCGAAATCAATTCATTGATTGATCAGATGGAAAAAGGTGATTTGAGTCTTGAGCAATCTTTAACGCAATTTGAACGAGGGATTACACTCATTAAACATGCGCAGAAAATTTTGCAAACCGCAGAGCAAAAGGTGCAACTTCTGATGAAAAATAATGGGGATGAGAAATTGATGCCTTATGAGAATAATGAAGAATGAATTCCTCTTTAACTCATCTTATTGAAACTTGCCAGTCACGCATTACAGGATTGTTTGATTTTTATTTGCAAAAAAAAATAAGCCAAGCACCTGCATTGCAACATGCAATGTACTACTCGGTATCCAATGGCGGCAAATATCTGCGTCCTTTATTAGTCTATGCGACTGGCTCTATTTTTGATGTACCACTGGAGCATTTAGATATTCCTGCTTGTGCTGTCGAGTTAATTCATAGTTACTCACTGATTCATGATGATTTGCCTGCCATGGATAATGCTGATTTACGACGTGGCAAACCGGCTTGTCATAAAGCATTTACTGAGGCTATGGCCATTTTGGCAGGTGATGCTTTACAACCTTTAGCTTATGAAATCATTGCAAACCATCCTGCACAATTGAGTGTAGAGCAGCGATTAGAAATGATCTATCGATTGTCTCATGCGAGTGGATTAGAGGGCATGGCAGCGGGGCAAGCGCTTGATATTATCGGCGTCGATTCATTGCCTGCGCTTGAACATATGTATGCGCTCAAGACAGGCGCATTGTTTGTGACCAGTGTTAAATTAGGCATGGTTGCCGCCAATGTTAAAGAAAATGCAGCGTAGATAGCTTTGCAAATTACATTGGTCTTGCTTTTCAAATTCAAGATGATCTTTTAGTTTGTACAAGCGACTTACTCTAATAATAGGCAAACCAGCAGGATTAGATGTTGTTGTAATAAAGGGGACCTTCATCCCTCTCTTTTAGGTGTTTTGAAAGCGCAAGAAAAAATACAAAATCTTTTAACTAAGGCATTGCTTGCACTGACATTACTCGGAGACAAAGCAGATCTTTTACGCTCGCTTACTCATTCAATCTTAATGCGAGAAAGATAGATAACTTCTGGCAGCAGGTTCTAAGCTTAAGTTTATGATGCGAAAAACTCATACCTCGTTAAACTGGCGACCTCTATATTTTTGAGAAAATATATGTATTGCCCTTTTTGCAACGCGAATGACACTAAAGTCACTGATTCCCGCTTGATGCGTGAAACCAATCAAGTACGGCGTCGACGTGAATGCTTGTTGTGTAAAGAACGCTTCACGACTTATGAATTGGCTGAGCTTGCTTTGCCTTCGGTGATAAAACGAGACAATCGGCGTGATGCATTTAATCAAGAAAAATTGCGCGCAGGCATTTTGCGTGCACTTGAAAAACGCCCTGTTGGACTAGAGCAAATTGAAACGACTATTAGTCACATTATTAATAAAGCACGTGCTTCGGGCGAACGTGAAATTAGTTCTAAGCAAATTGGTGAATGGGTCATGGAAGAATTACGCAGCCTGGATCAAGTGGCTTTTGTGCGTTTTGCTTCCGTGTACCGTAGCTTCGAAGATATTAATGAGTTTCGCGAAGAAATAAGCCGCTTAGAACATGATAACACGAGGAAATAATACTATGAGTATGAGTCCCATTGCGCGCCGTCTTGCTCGACAATATGCGTTACAAGCGTTATACCAGTGGCAACTCTCGCACACATTGCCTGCCGATATTGAAACTCAGTTTTTGGCAAAACAAATTAATAAAAGAACGGATATGGATTATTTTAAAGAATTGATTCATGCCATTCCTGCGCAACATATGGAATTGGATCATTATATGATTCCGTTTTTGAGCCGGCCTATTCAGGAAATCGATCCTATTGAATTGGCGATTTTACGGTTAAGTACTTATGAATTGGCGAAGCGATTGGATATTCCTTACCGTGTCTCTATTAATGAAGCATTAGAGCTGACAAAAAAATATGGTTCTATTGAGGGATTTAAATTTGTGAATGGAGTATTGGATCATATTGCACGTCAATTACGGGTTCATGAAATACTTGTGAAAAAATAAGGATATTTATGCGCGACTATACTGCTCAACCCGTCCCTCGCTCTGTTTGGGAAAAACCCTCTCATTTTATTGCTTTTGGTTTTGGGAGTGGTGCAGTGCCTTTTGCCCCAGGCACCTTTGGTACGTTGATGGCAATTCCTTTTTATTTAGCGATGCAATCACTCTCGCATAATATGTATTTATTTTTAGTAATACTGATCACCCTCGCTAGCATGTGGCTTTGCAACAAAGTCACTCAGGAAATTAATATTCATGATCACTCGGGTATGTGCTTAGATGAAATCGTGGGCTATCTTGTCACAATGTATGCTGCACCGCATGGATTGATCTGGATTATTTTAGGGTTTCTTTTTTTCCGTTTATTTGATATTTGGAAACCTTGGCCAATTAACTATATCGACAAACAGGTAAGCGGTGGAATAGGTATTATTTTAGATGATGTATTAGCGGGGATTTATAGTTTAATGGTATTGCGTATATTGGCTTGGTTTTAAAAAATTTTGGTTGATAAACTAAAGGGTTGAATGACTTCCAGCATTGGAAAATGCGATTTCACTATTTCCAAATCAGATTCTAAAAATAAGAGTTTTAAGTTAGGCCCTGCATCTTGTGTGAAATAAAGAGCAAGACCTTGTTCTCGTAATTCCCAAATTTTCTGCATCGCTAAAACAGTTTCGGGTAAAAAATAACTAATCGGTGGCCATGCAGTTAGCATAATACCATGCATGGTTAATGCATTGGATTCAGCTGTTTTGCCTAATAATGGAAAATTCTTTTCATGGATGGCTTCTTTAACCATTATTAAATCTTGATTCACTTTTTCTGGCCATAAAGAATAAAATAGGCTGGTCTCAAGAGTGCGCTGCATGGCTTCGCGAGAACTGATTTTTTTTTCATTTTTATTGATAAGTAATAGCCCAATGCACAATTCAGGCCATGTTTCAGAAAGTAGTGTGCCATGGCTATCCATCCCATTCGCATCCCTACCTTTTTCCCATTCTACAAAACCAGGCCAAATAGAACGAGAAGCGCTGCCACTGCCTAAGCGTGCCAATATGGATAAATGCTCTGATGTGAGCTGCCAGTTAAATAATTTATTTAGCGCGAGGACTAAAGAGGCAAAACCACAGGCAGAAGAAGCAAGACCTGCAGCGAGAGGAATATTGGCTTGAATATCAACTTGAAAATGGACAGAACGCTGCGTACGAAATAAATCAAGAAATGCCACTAACCGTTTACCGAAATTTGAAGATAATGTAACGCTCTCATTATTTAAAGTCACCTTATCTTGTGGTTGTTCAGTGATACTCAGCTCAGTCGTCGCCCCTTTATCGCCGAGTGAAATGGACAAACTCGATGTCATGGGTAAATTTAATTCTGCATCACGCTTGCCCCAGTATTTACACAATGCAATATTGGTAGGCGCAAATGCTTTAACAGACGAACGATTCGCTACGTTCTGTAAACGATGGCCTAAAATAAGATGAATGACATCAGCTTTTTTCACAGCGCACTCCTTCTACTGCAATTGCAATCGGAATCCGTTTTGCTCCTTGCTCGGTAAAACATGGTAAATAACGCTCATCTAGAGTGCCTAACGCTACAACACTGTCACCTAAACCTGAGCCAGAAATTTTTGCGCCTAAAATAGTAGGTTTTGATAGTAGTTCTTCGACTATCCCTTGCAAAATAGGTGTATTCACACCTAATGCTTGCATCAAGCCTTGCTGCATCGTCATCACTTCCCCCAATGCCCCTAAATTTTTACTCTTTAACGCAGCGATTCCTTGTTGAGCACATTCATCAATGGCATGTAACAATCGCTTATACAGTTTGGGGTAATGAGCAAAACGTGCTGCCACTTGATTCACTGCAATAGCCGTTGGTGTTTTATTACCTGAATAAATTAAATGAAGCGGACAAACTCCCTTTATTTTTTCTGCTATTAAAGGTTGTTTACGATAAGCAACGATTCCTCCTAATACGCAGGCAGCAACATCCGCGCCTGATCCTATGCCTTGAACTGCTTGTACAATACTGCGTGCCTGCTGAATGAATTGAATAGGTGAATATGAAATCTGTAACCACTGGGTTACAGTAGCCAATGTTGCAACCGTGACTGCTGCTGATGAAGCTAACCCAATTTTCTCAGAAAACTCAGATTCAATAATCAGAGTGCAGCCTTGGTGTAGCTGTTTTTGATATTTTTTAAGCGTAGCAAGAACAAATTGAAAAGGTACTGTGATATCAATTTGCGTTAGTTTTGTTTTATGCGTACCAAGCGATGAAATAATCTCTATTTGATCGTCAATGCGTGGTGTTAGCTGAACATACACCCGTTGATCAACTGCACAAACAAGCGCCCAACCATTTTGCAACACAGCATATTCACCCAATAACAACGTGCTGCCTGGTGCAGATTGCTTAAAATGACTCACGCACATACACACCTCGCATTTCACATTGAATAGGAATAATCGCCTGTTGATAATGCCAAGCAATTTTTTTCAATGCGGCTTCATCTTCCATTGCAATCAGCACAATTCCTGCATGATTTCCCGCTATAGCACCTGCACCGCTAATTTTAGCCGCACCCCCTTCATGTTCAATCTCAGCAATAAGCTGTTGTACTTTCTCCGGCACAACACCAATCGTATTTAATAATTTATGATTTTCGCGCACTGCTGAAATAACATCATTCATTTTATTTAATTGCACAGCTTGATCCATCGCATCGGTTACTGCCGCAAAATCATTGGCAATCTGTGTATTTTTAAAATAAGCTGCTGCTGCTTCAACACATTCGCCTGTTGTTGTTTTCGGTCGGCCGGTATTAATCAAATAAAAAGGTAACGCAGGCGGTGTTCGAGCTATGATTTGACCTTCTTTAAAATAAAGACATCCACCGTGCAATGAACTTTGCAAATCCAGACCGCTTGATTTTCCATGCTGCACCGTTTCAGCCTGATGCGCTAACCTGAAAAATAACTCAGGCGCGAGGGTCACTTGCAAATAATGTGCTACTGCAGCCAAAACACTTAAAATCACAGCGGCTGAGGCACCCATTCCGCAGCCGATTAAAATATCTGTTTGCATATTCACTCGAATTCCTGCGAGTGATTGAGCGCTTATCGCCTCAAGCAGCAAACTTAATGCAAATTGCACTAATTCAATCGGCTCTCGCAACACTTCCCTTATAGCTAAATCCCCTTTTAAAAAAGCTTGATACTGATTTCTAATACGTTCCTGTAACTGCATCAATGCGGGAAACGACAAATGACGTTCTGCTAATAATTCTGGAAAAGAAAAAGTGATCGATGATCCCACTTGCGTCTGTACTGTTGTCGTCACAGAACGATTCACAGCCATGACTAACGCTGGATTGCCATACACTACGGCATGCTCACCTGAAAGAATTAATTTTCCAGGCGCGGTGGCCTGTGTATTGATAGTTTTTTTCATGTGCGTTTTTCGTAAATCCGACGATGGTCACGGATGGCAACCAAACGAAATGCCCCTGTTTTATAAGTGGGAATTTCACAAAAACTTCCATCTTGTGGGTATTTAAAAGAGTAAAAAGTCTCATATTCAAAATAAGTCAGCGTAGCACGTCCTGCTAATAGCATTTGATGCTGCGTTGTATTTAACATTTTTTGATAGCCCGGCTGTACGATACCACTAAAAAATTCAGCCACACAACCTGAGCCATAACTATAAAAACCAATGCGCTTTCCGCTTAAATCATCCGGTGTCAAATCAAACAACGACGCTAAGCTCACGTATAGAGAAGCCGTATAACTATTCCCAATTTGTCGGCCATACTCCAAAGAATGTCCAATCTGTTGTTGTAATACATGATCCGATAATTTATCCACGCCACAGATTTTCGCTAAGTGCTGATGCGCTTTTTCTACTAAACGTGGCACCGGCATGTGATAACAATAATAATCCTGATCAGCAAACTGACGCTTAGTAAGCGCATGATATTGATGCCACGTTTTTTCCAACATATGCAAATAAAGCTTACTAGAATATTTACCTTCTACAAAAGCCGCATCTGTATAATTAGGCCGCCAAAAATCCATCACATTTTCTGTCACGATCCCATAATCTGTATCAAACGCCATAATACGTGGATTAGCTGATAACACCATCGCGACAGCACCACACCCTTGTGATGACTCACCCGCTGTATTCAAACCATAACGTGCAATATCGGATGCAATGAGTAATACTTTTTTATCGGGATGTTGGCGTAGAAAAGGAAGTGCCAATTGCAATGCAATAGTCGCACTATAACAAGCCTGCTTTAATTCAACAACACGACACCGTGCGGGCAACCCTATTAAATCATGCACATAAATACCAGCCGCTTTAGACTGGTCAATACCCGATTCCGTTGCGAATAACAGCATTTCAATAGAATTTAAATCAATACCATGAACTGCAGCCTGTGCGGCACACGCCGCCATGGTCACGATGTCTTCATCGGGTGAAGGCACCGCCATATTACGTTGCCCTAACCCAACAAAATATTTATCCGGGTCAACGCCACGCACTTCTGCCAAACGCGCTAAATCCAGCGCATAATGCGACGTATAAAAAGATAGCGTATCAATACCCACTTTAAGCACCACTTTACCTCTCGTCTTTTTTATGACGCTCTAATTTCATATGACTTTTCATTAATTCACCAGGATTGGTTTGTGCCGCCAATAAAGATAGCTCGCCAGATAGAACAGCACAAGCCGCAATAATTGCCAAACGCCGTGCATTTTCCCCCGGTGCACGTTCTTCCAAACAACCTAATTGACGTAAATTTTCCTGTACAAAATCAAAAGTCTTACCGCTACCAACCGTGCCTACAATGACATTAGGCAATGTGACTGTGAAATATAAACTGTCACCCCGCAATTCGGCATGCACAATACCCTGAGAACCTTCAATAATATTGGCTGCATCTTGGCCGGTTGCCAAATAAAAACCCAAAAGCATATTAGCAAAATGTGCATTGGCTGTGCGGATACTACCCGCAAGAATATTCCCAATCAAATTTTTCTTAATATTCAGTTGTACAATTTTTTCGGGAGTTGTTTTCAACAGACGCTGACAAAGCTCACGTGAGATAATCACCTCTGTGAGTACAGACTTCCCACGTCCTAAAATACCATTCACGGCTGAAGCTTTTTTATCCGCGCAATAATTACCAGAGATAGAAACATATTTTAAATTTTTAAACTGCATTAAAATCCATTCTAATAACCGATCAGCTGCCAACGTTGCCATATTATGGCCCGCTGCATCGCCCGTATTAAATTCAAAACGCAAATAAATCAAATTACCTACCTGTTGGCTATGGATATCCAGCAAGCGGGCATAACGACTCGTTTCCGCAATAATGGTTTGCATGGTTTCTTTGTGCTGTAATACATTCGCAATCGCTTCACTAGCTTCAATAATAGTATCCGCTTCCAGTAAAATAGAACGTGTCATGCGTTCATCAATAATAATAGCCCTGATCCCACCCGCCTCCGTACAAACTCGTGCACCGCGATGAGTAGACGGCCAAAGGGGTACTTCAAAGGTAGCCAAGGGAAGAAGAACCGTGGCATTGACTTCAGGGCCTATGATTTTCACAGGTCCAACTAAACGCATGGGGAGGGTCGCAATCTGCTCTGTGGTTTGCCAATGCATAAGAAACTTATTTCCATTTTGATTCTGTGGTATAAAAGCGTTCCATTTTACTGGAAAACGCTTCATGGCAGCAACAGAACAAGTTATTTTAGTCGATGAAAATGATCATTTCATCGGCACCGCTGAAAAACTTCAGGCTCACCGCGAAGGCTTATGCCACCGCGCTTTCTCGGTTTTTATCTTTCATAATGGTCTTTTATTGCTCCAACAAAGAGCTAAAGAAAAATACCATTCACCTAACCTCTGGACGGTTGGCACGATTAACCACACAGAAATTACGCTGAATGAGAGAGAAGTGCAAGCTTATCGGTGGATAGCACCGTCAGAATTACATAAAGAACTCTTTCACTCTCCAGAACAATTCACTCCTTGGTTAAGACAAGCATTGAAAATTGCAGAAAATTTCTTTAAGGAAAAATAATACGTACAAGAATTATATCAGCTCAACTAACTCAGAATATCTTGTTAATTGTTTATCTACCGTCAAAAAACGCAAAGGTTCACTTAATGCTTGTGCAATTAAAATTCGATCAAAAGGATCACGATGGTAATTCGGCAACTTTGAAACATAAACAGCGTGCTGCGCTGTAATTGGCAATTCTAAAAAGCCTTCTGTTTCAATAGAATTAAAAAGAAGATTAACATCAACATCGAGCTTACCCAAATTGACTTTAATAATGGCTTCCCAGATGGATGCGCTACTAATATAAACTTCTTCAGCATCCCTAATTAAGGTACGCGCTTTCGATGATAGGGCGCTTTCGTTTTTCAGCCACCATAAAAAAACATGCGTATCAAGCAACAGATGCACACTACTTTCCTTCAAATTGATCCAAAATATCGTTCGGCAACGGAGCATCGAAATCAGATGAAATAGAAATTTTACCTTTTAAAACACCTGGCTTACGTTTAGGTTTAAGGGAAGACACCGGAACAAGCTTAGCAGCCGGTTTACCTGCTTTTGCAATAATAACTTCTTCTCCTTGCATAACAGCATCCACCAGTTTAGAAAAATGTGTTTTTGCTTGATGAATATTTACAATAGTCATCATACCCTCCAAGATAGACTAAGTCTAGTCTAGGCTAATTTTAGCGATTTGTCTACTTAAAATTCATCCATACACTGGAAATTGACTGCAAATTTCTTTCACCTGCTCGCGCACGCGAATAATCGTTTTTTCATGATGAATATCATCCAATACATCACACAGCCAATTCGCCAACAGTTCACATTCTTTTTCTTTGAAACCGCGCGTTGTCACGGCGGGTGTGCCTATGCGTAAACCACTCGTTATAAAAGGAGATTGAGGATCATTCGGTACTGCATTTTTATTTACTGTGATATAAGCACGTCCTAATGCTGCATCTGCATCTTTGCCTGTTATATTTTTATTGATGAGATCAATCAAAAACAAATGATTGTCCGTGCCACCACTCACGACATTATAACCACGCGCGATCACGGTTTTTGCCATCTTACGAGCATTATTTAATACTTGTAATTGATAAGCTTTAAACTCAGGTTGCAATGCTTCCAAAAATCCCACCGCTTTAGCCGCGATCACATGCATCAATGGGCCACCTTGACCACCTGGAAAAACAGCGGAATTTAATTTTTTTTCCAAATCAGGATTCGCTTTAGCAAGAATCAGACCACCACGTGTACCACGCAATGTTTTATGCGTAGTCGATGTTGTTACATCCGCAATTTTAACAGGCGATGGATAAATACCTGCGGCAATCATCCCTGCCACATGCGCAATATCCGCCATTAAATAAGCACCGATGCTATCTGCAATCGCACGCATCCGCTGCCAATCCACTACACGGGAATAAGCAGAAAATCCAGAAACAATCACTTTAGGCCGATGCAGCTTTGCTAATTGTTCCACCTGCTCATAATCAATTAATCCAGTGTCTGCATTTAATCCATAAGAAAATGCTTTATAAATTTTCCCAGAAAAATTAACCGATGAGCCATGGGTTAAATGACCTCCATGCGCTAAATTCATCCCTAAAATCGTATCACCTGCATGAATCATGGCAGCATACGCAGCCGCATTGGCTTGCGAGCCCGAGTGCGGTTGTACATTTGCATAATCTGCATCGAATAATTCCTTGGCGCGCGCAATAGCAAGCTCTTCTGCCCTATCTACCATTTCACAACCGCCATAATAACGTTTACCTGGATAGCCTTCGGCATATTTATTCGTCAATACAGAACCTTGTGCTATCAATACACGCGAGCTTACGTAATTCTCTGATGCAATGAGTTCAATATGCTCTTCCTGACGTTTCTTTTCATCTTCTAAAACTCGTGAAATAGCCGGATCAAATGCTTGTAACGATTCTTTGCTAAACATGGTGTTTCCTTTCTTAAGTCACAATTCGATAAAGTCCAGTCATCATAAAGCAACTTAATAATAAGTCAAACTTCAGCGATTCCTGCTGAATTTTATGCAATAAGATGTTCTCAGAGGGGAAAATTACGATTTTCTCCTGAATACAAGCACAAGCTATTGTTCATGCGCAGCAATAATAGATGCAATCAAAATAAATACCCGCTAAATTAAATATATAAAACCTTTTTAATTTACGATTCATCATTTTTGTAATAATAACAATCATGCGTATAAGGATTAAATAAAATAGCAGACTGAATGATCTGTTCGATGATATCGTTATCCTGTGTATTAACACACCACAAGATACTATGAGTCGTGTGTTGAACTCCCGCCATATCAAAATTATTTTTGAGTAGTTCTAATTTTTCTTGCCCAAACAGATCCTCTCTAGCACGCACTAAAAAAATAATCGACTGTGTGTTTTTAATTTCCTGTGATTCCATGATTTTTTCTTTATTTACATTAAAGAGAATACCTGTCTCTTTTATTTTTTCAAATAAAGAAGCGGAATCACATTGAACTTCCCAGTGAATAGCACGTTTGATTTTCACAGGTAAGCCATAACGATGTAATGCATTTTCAACTGCGATCGCATGAGGATCAGATGGGGGTAAATCCACTATCCATTCTCTTGCTGCGACAGGTGCTTGATATTTTTTAATAGATAATGAACGTGGTTGATAACGCAATGTAGCAGAAGATGCTTTATAACCCTCCTCTATATATTCACGCATCGATTTAAAAATAACATCGCCTTGCGGTGTGCATTCAGGACGAGGCAGCATCGCCATTACATGACCTGCTTTATTCGCAATGGCTGCAATATTATGCACCGAACCATTAGGGTTCACAGGAAATTCATCTACAATATGACCTTCTTTATTGCAGTATTGTGCATGCAAAATATCTTTGGGTGCTAAATGACGAGTAAAAGCATTCCATTGATATCTTGTAGAAAGACGCATATGCACCCATGCATTATAAAAACCTGTGCCCAGTATTTTACCTTGTTGCATACGCTTGTTATCTGCTAATGCCATACCTAATTGATTTTTTTCTAAGCCAGGCACTAATCCAGCTTCCACTAAAATTTGCGCGCCTTTGCAAATACCCAAAACAGGTTTACCAAGTAAACTTTGTTCCTGTATGCCTTGCATGATAGGATCCAATGCTGCAATAGCGCTTGCACGCGAATGCTCTTCAGCAGAAAAATGACCTGTTATAATGAATCCATGAAAATCAGCGAGTTTTTCTTTAGGTTCATTCCACAAAAACGTATGGGCTTGCATACCTGCCCGCTCTAATGCCAAGATTGTTTCGCGTTCAGAGTTGGAGTTTGGACTCTGTACGACTGCTATACGCATCATCTTTATCAATTACCCCGCATTGACTTTCATCATGACATAAGGATTATAGGCTTCTGATTTAAATCCATACTTCTGATAAAGTCCATGCGCATCTTCAGTCATCAAAAACCAACGAAAAATACCTTGTAATTGATTATGGGCAAAAATATATTTCATTAACGCCTTACCTATCCCTTGACGACGATATTCTTCTGTCACAATCACATCCCACAAGGAGGCAAATTCTGAATAATCTGTAATAACACGTGAAAAACCGATTTGTTTTCCCTCGTGATAAACCCCAAAACAGATAGAGTGTTGAATAATACTAGGAAAACGTTCGGGCGGTAAGCCTGTTGAGTAGCGGGAAGGTTTACACAATAAATCGTAAATATACTGTAAATCCAGCTTTTTTTTGTTTGCGCTTAACACAAAATCGCCAAATTGCTGATCGGGATAAACCTGCCTGTACGTCATATTATACACCTTATTTTTATATATGGTCTTATTTTAATCTAATTTTACTGGTAGAATACATCCGCACAGTATAGAATATTTAACGATTTTAGTAATCCATTCTTTGGGGAGTGACAGATTATATGAAAAAAATAGCAGTTATCATCACAAGCTTACTGGCCTCTATTGGCTTAGTAGGGTGTTCAAACGTATCTAACCAAGATATGGGTACATTGGCCGGCGGTGTTGCAGGCGGTCTCTTAGGTAGTCGATTTGGGGGTGGTAGCGGTCAACTGGTGGCAATTGGCGCGGGTACACTGACTGGCGCCTATATTGGTAATAAACTAGGTCAAAGCATGGATGAATCAGACAAAAGGAAAATGAATTCTACGTTTGAAAACAACCCAGTCGGTCAACCTGCTTATTGGCAAAACAGCAATACAGGTGCAAATTATACTGTCACGCCTACACAAAATGTGACTGTGAATGGAAATCAATATTGCCGTGAATATCGTTCTGTTGCTGTGGTAGCTGGTAAAAAACAACAAGTGTATGGCACTGCTTGCCGTCAGCCGGATGGGTCTTGGCAGGTGCAGAATAATAACTAGCTGCACTGTATCAAAAAAGTTTATAAACTCTGCTTAGAATATTTTCTCTGCACACTTCACTACAGTGTCATCCCCGCATGACACTGTAGTAGTGAAACGCACAGTGACAGTATAAAATCGTGTGAACCCCTCAAGCTCTGCGTAAGCAGTGTTTGTAAATTTTAAGGATGAATAAGCATAGACGCACACTATCCAAAATGGGCTGGACAATGTTTAGGTTGCGGCGCGTGGAATAGTTTGGTTGAGGAAATCACACAGATTGAAAATTCACGTCGTCAAGGGTTCAGTGGCACAGAACCGATCATGACGCCTATGCAGCATGTGACACTGAGCGCAGAAGAAGCACGCTTAGCTTCGGGATTAAAAGAATTGGATCGTGTGCTAGGTGGTGGGGTAGTGATTGGATCCGCTGTATTAATTGGGGGTGACCCTGGTATTGGTAAATCTACTTTGCTACTGCAAACCTTAGCGTATCTTAGTCAACAGCTCAAAGTATTGTATGTCACAGGCGAAGAATCGCTGCAGCAAGTCACGTTACGTGCACGTCGTTTAGGCTTGCCTGAAAATAATTTATTATTGCTAACCGATACGAATGTAGAACGTATTATCAAATGCATGCAAAAAGAAAAACCGGCTGTCATTGTCGTTGACTCTATTCAAACAATGCATACGGATCTTTTACAATCCGCACCGGGCGCTGTTGGGCAAGTGCGTGAAAGTGCTGCTCAGTTAGTCACATTTGCAAAGCAAACAAACACAGCATTATTTTTAGTAGGACATGTTACGAAGGAAGGCACACTTGCAGGGCCGCGGGTGTTGGAACATATGGTGGATTGCGTACTGTATTTTGAAGGTGAACAAGACAGTCGTTACCGTGTGATTCGCGCTGTCAAAAATCGCTTTGGTGCAGTCAATGAATTAGGTATTTTTGCAATGACGGATAAAGGATTACGAGAAGTGAATAATCCTTCTGCTATTTTCTTATCACGCTATGACAATCCGGTTGCAGGCAGCGTCATTATGGCAACACGAGAAGGCAGTCGTCCTTTATTAGTAGAAGTGCAAGCACTTGTTGATCAAAGTCATATGGGCAATCCGCGGCGTGTGTGCGTGGGATTGGATACGCAACGGTTAGCTATGTTGCTAGCTGTATTGCATCGTCATAGTGGCATCACAACTTATGATCAAGATGTCTTTGTGAATGTTGTTGGCGGTGTGCGAATCACTGAAACAGGTGCTGATTTAGCTTTACTATTAGCGGTGTTATCGAGTTTACGTAATCGCCCTATTCCACAAGATATTCTCATTTTTGGCGAAGTCGGTTTAGCAGGTGAAATTCGACCTGTGCAAGGTGGACAAGAACGATTGCGAGAAGCCGCCAAGCAAGGATTTAAACAAGCTATTATTCCACATCTTAATGTACCTAAAGAAAAAATAGGTGATATGGAAATTTTTGCAGTGCAGTCTTTAGCACAAGCAGTGGATTATTTCAAAAGTGTGACTTCTTCTGGGGTTTTGGAAAAAGCATAAAAAAATCGTGCACATATCACCGCCGTGATAAAACAGCACGAAGAAAGTTAAATTATCAAAAAATAATATGGGTCTGGTGCTAAGTGATAATGGGTTCCCGCCTGCGCGGGAATGACATACTATTTTTATTTTAAGACACAACTACTTTAACCCGCTGTGTAATACGCGTCAGTAACTCATACGCACTCGTGTGATTTCCTTCTGCTACTTTCTCAACCGGCAATCCTTGGCCCCAAAGCACCACGGCGTCACCGACTTTCGCAGTGGGCTGTGTACGCAAATCAACTGTTAGCATATCCATAGATACTCGTCCGACTAATGGACATATCTGGCCATTCACTAATACAGGCGTTCCCCTCTTTGCAAATTGTGGATAGCCATCTCCATAACCCATCGCGACCACACCAATGCGCATTTCTTCAGGTGATGCCCACGTACGGCCATAACCTACGCATTCATCTTTAGCAATGGGATGAATGGCGATTAATTCTGACTGTAATGACATCACAGGCTTTAACGAATAATCCGCAGTTTGATGCGCTGCAAAAGGAGATACACCATACAGCATT
This sequence comes from Gammaproteobacteria bacterium, assembly GCA_044221135.1. Classification (GTDB taxonomy): domain Bacteria; phylum Pseudomonadota; class Gammaproteobacteria; order DSM-16500; family DSM-16500; genus UBA4722. The sequence continues at coordinate 15,077 of JBGAPT010000019.1, forward strand.
AATCCCGGCCGCACCCACTCACGCTGTGCGGATGGCCACGCAATAATACCTGCTGAATTACATAAACTATGAGGACCCGATAATCCTTCTATTGCTGCATCAAACTGCGCAATCTGTTGCTCTGTATGCATGAGATTCGACCCATCAGCTGCAGCAAAATGTGACATCAAGCCAATGGGTTTTTTAACAGAAGGGCAAGCGAATAATCGTTGATACATTTCTTTAACTTGGCTCGATGCAAAACCTAACCTGTGCATACCTGTATCGATTTTTAACCAAACAGACAACGGTGCAAGCGACGGATTTTTCTCAAACATATGCACTTGCGATTCATGGTGCACAACCAATGTAAAATTTTCTGCGGCAGCTCGACTAATCTCATCATCCGTAAATAATCCTTCTATTAATACAATAGGACGCTGCACACCTGCTTTACGTAACAATAATCCTTCCTCGATACACGCTACGCCAAATGCATTCGCATCGGGCAATGCCAATGCAATACGTTCAATACCATGGCCATAGCCATTTGATTTAACCATCGCAAGCACGGCAGAATGAGGCGCCAGTTTTTTAACCTGCTGAAGATTATGCCGTAATGCATCCAACTGAATGATGATTTTAGTAGGTCGACCCATATGTTAATAAGAACCAGAAAAATTATTATCAAACCGTGTGTACTGTCCCAAAAAGGTCAAGCGCACTTTTCCAATGGGGCCATTACGTTGTTTTGCAACAATCAATTCTGCTGTCCCTTTATCAGGTGAATTATCGTTATAGACTTCATCACGATAAACAAAAGCAATCAAGTCAGCATCTTGCTCAATAGCACCCGACTCGCGCAAATCAGACATCACAGGACGTTTATCAGCGCGTTGTTCTAAACTACGATTTAATTGTGATATCGCAATCACGGGTACTTTTAATTCCTTAGCCAAACTCTTTAATGAGCGAGACACTTCAGAAATTTCTGCTGTACGATTTTCATTTGAACCCGGTACCTGCATCAGTTGTAAATAATCGACAATAATTAATCCTAATTGGCCATGCTCTTTTGCAACCCTTCTTGCTCGCGCACGCAACTCAGCGGGACTCAATGCGGGTGTATCATCTATAAAAAAAGGTGCTTCAGACAGCACGCTCACGGTTGAACTGATGCGCGGCCAGTCTTCATCTAATAATTTACCTGTACGAATCCGTAATTGATCAATACGGCATAAGGATGACAATAAACGCATCACAATCGCTTCACCCGGCATCTCCATACTAAAAATAAGGACGGGTTTGCGTTCTTTAATTGCAACATGTTCTCCAATGTTGGTCGCCAACATCGTTTTACCCATGGAAGGACGACCCGCAATAATCACTAAATCAGAAGGCTGCAGACCGGAGGTCATATTATCCAGGTCATGATAACCTGTCGCGATCCCTGTAATAGGGTTATTCGATTGGAAGAGTACATCAATTCTGTCCATCGTTTTTGTTAAAAATTCTTTAATATTAGTAGGCCCACCAACCCGCGCACCCTGCTCGCTGATAGCAAATACTTCACGCTCCGCCGCATCAAGCAACTCGGTACTACTGCGGCCCTGAGGATTAAAAGCACTACCAGCAATATCATTAGCTGTGGCAATAAGCTGACGAAATACGGAACGTTCGCGGACAATGTCAGCATATGCCGTAATGTTAGCGACAGTAGGGGTATTATTAGCCAGCTCATACAAATAGACTTCGCCACCGGCATTATCTAATTCGTGCAACTCTTTTAACGCTTCGGAAACCGTTAATACGTCTAATGGCTTATTCTGATGGGTCAGCTTAGCCATCACACCATAGATCAAACGATGATCATGCCTATAAAAATCAACTTCTCGAACACGGTCAACAATCAAATCCCAAGCACGGTTATCCAGCATCAAGCCGCCCAGGACAGATTGTTCCGCATCAATAGAATGAGGAGGAATCTTAACCGTATCGGTATCGATAGAATGGGTATTGTAACGCTTCGTTGGGGAGTACGCTTCCATCATGACACATCGCTAATCAATTAAGCTTGGGGTAAATTCTCGCATTATCAGGGGGGATTGTCTATGTGTCATTCCTGCCACTACCCTGTCATTCCAGCCCCGCCGTGTCATTCCCGCGTAGGCGGGAACCCATGATGACTTGCCTCTTAATATCCTATTATTTTCTGATAAAATTTAATTTTTATTGTTCTAATTATTGTTTGGTGGTATTTGCAAGATGGGTCCCCGCCTTCGCGGGGATGACATAAGAGCGGCGGGGATGACACAGGAGTGGCAGGCCTGGTGCCGTCGTAGCAGAAGTGGCTTGCAATAAAAAATTAAATAATTACCGCGGAAAAGCCAATCGCCATTACAACCCTTCCGAAACAACTGTAATCTTCACACTCGCCATTACATCGCCATGCACTTCAATTTCGATTTCATAATCACCCAATTGACGCAACACACCTGTAGGCAGAATAACTTCGCTTTTACAAATTTCAACACCTGCCTGAGTCACTGCATCAGCAATATCTTTAGTCCCAATTGACCCAAATAATTTGCCCTCTTCGCCGGCTTTAGCCAAGATTTTGATGATAGGTAAAGCTGCCAATGCTTGCTGTCTGAGTTGTGCAGCTTGAACTGCTTTCGCAGCTGCTTTTTCTAACTCAGCACGACGTGCCTCGAATTTCTTTAAATTATCCGCCGTGGCATAAGTTGCCTTGCCTTGAGGAATTAAATAATTACGTCCATAACCTGGCGCTACTTTGACTTTCTCGCCTAATGTTCCTAAATTACGAATTTTTTCTAATAAAATAACTTCCACTTTTTTTCACCTCTTTAAAAATAACTTACATTCGTGTTAACCGCTGACGTACATTCAGCAACACATCCAGTAACGCAAAAACAGCTACAGCCATAACACTCTTTGGAAAAAGAATAATGAGCGCCACATAAACCAGCACTAACCAAAACCCATTGTATTTGGTTGATGCTAACAAACAATGCACCAAACTTATACCTGCTATAAAAAATAAACCGTAAAAAACAGGTCTCAAATCTAATGCAGTCGCATTGCCCCAAAAAGACAATAACAACTCCACAATAAATAAAATACCCATCACAAAACCAAAACGGATATGGTACAACTCTTGGCGCAATGTGCCTGGCGTAAACATAATCACTTGCCACCAACGCGCTAACACCAATTGCAATAATCCATTCAGTATAATGGATAAGATGACGAACCCTGTTGCAAAAGGTTTAAGTATACCAGCCGCCTGCAACTGCATTTTAATATCTGCGCCTGGCAACCCATTCATCGTGGCTGTTACTTTAGCAAAATAAGCAGGCAACTGAACGCCCCACCAACTCTGAATATCGGGATTGAAAAAATGCACCGCCCCAATAACAACCACGCTCAACAGAATCGAAAGCTCTAAAATCAAGCTCCAGTTACCATATTGCCGCAACACTATAGCATAAAGCCACACTAATAAATTAGTCGCCACCACAGTCACAACAGCAACCAGCGCTACTTCTACCTGATCTGCCGCTGGCGATTCCATATAATAACTTAATAGAAAAGGCGCTGTTGCAGCAAAAAGTATGAATGCGCCCTCTAAAGCACCCTTACGTAATGTCACTAACCCTGCTATTAAAATGCTAATACTTCCTAATAAAGGAATATACGCACAAACAAAAGTCACCCCAAACGCCCGTGAGCGACTCTGCAAAATAAAATCTGTGACCTGACGTAATAGACTCATCACACCTTATGAATGCTTATCCGTATAGGGTAATAATGCCAAAAAGCGTGCTCGCTTAATTGCAATAGCTAATAAACGCTGAAAACGCGCTTTTGTACCGGTAATCCGACTCGGTACAATCTTTCCATTTTCTGTAATAAATTTCTTCAATAAGTGAACATCTTTATAATCGACTTCATTTAACTTATTGCTAGTGAAATAACAAAACTTCTTGCGACGAAACATAATATGACTCCCAGTATTAATTGGTTATTTGCCTGCGCTATCGACATCCACTTCTTCATCCATCTCAACCTGATCTTCAATAATAATAGGTCTTTTGCCTTTGGAGCGATAACCACCACCGGATTCCTGCTCAGACATACCCACTTCACTACGACCCTCTTTTTCTTTCAACAAAGGAGATGGGTCTGTTACAGCACGTTTGGTCGTGATGATGAGATTACGAATAACAGCATCGTTATAACGAAATGCATTGCTCAACTCAGCGAGCGTGTCTTTATCACACTCGATATTCATCAACACATAATGTGCTTTAAGGATTTTATCAATAGGATAAGCTAATTGCCGACGACCCCAATCTTCTAACCGATGAATCTTGCCTTTCTTCTGCGTCACCATGTTACTGTAACGCTCAATCATCCCAGGCACTTGCTCACTTTGGTCAGGATGGACCAAAAATACCACTTCATAATGTTTCATGCTCTATGACCCCTTATTGATTAAAGCCTTACCCACGTACTGCCGGGTGAAGGCAAGGAAAGACCATCTTTTATTAACATGGTCTTTGTAAAAGAGGGGGATTTTACGCAAGATTGGGGAGGGATACAAGGTATTTTCTGTGCTATGGGTCAATTTACAACGTGCCCGGGCCTGTTTTTCTCCCTCACACTAGCCAGAGAAAAAAACGGGCACGCACGCGGGCACGGGCACGACAAATCCGACATCTGCTCAACATAGCCATCACTATTCTCGATATACATCTTGACAAATCAGAGTAAAAACTTCGAGAATAGGCGTCCATTTTCCCATCCAGAACAAATGGCTATGTAGCTCAGCTGGTTAGAGCGCGGCACTCATAATGCTGAGGTCGGTGGTTCGAGTCCACCCATAGCCACCAGAAAAATCAAAAATAGAATAGTGAAACCCGGTTGCAGATAGGCTTTATTTTTTCAGAGGCATAGCAATGAAACATTTAAGACATTTTGTTTTCTTGGGGTTTTTAACATTCTTTTCCATCGTAAGCTATGCTGAAGATTTTTCTTCATCTGCATGGAAACCCGTGTCATTAGGAATTGCTCTCGATAGTAATAATAGTATTAATAACATGGTGTTCCTTCATAACCAAGTCATTTATGCGAGCACTGGTAATAATCAATTATTATATTCAATGGACAATGGCCAACACTGGGAGCCAACAAGGGTTCCGAAGCCTCTTTGGTCAGCAACAGGTCAGAGTTTCAGTGTAAAGCCATTTTTTTTAGCTGAAAGCGCTCTTCATATTATTTATTTTAGTACATCTTCTGCCGTTTATGCTTTCGATTACGATGGAGGAATATTTTGGTGGAACCAAAATCTAAATCCAGAGGTTAATGTCGTTAACGTAGGTATAGGTAAACAAGGAGCTCCGTACGTAGTTAGCATGGATCCTATTAAAAAACTTTTTAAACTTTACCGATATCATAGAGTTATGCGCACTGATGAAGATCCTTGGCCAGTAGTAGCATCACAAGATTTCCCTGAGGGAGATATCCTTTTAAATCCTAATCAATCTCCTGTAAAAGATAATGCGGGTAATTTTTATTTCCTTTTTAAGAACACGAAAACGGATGGCTATCAATCTTCAGTCATATATCAGTATGCACCAGAAAAAAATACTTGGCATATTATAAGCAGACAATTCAAGTTTGATCCAATCAGTTTTGTAATCGATAATAATGGTACTTTCTTTATTTATGATAAAAGCGCGAAAGACGTTTTTCAATCCGTTGACCAAGGAAAAACTTGGGAGCCCATGAATGTAGGATTAAAAAACAGTGCTGATAATCTCCTTATTTCTGATTTAAATTACTTAGTTCTTGATGAACAGAGAGGAGCCCTTTATTTAGCGGAGAATAAGGATTATCTCCCAGTAAACACACAACCAAAAATAGAGAACAAAGATTATCTCACAGCGGATGAACAAACAAAAATAGAGAATAAGGATTATCTCACAGCAGATGAACAAACAAAAAAAGAAGGGCATATATTGAAGCTGACATATGATAATGATCACATTGGTAAATGGGTTGATATTAGCAAAAATCTTTCAGCCGTTGAGATAGATTATTTAACTGTTGATCTGAATGGCAATCTGTACGCTTTTGCTCGAAATAGCGAGATGACAGCAAAGTTATATAAATTAGATAGTCAGCCGTAGGAAAGAAATTAATCGAGTATCAAGCTTGACCCCATACTCAAAACTTTACTTTATATTTACTCGCCTGATCTTTTGCAACATCATATGCTTTACATAACTGCTCGTTATTAGCTCGAGCAACAAGACTACCATCGCAATTTTCAAAAAATGTTAGGCAGTAACGCAAAGAACTTTGTAGATAAAAATTTATTTTCTGGATCTTACCTGCCAAGGTTTCACAATCAACGTCAAATTCACACATCAACGTTTTCGCCAATTTTTTATCTGTTGAATGATAATGTTTACTTGTTATTTTACATCTATCTTGATATGAGCCAGGTACATCACATTCTCCTTCTTGCCCTATGAAATTGTAACTTTCAGCGCATGCTGTGCGTGCCCGTTTTTTCTTATATCGCGCAGGGAAAAAACGGGCACGCACGCGGGCACGGGCACGAAAAGCATAGTGATAACCGCTGAATAATGACTACCTTCTTAGAAATCATATAACTTCATGATAATTAATAAAAAATAAATGTTTAAAAAATCCACACAAATTCGTTATATGGTCTATACCTAAGTTGAGCAGCCAGTCTGTAGTGTGGTACTCAATTGCCTATCGTATACGGATAAGAAATAAAAAAAGGGAAACGAGTCAGGAGGGGTTGTGATTAAAAAACTATTTGTATTATTAGCGACAATGCTTTTGATTAACAGCACGTATGCAAACCCGGAGGGTGGTATTGTGGCTGCAGGATCTGCAACAATTACGACACCCGATGCAAACACTGTGCAAGTTAATCAAGCAAGCGATAAAGCCATTGTTAATTGGCAGAGCTTTAATATTGCCCCACAAGAAACAACTCGGTTCGTACAACCTAGCGCTAGTTCTGTGATACTCAATCGCATTAATCCACAACAAGGTGCTTCACAAATTTTTGGGCAGCTGCAAGCCAATGGCCAAGTTATTTTAGTCAACCAAGCAGGTGTTTATTTTGGTTCTGGAGCGCATATTGATGTCAATGGCATTATTGCATCCACTGTAGATATCACTAATGAAAACTTCCTTGCAGGACAATATATCTTTGATCAAAAGTCTCCTCTTTATAATGGTTCGATTATCAATAAAGGCACTATTATTGCAGCAAATAGCGGTTTAATCGCGCTCATTGGTTCGGCTGTTTCTAATGAAGGTGTTATTCAAGCACACTTGGGAAATGTAGTGCTTGCATCCGGTAATAAATTTACAGTTGGATTTGATAATGCTGGATTAATTCATTTTGCTGTGGATGAAGTTATCACAAGTCCAGGGCTTGATGAAAATGGCCTTGCTTTAAAAAATGCTGTCAGCAATAGCGGAACGGTTATTGCAGATGGTGGCACCATTTTAATGACAGCGAAAGCAGCGCAAGGTGTTATAGATCGTGTGATTAATATGACAGGTGTGATGCAAGCCCATTCAGTGGATGAAATAAATGGTGAAATTATTTTGCGAGGCGATAATGAAGGCTTTACTTATCTTTCAGGTAGATTAGATGCATCAGGACTGTTAGCAGGGGAAATAGGCGGTGTAGTTCAGGTACTTGGAAATTATATTCATGTAGATAATCCTGCTGTCATTGATGTCAGTGGTGACCAAGGCGGTGGAGAAATTTATGTTGGCGGTAATTACCAAGGCAGGGGGCCTTTACCAAATGCATCCACAACGTATGTTGCAGAAGATGTTAATTTACTTGCGGATGCTATCGCGCAGGGTAATGGTGGAAAAATTATTGTTTGGGCAGATGAGGCAACCGGTTTTGATGGCAGCATCAGTGCAAAAGGTGGTTTGAATGGCGGTGATGGTGGTTTTGTTGAAACCTCAGGAAAAGCATATCTTGAAACCAATTTAGCTCAGGTTGATTTGACAGCACCGATGGGTGAAACAGGAATATGGTTATTGGATCCTGCGAATGTCACTATTAGCGCAGCTGCTGATTCAAATGTTAACTTTGCGAGTGGAACATATACACCTACTGTTAATACTACAGCCAACATTCTTAACTCAACGTTGAATACTCGATTAAACTCTGCAAACGTTATCATATTGGCTACACAAACAGCGGGAGGTAATGCAGGAACCATTACTCTTAATGCACCGATTTCTTGGAACAGTGCAAATTCCCTAACGTTAACTGCAAGTAGCGATATTTCTCTCAATTCAACTATTACCAATGCAGGTTCAGGCGGCATTACTATGAATACCAATTCGGGTGCCGGAACTATTAATTTTAATTCAGGTGCGGGTGTCACAACAGTCGCTGGAACTCAAACCTATAACGGAAATTCTTACCTCATAGCAAGTGGCGCTTCTGTCACCTTAAGCTCGTCTGGTGCTGCGTCAATCATATTTCAAGCCAATACCGGGGCTGGAGTGATTGATGGGCCAGGTAGTTTAACGATAAACACAGCCGGGGTGCTTACCGTAGCTCAGGGACATATTGGACTTAATGTGCCCTTAACTTCATTTACAACCGGTTTTGCTGGTGTACTTACAACAAATAATACTAACATCCTAGATGTTACAACTACAGGAAACCAATCTTACGCTTCACAAATTATAGCCGGTGCAACTAATGCTATTATTAGCTTGCTCGCAACGGGCGGTGCCAGCACAATTACAACAAGTAATATCATTAGTAACTCTACCGGCGAACTTCGTGTCACAGCAGGTGGTGGATTTCGATTGAATTGTTCTTCATGTAATCCACTTATCAATACAGGTTTTTACACAATAGGCTATCTAGGTACTACGCCATTAACATTGCAAGCAAATACTGTTCTTACATCCAATAACTCAAGCGCAACAAATGTAATCTCAGGTGCCATCACAGGTGCATTTGGATTAACACTCAATGCAGGTACAGGTTCTATTACAAGTCTTCAAAGTACCGCAAACATCGCTAGTTTAACAACCAGTGCTACAGGCAACACATCACTTAGCAATAATGTCACTACAACAGGGACTCAGACTTATAATAATCCCGTAAATCTTAATGGAGCCGCTGCATTACAAGGAACAACTATTACATTGGCCAGTTCACTCACTGCTGGCGCAAATAATTTATCACTCATAGCCAATACCCTAGCACCCTCAAGCAGTATTACAGGAACAGGTTCATTGTTATTAGCACCTTCTACGGCTAATGCGACGATTGGAATAAGTGGCGGTGCGGGTACACTGCAATTGACAGACACAATAATTTCAAAATTTGGCACTACCTTTAGTGGGGTAACGATTGGACAAGCCACAACAACAGGTGTAATGACTATTGGTGGCCCTAGGAGTTTTGGATCACAAAGCTTGACTTTAAATGCAGGTAGCTTTACTGATACTGGGGCAAATGTCATTACAGCGGGTTCACTCACTCTTAAAGCTAATTCAGCCGGTGGCGCTATTGGAGCCGCGGGTGCTAATGCATTTGGTATATCGACGAGTAATTTAACTTTGAATACCACAGGGAATGGTAATGCTTTTATTACATCCACAAGTGGCGTCAATATTAATGGTGCATCTTCGGTAGGATCAGGTACGTTAACGTTTACCAGCATGGGTAACTCTGTGAACCAATCCGCTTCGGGTACGATTACTGCAGGGACATTAACAGCCACACTGACAGCGGGTGGTTTGAATCTTAATACTGCAACTAATGCCATTTCAAATTTGGGTGTTATCTCTGCCGTGAACGGATTTTTTACTTTAAACAACGGTAATACCGCTCTCGCTGCAACTGGAAATATTAGTACAAACACAAACGGCGGCATCATTAATATCAGCACTGGCACCAGTGGTTATACTCAAAGTAATAATGTAGGTTTAAATGCAGGTTCTGGCGCAATTACGATTACGAGTAATACCATTGCCATTGGTACACATTCGACTAATAGTGCTTTTCAAACCTCAGGAATATTAACACTGAAACCTTCTGCTGCTGCAACAACCATGTCTCTTGCAGGTGCTTCCACTTTTGATTTAACACAAGCTGAAATAACGGCATTCACCACTGGTATGGCATCAGGCTCTATTGTCATAGGTGACGCTTCCGCCAGTACAGGTGTTTTAACAGTCGGCACTGCTGGTGGCGTTGCGGTTACTTTTCCTAATGTGCCTGTCACATTGAATGCAGGTTCATTCACTAGTGCAAACGCAGCAAACATTATTACAGCAAATACAGTGAATTTAGTAGCTAGAAATTCAGGTGGTGCGATTGGTGCATCCGGTGCAGCTAATGCAATTCGTATTGCTGCGACTAATCTTTCATTTAATACCACAGGGAATGGTAACGCTTTTATTGCTTCAGCCGGTGGAACTAATATTAGTAGTGCATCTTCTGTAGGGTCAGGCACATTAACATTTACTACCATGGGTTCTAATGTCACCCAATCTGCAGCTGGCACTGTCACTGCAGGTAGTTTAGTTGCAACTCTCACTGCGGGTGCTCTCAATCTAAATAGTGCAACCAATGCAATTACGAATTTAGGCGCGATTACAGCACCCAGCGGATTCAGTCTAACAAATGGTAATAATGGAGTAACGGTTGGAGGTAACATTAGCACTACCACAGGAAATGGCCCTGTCAGTATTAATACGGGAACAGGTACTTATGTACAAAGTAACGGGTTTAGTATTGCATCAGGTTCTGGTGCGATTACAATCACAGCTGATGCGGTTAATCTTTTGACTGCTGGGAATGCTTTCACTACCACGGGCGCTTTAACGCTTAAACCTTCTAGCGCAGCAACAACAATGTCACTAGCAGGCTCCCCAGCATCCACTTTCGATTTAACAGCAAGTGAAATCACTTCATTAGCCGGCGGTGTGACAGGTGCAGGTACCATTACAATCGGTGATTCTGCAGCCAGCACAGGTATTTTAACTATCGGTGGTGCTGTGAATTTCGGTGCTAAAACCGTCTCGTTAAACGCAGGTTCTTTTACTGACACCGGTGCTAGTGTCATCACTGCAAGCACTTTAAATTTACGCGCAAGAAATGCAAGTGGTGCAATCGGTGCCTCAGGTGCTAATGCCGTCGGTATTGCAGCAGGAACTAATATTTCTATCAATACATCCAATGGTAATGCCTTTATTACTTCAACAGGCGGTGTTAATTTTAGTACTGCATCTAATCTAGGTACAGGTTCTCTAGTACTTTCTAGCATGGGTAGCAGCGTTACTCAATCTGCTGCTGGTACAATTACTGCGGGTCAATTGATTGCAACACTGACTTCAGGTGCGTTAAATTTAAATACTGCAACCTTCAATGCGATTACAACATTAGGTGACTATATCTTAGGTAACATTACAGCGCCCGGTGGATTCAATTTAACGACTGGCAATAATCCAACTGGTTTTGTAGGGTTAGGAACGGTAACCATCAACACAACGAACAGTCCAGTTAATATTAATACAGGCACAGCACTTTATTCACAAAGCAATGCGATCTTTAACACGGGATCAGGCAACATTACTATCACAGCTGATTCAATCAATTTAGGTAATGGTGCAAGTAATTTTCATACGTCTGGCACTTTAACATTGAAACCTTTTAGCGCAGCAACAGCTATGTCACTAGCAGGTTCGGCTGCTTTTAACTTAACTTATGATGACATGATACAACTTACAAACGGATCAAGCCCTTCGACCAATATTATAATAGGTGATTCCGCTACAAGTACGGGTACTTTAACGCTAGCAGGCACAGCACCCTTAAGTGTATTTGGAACACCCACAATCTCAATATATGCGGGATCCATTGCTGTAACGGGAGGGGGCCAGATTCAAGCAGGGACTTTAAATTTAACCACTAGAAATGCGGGCGGTACAATCGGCACAGCAATAGCACCATTCACTATAAATTCAGATGGCAATTCAACTAATCTCTCCGTCAATACATCGAATGGTAATGCTTTTATTAATTTTTATGATGCTGCTGATTTCGGTAATAGTAACACGTTCAGTGGTGCATCTTCTGTAGGCACAGGCACTCTGACTTTATCAAGCAACAGTGGTGCTAATGTTAGAGTACTTCAATCCGGCACTGGCGCAATCACTGCAAATACATTGACTGCAAATTTCATTGATCCTGCCAGCTTCTTAAATTTAAATGGTGCATCGAATGTCATTACAAATTTAAGTACTGTTACAGTACCTGGCGGATTTAGCTTAACTAATGGAAATAATCCTATAACAATCACTGGGAATATCAGTACAACAAATAGTGATGTTAGCATTAGCACAGGTACTAGCGGTTACACACAAAACAATCCTAATACGATTAGTGCTGGTACAGGAAATATCACTATCACAGCTAATACAGTTGCTATTGGAACAGCTTCTAATGCTTTTAGCACGCAAGGTGTTTTAACTCTTAAACCTTCTAGTGCAGCAACAACCATGTCATTGATAGGTGCTTCTACTTTTGATTTAACAGCAGCTGAAATAACTGCTATAAAAGGTGGTGTAACAGGCGTAAATTCTTCTATCGTCATAGGTGACGCAACAAACAGTACTGGTGTTTTCACCATTGGTGGCGCTTCCGACTTCACCGGTAAGACACTCACATTGAACGGAGGTTCTTTTACTGATACCGGTGCAAGTGTTATCACTGCAAGCACTTTAAATTTACTTGCTAGAAATGCAGCTGGTGCAATCGGTGCTGCGGGTGCAAATGCCGTCGGTATTTCAGCAGCAAATCTTTCTTTAAACACATCTAACGGAAGTGCTTTTATTACTTCAACAGGGGGTACGAATTTTAGTAGTGCATCTAATCTAGGCTCAGGAACTCTTACATTTACAAGTATGGGTAATAGTGTCACACAATCTGCAGCTGCACCCGTTACTGCAAGCACGTTAGTTGCAACGCTTTCGGGTGCAACCAGCGCTTTGAATTTAAATAGCGCTTCAAATGCTATTTCAAATTTAGGTGCGATTACAGCACCTGGCGGATTCAATCTGACAAATGGCAATAATGGAGTAACGGTTGGAGGTAACATTAGCACTACCACAGGAAATGGCTCTGTCAGTATTAACACGGGAACAGGTACTTATGTACAAAGTAACGGGTTTAGTATTGCATCAGGTTCTGGTGCGATTACCATCATAGCTGATGCGGTTAATCTCTTAACGGCTGGTAATGCTTTCACTACCACAGGTGCTTTAACGCTTAAACCTTCCACTGCAAGCGCAGCAATGTCACTCGCAGGTTCATCTGGCTTTGATTTAACAGCTGCTGAAATCACTTCATTAGCAGGTGGTGTGACAGGGGCCATTACAATAGGAGATGCTGCTGCTAGCACAGGTGTTCTAAACGTTGGCGGTAGTGTGGGTTTTGGTGCTAAGACTGTTAACTTAAATGCAGGCTCTTTTACTAATCCAGCCGGTTCAAATCTTTCTGCAACTACAGCATTAAATTTACTTGCTAGAACAGGTGCAATCGGTGCTTCAGGTACCCCAATGGTTTTCACAACAAGCGCTCTCTCCTTTAATACAACAAATGCTAACGCTTTTCTTGCTCCAGCCAGCGGCGGTGTTGGTATCGGTAGCTCTTCTTCTGTCGGTTCTGGCAGCATTACAATTACTAGTTCTGGTAGTATTACGCAGGTAGCTGGAGCAGTCATCACAGCAGGTAATTTTAGCGCAACCAGCGCCGGTGGTGTTATTAATTTAACGAATGCTTCGAATGCAATTGCGGGGTTAGGACCCATTACAGCGCCAGTCGGATTTCTATTGACGAATGGAAACACTAGCACAACAGTTACTGGAAACATCAACAGCAATGGTAATATCAGTATTAATACAGGAACAGGTACTTATACACAAAACAATACATTTAGTCTCTCATCAGGCTCTGGTGCAATTACAATCACAGCTGATTCCATTAATCTTCTCACAAGTGGTAATGCCTTCACCACCACAGGTGCTTTAACGATTAAACCTTCTAGCGCAGCAACAACAATGTCATTAGCTGGCGCATCTACGTTTGATTTAACATCCGCTGAAGTGACTTCATTAGCAGGTGGTGTGACAGGCGCAGGCTCCATTGCAATAGGTGATTCTGCAGCTAGCACAGGTATTTTAAATGTAGGCGGTGCTGTGAATTTCGGTGCTAAAACAGTCACATTAAACGCGGGTTCTTTTACTGATCCAGCTTCTAGCGTGATTACTGCAGGAAATCTCAATTTAGTTTCAAGAACAGGTACCATTGGAACAAGCTTGAATGCCATTGGTATTTTAGCAAATAATCTCACTGTGAATACACCTGGCAACAATAGTGCTTGGCTTACATCCACTGGTGGTATTAATTTTGGTGGTGGAACATCAAGTGTTGGAATAGGTAATCTCAGCTTCCTTGGTGGTGGCGTGATTACTCAAACAGGTGCCATCAGTACAGGCAACTTGATTACTACTTCTTCTGGTGGAGTAGTGCTTACTAATCCAGGCAATAATATCTGGGTATTTTCTGCAAACAATACAAGCAGTGGAGCCATTCAGTTAACAACCGCATCTACAGGCTATTTTATCCTTAACAGTGTAGCTCAATCAGGATCAGGGGCAATTACCATTAATAACTCGGGTACTTCTTTTACTGTTAGCGCGCCTATTTCTACAACAAGTACTGGGGATATTAATTTAACTGCTGCTTCGAATATAGATGTTAATTCTACAATCAGCAGCACATCTGGCAACATCAACATTAATAGCGCAGCTAATACAATTAACTTAAGTACAGGTCTTTCTCCTGCTATCAGTACAACTGGAGGAAATATTGTTTTTAATAGTCCGGTTGCAATTCCCTCTACTGCTGTCACATTGAGCGCAGGAACAGGCAATATTAATTTTAATAATACTGTTACAGGCAGTGGATTTTCTTTAGGGACTACAACATCAGGTGCTGGCGCCACCACATTTAGTAATACAGTATCTGGCCTTTCTTCATTAACAATTACAGGCACAGTCGCTATCAATACAACGGGTATCACTACAACGGGTGCACAAACCTATAATAATGCGGTTACTTTAGGTGCAGCTAGCTTAACAACACTTACCTCAAGCAATGGCGGCATCACTTTTGGTGGCACATTGAATGGGCCACAAGCATTAAGCATTGGCAATGGCAGTGGTGCAATCACTTTTAGTGGTATAGCAGGTGGCACCAGTGCATTGACGAGCTTACTCATTGGTACGGGTAATACAACAGCCATTAATACGACGGCATCACAACAACAGGCACACAAACTTATAATAGTGCTGTGACGTTAGGAGCTAATACAGTCTTATCAACAACCAATAATGCGATCAATCTTGCAGGTGGTGTTTCCAATAGCATTGCACGTTCATTAACGATTAGCACAGGCAATGCAGCCATCACACTTTCAGGGAATATAGGTTCAGGGACAGCATTAAATGCTTTGACACTTAATAGTACAGGCACAACCACCTTAGGCACAATAGGAAACGCAATTAACACAGCTACCATCACAACGAACACAGGTGGTTCAACTGTTATTAACAGTGACAGTCTCACAACAACAGGCACGCAAACTTATAATGATGCCGTTTCATTTGGCGGTGGAACAGCAAGTAGATTGCTGTCTGCTCTTGGCATCACATTCGCTAGCACATTAAATGCATCTAGTAATGATTTAGCTATCCAGGCAGACACGATGACTTTTGGTGGCGCAGGAACAGTAACAGGAACCGGTGGTCTTAGATTAGCAGCACAGGCTGCTTCAGGAACAATTGGCGTTAATCTTGCATCAGGCTCTACTTTAAATATTACCAGCACTAATCTGGCTGCATTAGGCACTGGGTTTAGTATATTAAACATTGGACAATCTGGACAATCTGGCACTATCACTGTGCCTACAAGCACGTTTAGTGTGCCAACACAAATTACATCGAGTTCGTCTATCAGTGCGAGTGGTACTATTTCAGCTTCAGGTAGCAATTCATTAACACTCAACGGGCCCGTTACTTTGACTGCTCCGACCACGTTCTCAAGTGGATCAGGTAATGTTAATCTTTCAAATACAGTCACAGGGGGTGGATTCTCATTAGCAGCATCTACCTCAGGCTCAGGTGTTATCACTTTTGGTAACGTAATATCTGGTATTTCTTCATTAACAGCAACTGGTTCAACAGCAATCAATACAACAAATATTACAAGCAGTGCTTCTCAAACATATAATAGCCCTGTCACACTAGGCGCAGATACAACGTTAGCAACAGTTGGAATTTCTTTTCTTAGTACTGTCGCTGGTAACGGTCACAGCTTAGCAATAACCGTCAGCGGTACTGATGCTACCATTCTGGGTTCGCTTACTGGCCTCAGTAGTTTACAAATTAGCAATGTCAATAAAATCAATTTCGGTATTAATAATATCAACATAACCACTACAGGTGCTCAAACTTACAATGGCAGAGTATGGTTAGTTTCATCACCTCTAGTTACCTTTACTGGAGCAGGTATTACTTTTGGTGGTGAATTCGCTGGGTTTGGACATAATACAGTAATCAATGACAGCGGAACTACCGCATTTAATGGCATAGTAACCGGGTTCAATACATTACAAGCGAATGCTGTTGCATTCAACAGTAGTAGCGGTGTTACTACAACTGGCACACAATCCTATGGTGCTGCTACACTCGGTGCGGATACAACATTGACCGGCGCTGGCATTACATTAAGTAGCGTCACTGGTGGATCAAAGAGTTTAACATTAGCTGATAGTGGCACTTCTATCCTGGGAGGTGCAATCAGCGGGCTTTCTACATTACAAACCAATGCAGTAACATTAAATAATGGCAGTATTAGCAGCACGGGCAATCAAATTTATAACGGTGCTGTTAGTTTAGGTGCAACAACTCTATTAACATCTAGTAATGGCAATATCAGTTTAAACAGTACACTAATAGGTGGATCACAATCGTTAACATTAACAGGTAGTTCTGGTGGTAGTCATGTATTTACTTTAAATGATATTTCATCATTAGGCACATTAGCAATTAATGGAAACTCTTCTGTAACAAATACGCTGGCATTATTGTCAGGCAGCGGCACTAACACATGGACTGTAACTAATAATGGAGGTAGTGGCGGCAGTAATGGTACGATTGCTGCAACAAATATAACAAGCGGCGGTACATTTAATAATATTCAAAATCTAACAAGCGGTACTGCTACAAATAACTTTGTTTTTAACAATGGCGCGGCTATTAGCGGGAACATCATCAATAGTGGTACAGGTAGTTTGAATTTCAGCGCCTACACTACGGCTGTGTCTATTAACGCAACAACAAATACGTCAACTGGTATTGGTGGCACATTTAGTGGTATCACAACATTTACGGGTGGTTCCGGCAGCAATACCTTTACAAACACTGCTGGCAGCAATACGTGGAGTATTTCTAACAACAACATCGGTAGCGTTGCAGGTAAAAACTTCAATGCCTTTGGAACCTTAGCAGGTGGTAGTGGAGATACCTTCACATTAGGTGATGGCAAGAGCATTGGTAGCATCAGTGCAACAGCTGGTACGTTAAATTACACTAATTATTCAACAGCGGTTTCTGTCAATGCAACTACCAGTAGTGGAACGAACGTTGGAAGCTTTAGCGGTATTACTACTTTCACTGGCGGTTCAGGCAGCAACACCTTTACAAACACTACCGGTAGCAGCACCTGGAACATTTCAAACGACAATGCTGGCAGTATCGCAGGTAAAAACTTCAGTGCCTTCGCTACATTAGTCGGCGGCAGTGGGGATACCTTCACATTAGGTGATGGCAAGAGCATTGGTAGCATCAGTGCAACAGCTGGTACGTTAAATTACAGTAATTATTCAACCGCCGTTGCCGTTAATGGTGGAACCAATACCGCAACTAACGTTGGAAGCTTAAGTGGTATTACCTCATTTACAGGTGGCTCGGGCAGCAACACCTTCACCAATGCTGCTGGCAGCAACACCTGGAACATTTCCAATGACAATGCAGGCAGCATCGCAGGTAAAAACTTCAGTGCCTTCGCTACATTAGTCGGCGGCAGTGGAGATACCTTCACATTAGGTGATGGCAAGAGCATTGGTAGCATCAGCGCAACAGCTGGTACGTTAAATTATACTAATTATTCAACAGGGGTTTCTGTCAATGCAACTACCAGTAGTGGAACGAACGTTGGAAGCTTCAGTGGTATTACAACATTCACTGGCGGTTCAGGCAGCAACACCTTTACAAACACTGCAGGTAGCAGCACCTGGAACATTTCAAACGACAATGCTGGCAGCATCGCAGGTAAAAACTTCAGTGCGTTCGCTACATTAGTCGGCGGCAGTGGGGATACCTTCACATTAGGTGATGGCAAGAGCATTGGTAGCATCAGTGCAACAGCTGGTACGTTAAATTACATTAATTATTCAACAGCGGTTTCTGTCAATGCAACTACCAGTAGTGGAACGAACGTTGGAAGCTTTAGCGGTATTACTACTTTCACTGGCGGTTCAGGCAGTAATACCTTTACAAACACTGCTGGCAGCAATACGTGGAGTATTTCTGATAATAACATCGGCAGCGTTGCAGGTAAAAACTTCAATGCCTTTGCTACCTTAACAGGCGGCAGTGGAGATACCTTTGCATTAGCGAATGGCAAGAGCATTGGTAGCATCAGTGCTACAGCCGGTACTCTTGATTACAGCGCTTATACAACCGCTGTTGCTGTGAATGGCGCAACCAATACAGCTACGAACGTCGGCAGCTTAAGTGGTATTACCACTTTCACCGGCGGCTCAGGTAGTAATACCTTTACAAATACTACGGGCAGCAATACTTGGAGCATTGCAAATAATAATGCCGGTTCTATTTCAGGCAAGAACTTCAATGCCTTTGGTACATTGATCGGTGGCAACGCAGACACGTTCGTGTTTGGAAGCAGCAGTGCTGCTATCACAGGCAATTTAACGAGTAGCGGCAATGCAACATTGAATGTCAGCGGATTAACCTCTCCTACTGTTAATTTATCAACAAATACATCGAATGCCATTGGCGGTATTTTTAGCGGCATCAGCACCTTCATCGGCTCTGGCACAAGCAGCAGCTTAATTGGTCCATCAAGCAATACAACCTGGAATATTAATAGCGCTAATGGAGGTACTGCGGGCACTAATACCTTTACCGGCTTTGGCAATTTGACTGGCGGTTCCGGAACAAATAATTTCGTCTTGAGCGGCGGCAGTATAGGCGGATCGATCAACGGTGGAAGCAGTAGCAACACACTAACTATTCCAACAGGTACAACGAACTGGACTATTAGTGGCACAGATGCTGGTAGTGTTGCAAGTATGGTCGGTGGATTTTCCAACATTCAAAACTTAACCGGTGGCACAGGTACAGACACATTCACCTTCACTGGCAATGGCAGTATCAGTGGGCTCATTGATGGCGGCGATACCACTACTATGAATACGATTGATTATAGCGGATATACTCAACCTGTTGCTTTGACATTAGCTACACCTACTGTTGGTGATGAATTTAATACAGGCACGATTGATAATAATGCTTCTATTAGAGTTGCTTCATTTACACAAGTACAACAAGCTCTTGCGCCTATCGGTAGTACAATCATCCTCCCAAACAACAAAGCTAATATTAGTATAACCTACACAAATGACGCCCATACAGACGGCTTTATCGGTGATCCTTTCTTCTTTACTAATTTCCGGATATTAAATCCACCTGCTCCACCTGTTATAGTACCAATTGATATCGCTCAAATTATTACACCTTTTACACAGACTTCTAGTAATAATGATACTAATAATGATGATGATACGACTAGTTCTACAACGACATCTGGCCTGCCACAAACTGTCATTGTTGAACAAAGTATTAATGATATGTTAGAACAACAAGCTTCAGTAGACCAAAAAACTGCTCAAACGCTAGCAGTCGGTTGTTTCGCAGTACAATAAATCTAAGCAGAAAACGATGAACCACATCCACACGTTGTTTTTGCATTGGGATTACGAATAACAAATTGTGCGCCATCTAAATCTTCTTGATAATCAATTTCAGAACCCACTAAATATTGAAAACTCATAGGATCAACAAGTAACTGCACAGCACTCCCGCCTTCTCCTTCCTCATCAGACTCTTCATCTAATTTTTTTTCAATAATAGTATCGCCTTCATTAATCACTTCATCAAAAGTAAATCCATATTGAAATCCAGAACAACCACCGCCCGTCACATAAACTCGTAATTTCAAATTGAAATTACCTTCTTCCTCCATTAATTCCCATACCTTATTTGCTGCATTCGCTGTGAAAATCAATGGTTGATTCATCGCCCTACCCTCTGTCTATATTTCTCGTAAAAAAATGGTATTATAACCGCCTACTGATATATAAGCGAGTTTCCTCATGCTCTGGATCAAAG
>JBGAPT010000083.1:0-4734 GCA_044221135.1 Gammaproteobacteria bacterium
AAGCGATCATTAGCCAACAAAATGATATGGATCACAGTATTACTTTGAAGAGTATTAATGATTTTCCTGTACGTTCATGGGTTCCTGTGGCGATTGATAAAATCGATGCAATCAATGCAGTCCCCGAGACTATTCATCAACACGAGCTTGAAGTAAAATTCCAAGCAGATTATTTTAGTACTATTCAATATATATCGCGTTTAGAAAAACTGCCTTGGCGTGTATATTGGGATAACTTAACTTATAAAGTGCTGACTTACCCTAAGGCAGATGTGACTCTTAAGCTTCATATTTTTACAGACCAGCAGAGTGAAGTATGAATATAACGATCATGGGTAGTTTATTGTTATTAATATGCACACAGAGCGTTTATGCTGAGCTACACGATCCCACGCGACCTCCAAAGTATGTAGAGAAGCAAGTTGGTGCAGTGGATACGAGTACATTAGATTTAAATTTAACGCTGGTTTCTGCTGATCGAAAAGTGGTTGTCATTAATGGCCTTCCTTTAAAGGTGGGAGAGAGCATTGGTGATGAGCGTGTGGTGATGATCGAATCAAATAGTGTGCAGTTAATGGGTTCGAGTGGTAATATAACGTTGTTTCTGCTTGATGCATCAGTTAAGAAGGCTGTGCAAAAAGAGTTGTGATATTGAGGAATGTCAGTGATGCAAGGATGGAATCATGTATTTAAATTTACTTTACTAACAATCAGCATTGTTATTATTAGCGCATGCACAACAAAAAGAATACATCCCATTCATGGAACGGTTGGGGATCAAATACAAACAGATATGCAACAAGCGATTGCAAGCAATAAAACAGCCACCAAAAAAACAGTACGCATTCCTTCCTCAGTGAGTAATGCCTTATTACCATCCGTTGCTGAAAATTTATCAAATACAACTGAATCACCCATGAGACGGTTTGATGTTGCTGCTGATAAAATTCAGGCAAAAACTTTTTTTATGAGTTTAGTAAATGGTACATCGTATAATATTGTGGTGAATCCAGATGTGACAGGTACTATTTCATTGGATTTAAAAAATGTCACTATTCCTGAAACCTTAGAAGCAGTGCACGATGTATATGGTTATCAATTTCGTAGAACATCTTATGGCTATGAAGTGCTACCGCAAGAGTTAGAAACACGCATTTATACTATTAATTATTTAGATGTTAAACGCAAAGGTACTTCGTTGACTCAAGTAAAATCAGGCCAAATTAGTGATAATGTGAGTGGGTTTACAACGGGATCAACCAATACAACAACGCCAGTTCAACCTCAACCAAGTGGTTTTTCATCACCACAATCAGCGCCTTCAGGCAGTAGTATCGACACATCTTCTGAAACTAATTTTTGGCATGACTTGGAGTCTTCGCTTAAACAAATTATTGGTAACCAGGCGGGACATTCTGTAGTGGTGAACGCTCAAGCAGGCGTGGTGATTGTGCATGCGTTTCCACCCGAGTTGCATCAAGTTGCGCGGTATATAGAGCGTATTCAATCGAGTTTGACGCGTCAAGTGATTATAGATGCTAAAATTTTAGAAATTAATTTAAATGATCAGTTTCAGGCCGGTATTGATTGGAATTTATTTGGAAAAGTATCTTTAACAAATGGTGGTATAGGTCAGACAAGTAATGCACTTGCTTTTCCAAATACAAATATCCAGCCGTTAGATACGCTTGTGGTTGCTAATGGTGCGAGTACGGGTACCAATAATGCAATATTCACATTGAATATTAATGGTGATTTTGGTGCTTTAATTAATTTATTGCAAACACAAGGGAATGTACAAGTGCTGTCAAGTCCTCGTATTTCAACTATCAATAATCAAAAAGCGATTATTAAAGTAGGACAAGATGAATTTTTTGTGACGGGTGTGACTACAGATAATATAATAACGGGTTCTTCGACGATTCCATCGCAATCCGTGAGTTTGACACCATTTTTTTCGGGCGTGACACTGGATGTGACACCTCAAATCAGTAGTGATGGCAGTATTATTTTACATATTCATCCTTCGGTTAGTTTAGTGGTTGATCAAACAAAAAATATTGTATTGGGTAATGGCGGCACTGGGACTGCTGCAAGTAATACGTATACGTTACCGCTCGCGCTCAGCACGATTCGTGAATCTGACAATATTGTCAGAGCTAAAAACGGGCAGACAGTAGTCATTGGCGGGTTAATGCAAAACACCATGACAGAAGAGATTGCAGCAGTGCCAATTGTTTCAAAACTACCGGGAATTGGTCCTTTCTTTCGTCGTACTCAACAGCTCTCTAAAAAAACAGAGCTTGTTCTCTTGTTACGTCCAATTATTGTTGATAAGCCTAGAGAGCGTAGATATATGGAAGAAACAGATCGCACTATTCAAAATATGAATCGTGGCTTTCATTCAGGTGGTTTGCCGCATGTGTTTGGTAATGAGGCAGAACAATACGGTGAACAAGGTATTATGAAAGAATGAAATAAATTGAATTGTACAATGCTCACCTAATGGGGAAACATAATGTATTTAGAATACTTTAAGTTTAACGAACTACCCTTTAGCTTAACGCCTAATGTAGGTTTCTTTTGTCAATTGAAAGGGCATCAAGAAGCATTAAATGTATTATTATTTAGTTTACGTAGCGGTGAAGGTTTTATAAAAATTGTAGGGGAAGTGGGTGTAGGGAAAACATTATTATGCCGCAAGTTATTAAATAGCTTAGGGGATAGTTATGTGACAGCCTATATTCCTAATCCTGATTTGGTTCCTCTTGAATTACGAAAAGCCATTGCGCGTGAACTTGGCATAGAGGTTGTCACATCACAAGATCAACATGAATTATTGACATTGCTGAATACTAAACTATTAGAATTATATGGTATCGGTAAGCGTGTAATCGTTGTGATCGATGAGGCACAAGCTTTGCCGCCAGAGAGCTTAGAAGCGATACGCTTATTAACGAATTTGGAAACTGAAAAAACAAAGTTGCTGCAAGTAGTTTTGTTCGGCCAACCTGAGTTAGATCGTCATTTAGATAAACCCAATCTTCGTCAACTGAAACAACGGATTAGTTTTTCTTATTATTTACCTTTACTGAGCCGTGAAGACATGGACACGTATCTTTTTCATCGTTTAGCGATTGCAGGCCACACATCAGGCGCTTTATTTGCAAAAAAAACGAGACGAATGTTATATAGAGCGAGCAAGGGTGTGCCACGTATCGTCAATATTTTATGTCATAAAGCACTTCTTTTGGCATATGGTTGTGGCGAAACCCAAGTGACACCCAAAATGATGAAATTAGCGATTCGTGATAGTGATGCAGGAATTATCCCTGAGAAAAAATATGTATTATGGATGGCAGGAGCAGGTACTTTAATTGTCTTAATAGTACTATTGTATTATTTCATGGGAATTATTTAATGAGTATTATTAATCAAATGCTAAAAGATTTAGAAAAGCGTAAACATACGCCAATGAGCTCTGATATTGCTTTGCCTGCCTTATCTACAACCGTATTCTACTCGCATAAAAAACCACAGAAAAAAAATGGGATTCTATCAGTAGCTCTTTTTTTAGTATTATTTTCTTTAATTTTCAGTTACAAATTTATTTTTATGCATCATTCTGCATTGACTCAAACGAGCTTGCAATCAAATGCGACTATTCAATCGAACATCATGCCATCTGCAATAGCCAATAATCCAATTATTACACCGCTGCACTTAACGCCTTCTATACTCACTGCAATCACGCTGCAGTTAGACAAAGATACAACTTCATTGCGGTTATTGTTAAGTCAGGATGCATTATATCAAATTACAACTAACTCAAAAAATCAGTTAATTATTTTACTTGAAAATGCACGGTTAGTAGCAAGTCTTCCGCCTATTAATACAATCAATAGTGCTGTTAAAGATATAAAAATGATAAATCAGCGCGATGGTAATTTACAAATTGTATTGACATTAAAAGAAGGTTCGGAGTTAACACACTTAGAGTTAAATGAGACAGGTAAGTTGCCTGAATTGCAGTTAGATTTGTTATCTGCTAGCACTTTTTATTCATCACAAACTAAGTCGGCCGCTAATAATCACTTTGTATCACAACAAAATGGCTCTATTATTAAATTACGAACAGACCTATCAATGAGTGATCAATATCAGCAAGCATTACAATTATCGACGGAAGGTCACAGTCATGATGCAATAAGAGCTTTAACAGCGCTTTTAGGTAAAAATCCAGAATATGCAGCAGCAAGAGAATCACTGGCATCGTTGCTTATTGCACGAGGAGAGACCATTCAAGCTGAGCAAGTCATAAAAATTGGTTTACAGCAACGCCCTTTTTATCCTGCTTATGTACAACTTAAAGCAAGAATTTTGGTTAATGAGGGTAAAATTCGTGAGGCACTTAATTTATTGCAAATGGCTCCACCTATGTTAACAACAAATCCGGATTATCATGCATTTATAGCAGGACTTTATCAACGTCAGGGACAGCCGGTGTTCGCTGAGAAATTATATGAACAGTTATTAGCGGTACAGCCAAATAATGCGACATGGTGGATGGGGTTAGGTATTGCTTTAGAAAGTATGGGTAAATCTACGCTTGCGATGGAGGCATATGTAAAAGCAGGTAATAGTGATCATTTAAGCCCTGAATTAAAAATTTATGCAGAATCACGCGTGCACAACCTACAAATGACATGTGGTGAAACATAACGTATGCCCCAT
>JBGAPT010000084.1:0-4726 GCA_044221135.1 Gammaproteobacteria bacterium
AAGATGGATTGACTGTGACCACAAACGATATCAAGGCAGTCGTTGAATGGCTTAAGGACAAGAAATCAGATCAAGAAATTGCATACCGTCCAGCTCGTGTTTTAATGCAAGATTTTACAGGTGTGCCTGCAGTTGTTGATCTTGCAGCCATGCGTGCAGCCATTAAAAAATTAGGCGGCGATCCGGAGAAAATTAATCCATTATCACCCGTTGACCTTATTATTGATCATTCTATTGTTGTAGATCAGTTTATTCAAAAAGATGCATTTGAAATTAATGCTGCCATGGAAATGGAACGCAACTATGAGCGGTATGAGTTTTTACGCTGGGGGCAAAAAGCATTCCAAAATTTTCGTGTTGTGCCGCCCGATACAGGGATTTGTCATCAAGTTAATTTAGAATATTTAGCAAAAGCAGTATGGTCACAAGAGAGTACAAGTAAAAAATATGCGTATCCAGATACGCTAGTTGGTACAGATAGTCATACCACTATGATTAATGGTTTAGGGGTATTAGGTTGGGGTGTGGGTGGTATTGAAGCAGAAGCGGCCATGTTAGGGCAGCCTATTTCAATGCTTATTCCGGAAGTCATTGGCGTTAAATTAAGTGGAAAATTACGAGAAGGCATTACTGCAACAGATTTAGTGTTAGTCGTGACGCAATTATTGCGTAAAAAAGGTGTAGTAGGTAAGTTCGTAGAATTTTTTGGACCTGGATTGCATGATTTGCCTATTGCTGATCGTGCAACCATTGCCAATATGGCGCCAGAGTACGGTGCAAAGTGTGGATTTTTTCCAGTTGATGATGCAACACTGAATTATTTACGCTTAACAGGACGTGATGAGCAAACCATTGCGCTAGTGGAAGCTTATGCTAAAGTTCAAGAACTCTGGCATGATCCTAAAAAAGCAGATCCTGAATTTACAGATATTGTTGAATTAGACTTATCTACTATTCAACCCTGTGTAGCAGGACCTAAACGTCCACACGATCAGGTTAAATTGCCTGATTTGGCGAGTGCATTTAATCAGTTGTTACTCGATAGCAAGCGTGATCATGAAAAAACAAAAACGTTTACAACGGATGAGGGTACTACTTTGCATCATGGCGATGTGGTGATTGCAGCCATTACCAGTTGTACAAATACTTCAAACCCCAGCGTATTGATTGCAGCAGGACTTGTTGCGAAAAAAGCCTTAGAAAAAGGCCTCACCCGCAAACCATGGGTCAAGACATCTTTTGCTCCTGGTTCGCAAGTCGTAACTCGTTATTTGGAAAAAATTGGGTTACAGAAATATTTAGATCAAGTGGGTTTTACGTTAGTCGGTTATGGTTGTACTACATGTATAGGAAATTCGGGTCCATTACCGGATGATATTTCAAAAACAATTGCACAACATGATTTAACAATGTCTGCAGTACTTTCAGGTAATCGCAATTTCGAAGGCCGTATTCATCCGCAGACTAAAGCAAACTGGTTAGCATCGCCCCCTTTAGTCGTTGTTTTTGCATTAACCGGAACTGTTTTAATTGATCTCTCCAAAGATCCTATAGGCAAGGGCAAACAGAGCGAACCGATTTACTTAAAAGATATTTGGCCAACCAATGCAGAAATTGCAGCTGAAATGTTAAAAATTACGGGAAATATGTTTAAAGAAAGTTACGCCAATATTTTTCATGGCACAGAGGAATGGCGTGCGATGAAAGTGACGGATGCGAAAACATACGAATGGCAAGCTGATTCTACGTATATTCAACATCCTCCTTTTTTTGATGGCATGAAAGTATTACCTGAAAAAATTAATGATATTAAATCCGCTAGAATATTAGCATTGCTAGGTGACAGTGTAACGACAGATCATATTTCGCCAGCGGGTTCGTTTAAAGCAGATAGCCCAGCAGGAAAATATTTACTTTCAAAAGGAGTCGCTGCAAAAGATTTTAATTCTTATGGTTCCCGTCGTGGTAATCATGAGGTCATGATGCGGGGTACGTTTGCTAATATACGTATTAAAAACGAAATGGTACCCGGTGTAGAAGGCGGTTTTACAAAATATATTCCAGATGGCGAAACACTCAGTATTTTTGATGCTGCAATGCGCTATCAGCAAACGAACATCCCAACCGTGGTCATTGCCGGTAAAGAATATGGCACCGGTTCTTCACGCGATTGGGCTGCAAAAGGGCCTAAATTGTTAGGTGTGGGTGCTGTGATTGCAGAAAGTTTTGAGCGTATTCATCGTTCCAATCTTATTGGTATGGGTATTATGCCCTTAGAATTCACGAGTGGCGCAACGCGTAAAACGCTACAAATCACTGGATCAGAAAAAATAGATATTCTTGGCATTACAGAAACAATGAAACCGAGAACAAAAGTGAAAGCAGTGCTGCATCGTGATGATGGATCCAAATTGGAAATTGATTTGCTTTCACGTATCGATACGCTGAATGAGCTGGATTATTACAAGAGCGGCGGCATATTGCAGTATGTGATTCGGAGTATGCTGAAAGGGTAGCTTTTCTTTCGAACTAGGGTATTGAGTTTAAATACTTATTATAAAATTTCTCTATCACAGTATCATAATTAATAAAATGCTCGCCATGCTGTGTATTATCAAGAACAATGAGCTTAGCTTGTAGATTTTGGCTTAACGCTTTTTGAAGTAATAACGCATGTTTAAAAGAAATCACAGCATCTTTTTTTGAATGGATTAGAAGGACTGGAATTTTTAATTTTTCTGCGGCAAGTGCAGGCGATACTTTCTTGATATCCACATGTAAAAATAACCATGCCCATAATCGAGTGAGCACGCCTAATGGATATTTTATTAAAGGTATAGAATAATATTCATATACCATTAAATTTAAATTTGCATAACTGGACTCAGCAACGATAGCTTTAATTTCAGGCGCTGATGGCGCAGTCATTAATGCAACAGCAGCACCTAATGAAAATCCCCAAACACCTACTTCATTGATATTCCGTGTATGCAAATACTGAATTGCAGCCAGTAAATCCATGATTTCATTTTTTCCGATTGTAGAGTAGCGCCCCTTACTTTTCCCTAAATAGCGAAAATCAAAATAGAGTAAATTGTATGTTTTATGCAGAAAAAGAGTGGCTGGTAGGATATTACCTTTGTCAGCTGGATAGCCATGCATGAGAATGATTGTTTTGGCATGCGGGTTTGAGTTCGGAATAAACCAGCCAGCAATCATCAAATTATCTTTTGTTTTAAATGAAATGGCCTCATACGGGATCTGGTAATCTGCAGGTGTGATGGAGCTTGTTATTTTAAATGGGCGGATCGCAGAATAAAATCCCCATAATGAGAAAAGTAAAAGTACGATAATGATTTCAATGATCATTTTAAGTATTTTCTTCATTATTATTTAATTTTTACTCCTATCAGTATGCCAAATAAAAGCATGAGCACAGCGACTAATGTAAAAGGCAGAATTGCTGCAGAAGATAAGAAAATATCGACAGGCTGTAGTTGATTCATTTTCGAAATATCTTCAATGCCATAAATACATAATTCGCCAGTTGGCAGCGAGCAAAAATTTTGTTTTGGGCAGTGGATAAGAATTTTGGGTTGTACTCCTTTATCACATTTTATATGCGCGTCTTTAAATATTTTTAAAGCAACATCAGGGTATTTGGTTAATAGCTCTGGCATGTGGTACTTCCTTGTATGTTATAAACGTTAACTGCCCTGTTTGTCACAGGAATTTTTATAGTATAACCTGAGTTATAGGATTTTGAACAAACAGTATGTCGGTGAGAATGATTGAACAAAGAAGCGTTGTTCTTAATTTATACTACGGTCTGTTTACATTTCTACTATGCCGGGCGTAATGCCTTGATTTTCTGTGCTCCGCTGCTTATTTACTTGTATGTAAACTCCGGGCATTCCACCTCGGCCTAGCGAAATGTAAACAGACCTTATACTTTCTGGTTTTTTTTACCCGAAAAATATGGTTTAATTGCGCGCAGCCTGCAATGGTATACTCCAGAAAAAAGGTCTTTCATGATGTTTCAATATGCTTGTCGCATGGCTATTTTTAGTAGTTTCTGCCTTATTCTCATGATGGGACATATAACAGAAGCGTCTGATGGTTTTACACCGAGCAATGCTGCCAGTGATAACATACATATGATTTTATTCTATCTATGCAGTAGCATGATAGGCGCTATTTTTATTGTATTGATCTATTCCTTGGTCAAGCACCGCCAAGCAAAAGGAAAGCAAGCGATACATTTTCATAAACAGCCTGGATTTGAGATTATCTGGACAACCATCCCTTTTTTAATTTTAGTCGCATTAGCAATTCCTGCGATCATTGAATTCATGCATGATCATGTATAAAAAAATTATTACAAAGGTAACCGCACAATGAAGTCATTGATTTACGATTATGTTGAATTGTGCAAACCCAGGGTCGTGATGCTCATGATTGTGACTTCTATTGTGGGTATGTGCTTAGCGCCAGCTGCCTCTTTCCCTATTATCCCTTTAATTTTAGGAAACCTAGGCATTGCATTGGTTGCCAGTGCAGCTGCAGCTTTAAACCATGTAGCGGACCAGCATATTGATAAGTTAATGAAGCGCACAGAGCATCGTCCTGTTGCACAAGGCCGCATTACAGTTAAAAAAAGTATTTATTTTGCGAGTGTCTTGGCAGTGCTGGGTATGTCAATTTTAATTATTTTTATTAATCCACT
>JBGAPT010000085.1:0-4610 GCA_044221135.1 Gammaproteobacteria bacterium
TCATGCCCCAGCCTTACGAGAGTTACCACGTGCTGGCATTCTGCATCGCTTAGATAAAGATACCTCCGGTTTACTTGTCATCGCCAAAACACAAGCCGCCCTCATGAGGTTAAACAAACAACTTAAAGGGCGCACCATGACACGTATTTATCAAGCTATTGTGTATGGTGTGCTCGTCAGCGGCAGTTGTATTGATCAACCTATAGGCCGCCATCCAGTCAAACGCAAATCAATGACAGTCATTGAAACCGGCAAACCCGCTATCACACATTATCGAGTGATAGAACGCTATCGTGCATACACTCGTATCAAAGTACAACTGGAAACGGGGCGCACGCATCAAATACGCGTTCACATGGCTTACGTGCAGCATCCTCTACTAGGCGATCAAATTTATGGCGGGCGCTTACAACTACCTAAAGGTGCCACCCCCGAATTAATACAACAACTACGCCACTTCAAACGCCAAGCATTACATGCAAGTGAATTAGGTTTAATACATCCAGTCACGCAGCAACCCTTGACTTGGCAGGCACCTCTGCCAGACGATATGCAGGAATTAATTGAAATATTAAAGAAAGATGCAGGATCAAAACATGACGCAAACCTACATTCAACCTAACTGGCCTGCTCCACCGCATATTAAAGCCTATACAACGTTACGCAACAGTGGTGTCAGCACCACCAACGAAGATAAAAATAATAGAATTAACCTTGATTTCTTGGTACAGCTGTTAGCACTTCCTAACAAACCCATCAAGATTAACCAAACACACAGTACAATTGCACTGCCCGCTTTACCCGAAAATCAAAACAAAGAAGCCGATGCCATTTTTACCAGTCACCCCAATCAAGTCTGTCTCGTCTCCACAGCTGATTGCTTACCCGTTCTACTCACAAATCGTCAAGGTACAACAGTCGCTGCTATTCACGCAGGCTGGCGAGGTTTGGCAAATGGCATTATTCCCAAAACTATCCAAACATTGAATCTCCCGGGCTCTGATTTATTCGCATGGCTTGGCCCTGCTATCAGCCAGCCCTGCTATGAAGTCGGTCATGAAGTACGCGAACAATTCCTGGATAAAGACCCAGCCAGCGCAAGCGCTTTTATTCCCTCTGTCAATGCACGCTGGCTTGCTAATCTCTACGCCATCGCCCGCTTACAGCTTACCAAACTGGATGTGACTGCCATCTACGGCGGCGACCATTGTACCTATTCAGATAAAACACGTTTCTTTTCTTATCGGGGTGATGGCATGATCCTTGGTTCTATGGCTACACTGATTTGGATAAGTGATCACAGCGCAAACCGGGAACGTTCTATCTAACTATCTAATCATAAAATTAGACAGCACTGCCATTAATCTATACAATAGATTGATACCGCTTAAGAGAGGCCCGCATTGATGAATAAAAAAACCATTCAATTAATGACATCGTTTCTTTTAATGGGATGCCTCATCACTGCCAACTGTTTTGCTGACGAGACTTCTATTAAGAATCACGCTTCCTCTGCCATGCTACAAAAAGTCATACCCACCGTCGTCAATATTAGAGCACAAATTAAAATACTGGATTTTGATACTTACCTCCGCTTGCAAAAAGAAAATCAACTGCCCGGTATCACTAATGGGGAAATTCCAGATAAAGTCATCTCGACTGCATCCGGTGTCATCGTTGACGCTAAAAAAGGATATATCCTCACCAATGCACACGCCGTGCGAGATGCTCAACAAATCGCAGTCACCTTAAATGATAGCAGACATTACACTGCAAAATTACTCGGTATCGATAACCCATCTGATATTGCACTTTTACAAATTCAAGCTAAAAATCTCACGAATATTACGTATGGAAATTCAAATGAATTAGAAGTGGGTGATCCTGTTTATGCAATTGGCAATCCGTATGGCATCGGTCAAACAGTCACATCGGGTATTATCAGCGGCTTAAAACGCAGTGCACTAGGTATTGAATCCTTAGAAAATTTTATTCAAACAGATGCAGCCATTAACCCAGGTAATTCTGGCGGCGCTTTGATAAATACGAATGGTGATCTCATTGGTATTAACACAGCCATTGTACTTTCAGCACAACGCGGCACCACCGGGATAAGCTTAGCTATACCAGTGAATATGGCTAAAAGTGTCATGCAACAATTACTGGAATTTGGGAATGTAAAACGAGGTTCATTGGGTGTAGGCGTACAAGATATCACGCCTGACTTAGCAACTTCGTTTGATTTATCCACTTCAAAAGGCGCTGCAATTACCCTTATTATGCCTAATTCTCCTGCATTTAAAGCGGGCTTAAAAGTAGGTGATATTATTACTAGCATTAATAATGAAGATGTCAAAAATGCAAATGATGTAGTGAACGATATTAGTTTTCTACGGGTTGGCTCTAGTGCAACCATTCATATATTACGAGATAACAAACCACTCACTGTCACTGCCGTGATTTGGGACCCAAAGAAAAGCCGAGAAGTCAGCATACAAATGAATCCATTACTTTATGGTGTAGGCCTAAAAGATTTTACACAATTCGACCCAAAACACGGTGACGTCAAAGGCGTCCTCGTTGTTTCTGTTGAAGAAGATAGCAATGCATGGCAATCCGATCTTCATCCAGGTGATGTGATTGTTTCAGCCAATAAGAAAAAAGTGAATGATATTTCAGAGCTTAACAAGATTGTTGCAGAATCCAAGCATCGATTGTTACTCAATGTATTGCGTGGAGCAGGCGCAGTGTTTTTAGTGATTAATGCAGAGTCATAGGCTGTTTAATAATGGTATCTACATTGGGCGATATACACTTTGTTATCGCTCACCTTATAAACCAAACGATGCTCTGAATCTATTCGTCTTGACCAATAACCTGATTTTTCAAATCGAAGCCGCTCTGGTTTACCAATACCTGTGTAAGGGTGCAATTTTATATCTACAAGTAATAAATCAATGCGCTTCAGTAATTTAGGATTAAATGTTTCCCAATATTTTTTATCTTCCTCAGCACGTGCGGAGTAAATCACTTGCATTACTTTGCCTTATCTTTTTC
Organism: Gammaproteobacteria bacterium; assembly: GCA_044221135.1. Taxonomy (GTDB): domain Bacteria; phylum Pseudomonadota; class Gammaproteobacteria; order DSM-16500; family DSM-16500; genus UBA4722. Next base: position 3,058 of record JBGAPT010000085.1, read on the forward strand.
AATCATTGTTTCAATTTCATCAATTGCTTCAGCTAACCTTGCTGCATTAGCAGGACTTTTCAGTAAATAATGAGTTTCTTGCAGCGTTTCAAAATCAGACAACGAAATCATGACTACTGGCTCAGAATGAGATCGAGTAATAGTAATAGGTACATGATCCTCACAAACACGTTGCATCGTTTTAGCTAAATGCGCACGAGCAGTAGTATAAGTAATAGTGGCCATAAAAAACCTCCATTTAAGTCTTTAAGTCATATTGATATGTACAGATTATAGTACAGGTTATAACATTAAATCAACATAACCGTTCACGGGGGCATTAGACTTGCAGAAGAACTTCAGTTTTGAGCCAAGGTTGAACGATTTCTTTTAAAAAAAATAGCGGAGCATACACAGGTATGTGAGCACATTTTTTAAAAGAAATCGTTCAAGATTGGCCAAAAATGAAGTTTACAGCTTAGTACCCTGAACGCTTACAAATCAACACCCGCAACAGACGCAATCGATTGCAGCTGCGCAGGCATTCCACTGAATGTAACGACTTTATTTTCACTCTTACCGTATTTAAGCCACTCCAGCAGCAATGCTAGACCCGCACTATTTGAAGCAGTGACTTTAGATAAATCAATATCGATACGGGGATATCTTTCTAATAATGGCAAACTCTGTTTCCACAAAACAACAATCGTTTCAAAATTCAGCTCGCCTGATACAACCAGCCGATTTTTTTCATCTACAATTGTTGCTGTCGATGATTTCATCTATTACCGTCTCACTTTTTGTCTATTATGTTGCTTGAGATCCCTTAGTAACTGATCCATGTTACCTTGTGATAATTTTTGACGGAATTGTTCTTGAAAACTTTGCAAGAGACTAACACCCTCAACAGACATGTCATACAATTCCCATCCAGAACCTGTCAAATGCAATCTATAACTCACAGCAACAGCAGGACCATCTGAACGAATAATTTGACTATTCACAACCACATTATTTTTACCACTCGCACCACCGCGTAAAGGGAAAAAACGTATCTTTTGGTCTGTATAGTCTGCTAAGGCAGAAGCATAAGTACGTACTAATAAATCCGTAAACTCTTTCTTAAATTCCGCACGTTGACTCGGAGAAGCTTTATTCCAAGTCTGGGGAGAAAGTACCCGCTGCGACATTTCATCCAAATCTGCATGAGGAATAACAATTTTGTAAGCCAGTGAATACACCAGTGTTGGATTAGTCTTTAACGTTGTTTTATGCGCTTTTAAACTCGCAATCATTTCATCTGCTAACGATTGCACCATGCTGACTGGATCACTGCTATTGGCAGCTGCAACCTGCATACCGCCTAATATCAAACTGAATACTATAAATAATCTTATTACTATTTTTTTCATTTCCTTGCTCCTTTATCCACTGTGTCAGTATTTTTTTCACCAGGATGGCCAATGCTAAATAAGAATTGTCCGATTAATTTTTCTAAAATCATGGCAGAATGAGTTTCCTCTATTTCACCGCCGTTTTTTAAGAAATCTTTGCTATACATCGGCGTAATAGCC
>JBGAPT010000086.1:0-4608 GCA_044221135.1 Gammaproteobacteria bacterium
AGCGCGTGTTTGATGCAGATTGGGATCAAAAAAAAATAGCCGTAGAAAATCCTAAACTGGTTTGGAGTCCTGACAATAGTCGAAAAAAAATAATGGCCTTTATTCAACAAGCTCAATCGGATATAAAAATTTACACACAAAATATCACTGACTATGAAATAATTGGCGCATTAGCCAAAGCGGCGCATGCCAATATAAAAGTACAAATTTTACTGTCTGCACCGCCTACAAAACAGCGTTTAAATTATTTAACCCGTGCTGGAGTGGCAGTGCATGTGAGTCACGGCTATTTTATTCATGCAAAAGCCTTGCTGGTTGATCAAAAACGGGCAATGGTAGGTTCGATCAATTTAACTAAAACATCACTGGATGAGAATAGAGAATTATCCGTGATCACTGAAGATAAGCGAATAATCCAGACACTGTCCGATACATTTGATAAGGACTTTGCTTAACCTCTCTTAAATTTAGTAACCGTTCACGGGGCATTAGACTTGCAGAAGAACCTCAGTTTTGAGCCAAGGTTGAACGATTTCTTTTAAAAAATAGCGGAGCATACACAGGTAGGTGAGCACTTTTTTTAAAAGAAATTGTTCAAGATTGGCTAAAAATGAAGTTTGCAGCTGAGTACCCTGAACGCTTACTAAATTTATCCTTTCAATATTTTATTGGACGTGTACACTGCCTAATGGAAAGACTAACCTTCAGAGGCCGCAAGGCGATGAGAAACTTACTGCCCTATCTAGATCGCTTTTTTAAGCTAACCCAACACAACACCTCCGCACGTATCGAAATATTAGCGGGCATCACCACATTCTTAACCATGGCTTATATCTTATTTGCCAGTCCTGCTATCTTAGCTAGCGCAGGCATGGATAGCCGATCTGTTTTTATTGCGACCTGCTTAGTCACTGCAATCGGCAGTTTACTCATTGGTCTACTTTCAAATTATCCTATCGTCATCGCTCCCGGCATGGCACTCAATGTTTATTTTTCATATACCATCGTCCAAAGCCTAGGCTATTCCTGGCAAAGCGCACTGGGAGCCGTCTTCCTATCTGGCGTTTTATTTTTAATCATGAGCATCACTCATATACGTCGCCTGATTCTACAGTCTCTTCCTGAAGGCTTATGTATTGCTGTTGCAGCAGGATTAGGGATTTTTATTGCCTTAATTGCCCTTAAAACAGCAGGCATTGTGATAGCTAACCCCAAAACAATAGTTGCATTGGGTCACATCGGTTCCTGGCAAGGCTTGTTATTTTTATTTGGGTTTTGTTTTATTACGATACTAGAACATTACCGCATCCCAGGCTCTATCGTTATTAGCATTTTAGGAACAACCCTTCTTAGCATTCTCTTTAAGGTCAGTGCATTTCATGGAATTATTTCTTTACCGCCTGTACACAATGCCGCTTTTTTAGCGTTCGATATAAAACATTTATGGAACCAGCAAGGCATTGCTGTTATTTTGACTTTTCTCATTGTCGCATTATTTGATAGCACTGGCACACTAGTCGGTCTGTTACAATTTTCCGGCCTTTCCAAAGACACAAAAAAAACACAGCGTTTATCCAGCGCTCTGGTCGCAGAAAGTATTGCCACCATCACAGGTTCATTATTAGGGACATCCAACACAAGCCCTTATATTGAAAGTTCAGCAGGCATTAAAGCGGGAGGGCGCACTGGATTAACGGCAATAACGGTCGCCCTGCTTTTCTTATGTGCTTTATTCTTTTCCCCGTTAGCTCAAACGATCCCTACTTATGCAACCTCCTCTGCCCTCTTATTTATTGCTTGTCTAATGATGAGAAATTTAATTAATGTTGATTGGAATAACCTAACCGAGAGCATACCCAGCCTGCTGACAGCACTGATGATCCCCTTCACTTTTTCAATCGCAGATGGTTTTGGTGTAGGTATTATTTCTTACGTTATTCTCAAAATTTGTTGCAAAAAAATACAAGACCTCAACCCCATGCTTATCGTGCTAGCCCTCATTTTTACTGGTTATTTTATCTATATTGCACATTCTTAAATTATTTTATTTGATCTTAAAATATACATATAAAATACTCGTGTCTAAGTAATTTACATTGCAGTTCTCTAATGGTACAATTCGTTCGATTTTTATTTTTTTCAATACAGAAAGTGAGGATATATGGCAACAACAAAAATGACTAAAATCGGTGCGGCGATCGCTTCATCATTCATGCTCGTTTCACTAGCTAATGCAGCAACACCTGGTCCATATGCTGTTATTGGTTTAGGCGTAAGCAAGATTAATGCTGCTAGCACGTCTATGTTTGTAAACAATACAGGTACTGTAGCAAAAGCAACTTCACAAAGTGGCGGACTCGGTGGAAAATTGGGTGGCGGTTATAACTTCAACCAATACTTTGGTCTTGAAGCTAACTATGCAATTTATGCTAACACCACAAACAAAATGACCGTTGATGCCTTAAAAGCATCTACCAAGTATGCTATGAGCGCAGCTAGCATCGTAGCGAAAGGATATTTACCTATCCAACAAGACTTCAATCTTTATGCGTTAGGCGGTGCTGCTGAAGTTTTCAGCACAGTGACTTACAGCAATAATACTGCTGGCGCAATTACATTGAATCGCAATCTTGTTTTAAATAACGGTTCGAAAACAACTCGTCAACTACGCCCAATCGTCGGCGTCGGTGCGAGCTATGATGTCACTTCGCATGTCACCACCGGCTTGGAATTTTCACATATCCAAGGCAGCGGCAACACCAACACCAGCGCAAAAGCAATCCCAAGCGCTAACATGTTGACCTTAACCGGTGCTTATAACTTCGGTTAATCGTTAGCTAATACCTCTAATACCACCCTAGATAAACATCTAAGGTGGTATTATTTTTTGTAACTATTTTTTTATAAATCTAGGGAAGGCATGACGCCCGGCATAATAGAATTGTCAACAGACCCTAAATCGCACTTAATAATTTCTGATGAATCCCACCAAAGCCTGAATTACTCATGACAACCACATGATCACCCGATTTTAATTGTTGAGTCAGCCCTGCTACTAAACTATCCACACTATCAAATAAAGCCGTTGGCTGTACAAAACTCTTTAAGATTTTTTCTAGTCCCCAGGTATCCTGCTCTGGGCTTTTGCACATCACCATATCAGCTGTACACAATGATTCTTGAATCGTATCTTTGTGCACACCTGTACGCATCGTATAAGAACCAAATTCTAATACAACCACTAATCGGGCATTGCCAATCTTTGCACGCAATCCTGCCAGTGTAGTCGCAATCGCCGTAGGATGATGTGCAAAATCATCATAAATTGTGATACCTGCTTTTTCCCCTTTTATTTCCATGCGTCGTTTTACATTTTTAAAGTGAAGCAATGCTTCCAATGCCTGATCTACCGTCACACCAGCATGGTGCGCTGCCGCCATTGCAGCCAATGCATTTTCTACATTATGGCGACCTAATAAATTCCATTTCACGTCACCCATCTTGACGTTATTATGTTTTACTGAAAAGTAGCTACCATCTGTTTTAAGCATTTCCGCCTGCCAAACTCCTTCTTTCCCGCCAAAAGTGATTACAGGCGTCCAGCAACCTTTATCCAGTGTCGCTTGTAAATTATGATCCTCCGCATGCCGTATAATTAAACCATTGCCCGGCACTGTACGTACTAAATAATGAAATTGCTGTTTAATCGCGTCTAAATCAGGAAAAATATCTGCATGATCAAATTCAAGATTATTTAAAATTAAAGTCTTTGGGCGATAATGAATAAATTTAGAGCGTTTATCAAAAAAAGCGCTGTCGTACTCATCTGCCTCAATCACAAAATGAGATCCTGCGCCCCTGCGTGCTGAAACACCAAAATTTTCCGGGACTCCTCCAATCAAAAACCCGGGAGATTGCTTCGCATATTCCAATATCCAAGTCAGCATACTAGTCGTTGTCGTTTTACCGTGCGTACCTGAAACAGCCAATACCCAACGATCACGTAAAATAGTCTCAGCCAGCCACTGTGGGCCTGATACATAGGGGAGGTTTTTCTCCAGCACATACTCCATCGCTGGATTACCCCGTTTAATGACATTTCCCACAATTACAAAATCTACCTTATAATCAATATGTTGTGCTTCAAAATTATTAAATAGCTGGATCCCTTGCGCTTCCAGTTGTGTGCTCATCGGCGGATAAACATTCATATCAGAACCGACTACATCATGCCCCGCTTGCTTTGCAATTTGAGCAATCCCCGCCATAAAGGTGCCACAGATTCCTAAAATATGAATACGCATATAGATATTACCCCTGACCTTAATGATTAGAGTGTGGTACTATTACCTCAGTTTCATCTGAGTGTGAAACACATACCCATCGTACCTCAGGATGCGAGATTTTAACATTCAGATTACGAGAAGTTGGAACGTTTTTCAATTCAAAAAAGTGAAGAATACTCATTGTATTTTGAGGTTTTTTGAATTGAAAAACGTTTCAAATTCGAAGTAAGGTGAATGATTAAAAATCGCATCTTGAGGTACGATGGGTATATACTAAGCTAAATCCTATGGATGGGAAAGCAAGGATGAATACAGATACCAC
>JBGAPT010000087.1:0-5351 GCA_044221135.1 Gammaproteobacteria bacterium
ACATGGTGGGGGGCGGGGATGACATGGTGGGGGGCGGGGATAACACAGCGGAAGCAAGGATTGCATAAAAATGCATTCCTCAACACCTTTTCGTGTACAATAACAACACCCTTTTCCTAACCAGGCAAGCCCACATGTCACAAACACGCCCCACTCTCATTTTACATCCCCTGCACCGCTCCACAGCGGATATCGTAAAATGTTTCGCACTCGGCAAGCCTTTAACACCGGATCAAACGAATTACCTAGACTGGCATCAAATGCAACTCAGTGATCCCCAGTTTGATCCTATTTTAAAATATTATTTAAAATCACGTTACGATCGTCAGCGTGATTTTCACACATCCTTTTTATTGCCCCATGAAAAAATGAATAAGGAATCGATTGAATTATTAAAAAAACGTATCGCGCTCATGATAAAAGAAAACCAGTCACACCGTGTTGTGGTCAATGTCACACAGAAACAATTTTTAGAATTCAAACAGTATACGACACAAGATTTAATTTTTTGGCACGGTAATCAATTTTTAACAGGCGCTCCTTTTTACCCCGGCGGAACGCCGCCTCTCATTCTTTTTCAATGGGGAAATTATTTTGGTATTGTAAAATATGTCGTCATTGCCGGAGAAAAAGCAGTGATGGGTAATTTATTACTTTATTTTGAAGAAATGCAAGAACGTAATTTGAACCAGTGTGTCATGGATTACCAAAGGCGCATGAAAGAAGAAGTTCAATTGCAAAATAAATTATTACATCATCCAGAAATCATACAGACTAATGAACAAAAACAGTTATATACACCTGAGTTAGCCGTATCAAAATCTTATTTAATTGATCATTTGCCGACGTTGAAGCCGTATTAATATATAAGGAACCCCAACATGAACCAACCTCTACAACTCCCCGCAAACGCCGACAAACTCCTTCTACATTCCTGCTGCGCACCTTGCTCTGGCGAAGTCATGCAGCGTCTATTAGATGCAGGCATTCCCTACACCATTTATTTTTATAATCCTAACATCCATCCTCTGAAAGAATATGAAATCCGGAAAAATGAAAATATTCGTTTCGCTGAAAAAAATAATGTGCCTTTTATTGATGGTGATTACGATAAAGATGAATGGTTCAAACGTGCTAAAGGAATGGAATTTGAACCTGAGCGCGGCATTCGGTGCACCATGTGTTTTGACATGCGCTTTGAACGCACTGCTTTATATGGCCATGAAAATGGATTTACTGTGTTCACCAGTTCCTTAGGTATTTCACGCTGGAAAAACATGGACCAAATTAATGAATCGGGCACACGCGCTGCGTCACATTATCCTAACATGACATACTGGACTTTCAATTGGCGCAAAGAAGGCGGCTCTCAACGTATGATTGAGATTTCCAAACAAGAACAATTTTATCAGCAGGAATATTGCGGCTGTGTTTATTCGTTACGGGATACGAATCGGTGGCGGTTAAAAAATAATAGGGAGCGGATAGAGATTGGGGTTAAGTATTATGGGAAGGAGAGTGAAGAAAGTGTGAAGTAGCAAATTACGTGTCATCCCCGCGAAAGCGGGGACCCATCATGACTAATCTCTTAATCTGCATTATTTCCTGAGCATTTAACTTTTATTGTACTGATTTATCGTTTGGAGACATTTGCTAAATGGGTCCTATGACTTCACAAACGAAGTGCACCAGTTATACTTGGTGCCACTATGGGAAAAAAATACAGACAACTCTCGCCCGAAGAGAGAAATGCGATTTCCTATCTTTGTAGAGAAGGGAAAACGAACGGGCAAATTGCAGCAGCTTTGGATCGCTCGACATCGACGATTACTCGAGAGTTAAAGCGTAATAAGACAAAAAGCCAAGGCTATTCAGCAGGTTATGCACAGCAACTTGCTGGTAGTAGACGCTGGAAAGGAAGCAAATTGGAGCGTCAACCAGGTTTGAGGTCCATTGTGATGGACAAACTTACTATGGGATGGTCACCCCAACAGACCTCTCACTGGCTGATGCAGGAGCAAGGATGCAAAATAATTTCTTATGAGTCAATATATCGTTTTATTTACGCGCAACTTGTGAGAACAAAGGATTATAGTTGGCGAAATTATTTGCGTCGTCGAAAGAGTAAGCGTGGCTGGTATGGACGAAAAGGAGGAAGTTCAGCGTCTTTGATTAAACATCGAGTTTCAATAGATCAGCGACCGCACTACATAGAAAAACGAGCGAGTCCCGGTCATTGGGAGGCTGATCTGATGCTGTTCTCAAAGTATGGCCAATCTCTTTTAGTTGCTCAAGAACGTCAATCACGAGTTCTTAAGCTGTTTATTTTAAAGAATAAAGGAGCGGAAGGAGTTGTAAATCAATTAAAGGATCTACTCGGTTGCCTCCCTCAATCACTGGCGAAAAGTGTAACGTTTGACAATGGAAGTGAATTTGCTCAACATCATCAATTAAATAGGGTGGGAATAAAGACTTATTTTTGCGATGTGAAATCACCTTGGCAAAAAGGCGGAGTAGAAAATGCGATTGGACGATTGCGTGCATTTTTACCACGCAAAACGGATCTAGGGGAGCTGAGTCACCAAGATATTGAAAAAATCGTGGCAAACTATAACCATACGCCACGAAAATGTTTAGGATACAAAACGCCTGCTCAGGTTTTTATAAAACAGTTGGTGCACTTCAAATGTGAATTCACATCCCCGCCTTCGCGGGGATGACACATAAGGTGCGGAGATGACACATATTAATAAGCAGAGATGACATATATTAATAAGTGGAGATGACATATATTAAATTGAAAACCTTTACACCACCCACTATACTCTAAATACAATTCCAACAAGGAAAAATCCATGTTCTCCGAAGTTCACACCCGTGTCAAAAAAGCAGGTCAACCCCCAGGCACACCCACTTATACCGGCGAACAAAATAACACACCACCACGCATCACCGTCATCACTTATACGCCAACCCATGTTGATCAAGCAACAAATACGACATTAAATGAATCTCTATTAGCTACCACACCGCCCACCGTCACCTGGGTGAATGTGGAAAAATTACATGATGTTGCCTTGATCGAACAATTGGCTAAACGTTATCATTTACATCCTCTCACAGTAGAAGATATTTTAAATGTGCAGCAACGCTCTAAAGTAGAGGAATTCGACAATTATATTTTTATCACTTTAAAAATGTTGCTATGGAATGCAAAATCACTCAAATTTTCCATCAAGCAAATGAGTTTAATCGTCGGAAAAGATTTTGTTTTATCTTTTCAAGAGTGTGAAACCGATTTTTTTTCAGCAATTCAACAAAAATTATGTAACATAAAAAATCAACGTTTACGTGAGCAAGGCACGGATTATTTAGCTTACCGATTAATCGATGCAGTGATCGATCAATACTTTGTTGTGTTAGAAGGACTAGGTAATCAAATTGAAGATGTGGAAGAGCGTATCATCGCTAATCCTACACCTCAAAATTCGCGTACGCTGTACCAATTAAAGCGTCAAATGCTACAACTGCGTAAGGCGATTTGGCCAATGCGAGAAGCGATCAGTCATTTATTACAGGCTGAAAATGATATTATGACCTCTTTCACCCATGTCTACTTACGCGATGTGTATGATCATGCTGTACAAGCCATCGATACCATCGAAAATTTTCGTGATATGTTATCCAGCATGCTGGATGTCTATCTCTCGAGTTTGACGAATCGCATGAATGAAATCATGAAAGTATTAACGATTATTTCTACCTTTTTTATTCCTATGACTTTTATAGCCAGCATTTATGGTATGAATTTTGATAATATGCCAGAGCTGCATTGGCGGTGGGGATACCCTGTTACGTTAGGGATGATGGTATTGATTGGCGCATTGATGTTGAATTATTTTAGGCGGAAGAAGTGGTTTTAGGTATATACCCATCACACCTCAAGATGCGATTTTTAACGCTCATCTTACTTCGAATTTGAACCTTTTTTCAATTAAAAAAACCTCACAATACAATGAGTATTACTCGGCTTTTTTAATTGAAAAAAGTTCCAACTTCTCGTAATCTGAACGTTAAAATCTCGCATCTTGAGGTGTGATGGGTATATATTTCGTTGGATCCGCCACACCTGCATCAGCAAAACCTTTTTTACGGTAAACACAACTGTCACAACAACCACAGGAGCGATTCTCTGAATCCAGTCTATAACAAGAAACTGTCATACCATAATCAATTCCCAGTTTCATTCCAGTTTGAATAATTTGGCATTTATTCAATTCCAGCAATGGCGCATGAATTTTCAAATGTTGCCGTCCTTCTACGCCTGCTTGAGTCGCTAAATCCGCCATTTTTTCGAACGCGCACAAGTAATTAGGGCGACAATCTGGATAGCCTGAATAATCTATAATATTAGCGCCTATAAAAATATCCGAAGTCCCAATGACTTCCGCCCAAGCAACTGCCATCGATAAAAAAATAGTATTACGCGCAGGCACATACGTCGTTGGGATTTTTCCATCGCCTTGATAGTCAGAAACAGAAATACTCTCATCTGTTAACGCAGAAGCACCCAGCTCACTCAAAAAATCCAAAGAAATAATTTTATGTTCTTGCACAGACCAGTGTTTTGCAATACGTTTTGCAGCGATTATTTCGCCTTGATGTTTTTGGTTATAATGAAAAGTGAGCGCGTAAAGAATATAGCCTTCCGCTTTTGCGATAGCTAAACACGTTGCGGAATCCAATCCTCCTGAAAACAAGATAATCGCTTTTTTTTGATTAGGCATTCTGATGTATTAACCGAATAGGAAAGGTGCGATTTTAGTCTAAAATGATGCTTTGGACAAATGGTAAAAAATTATTCAGTGAGTGTATCATCGCCGCGTTCTACTTGTCATCGCTGCTCTCCACTTTGTCATCCCCGCGAAAGCGGGGACCCATCATGACTTACCTCTTAAGCCGCATTATTTCCTGAGCATTTAACTTTTATCCTACTAATTTATTGTTAGAGGTATTTGCAAAATGGGTCCCCGCTTTCGCGGGGATGACAAAGTGGAGAGCAGCGATGACAAGTAGAACGCAGCGATGACAGAGTAAGAGCAGGGATGACAGAGTAAGAGCGGGGACCCATTTAGCAAATACCTCCAAACGATACATCAGTATAATAAAAGTTAAATGCTCAGGAAATAATGCAGATTAAGAGATTAGTCATGATGGGTCCTATGACTTCACAAACGAAGTGCACCAGTTATACTTGGTGCCACTATGGGAAAAAAATACAGACAACTCTCGCCCGAAGAGAGAAATGCGATTTCCTATCTTTGTAGAGAAGGGAAAACGAACGGGCAAAT
>JBGAPT010000088.1:0-4513 GCA_044221135.1 Gammaproteobacteria bacterium
AGATGCAGTGCAAGTTGATGCATCGGATATTCATATTGAGCCAGGCGAAAAAATATTGCGTATTCGGCAGCGAGTGGATGGTATTCTTCATGAGCAAATTTTGAAAGAAAAAAATGTTTCCGATCCGCTCACATTACGTCTTAAGCTGATGGCGCATTTAAATATTGCAGAAAAACGTATTCCACAAGATGGTCGTTTTAGTATTAAAATCAAGAATAAAAATTTTGATGTACGTTTATCTACTTTGCCAACAATGTATGGTGAATCCGTTGTGATGCGGTTGCTGAATCAATCTGCTGATTTATTGGCTCTTGATAAGTTAGGCATGCCAAAAGATTTTTTGTTGGAATTACATAAAATTTTAACTCTACCCAATGGGTTGCTATTAATTACGGGTGTAACGGGCAGTGGTAAGACAACAACTTTATACGGCATTTTAAACGAACTTAATACAAAAGATACGAAAATTATTACGGTTGAAGATCCTATTGAATATCGTTTGTCACGAATCACTCAAGTACAAGTACAACCTAAAATTGACCTGACATTTGCGCGTGTTTTACGCGCATCGCTGCGCCAAGATCCTGATATTATTATGGTGGGTGAATTGCGTGACCATGAAACAGCAAAAATTGCAATACGTGCTGCTATGACAGGGCATTTTGTATTTTCAACTTTACATACGAATGATGCAATTTCTAGTACAGTGCGGTTGCTGGATATGGGTATTGAGGGTTATCTAATTGCTAGTGTTTTGCGTGCTGTTATTTCACAACGATTAGTCCGACGGATTTGTATTCATTGCAGCGCAGACCATGTTACTACGCCGCAAGAAGCTATATGGCTCACTTCAATTGCAGGCTCTTCGTATGCAGGCATTACTTTTAAAGAAGGAGCAGGATGTGCCTATTGTCATCAAACAGGCTATAAGGGTCAAATTGCACTTTTTGAGTTACTTGAAATTAATTCACAGCTTGCTAATGCATTAAGGCTTAATAATACATTGGAGTTTGTGCGAATTATTAAAGAGGATACAAAGTTTAAATCACTGGTTTTTAGTGGATTAGAATCAGCAAGTGCTGGTGTGACAACATTAAGTGAAATTATACGTATTACTGGGGATATACAAGAAGAGAAAGTAGAAAAAATTGCAGCAGTTCCTGCTGACATGACGCGATGGGAGGATTCTTCCTCTTAAGTCAAGCGTCAGCTTCGCTAATGCGCAGAATGTAACAAGATAAGGTATTGATAACGTATGCCTACTTTTGAATATAGAGGCCGCAATGCAGCAGGCAAGCTCATATCTGGAGAAAGCACAGCTTTATCAGCCGATAATCTGAGTGCAAGTCTTATCAAAGAACATATTATCCCGATTACTATTACCTTAAAAAAAGATAACGTTACATTTTTAAAAACATGCACTACCTTCTTTGAAGGGAAAAAAGTAAGTAATAGTGATCTTAGCTTATTCACGAGACAAATGTATACGCTATTAAAATCAGGTGTGCCGATCATCAATGCTGTGAATCACCTAGCTGAAAATGCACGAAGTATGCGTTTATCTCAAGTGCTAAAAGGCGTGGCTGAAAATTTGGAATCAGGGAAAAATTTGAGTGCGGCAATGCAAAATTATCCAACTATTTTTAGCCCTTTGATGGTGGGCATGGTGCGCGTAGGTGAAAATACAGGTCATTTAAATGAAGTTTTTTTACATTTGACAGACTATCTTGAGTTAGAAGATAGTACAATTAAACGTGCAAAGTCAGCCATTCGTTATCCCTCTTTTATTATCACTGCAATTATTATTGGCATGATCATTATTAATATTTTTGTTGTTCCGATTTTCTCAAAAGTGTATATGCGTGCACATATTCCATTACCTAAGATGACTGTTTTATTAATAAGTATTTCAAATTTTTTTATTACGTATTGGCCAATGCTTTTTATTTTTTTGATTTTCTCTTTTATCGCGCTTAAGTATTATTTGAATACACCTCATGGTAAGTTAGCTTGGCATAGCTATCAATTTAAGCTTCCTATTATTGGTGCTCTACTGAAACGAATTACTTTATTAAGATTTGCTCAAACATTCGCTATCGTTGCTAATGCTGGTATTCCTATTGTTCAAGGCCTGTCTTTGGTTGCGCAATCTATTAATAATGTATATGCCCGTCAAGAAATTATGGTGATGCAAGATGCTATTCAGCACGGCAATAGCATCCTGCAAGCAGCTCGTGTTTGCAAACTGTTTACACCTATCGAGTTGCAAATGTTGGCTGTTGCTGAAGAAACAGGTGAGCTTGGTGCAATGCTTAATGAAATTGCCTATTATTACCAGCGCGAAGTAGACTATGATTTGAAAAAATTAACAGATATGATTGAGCCTATACTGTTAATTGCTATATCAATAATGGTATTATTGTTGGCACTTGCTGTTTATTTGCCAATCTGGAATATGGTTAAATTAGCGCATTAATAGTTATTCATTCATGAAGAGAACGGAGGCTCTACTATGTATATAAAACAGCTTGGTTTTACATTGATCGAGTTAGTGATTGTTATTGTGATCCTAGGAATTTTAGCTGTCATTGCTATACCACAGTATATAGATTTGTCGGCAGACGCTAATAGCGCAGCTGTGAAAGGCGTGGCTGGTGCTTTAGCATCTGCTAATGCTGTTAATTATGCTTCGCGAAAAGAAAATGCTGCTAATGGTGTTGCTGTTACGAATTGTACGAGTGTTGCCAGTGCATTGGTTAATGCAGCATTGCCTGCAGGCTATACGATTACTTCACTCGCTGTGACGGCGGGTGCCACTGTTGTTTGTACTGTCACAGGTCCTTCAGGGTCTACTGCTACCTTTCCTGCGACAGGTATAACCTAACGGTAAGCGTTCACGCCCTAAGCGGCAAATCTCATTTTTGGCCAATCTCGAACGATTATGTTGGAAAAATTTGCTCACATATTCGTATATGCTCCGCAATTTTTCCAACATAATCGTTCGACCTTGACTCAAAACTGAGATTTTTTTGAAATTCCAGGACCCCCGTGAACGGTTACACCTAGCTTTAATGCTTTACTGAATTATACGTTCTACTGATGATTTCTTAAGCGCTTTTTAGAAAAGCAATTTCTGCAGGTGTAGATTTGCGATTGAGTATGGCGTTTCGTTGTGGAAAGCGGCCGAATTCTTTTATCACTCTGAAATGCGCATAGGCATAAGCGAGAAAGAGTTGATAGACTTGCGTTGTTTCCGTCATAGAGAGTGAAACTAAATTTTGAAAGAGTTGTATGGATTGTTCTTGTTTTGCAGGGTCTTCTGAATGCACTAAAGGAATATAGAAAAATACGCGTTCTATTAATGTGAGTGATTGATCCATTTTTTTCTCTAAACCTTCCATGGATAATTCTTGTGCAATTTCATCGTAATTAAAAGCATCCGCCGAGTCGCGGTGAGCCCAACGTGAAAATTGATCGAGAAGAATAATTAATGCAAGTCTGCCACGAGGGGAATCAGCCCATTGTGTTAATTCATTGTGAGTTGCTTTTTCATATTCTTCTTTATACAGGCCTAACATTTGTTTTTTTAATTGTTCATTTTCACCGAACCATAAATTGGTACGATCACTTGTAGGAAGATCTGCACGACCTAAATCGCCAAACCAAAATGTGAGTATTTCATGTATCTTATCAGTCATGTGGATTTAACCTATTAATTGATGATTGATTTTATTTTCCTAATGTAATAGCACTTACTAATCTTGCAATTAATTTTTCTGTTTTTTGATCTTGATCACGACTCGGATCGAACTCTGCAATTTCCGCACCGATTAACCGTGTATCCTGTGCAAAGACTCGAACTGCTTGGGATAATTCTCTACCTGCCAAGCCATTGGGTTCAACGACATCTGTACCCGGCGCATCGGCAGGATCTATACTGTCAATATCAATACTGAGACCATAGCCCACCGTGCCAGTCGTTGCAATGTGGATTGCTTCAGCTAGCACATCCGTTAAACCGCGTTGTTTTACTTCATCCATGCCAATAATTCTGACGTTAAGCCGTTTTAATAATAATTCTTCTTCCGCTTCAAAACTACGAATACCTATCAGACAAACATTTTCCGGATTAAATTTTGGGACCGATGTGGCTAAATGGGTTAGACTGGGTTCGCCAAATCCTAATAAACAGGCGAGTGGCATCCCATGAATGTTACCTGTTAAGCTTGTTTGGGGTGTGTGGCTGTCCATATGAGCATCAATCCAGATAAATCCGAGTGGTCCTTGTTGCTGCATGGCGTGCATAGCTCCGCTCCAAGTCCCAATAGCACAAGAATGATCACCACCCATGACAATGAAAAATTTTTTCTTGCGCACTAAATCAGCGACTTCCTCGGCGAGCAAGGTGCACTGTCTGACGACTGATGCAAGTTTAGAGGGGTCGTTGAGGTTAGGGGTTGTTGTTAATTGCCAGTGTAAATCAATCCCTGATTTAGCTAAATCTGCAAAAATA
>JBGAPT010000020.1:0-32379 GCA_044221135.1 Gammaproteobacteria bacterium
ACTTCGCCGCTGTTTAACGGCTTTTGACCTCACGTTACTGGGAATTGGCGCCATTATCGGTGCAGGGATTTTTGTTTTAACGGGCATCGCCGCTGCAACAAAAGCAGGCCCGGCCATTATTTTTTCCTATGTGTTAGCTGGGCTTGCAAGCGGTTTTAGCGCCCTCGCTTATGCTGAATTAGCGTCCAGTATCGGTGGCTGCGGCAGTGCTTATGGGTATGCTTACGCGGGTATTGGGCAACTTGTTGCCTGGGTGATTGGATGGGACTTATTGTTAGAATATGGCACTGACGCCGCCACGATTTGTATAGGCTGGTCGGGCTACGTGCAAAATATTCTGCTTGCATTCGGTATCACCTTACCCAAAGTGTTAGTGAACGACCCTTTTCATGGTGGGATCATCAACTTGCCCGCTGTTTTCATCATCTTTAGTCTGGCAGGCATTTTAGCGTCGGGAGCCAAAGAAGGAGCCCGTTTTAATAACGTGATGGTTTATATCAAACTAGCTATCATTGCTATCTTTTTAATTATTGGAGGCTTGCATTTTAACACCGCTAATTGGCATCCTTTTTCGCCCTTTGGGCTTCAAGGTGTTATTAATGGCGCGGCATTAATTTTCTTTGCCTACATTGGGTTTGATGCCGTTTCTACAGCTGGTGAAGAAACCATTAATCCAAAACGTAATTTACCCATTGGGATTATTGCATCATTACTGATTTGCACGCTGATCTATGTTATTTTTGCAGGCGTATTAACAGGGTTAACACACTATTCAAACCTGAATACCAGCTCGCCTGTTGCTACAGCTTTACTTAATACGGGCCACCGTTTTGCTGCAGAAATTATTGCACTGGGCGCAATTGCTGGTTTAACAACGACTATTTTGGCAATGTATTATGGTTTTACTCGCGTCTATTTAGCGATGGCTCGCGATCATTTACTCCCTAAGAAAATTGCAAAAATTGATGGCAAAAGCAGAACACCTCGCCAATTGATTTGGGCAACCGCAGCCCTCGTCGCCTTCACCGCTGGTTTTTTCCCGATCACACAAATTGCAAATTTAGTTAACATTGGTACGTTAGCGGCTTTTATCGCCGTGTGCATCAGCGTTATGGTTCTGCGTTACACTAAACCCGACATGCCACGCCCTTTCAAAACACCCTGGAGCCCTGTGGTTCCACTCGCTGGTATCATCATGTGCGGCTACCTAATGTATCATTTACCACGCACGACATGGATTAGTTTTTGTATCTGGACGGCAGCTGGGTTGGCGATTTATTTTAGTTATAGTAAGTGGAGTGTAAAGAAGGCGGTGGTGGGGCGGGTGTAAAAATAGTTATTTTTAATTTGGTGTTAAAATATAAAAAATGTGTTTTTTCTGCAACTCGCCATTGTGTCAGTGCTACCACTAATAAGTCATTGTTACTAACAGTGCGTCATCCCTGCTTAATATCTTTGCTTAATATCTTTGCTTAATATCTTTGCTTAATATCTTTGCTTAATATCTTTGCTTAATATATGTCATCCCCGCTCTCTACTCTGTCATCCCCGCGAAAGCGGGGACCCATCATGACTTGTCTCCTGAACTACCTAATTTCTTGATAATTCAATTTCAATTGTACCCATTATTGTTTGGTGATATTTGCAGGATGGGTCCCCGCCTTCGCGGGGATGACATATATTAAAACATGACCCGAATTAAATTGATATTTTATCACGCTTATATTTTTTTATACCCTACCAAAAGGACTCCATCCTTTTTTTGGAGAAGCCGGTTTCCCTCCTTCTACCAACTGTATTGCCTTATCAATATTTTCCATTTTATCTTTTGCCCTAAGCGCTTTAAAAAATTTCGCATCATGCACCGGTTTCATTGCATGCTCCATGTGAATTTTTAATCTGACTAAATCTTCTCTTAATTCAGGAGTAGTGATACTAGGTTCCTTACCATATTCATTACTTAGTTTATCAAGCAAATCATCAATTTTTGCGACACTGCTAGATACCGCTTTCAAAACTCGATTATCCTGTTTTTTGATACCTGCTTTCCATTGTATAACAGGGTCCTTAGAACTTTCTTGCTCTTGTTCTAATCCATTCGCATTCAAAATCCTCTTTTTTTCAGCCTGTAATATTTGGTATACACTATGTCTTGTCTTGTCACTCACCATGTCTTCTACGTCTAAACCATCATTACCAAAATCTGCCTCTCTGTTTTGTTCTTCAAGATCTGCTTCACTATCTACGTCTGAAACAGATAGCCGTCTTGATAAGCTTTCTGGGGATAATACATCTTGCAGGGAGAGATCAGATCCATGCATTTCTTGTTGTAGTGCCACTGTAGAAAATTTTACAGCGCCTGTATTCTCTACATCAGTCTGATTTACTATTTCTTGCAGCGCTATAAGTCTCCTTACCTCTTGAGAATTGCCTTCCTGCTTGCGTAAAATCTCAATATTTGCAGCCAGTTCCTCTTGCAATTGGTGCAATTCACCGACTTCTTTCGATTCAAGCAGAGGTCGTTTTGATTCTGATAGCGATTTTCTCGATTCTGGCTTTAACGTTTTTATTATTTTATCAATATTTTTTGCACCGGTTGATTGTCTTATTCCAGTCGTGTGCATTTTACCTTTTAATTCTGTTAATCCCGCACGCAAACTTTCTTCTGAAACATTTCTGTTAGCCTGCAAGTCACAAATAAAATCATCAATGCCCATCATCCTGCGTATGACAGTTTCCACCGTTTTATCAGACTTAGTATTGCCTGGTCCTCGTGCCAGCATTTTAATTTCATCCCCATCAAAGTCATCTCCTTCACGTATAGTGACATAGCCTAAATTATGATTCTTCCTAAGTCTCTCTTGCTCAGCCAATAATGCTTTGATTATCTCCTGCTTTCTACCTTCATCTACACTAACTTGACCTTTTTTTTTCGTTAAAACAGGTTCTTTGCTCCGTTCTGTATTTTTTTTCCAGTCATCCCATGCCCTTAAACTACTTCTTAATTGATTCGCTGCTACTAAATTTACATCCTCTGCTAAGTCTGCCTCCACTCCCTCGCAAACAAATACCTCTAGTACTTTCGCCCCAGCCGATTTTCTCCAATTAGGATATGATATATCGTCTATATATATTCCAGTATTAGGAGGATATTCAACAGTAAAGCGCCTCTCAAGTTCTGCTTGTAACTCCCTGACAGTCATCGTTGAGTAATCTTTTGATTTTTCTTTCTTTGCCTGTTTTTTTTCTTCTCGAAAATCATCTATTACAGGAGTGCTAACTGCTTTATTTTCTTTTTTCTGCTCTTTTTCTGAAGCAATATGTTGATATACTCTTTGAATGATGCTTTCAATACCCTTATTTATTTTTTTATCTAAATTTCCTTCTTTTGCAGCAGAACGTATCTTTTCTTTTAATTCATCCAATAATAAAAATAATTCTTTTTCAGAAATATCGTCGTAGCGCCTCAGTCTTGTGACTAATTCATCAATAGCATCCATGCTATTTCTTAAAGCAAATTTCCTTTTGCCTTCTGGACTACCAAGATTAAATGAATGAAGATCTTCTCTCTGCATGCCAGCACCTTCAAGAAGAGCGTCTCCTCCCATTTGCAATGCTATAATTAGCATTTCTCTTGTGCTAACAGTGATAGGATCTTTTATTCTTTTATCTAGACGATCTTCAACTTCAGCAGATGATAGATCGTCCGGTTCTTCCTCAATAGGTAACACGGTCTTTTTTTTATCACGCGGCTGAAGTTCTTCAATTTCAATGGGTGATGCAGGAAAGCTGATTTTTTGATGATTTTCTGGCTCAGGAGGACTGTCTTCTTCATCACTTCCTTCCTGCAGAGAGGGAGCTACACTGGATTCCTTCACCTCAGACAAACTCGATAAATTTTTTATTAACTTATCAATATTATCTGCATAAACAGATAAACGACCAAACTTTCCTGCAGGATACATTTTTTTTAACTGATTTAAATGGCTAAGTAATTCTTCTCTGGAGATTGCTTGATTGAATTTAATCGCGTCAATACATTCAGAAATTTTATTTATCCACGTGACTGCTTCCGAATGACTTTTCTTTCCATCTTCCCCTACAATCTCTGTTTTTAATTCATCATTCATCTCAGTAGATAAATGATAGTCATTGAAAAGCTTCGATCTTTCAAGGACCAATCCATCGAGTACATGCTGTCTTATATGACTTTCTACAGGTCGTTTATTATAGAAATGACCTGCTGCGCGTATAGCTTCATCAATAAAAGCAGTAGATGCACGACCACCTAAAACTCCGCTGCCTGTAGATTTCATTGCTTTTCTTAACGACTCTAATTTAGCAAGCAATTCTGCTTCAGGCATCATGTGATCTGACTGTCTCTTAAGATCTGAAACTAAGACGTGAATATCTCTTATCCTAGATACCACTCTCTCTAAATGCGAATTAATTTTTCCCGATTTCTGCCATACATCCAGATTACCATCTGCATCTACAAAAATGATCAAGCCATGCGTTTCTCCTAGCCTATTCATTTCTTGTTCTAATAGAGCGACTACTGTTTTTTCTTTCTCTTCAACAACAGTAAATGGTTTTATCTCTCCTAATACTTTGTCATTCCATTCATCAAATTTTTGCAATTCTTGAATTGCCCGTTGAGATATTCTTGCTATTTCGGCAGATTGATCAACAACCTCACCGATTTTTTCTTCGTTTTTCGATTCTGATAATTCTTTGATTCGATTATTGACTTCTATGAGTTTTCTTAATCGTCTCATCTCTATCACGGGAAGATATACGAGGCCACCCTTTGATTTATTTTTTTTATATTGCTCTTTGAATGCCTTTGACAAATCTTTTTCTGTCTTGAGCGTCACATTAAACTCAGCCGTCGCAAGACGAAGATCAATTTGCTTGCCTAGTGCCTCCAGGGACATTTGCCTAATTAACTCCATATCTCTAGTAAGCATGTTTGCCGATCTCCTCTACACTTCAGTCAGAGCAATCACAACAAGTTACTGAAACCCCTATAACAACATAAAGGCAGAAAGTACGCCGCAAGTGAAATATTAAAACTCATTTCAAACACTGCCGCACGCACCGACTCTGCCTAAGGTGTGTATCTTTCTATCCTCTGCGAAAACGTGCTAAGAAGCTTTTCTTTTCATTCACTACGTCTATTGCTTTATCCAGGGCCGTTAAACTACTCACATTAGCTTCACGACTAAACAATCCTTTTCCTGTGGACTTCATTTTCGTTTTCAAATCTGCTAATCCAGCGAGCATTTCCTTATGAGAGATGTCACCACCTTTAAGTTTTTCCGTAAATGCACTAATCGCTCTTACTCTATCCGCTCCAATACCTGCCTTACGATCTTTTTCAGCTGTCTTCTTGCCTGGCTTCTTAGCAACAAATCCTTCCTCAAGCTCGGCTCCTCTCTTTTCCAATAAAGAGAGAGCATCTCCATACTTTCCCTCAAGCCTTTCTATTTCTGCAGTTAGCAATCTAATTACTTCTTGCTTTTTGTCTCCTGTTACATGCTTATTATCCTTTTCTATTTTTTTTGCCTTTTCAGGGACGCTCTTTATGATTTTATCAATATTGCTTTTACTGTCTGAGGACGCTATGTAATTGTCTCTTCGTAATCTATCTAATAATGAAGTCAAATTTTCTGGTGCGAGTGCCTCTGTCTCTCGGAGATTAGTCTCTGTATTTAGAACTTGGAATTTGCGTATTGTCACAAGAATCATTTTCATCCGTTCGCTGGCATCATAGATCTTCGCCTTTTTTTTATCTGTAGAGCTTTTGTAATTATCAGGATTTATACCTTTGCCTACCACCTGACCATCACTTTGTACGTAGAGACCTTGAGTTTTCCCAACTCTCTCTACTTCTGCTTGTAACGCATCAATAACCGATTGCGTCAATTCTAAATTATTATCTCTTGAGTTCATGTTAGCAGCTCCTTTCAAAATTCAGTCACATCCAGTATAGCAATCATTTGAATTTTGATGCATGAACAAGGGATATTTTGGCTATTTTATAATGATAACTGCTTGATACTATTTGCTATAAAAAATTTTAACACACTGCATTTATACCCCTGATTGCCCGAGCTTTAACATATATAAACAACATCGTGAATAGATTCGCATTCATCTATTTTTTTGAATTAATCGGTAGGTTTCTTATGCTGAAACTGATTGATCACGACAACATTCTTCGTAATATATCATCTTTATCAATAAAGTGATGTTTAAGCGCGGCGCACACATGAAGAACAATAGCGGCAATCAAAGCATAGCCTAACCATTTATGTGTTTTTTTGAATAAATGTGCTAAATCGAGATGTGCTGAGAAAGGATCTGGAATAACAAACCAACCAAAAAATGAAATGGTGAAGCCGGAAAATGACGTCATCAACCAGCCAGTGAGAGGCATTGCAAACATAAATCCATATAAAGCAAAATGCATCGTGCGCGCAGCCAACATTTCCCATCGAGGAAGAGATAATGAAGGGATGATATTAAAAGCACGCCAGCTACTACGCAAGAGGATGAGCATCAGCACCAGGATCCCGAATTCTTTATGCCATCCGTACAGTTTGAATTTCTCAGTACCGTGATAGAATTTCGTCATATACAAGCCCAAAGTAAGAAGCCCAATGATCAAAATAGCCATGATCCAATGTAATAAGATAGCAATCAGGCCAAATTTTTTTTCGGAATTTTTGATTTGCATTCGGTACAGTCCTTTTGTGCGGTGCAGAGTTTTTGAGGTTACAAGAAGTGGGTTCTTTTTTCAATTAAAACGAGTTTAGTTTGGGTGTTCTATTTTGTCATGCTGAATTCGTATCAAGGCAGATTCCGCGAAGACACTTACGTGGGCCCCTTCCCGGCCCATGAAGCAGCATTTGCGTAAACGCTTAGGATAACAAATAATTTAAGCTAGGTTACTTACTATAATTTTTGAAGCGTTAACCTTAGGGTTTTCCCTTACTTCTTTTCGTGTTTTACTAACACAAATTTTTTCTTACGTAAATAATTGAAATGAATTGATTTAATCTATTCACAAATAAAAATAATCGTATATAATTAATTTGTTCGACCTACTCGAACAGACTTTCTAACTTCTTAAGGAGCAGAGACCATGGCTACATCCAAGAAAAAAACCAGCAAAAAGAAAAAGTAACTCGATGCACTAGGGAAGATGTTAACATCTTCCCTAGTTCTCTTTCACTCCGCTTTATTTTTATAATTTCCGTATATGATTTTCATAAATGTGTCTGCTAAGATGCTCCTACAAACTCTGCTTTATTAAACCGTCATCAATTACGAGGTGTGGACTATCTCCACGAAATTTGGCCGTCATGCGAGCAAAGCGAAGCAATTGTCCGATAAATCGATATCATAATGACACAGTCTTCATTCAAATATGTGATGCTTCAGGCCGTAGGCCGGCAGAAATTAGCCCAGGCTAAGGGCGCGTTTTGTGCGCCCGCCGGCCTGGGTAATGAATTCCCCAACAACACAAGCGCTGAAAGCGCGGCAGATAACCAACAGGAAAAAATCATGTCACAATCATTATCACAACTCTATATTCATATTGTGTTTTCAACAAAACATCGTCATCCTTATCTTGCTGATAACCAATTACGCGATCGTTTATATCAATATATCAACAAAATTTGCATACACTATCAATGTCATCTTTTAGCTGTAGGTGGTATCAGTGATCATATACATTTGCTAATATCACTCAATAAAAAAATCTCGGCTTCTAAGATAATTGAAAAAATAAAAACCTCAACTTCAAAATGGATTAAATCAACCCATATCAATTTAAGACATTTTTATTGGCAAAATGGCTATGGTGCATTTAGTGTTAGTCAATCTAGTATTGATGCAGTTATAAAATATATTGAAAATCAAGAAAATCATCATAAAACACTCTCATTCAAAGATGAGCTAAAAAAATTACTACTGGCTTATAAAATTAATTATGACGAAAAATATCTGTGATTATAACCTAGCGCGCTTTCAGCGCTTGTGTTGTTGGGGAACTCATTAACCCAGGCCGGCGGGCACAAAAAACGCGCCCTTAGCCTGGGCTAATTTCTGACGGCCTACGGCCTGATGCATCACATAGTTGAATAAAGACTGTGTCATTATGATATCAATTTACCGGACAATAGTGCGCTATGCTCAGCGACTTTGATCTGACGAAAAATATCTGTGATTATAACCTAGCGCGCTTTCAGCGCTTGTGTTGTTGGGGAACTCATTAACCCAGGCCGGCGGGCGCAAAAAACGCGCCCTTAGCCTGGGCTAATTTCTGCCGGCCTACGGCCTAGAACATCGCATATTTGAATGAAGATTGTGTGATTATGATATCAATTTACCAGACAATAGTGCGCTATGCTCAGCAACTTTGATCTGACGGCCTACGGCCTGAAGCATCACATAGTCGAATGAAGACTGTGTGATTATGATATCGATTTATCGGACAATTGCTTCGCTTCGCTCGCAATTGACGGCTGTGATATGAAGAAAATTTCATGGAGACAATCCAGATCGAAATGACGGCGTGAGGACACGCTTGTCTCGCAATAATGATATATATCAATACGCTATATTAATTTTTTTCTCCTCCCCAGCAGTTTAAAATTTACCACCTATACTGAAAAATATAACTCTATTGCAAAATGGGGGATAGTGAATATGAGTGCTCCTCGATATCGTTATACTATTACTACAGATGATTTGGTAAAATCAAAAAATTCAGATATTGCTGGAACTGTTGCTACAAGGGGATCTGTTTGTTATACGCGTGATTCGGCTGACAGTAATGCGCTAGATTCATTATTATTAGACACAGCCAGACAAACTGTTGCTGTGAATGATAAGTTATTTGTAGACAATGAAAAACTCACTACTGCTGAACAAAAAAAACGATTTGACGACTTTCTTCACTCAAATTTCAAACCTGAAAATATTGAAAAATTAGAAAAACATTATTCTCAGAGACCCGTATCAATTGGTGTTGTAGCGTTTGCTGATCATCTTGCGGATGAAAAATGGAAGCCGCGTCTACAAAATTTCAAAGCAAATCTTTACGAAGAAAACGGTGTTGTTTATTTGACAGCATCAATAGAGAATTACCTGATTACAAGAAAAGATAATCCGGCAGTTGAGTTGGGTAGCATACCAGGGCCCCTCGAAGCTAAATTTATGCTGACAGAGAATGGATTTGAACTTCAAAGTATTAGCACGAATTCTGTGTTATTGCATGATTTATATTTAGGGTCTGTTTCTGAAGAAAGGATACTGAGAGCGTGTGTGATACCAGAGGTTGAAACTACTCTAAAAACACAATTCTATAAAGTAGCAATGCCAGAATCGAGTGCTCGAGAAAAATTAGAGTTGCCCTCTCTACAGAAAGCACGGGAACTGATTCAAGATTACAAAGAAAATAAGATAGACCTTAAAAAAATTCAAGAAGAATTTACTGGCTTGATAAAAACAATAGATGCAAACCCGCGTTTTGGTGTCAGAAGATTATCCATGCTCTTTCATCACAGCCCTACAACAAGAGATATTTTGATCCAGTCACTTGCAAAACTACAATCCACTTCTGATTTAATTCCAAAAACCGAGCAAACGTCTCAAATACGGGCGGGACAAAATGGTTGAAACCTATACTCGCTAGTCCGTGTTATTCAGGACGTGGTCCATGAGGTTTATTGGCATAATTTATAGCATTTCCATTTTGTTCTATCTTGTCTTGAGCAACTTCGATTTTCGCAACTAGATAAGATGTAGTATCTGTAAACGCTTTTTTACACAATTCATTTTGCTCAGTTGCTATTGCCTTGGCTTCCGGATCTTTATCCCGACCTTTTGACAAATCAGCTGCATTTACAACATTTTTGTTATTTTCGTTTTGACAAGCGTCGGACATAGAAAACGGCTTACCCTTTTCTTCGGCTTTCTCTTTTAGTTTAAAGGCTACTCTGAACTGGCCCATCAGCGCTTTTCGGCGTGCCATTTCATCTGCTTGTGCTGCAACTTCCTCATCCGTGACTGCCACTAATCCTACAACTTTGGCGATTTGACCAGGCGGAGGTCCTTTACTGGCGTTGAACACCTCTTTTACTTCTTCCTGGTTCAGTTCGATTTTGGTTCCATCTGCACACTCTATCTGAACATTAGGTCCTGCTTTTTCAACCATTTTTGCGACCGCTTTTTCTTCTGATGTTTCCCATTTTCTTGCATTCTCTTCTTGCGTTTGCTCTACAACCTCTAATTTCTCTTTCAAATCCGCTATTTCTTGATCAAGCTTTACATTCTCTGCTTCGAGATGCTTAACCACATCAGGAGGCTCTTTTGTTTCAGCAAGCGCTTCAAGTGTTCTAGCATGTTTTTCCTTTTCAGCAGCAGCATAAGCCTCTAAATATTCGTCTCGCGCCTGTTTAGCTAATAATAACTGTTCTTCTACTATTTCCTTTTTTTCCGCCTCTTCATTTTTCATGGCCGTTGCAATAAATTCTTCTATTTTGCCTTGTTTTATGTCTTCTTGAAGCTCCTCTAAAAACTTGTTTGTCATCGCTTCTTTAAAATAGGGAGAATTGGGATCTGTGTGAGGGAGATTGGCGAGAAGGTCAAGCGATTGCGGTTGTATTTCGTCAGCCATGGTTTACTGCTCCTTGAGGATTTTATAAGTCAGTATATCGTATATTCTATAAGGTATTCAAATGCTTACCTGTGTCATGCTGGGCGCTCAGTACGGCATAGCCGTTGACGATTAAATAATGTACACGTATAATCTCCCCAAAATAAACGAGGAAGGAAATATTCAAAAGAAAACTGAAGATATTATAAAATTATTACCTAAGAATTTAACATCACTCCCTGCAAGGTTCATAGGTTAGCTATGGAAACAAGAATGTCGCCAGAACAAAAAGAAGCTCGTGATGCTTTTGTAAGAGAATACAAGGCTGACGTAGCCAGCGGGAAAAAATCATGGCTAGGGCGATTTCAATCAGATAACTTAATCTCTAAAAAAACCCTTTCTCAAAGATTTTTCAGTTGGGTGAGTAGTTTCTTCTCTAGCGCATCTGTTAAATCTGAAGATAATCTAGAAGAGGAACTCACTCCTGAAGATATTATTTTGCATGCTATGGAAAATCCGATGGATTGGAATGGCGGGCATAGAACAGCTAGGATTCTGCGAGAAAAATTTGGTATTTATGTTGATGTTTCTGTTGAGCCTTCAGCAGAAGAGAATTCTCATACACGACTCTTTGAAAACGCATTACAGAAGATTCAGCAAGAGGATTCAAAGATTCTTGAGAAATTCAAATCATCACACGCTACTATTATTAAAGAAACTAAAGTTTGTTGTTGCATTCCTTTTGCGCCTACTGGTTACAAATCAAAAAACTTCTACCTAAGGGAAAAAAATCTTATTCAAACCGTTGAAGACACTAGAACATCATGGCTCACTCGTTTATTCTCACCGATAACACCCTATGTTTATTCTCATACACGCTCTCACCGGCTTTTTAAGGAGAGAACAGGGGTTGATACTAGAAGCGCATCTTCTGCGTTAGAGGCGAGAAAGGAAATCGTCCAGGCAGGATTTAGTGATACGCCAGTTTCTCTTCCTGCTAAACAAATATAATAATAAAACAGGGTTGTCTATTCTATTGGTAACTATTCAGCGATTGCCACTGACCCAATCGTGCCCGCGTGCGTGTTCTCGATTAACTTTAATCCGTCATACATTTTAGAATCCTACCTTGAAATAATAGCTCTATTGTTGGAATGTTAATTAAAATGGCTCAGGCTTCTTTTGAGAAAACATAAGAAAAGACGCGCACGGGCCACGATTATCAGTGGCAATCGCTGAATAGTGACTTCTATTGTTCATGAAATTAAGCAATCGCCGCTAACGCATGCATCTTAGCATTATTATTCGCATACGCATCGACAGATTCTACTGCAATAGTCTGGGTTGTTAAGAGAGTACCTTGTGCATTTTTGACAGTGGCACGCCAATTCCCTGTGCAGGTAATGGATTTTCCGCTGATTAAGCCATAACCTAGTGTACGGTAAGCCTGGGTATGGAATTTTTTGCCTTGATAAGACAAGATGTAACTGCTTTTATCGCAGCTGCTATGCAACGGTGGAGTCCAGTCTATGCGGATTTTGCCGTTTTTATTTTGAAGTTGCTCGATGATAACATACGCATACAAACGTTGGCCTTCTTGTTTAAGGCTGAGTGTTGCATGAATAGAATTTTTAACTGGCGGTTGACTGATAGGAGGATTAGCTGCTGTTTGTGGTTGCATCGCAGTGTTAACCGATTCTGCATTAGCCGTTATCACCATTAAGCTGCTCATGAGAGCGGATATAAACCAAAAGCGATGGATCATGTGTTTTCTCCAGCCAGTTTTAACTGATATTACGTGAAGTAATATTACAAGGAATGCGCAAGGTTCTCTAGTGTAAAATGAATATTTTTAACGTGTTGCGACAACCTAACGCATTATCCTTATCTTTTATTTCTATTACGTCTTCTTAACTTCTTCGGCCCGTGGGGCCCTCTACCTCTTGGCATTGCACTGTCTCCTGTAAAAAATAATAGGGAGTGGGATTCTAGCATAGGCTTTGTAAACAGCCAGCATTTTTTTGCTGTTATGCATTAACCCAAGTCGAATCTCTCAACCATTTTGCATCTGGAAAATACGCAACAACCACCGTGTTATTTTTAATCGCATCCACCAGCGATTTAATCGTATTTTCACCTACCGCCATACAACCCCAGCTTCTCCCCAGCATACCACGCATCTTTGCCATATCTGCGCCTGCATACCACGCACCATGAAATACCACATCGCGATTATAAGCATTATCATTAAAACCATGCTCTAATCCCTGGATTCGCAGCGAATAACCATGCCCACCAAAATAACTTTGTGTTGTCACAAACACACCTAAACTGGATTTCAAACTATGCGGTGCATTTGAAAAAGAGGTAGCGTACAAACCGCCGCTATATTTTCCATGTGCAACCCATGTGTTAAATAATACTTTCATATTTTTAACATCGATGACCCACAAACGACGTTCGTTAGATGGTTTGGAATAATCAATGACAGTCAGCATTTGCTTTTCATCCAGTCCGTGTGCTCGGGCTTTAAGATAGGCAGTCAAGCAGATCTTTAACACAGTGGGATCTAAATTATTGGCTTGTGTATGAATGATTTGGGCTTCTTGGGTAATCCAATTAGAATTGCTGGCTGGAATACTCACTGGAACGCTTGCCTTATGCGATTTCTCAAAGAAAAATAGCAATGCGCCTAAACCTGCAATACATAAACAACTCGATAATAAATATCTCATGGGTATGTCTACTCCTCGTTATTTGCTTTATAAGTATATATCCTTAATATTCTTGATCTTATGACGTCTGGGTATGACTGAGGGGGAGCAGTATAACATTTAAACATTAAGGGAACCTTAAGAGCCGGATGCATTAGGGTTGAATTTTCCTTTACAAGCTATTCATCGCTTTTTTGCCGGTATTTTAAATGTGGCTAATATTCTAATATTTCTTTAATATTAGTTTAGTAAACGACTTCAATTTAGTGGAAAGGGTACTCATGGCAAGCAGTAGATTATCGTCGACGGACATGTTTAGTTATGCATTTCATTTAGCGGCTACGTACGAGAAAAGTTGTACTGAAATACAGCCTGTATTGCCAAATGAGGATAATAATAGCTTTGCGGCAAAGTTTTCTTATAGCGACACAAGTAACATCAGAGGTGGCCTCTCAGGTATGCCCACACAGAATGATAGAGGTCAGGTCATAGGTCACAGCGTAGGTACAGCCACAACAAAAGATGTCATCCTATTATATCCTACATCCGATACAACTGAGGTTACAAGATATTCTGCGGGTGCTATACCTTTAGAAGAATCCTTAAAATTAATAGACGAAGAACGTAAAAAAAATTTTGGAGCACTCTTTATCATTCCCTTATGTGAAGCAAGGTCTTACAGTGGATTCATCCCATGGGCTGTATCATGGCTATCATGGCTTTCCTTTGGCTTGATACCTCCTATGCCAGAAGCTCGACAACATTGGACGCTGCTTGTTATAGAAGGAAATCAATGTAATTTCTATGATCCTAAAGGTACCGTCAGTTCTAGTTGGGTATACTCTTTAGCGCCTGTGACACAAGCTTTAAAGACGCGAGGTATTACTGTGACGGAGCATTATGCCGGTCAGCAAGAATGGGATGATGGTACGCATTGTGGTTATTTTGTAGGAGAGTTCATCAAAAGAAATATTCTTGGTTTTGTATTTGGACAATCTGATTATCAGATATACGATACAAAAAAGTACGTTAGCGATTATCATGCCTCTCGGAATCAATCTGTTATAAAAAAATATGAAACATTCTGTGGGAATGAGGCTATTTCTAAAAGATTAGCAGGTGCTACTACGGCACAGGAACAGAAATATCCTGGTGACTTAAAAGATTTTGAGGCAAAATCTCCTGGGTTTCCTTCGCCGCGTGCAGCTGACACAAAAATTATGCTTCGAGGTGTAAGTCACACAGGACCAATAACCCTCAAAGCAAGCACTTTATCTAACGCTTCGCTTAGAGAATCGCTAGAAGACGAATCTGTCACTGTCATTCCTGGAATTCATCCCACTGTAGTTAACATTCAATTTGCTAGTAAAAGCAGTGCTACACTATTTATGAAAGCCTACTCTAGTGATAAAAATATTTCTTGCAGTAGAACAGGAAGAGAAGTGACGGTATCTATCAATACAAAATTAGGCGTGGATGCCCTTAGCTATTTGTTTGGAGAAAATAATCAGCAGCTGCAAAGAGCAGTTTCTCTTGATAAAAAAACAACCCACATACCTACACAAAAACAGAAATCAAAAACGCATGACGAGCCACCCTCACCATCAGCACGTAATCGTCGCGGCAGTTATTAGTGTCTAGGCATTACATAATCGCACTTATTATCTGCTGCTACGTGGCCCCCTTCCCTCACAGGAGACGTTGTTAAATAATTCATTTTTACGCGAAGCTGATACATTAGCACAGTCTATATAGACTCAATCCTCACCTCCGGATTCACCTCCGCCGCATAATCAATGCCCGCCACACCAAATCCAAACAAGCGGTGAAATTCATCGCGATAACCTTCAATATCAGTCAGCTCTACTAAATTTTCTGTCTCCACTTTAGGCCACAGCGCTTTAATTTTTTGTTGCACATCAGGCTGCATTTCTAAATCATCAATACGAATACGACCGTCTTGATCGCGCCCAGTCATCGCATTCGCACACACATTATTTTTAAATAACCGAGTCATCTGCTCTATACAACCTTCATGCGTGCCTTTTTCTTTCATGACTTTATATAACAATGAAATATAAAGTGGCACTACAGGAATAGCAGAGCTGGCTTGTGTCACTAATGCTTTATTGACTGATACTAATGCTTGGCCGTGATAGCGATTCAGTTGAGTCTGTAAGCGAGCAGCCGTTTGCAATAAATGTTCTTTGGCTTTGCCAATCGTACCCTCTTTATAAATAGGATAAGTCAACTCTGGCCCCACATAATCATAAGCCAACGTCTTCAATTCCTCTGCCAATAAATTTCTCTTTTCAAGGAACTCGATCCACAATTGCCAATCTTCACCACCCATCACAGAAACCGTCTCTGCAATTTCATCAGACGTTGCCGATTCCAATGTAATTTCTTTCACCTCTCCGCGCATCGGATCCACTGTCTTGCTAACAAAAGTGCGGCCTATCGGTTTTAATACGGATGAATAAATACGTTCTGTATCCGGATGCACGCGGCGCGGTGAAGCTAAGCTATACACTATTAAATCCACTTTTCCTAAATCTTTTCTGATTAAATCGGCTGTTTGCTGTTTGATTTGATGTGAAAAAGCATCACCATTAATACTTTTAGCATAATGATTTTCTTGATGTGCATACGCTTCAAATGCAGCCGTGTTATACCAACCTGCACTAGCGGTGCGTTTTTCATCTGCCTCTTTTTCATAAACACGCCTATTGTTTCCGCACCAAAACCAAAAGTCGCAACGATGCGGCTAGCTAAACCATAACCGGTCGATGCACCAATGATTAATACTTTTTTCGGCCCTTCAAATGGGCCTTGTGCTTTCACATAATTGATTTGTGCTTCTACTGCTTTGGCACACCCCAAAGGATGCGCTGTTGTGCAAATGAAGCCGCGTATTTTAGGCTGTATAATCATGGGGGTTCCTTATTATTGAATGTTGCGTATTATTCCATAAATTGGGAAATTAGCAAAATATCGTAACTATTCAGTTCGCGTTGAATACACATCATGGTACCTGATGTGTCGTATTATTCCATACCGCGAAGGCGGGAACCTATTGTGACTAACCTCTAACTTTTTCTTTATTCTTAGCAATTCAATTTTTATGATGCTTTTTTATCGTTAGAGGCAATTGCAAAATAGGTTCCCGCTTTCGCGGGAATGACACATCATGGTACGCTGAAACGCTTAATCAAAGGGCCACTGTCAAGCTGCTCACGACATTTTATGGAGCAGGTGTATGCTGCGATCAATGAGGTGATAGGCATTGTTTAATATATAAATTAGCAAAATATCATGTTAAAAAAGGTAACAGGTGTGTATAATTTATTGTCAATAAAGATCTTTATATGCTATGATTACGCGATTTTATTGAAAACGAGAGAAGAAGAATGCAAATAGTAAATAAAAAAATATATTCTATTGGATTCTTAACAATGAGCCTTCTGTGGTATTGCGCGCATGCTAGTGCCTCTTGGAACGCTGGGGACACCCTATCAACAACTATTTATTTTAACAATGACACCAATCAGCAAATTACGCAAACGATGGCTCCTAGTCTGGATAATTTTTCTAATTACTTGCTTCATTTTGATCCTCAATTTACTAAACCCAATGCAAGTGTCGAACCCCATCAAAACAGCGTAGCGACTATCAGCTATAATCACGCCTGGACTTGGTATGGCATGAATCAATATGCCTATAATTATACGGGCCGTTCTTCAAAATATGGTTGTTTCATTACTGAAATTCGTCTCACTGATAGCTTTGTGTACCTTGAAGCAAATCATCAGATCGTAATCGCCTCTTATCGACAGGATCCTGATCATTTAGACGATTACTTAATGTGTACTATTGATAGCAACGCCAAGGGTGATCGTATAGTGCATTTTAAATCTGTGCAAGCAAGCATGGATAACAAACCAGATGATACAAAGCGTTATTCTATTGATGATGAAGATTCTTCTTTAAAAAAGATAACCTATTACACTATTGATAAGCCTATACCCTTATGGACGGATCAAGATACAAAGCAAACGCTTGTGATTAATCCGAATCAAACTGAACCCAAATTAGGCCAGTGACTCTCTCAGTTACAGCATCACCGACAACCCTGCGAATCTATTAGTGTAACCAATTATACAACAAAAACATTGGTAGCTGACCGCAGCTGCTTGATAAATTTAGCCACCTTAACTCAAGTTATTACATTGATCAACCGGTTGAAATTAAACCCTGGTGAAACTCAAAATATCAAAGTAGCAACGCCTGATTCTGGATACTTTTCTATGGCAAGATTTAATTATCATACCCAAGATAATAATTCTACCGAACAACCAAATGGTTGCTATATTTCTGTTATAGAAGGTAACGAAGCTTTTTACGATGAGACACAAAATACGAACTTTCAGGTACTAGTATCCTCCATTTCAACCTCGCCAGAAAAGAAACTAGGATGTATTGCTTCAGTAAATCGAGCAAATGTACTCATTTATGATGATTCAACTTTGGCCTTAGATTCAGTTTGTTCAGATCCATTCAAATGTATTTCCTATGTTGCTAGTCACGATGATGACGATGGTAATAACACCAATCACGTTTTTTCTCTAACACAATTAAAACATAGTAGTTGTAATGCCTATAATATGAGAATTCCTATTGATCCAATAAATAACTATCAGAGCATTCTCTTAGACTGCGGCCCCGAGTAAATAAAAAATAATAATGTGGAAAATATTAGGGTCTGTTGACAATTCGTTAGGGCGGGGGGATTTGCTTCACATCAACTGTCATTGCACTGCCTTCCCAAACTGGCCCGTCAAATCCTGCACGACAACTGTTCTGGCCAATGGCATTTTCAAACGAGGTGAGTTTTCAGTAAAATTCACTCTGTCCAATGACACGGCGCGTAATGACATATCGCCATACGTGCGATAATAAAAAACTTTATGCGTTAAATCTTTAAATACGACCCACTGCGTTGTTTCATTCGTTGCATTACCACTGCCAGGTTCGCGTACAAGACCGAGTGGAATATCGACATTATTAATCACATGTTCTGCTAAATTCAGCACGCTTGTCATATTCTCTGCAGGAATGGCCACATGCGTCAGTGTGGCTGTTTTAATAAAACGTGAAGGGGGGCTCACATCGCCTGGCAAACCAATCATGCCGAAGCCTTGTCCATTAGAGGAAATTTTTAATCCTTCTATGATCACAGGCGGTGGATTCGTAGGTGCTAAATGCAAATAATTTGTTAAGTTGAGAAGATGCCAATTATAACCCGGTGAATTTGTCATCACACCTATATGATCATACACACGTAATTTTCCTGCGATATATTCCACTACAATACCTTTACCCGATGCTTCAAAGACAGAAAAATGCAATGGAAAAATCGTATCGCCCATCCCAGGTATTTTTTGTGCGTATACATAAATGCCATCTAATGCTTTGCGTACTTCGTCTACTGTTTTGAAATTACTTAAGACCCAATCACCAAAATTAAGATAAGGCAGCGCCTGGTTGCTTAAATCGCTGGGTACTGTTTGATAATCTGCAAAATTAGGCAAATACAAACTTTCAACACTCAAACCGACTTCATTCATACCATCGATCGCAACATCGAGATTGAATGCATCTACAAATAAATAACCGTATTTTGCTTTCCACGCAAGACCCGATTTACCATCGGGCCCTGTAGTCGTAAAAACTCTGCCGCGTGTTGAGCTGCGCAAATTAGATTTCATATCAACACTGTATTCCATGCTGCGTGTAATCAACACGGTTCCATCTTTTGCAGTCAAACGAAAATCCGTACAAGCCAGGGTCGTGGTGCTGCCAAGCAAGATAATGAAGAGAGCTATGATGAACTGTATGCCTGTTCTGATCATGTCAGGTTCCTTCCCTAGAATGACTTTAAGTCAAGTATTATCGCCTGAATAAATCCCCTTGTAAAACCATAAATACGGATTATACTAGCCAATGTAAGCAGGTATTGAATCGAAGCCCAACGATTAAAGGGTAGGAAGTCAGCGTGTTGGTGCGGTGTGCAGACCTTGCAATCCAAGGGAGCCTAAAGCATCACCAAGACATCCACTTAGGAGTGATTGGCGTTCGATCGTACCTGCTTTTTTTGTGGTGAATAATTCGTTTTTACGCAAATGCTACTTCATAAGCACCTTCCCCCGCACGGCTGAGGAATCGACACGATTTTTGTTTGCAAAACCACGTCACAACTGTCATCCCGCAAAATTTTCGTCAACAAGATTTGACAAAAACACTGCCCACCACGAAAATTTGTGCGGGGTGACAGCTCTTTGGCATTCTCTGAGTCTGAGCATCAACGAAATGTCTAACCTTTACAGCAATGACAGCTTATAAAGGTTATTTGCAATAACCTCTTCCACTGTCCATAATCTGTGATACACTAGGCGAGCTGTTACAAAGGTGATGTCCTCATTAGATTGTAATGTAGTGACTCTCCCCGTAGCGTTTTTTTTTACTTATTAAAGGTTATATGATTATGGCAAAGCGTGAAAAAGGTACGGTTAAGTGGTTTGATAGCGGAAAAGGATTTGGTTTTATTGCGAGGGAGCATGGCGAAGATGTGTTTGTGCATTTCCGCGCTATTCGTGGCGATGGCTACCGTTCATTAGAAGAAGGTCAAGTTGTTGAATTCACAGTAACACAAGGCCAAAAAGGGCCACAAGCTGAAGATGTTGCTGTTGCTGAATAATAATCGACGTTAGTCGGTTTATTATTTGCTACACATTCTCAAATCTTGAGGGAAAGGAGCTTAACTGCTCCTTTTTTTTTGAGTTTATTTAATCATCGCCGCTAATACAAAATAAAGACCTATTTAAAATTTCCTTCCCTCTGGCCATTGTTAAAAAAATTGTAACTAGCTTATTTCACTGCCGTGATTGCGAGTTGGATTATTCGAGAGCGTTCCTTTAGGGTCTGTTGACAATTCTACTATGCTGGGCGTAATGCCTTGATTTCCTGTGCTCCGCGGCTCTATGACTTGCATGTCAACTGCGCTGCGATGCTCGAAAATCAGGGCATTCCACCTCGGCCTAGTGAATTGTCAACAGACCCTAACTGTTTGAAAAAAATAGTGAAAAATTATTTGCAAATTCTATTAATACATTGTAAATTCGATATATAATCTCGAAAATTCAAGGTTAGGCACAAAATGGAAAGAAAGTATTATCTTGACCAAATTGCATTTCAATTAAAAATCCATACCTTATGCGGATTATTGGGGGCTCGTCAGGTAGGTAAAACTACACTTGCTCGTGATTATAGTAAAAAAGTTGATTTACCTGTACTGTTCTTTGACTTAGAAAATCCTGCTGATTTGGCGCGGTTAGAAAATCCGATGCTAACATTTGAGAGGATCACAAACACACTAATCATTATTGATGAGATCCAGTTACGTCCCAATTTATTTCCAGCATTACGAGTATTGGCAGACCAGCATGAGAAAAAACGAAAATTTCTTATCCTCGGTAGTGCATCACGTGACTTAATTCAGCAATCTTCAGAGACATTAGCTGGACGTATTGGTTATATCGAACTCCCTCCTTTTTCATTATTAGAAACAAAAAATGAAGAAACATTGTGGTTGCGTGGTGGATTTCCGCCATCTTATCTTGCTGAAACGCATGAGATGAGTTTTGCGTGGCGAGAAGCGTATATAAAAACATTTTTAGAACGTGATATCCCTCAATTAGGGTTTAAAATTCCATCTGAACATATACGTCGTTTTTGGTTAATGCTATCTCATTATCATGGACAAATTCTTAATAGTTCTGAGTTAGGACGTTCACTTCAAATTTCGGACCATACAGTACGCAGATATATTGATATTCTAGTAGGGACTTTTATGATTCGCCAACTGCACCCCTGGTTTGAAAATATTAGTAAACGACAAGTCAAATCACCAAAAATATATTTTCGCGATAGTGGTATTTTACATGCTCTGTTAGGTATTAGAGATTTTAATACATTGCAAACTTATCCCAAAATAGGTTCGTTTTGGGAAGGATTTGCTTTAGAGGAAATCATAAAACAATATCATGCTTCGGAAGAAAGTTATTTTTGGGCAACACAAAGTGGAGCAGAACTTGATTTGCTCATTATAAAAGAGGGTAAGAAAATTGGTTTTGAATTTAAATATATGGATGTTCCTAAAATAACTCCATCTATGCGTATTGCTAGCGAAAACTTGAAACTAGATCATTTATATTTAGTTTATCCTGGACCACACACATTTCCTTTGAGTGATGACATCACTGCGTTAGGCATGGAGAGTTTGAAATCTGGTAAGTTATTTTGAACTCGCACAAATTTTCATGGGAGGCTCATTAAAATAGGTACTGAATCGTTACTTAAGACACTCCTCAGCCATCCCCTCCGTCACTTCAAAAAGAGATTTCCCTTGCTGCTTCGCAGTCAATGCCAAACTCACGATCCGTTCTGCAATGCGAGCTACGTGTTCTGTGATAATTTGTTTATTGTGTTGTCGTTCTAGTGATAAATGAATCAAACCACCTGCATTAATCAAATAATCAGGCACATAAAATATATCGCGCTGAGCAAGTTCTTTTGCCATCGTTGGTGAAGATAATTGATCGTTGGCAGCACCCGCAATCATTTTTGTTTTAAATTGCGGAAGGGTCAGCAGATTAATGATCTGGCCCAATGCACACGGTGAAAAAATATCGCAGGGCACTGCATAAATGGCAGAAGGTTCTTTAATAATAGTAGCATTAAATTCTTTTGCGCAGCGTTTAGCTTTAACGGGATTAATATCACAAACAATTAATTCAGCACCTGCTTGATAAAGATATTTTGCCAGATAATAACCGACATGGCCTACACCCTGAATCGCAACACGTAATCCGGTTAATTGATCATGACCATATATTAATTTGACAGCAGCCTGTATACCTTCAAAAATACCAAACGCCGTTGAAACAGACGGATTATTGTCTGAATGATCTTCTTCCAAATAACCTGCGACATACGGCGTATATTTTTTAATGATAGACATATCAGACTGGCTAGTGCCGCTATCTAACGTAGTAATATAATTTCCATTGAGAGAGTGCACACATTCTGCAAAACGCTTCAGCACAGCCGTATGATCCACTGATTGAGTCGAACGCATGATAATAGCTTTACCGCCGTCATGCGGTAATTGACTGAGTGCCGCCTTATAACTCATAGCGTGCGCTAAACGATTCGCTTCTGCAATGGCCGCATCCACAGAAGAATAAGATAGCATGCGACAACCGCCTAATGCAGGACCGCGTCCATATTTTTTTAAAGAAATAATGGCGCAAAAATCAAGTGATTTATCTTCGAAAATATGTAATTCGCTGATGTTATCTTTACAATGCATTTTATAACACTTCCTGATTGAGTTTATAAGCAATGCATAATCCTTCCAAAACAAGATCCGGCAATATCAAATCAAACAATGATTTTTCTCTATATAATTGGGCAAATCCGCCGGAGCCAAGCACTGTAACAGGCTCCTGAGAAAATACTTCTTGTTTATAACCTGCGATAATTTCTTTTAATGCACCCAATTGGCCATAATACAATCCTGCTTGTATACTTTCGCGTGTTGAGCGTCCAATATACGTAGCGGGCATTTCTATATCCACTTCCATTAATTTTGCTGTATTTGATTTTAATGATTCCATTCCCAATCGCATACCTGGCAAAATAGTACCGCCTAAATAATCCCGTTTTTTATTGATGGCACACACGGTCGTCGCGGTGCCCATATCAATGATAATCAGATTTTTATTAGGGAAATGATGAATGCCGCCGATCGCATTTGCGATACGATCTGCGCCTACTTCATTAGGGTTTTTATATTTTATATTTAAACCTGTTTTCACACCGGATTGTAAAATAAATAAAGGCGCCTTAAAGTACAGCGTCAGTGTATGTCGAATAGTAAAATCGCAACTGGGTACGACAGAGCATACCGCTGTTGCGGAAATTTTCTCGGGTGAAATGGCATTCGCCTGGAGAATATTCAGCAGAAAAATACCAAATTGATCCGCTGTACCGATTAAATGCGTTGCATAGCGAAAACGGGCAATTTGTTTATCTTGATCGAAAACACCACCGAGTATGTGGGTGTTGCCGACGTCTAGGCAGAGTAGCATAAAAATTCCTTATATATTTATTACATCGTAAAATGCAAAGTGTTATGGGTATAAATATGTGTCATCCCCGCCCACGCTGTCATCACCGTTCACTCTGTCATCACCGCTCACGCTGTCATCCCTGCTCACTCTGTCATCCCCGCGAAAGCGGGGACCCATCATGACTTGTCTCCTTAACCACCTTATTTCTTGATCATTCAATTTCCATTGTACTCATTATCGTTTGGAGATATTCGCAGAATGGGTCCCCGCCTTCGCGGGGATGACACCATGGGCGGGGATGACACAGTAGAACGCGGGAATGACACATATTATTCATACCTTATCTTCTTAACCGCCTCATTTCTTGGTAATTCAATTTCCATTGTACTCATTATCGTTTGGAGATATTCCCACTCTGTCATCCCCGCGAAAGCGGGGACCCATCATGACTTGTCTCTTTAACCACCTTATTTCTTGATCATTCAATTTCCATTGTACTCATTATCGTTTGGAGATATTCGCAGAATGGGTCCCCGCCTTCGCGGGGATGACAGCGTGGGCGGGGATGACACAGTAGAACGCGGGAATGACACATATTATTCATACCTTATCTTCTTAACCGCCTCATTTCTTGGTAATTCAATTTCCATTCCAGCCACACCTACACCCCATGCTCCAAATCCACCACAATCGGCTCCAGCGTTTCTTTCTCATCAATCATCGCATACGAAATAATAAAAATCTTATCCCCAATTTCCGCCTTGCGCGCCGCAGCGCCATTCAAACAAAATACACGGCTTCCTGCTTTTCCCTTGATCGCATACGTCTCCAGCCGCTCACCATTATTCAAATTAACCACTTGAACTTTTTCATTTTCCCTAATATTAGCTTGTTTCATAATATCTTCATCGATCGTAATCGAACCCGCATAAAATAATTCTTTCTGGGTAATCGTACCGTAAGCAATTTTCGATTTTAATACTGTAATA
The DNA here is from genome assembly GCA_044221135.1 of Gammaproteobacteria bacterium. Classification (GTDB taxonomy): domain Bacteria; phylum Pseudomonadota; class Gammaproteobacteria; order DSM-16500; family DSM-16500; genus UBA4722. The sequence continues at coordinate 24,569 of JBGAPT010000020.1, forward strand.
TGCATTGTTTCACCTTATATAAGAATGTTATCTATCAACCGCACTTCATCCAACCACACCGCACCTAAGCGCCGCTGCCATTGCTCAGCAATATAATCCACTTTAAACCCAAGCATCTGCAGCTGCTCGATGATTTGATTCAGCTGAAGATGACTCTGCAATAATCTTGGAAAATGCGCTGCTTTTTGTCGTTGCATTTCATTCAATCTTGAATTGCGTGAGCTTAATGCCAATCCATCTTCATCTCTTACCGTTTCGCACCCCACAATCTCCGTTGCCAAACACAATGCACTCACCATTTTTTTGACTAGCAATAATTGCTGATAATCTTTTTCACCAAAATAAGCTCGTGATGGCTGTATGATATTTAATAATTTTAATACCACCGTTAACATACCATTAAAATGACCCGGCCTATGATAACCTTCCAGTTCAGTGCTGATCGTATTTTCAGTGACTTGAACTTGATAATCATCCTGATAAAGTTCTTTTGTATCCGGTAAAAATAAATAATCCACTTTCTGTGATTCAAGCATCGAACGATCTTGTTCTACTGTACGAGGATATCGTTCAAAATCACTTGCTTGATTAAATTGTGTTGGATTAACAAAAATACTCACCACTGTGACATCGTTCTCAATACAAGAACGCGCGCACAAACTTAAATGACCTGCATGCAAATTCCCCATAGTGCAAATAAAACCTATTTTTTTATCGGCCAGGTTATGTCTGATCTGCCGCCATTCATTTATTTTAGTAACAATGTTCATGTTCTGGAAATTCTCCTGACTGAATAGCTTGTACATAAGCTTCAATACCCTTTGTAAAATGACTATGACCATCCACAAATGCTTTCACAAATTTAGGTTTAAAATCCCGTGTTAAACCTAATAAATCTTGAAATACTAACACTTGACCATCCGTATGAGGCCCTGCACCAATCCCAATCGTTGGGATAGTCAACAATTGAGACAGCTCTTGTCCTAATGACGCAGGCACACCTTCAATCACTAATGCAAAACAACCCGCTTCTTGTAACATTAAAGCATCTTCTTTCAATCGATCAACGCTAGACTGTGTTTTGCCTTGCACTTTAAAACCACCTAACATATGCATAAATTGCGGTGTTAAACCAATATGCCCCATCACTGGAATACCTGATTCTGTTACATGTTGAATAAATTTTTTATTACCCGCAGCACCTTCTAATTTAACGGCATGCGAACCGGCTTGCATTAAGAGTTGTGCTGCTCCAATATTATGTGAAAGTGATTTTCGATAACTAGCAAACGGCATATCGCCAATAATAAATTTACTACCAGCACCACGACTCACCGCAGCAATGTGATAACACATCATCTCAATCGTTGCAGCTAATGTATCTTTATAACCATGCATTGTCATGGCCGCCGAATCACCTACCAATATGCAATCAATCGATGTATCCGCAAGAATGCGTGCGCTAGTGTAATCATAACAAGTGACCATGCTAATTTTATCGCCGCTTGCTTTTTTTTTCTGGAAATCAAAAATGTTCATCGAAAATACCTCTTTGTTGTCTAACAAAATATACTGTGTCATCCCCGCATTTAACATTTAAACAGTGTCATCCCCGCTCCCTACCCTGTCATCCCCGCTCTCACCATGTCATCCCCGCGAAAGCGGGGACCCATCATGACTTGTCTCCTTAACCAACTTATTTCTTGATAATTCAATTTCCATTGTACTCATTATCGTTTGGCAACATTTGCAGCATGGGTCCCCGCCTTCGCGGGGATGACAGTGTGGCGGGGATGACAGCGTGGGCGGGGATGATACATTATTAATTATAATTTTCACAACATCCCATAACACTTCACAAAACTCTCATACACCTGCTGAAACGCATCCCCCTCCAGCGCCGCTACATTTTTTTCAATCGTCAACACATCACCCCGCACCAATGGCCCCGTCAACGCAGTCTCAGGATTTTTTATTAAATTACAAGTTTGTTGTTGCAAATACTCATGTGCAATCGAAGCTGGAATATGAAATTCCTGCTCAAGACTCCTCAATAATTTTTGCCACAACATACAACTGAAATTACCACTCAACACACAAAGCGCATGGTATTTTGCTTTGAATGATTTATCCAAACGCACATGCGAATTAGACAAGCCGGGTAATAAACTATCAAACGCAGGCGCATCTTGATCAATCACAAATGGAATACGCTGGTATTGCTCTAAACTATATAACGCTTGATTGAATGTCATCAACGGATGTGCACCATGCGCTTTATCACTCACCAGACTTCCTGAAAAATGAACAAGGAGCGCCTGTGCATTGTGTAAGTGCAATGCGATAAAGTCTTCAATCTGCTGATCACTGATGAGTAATAAAATATGCGTCACATCGTTAATCTGTTGCTGCAATTGTGTGTGTGACTGATTACGCTGCCACGTAATAAAAGAAAGCCCTAGGAAAGTAAAATACTGTTGCATATGGCGTGCAACGCGGCCATTGCCGATGAGAAGGTAACGAGGTACTTGTCGCATGATCAAGTCCTAACTTTATTTTGTTGATATCACTCAAGTCTCCGCGCCTGACGGGTCGGATCGTTTGCTAATTTACTCTAGGAGTAGGGTTAGGTCAAGTAATGAAAAGTTACGCTACAAATTACTTTATTTACAAGATGTTAAAAAGCAATCAACTTTCTCCTCTCCTCAAGCCCATAACTTAAAATATGCTCTATACTCAAGTAGTAGAACATTTCAGGTAAGGAAAATCCACTAGCCAATGATCGAGAACAATAGAGGAGAATAAAAATGGAGCCGCGCAAAGATAAAGGTAGTCATTTTGCTGTTTCAGATAAAGAGAGTGGACCTGCTACTGCAACAATGGATACCGAACAAAAACAAAAAAGTAAGCCCTCTGAGCTAGAAGAGGCAAAAAAATTATTTGGTTATCATCAGAGCGACAGCCAAGAAAGTACTGCATTATCTAGTCGGATGAGCGCTCAATTTGCTCAACTTAATGCGGTGAATGCTCAGCATGCACAACAGAATGATCAGATAGCACAGATAGACAAAAAACTGGAGGAAGAAAGTAAAAACCCTTTTAACGACGATCCCGAGCTCAATGCTAAAATTGATTTGATAAAACAAAAACACAAACAGGCTATTGAACAAAAAAATGAAGAAATCAAAGCATCAATAGCTAGAATGCAAACATTGATTACATCTACTAATACAACAGATATCGATACTATTATCGTACAAGCACACAGAGATTACACTTCAGCAGATGACATGGAAAACTTAGAACGGTCTAAGGCCTTTCTTCTTGAATACATGTTAAAAAATCATGATAAGCCAAAAAAAATAAATGCTATTATTCAAGCGACAGGCTTAAATATTCCTGAATATAAAACTACAACCTTAAAAACTGCGGCACAACTTCTTCATACTAAAATTTTTACAGAGTTAGGAAAAAAACCTGTTAAAGAACAGTTAGCCATTATTCAAAAAATTTCAAGCAGAATGGAACCAGACAAACATAATGACTTCAAACAAGAGTCAACTTCATTCTCACAAAAAACCCCCTTAAAAAAAGGCGCGACAGTCATTGAAAGCGCCAAAGAAAAAATAGAAAAACAAAATGAAACCGTACAACAAGAGCTTGCTACATTAAATACATTAGTACAAGAACAACAAGCACTCATCGTTCAATACGATAACTTTGTAAACGTTCAATTACCTGATTTACATTATATTGATTCGTTAATCAAAACAAGGCAAAAAGAACATGAGCACGTTGTTTCTGGACTTGAGGAAAATCTACAAGAAATTCAAGAAATAAAATCTAGCATTGATCCACAGTACTATAGCATTATTGATGGCGAAATTGCATCTGTTAACGAAGAATTGATAGCATGCGAACAATTCTATGAGCAATTATTAAAAACACTTGAGTATCCTGCTATTTCAAGAACTGAAGCTGACGCTGCTGTGGAAAAAATGAAAACGCTCGACAAAGAAATGCAATTTTTAGTTCAAAAGCAGATAGCCATTGCGCATTGTGTTAAAGAAAGAATAGAGTTTAGTAATCTCGAGCCTGAAGCAAAAGAAACAAATAAGCAGATACTTTCTAAGCGCGAACAAGCTATGCGACTTCAACAGGGAATTGATCTGCTGAGTGGCTCACCTAGATCCTCTGATGAGTTCGATAGACGCATACCCGCAACACCTATTACTATCATAAATCGTACAATAGCCCAATTGAAAGAAATGAAAATGGATAGCAAAACAACCCCCAATGAGCTAAGGCAACAAAATAAACCGGAAATAGAAAAACGTCAAAAAGCTCGTCAGGCAGCATGGAGTGCTGAATACACTAACGTCAATCAATTAACTGATAGAAAAAAAGGGCTTACTGACGCTACACTCATCGCGATACATGAAACACTCTATGCCACTTTAAAAAATGAAGCCAAATACTGGCATGAAAGAAATAGCACCAACTACTGGAATGATAGGCAAACACGTTTATTTTCTGGCGTAAAAGTAAAGTATACAGATGAAAGCGGTAAAGTTCATACTGTCAAGGTTCCAACAGGCCTTGGTAACATGATGATTGCACTGCATCCTGAAGAATGCAAACCTGAACCTAGAAAATTTTTCTCTTCCAGAAAAAAAGACGCTACAGAATTAAAACCTCTAACCGCTGTTGAGGCAGCGACAAGACTACAAGCCTGTCAAGAGTTTGCCAAGGAACGTTTTGACAAGAAAAAAGGCGGTAAACCGCTAACAGAACGGAATGCTAATATTGGCGATCCTGGACAAGCTAGAAATAACGCTATTCTTATCCTGGTGAGTGATGCAGCATTTGAAAATGCTGCCACTAACACGGGTGCTCTTAAAAAATTAGATACTGACTTTAAACAGTGTAAAGAAGAATTACGAGAACATCCTGATAAAAAACCTGTGGCTCTTTTTAGAAGACCTGGACGTAAAGCGGGATGATTATCTTCAGCTGTGTGTTTTATCTTTAAGGTGTTATCTCTGCATTTTTACTCCCCCCTTCCCTACCTTCCCCCTATGGGGAAGGGGCGCACGTAGCAGTATTCGCGTAAAAGTGAGTTATTCAACTTTACGAAAATGCTGCTACAGTGGGCGATGCAATAACAAACACTATTATAAAATACTATCTTTAATTACCTAGGTTTGAGCCCCCGCACTCCAGCCTCAAGCGTATCAACAAATTCTTTACCCGGCTCATGAACCTGGCAATTATAGGTAGAGTCTATGCTAGCCTTGGGTGCTGGTGCTGCTACTGTGCGGACGACCTGGGATGCTGATGATGGCGACGACGCCGACATCCCCACCCACCCACCAGTGTGTGTTTGTGTTACTTTCAGCGGCGGCAACGGCCCCGCCCACTTACCAGTCTGATATTGTGCTACACCAGAGAACAATCCACTGCGACTACAAAGATAAGCTATACCAGCACCCACTGCAGCACAACCTACTTCTATTGCTGCTTTTGTTGTAACCGCCGCAAGAGCACCCGCTTTAGCACCTTGTACCCCAGCTACGAATGTGCCAACCGGTCCTGCAGCTGCAGAACCCAGCGTAGCTCCAACACAACCACCAATAATGGCACCCACAAATATAGCAAAATAATGCCAAAATCCTCCTTGAGAGGAAGGGGCATCTACGAGAGTCAATGGCGGTAGTTCTACATGATCCCAAGTAGCCTGTAATTCCTCCTCCCCTTTAGTGTCAACAGTAAATAATTCTACGCCCTGCTGCAGCAACGCAGAAAACGCATTTTTTTGCCTCTCGAGTTCATCAACAAAAGCTTTCTTCTCAGAAGCAGGATTTTGACCCTGCGACGACTCATGGCTATGATCTTCTGCTTCTTCTGATAAAGAAGCTATATACGGATCCGTTAAAACAAATTTCTCAAACGAAGTAATTCGCTCCGCAATCTCCTCAAAAATTTGTTTTGCTTCTGCTTCTTTTGTTTGTCCTGCTTCACCTCGCTCACCCTCTGTTGGCTCTTTCACCGCAGAAAACATCGCCAGATAGACTCCACATCCTTTCTTCATTTTTTCAAAAGCCTGCTGAGCCTGCAAACCAGTGCAGAAAGTTTGCTCTTCCTCTTCCGCATCATATTTCCTCTCTTCGTCCTCCTCCCGCTCCTCCGAGGAGCCCTTCAGCTCCTGTTTCGCAGAAGCAATAACAGCTGGCGAGCTAATGTGATTAAAAAACTGCGTCATTCTTTCATTGCGGGGATCCGCTTGCACAGTAATCGTGTGAGCATTATTCTCTTCAGCAGATGATTGAGCAGAAGATTGCCCATTATCCTCCGTTGAGGACGAACTTGCTGATCCATCCTGACTAGTAGGTTGCTGAGTAAACTCGTCAAGAGTACTTTGCATAACCGTGAATACCTGTGTTGTTGCAGTATCACAACCATCTGTAGTTGTTCTTTCCCCAACAGTAAGCGTATCTAGTGTTACTAACATATCCTCATAAGTAGTAGCTTCCCCTCCAGTACCTTTAATAGAAAACATGGACGCAGTAGAATCATCAGATGATGATGAGTCACTGCTATTTTCTGTGCTAACGTACAAAGGCGAAAGTGTTTGTTGTTTACCCTTAGAAGCAAAAAAAGAAGCGGCAGCATTAGAGGCTATACTAAAATTACTTTTCTGAGGAAGCTTTTGCAAACCGGAGGCTTTATTTTTTTTACTCCTCTTCCGAGAAAAAAGAGGCTGGGGCGAGGAAGAGTGAGAAGCACCGGGAAAGCTAGAAGAGCTAAAAGAACTGGAGGAACTAGAAGAGCTAGAAGAACTGGAAGAACTGGAAGAACTAGAAGAACTAGAAGAACTGGAAGAACTAGAAGAACTAGAATTCCCGTGAGAACTATCACTCTTCTGTTGTTCCTTTGTTTGCTTACTTACTCCGTGTACAGCTTTAGCTAAAGCCATAAGTTCCGAGTGCGGAAGGCTTGCTAGAAGCGGGTTGTGTGGTAACCGTAGCTTGTGTTTTTTCTTAAGCCTTGCTGTAGGTTCTACAGGTAATAGGCGTAGCGATATTTGTGGTGTTAGTAGTGGTGATGATGTTGGTGGTAATACTGGTGATACAGCTAATGTATTAACAGGCTGAGCAGTCGTAGATGATTGTTTACTTTGTTGTTGGAGGGGCTGTGCTGTATCAAAAGTATCATAAGAAACTCCAGTATTCTTAGCATCATCTTCAGTTTCAGCAGCACCGCGTTGTCGCTGTTCCTGCAACTCGAATGTTTTGCCTGTTACACCAGAAGAATTCTCAGCAGAGCCAGCAGACACTTGTGGTCTTGCTGGTTGTTGTGGTTGTGGTTGTGTTTTTCGTTTTCTTCTTCCCGCTCTCATTGAAACCCCCTTCTACTTCATAATAGAATTAATTCCTCACTTACCAACTATTTGTTATTTTGCTTTTTTTGGGCGAACATCCTAACATAAACTACCTCTTTATTGCTACTTTTTTCTACACAATGAAGTATCAACATAGCTGTTTAGGATATCTTTCTTGTAAAGCTACTGCTATTACGTAGTTAGTAACTTATTGAATAAATTTAGGTTATATATTCATCACAGTGTCATTCCCGCTTCCCGCCACGTCATCTCCGCCCCCACTATGTCATCCCCGCCCCCCACCATGTCATCCCCGCGAAGGCGGGGACCCATCCTGCAAATACCTCCAAACGATAATTAGTACAATTGAAATTGAATTATCAAGAAATAAGGTAGTTAAGGAGACAATTCATGATGGGTCCCCGCCTTC
>JBGAPT010000021.1:0-32237 GCA_044221135.1 Gammaproteobacteria bacterium
ATTTTTTTAAAGAACTTCGATACTCAGTGCCCTATCAGCCTCTCACTCTCACCTTTCTCTTCCCAGACCTTTCGTCCAGAGTGCGAATTCTACAGCCATCACTCCCATTGTCAACTCCGTTTTTTAAAATGTTTTAATAATTTCTGCATGCCAACAAATACCATTCTCTCTCAGGCTCAGTTTTCCTCTGAAAGGTAAGAGCGGAGTAGGATAATAGGAGGCTGTTAGATTTTTAATCATTTAAAGTCAATAAAAGATCCATATTTGGACAATTTATGGTATGCTACGCCTAAATTACACGAGAAGTTATTACTTATGTCATTACCTTCTATGCTAACATCTCGCGTTGCACGTAATGCATTTGGATATGGAGTTGCATTTGCGCTTGCTCCGCTGACTCTTTGCGCTTTGGGTGTTGCGGCACCGGCGGGTGTCTCAGCGGCCGCATTTTGGGTGCTGATGACTTGCAGCGTAGGTATGTTGGGTGGGCTTATTGGTGTAGTAAGGGCATACGAATTAGAAAATTCTAAGAGAAGAATCCAATTTACATTTACCAAAAGAAAAAAAGATAAAGGGTCAACTGCTCCCAGCAAAGAAACAGGAGGCAAATCACATCATTTGTTGTTAAAAAACCCAGAGATTGCTTCAGGTTTTTCTGCGCTTCCATATAACACAGTAATGGCATTTTGGAGACACATAGCTCGCCGGACAGCCAGTCTGGGTCTATTTATTCCAGCAACACAAACGGACGCATTCAAAAATCTTATATATCGAAGATTTATGCTCCGCCAAAAACTTCACTACCCAAGCGAGCAGCTATCACTTTCTACTTCAAGTACACAATCTGCACTTCAAGAATCTTCTAGCTCCACCACAGCAGCTTTTAAAAAACTGAGAGAAACAACCACTACCCGTGATGAACATCAAAAAGATAGGCTAATTACTACAAGTGAAGAAAAAAGTATTTCTTTTTTATCATCACAAAACCAAAATATTATTTGGACTTTACTTTTTTTCCTTGATCATAGAGATGTATATGCACTGGGGAAAACATCAAGACTCATGCACAACACAACAAAGAATGCAGAAAAATTTTGGCAATTTAGATGCTCTACCTTACTGAAAATCACTAATTTTAGCCCTTATAAAAGAGTAAATGAAACTTACTATCAGGCATTCCCGCGACTCTATAATACCTCGTTTTTACTTGTTAAAAGAACAGATCGTCAATTTGACGATCCTCTTGCATATTTTAATTCGGACCTCAAAAAAACTAACGCTCCTAGTTGCCTAGCTCCTGGTAGCAATTGCTTCCGCTTATTACACATAGCCATAGGAAAAGCATTAGATGAGACGGCAACAGTCCGCGGTGCGCGTTATATCCTAGAAATAAGGTTGCCCATCAATCAGACTCAGAAAATACTAACAGAAAAAAATGGAAAAACGCTTTATTCATTTATTACAAAAATTTATCTTCCTGATGCAGATGACAATGACGAAAAAATTATGCATGTTGAGTTTAAAGGTGGAGCTCTTGTTAAAAGAAATCTTTCGCCTAATTATTCCGCTAAGGCAAACCCTGAATTACCTGCTAAACAAAAAGCCTTTAGCCACAGGCCAATGAATCAATAAGCGTTTCTTCCTATCACTTTAATGAAGCGTCTCTTCCCCACTTGCAAAATAATTGTTTTATTTTCTGGCAAGACATACTGCATATCTGTCAATCGTTCGCCGTCTATTTTAACTGCGCCTTGTTGAATCATTCTGATCGCATCTGATGTGCTGGAAGTGAGGCCTGCTTCTTTAATGATATTCGCAATTTTTGTGCCTGGTGTTAATTGCACTTCTTCTAAATCTTCTGGGATCATGCCTTGCTGAAACTGTTCTACGAATTTTTCATGGGCATGGACTGCAGCAGCACGATCATGAAAACGCGCTACAATTTCTTCTGCTAATAAAAATTTAATATCTCTAGGGTTTTTACCTGCAGCGACTTCTTGTTTAAATTGTGAAATTTCAGTCATCGATCTAAAACTAATTAATTCGAAATATACCCACATCGTTTCATCCGACACTGACATCACTTTTCCGAAAATTTCACTCGGTGGTTCATCAATCCCTATATAATTTCCTAGTGATTTAGACATTTTCTTAACGCCATCTAATCCTGGCAGCAAAGGCAAGGTAATGACGGTCTGTGGTTTTTGGTCGAAATGCTTTTGTAGTTCTCGGCCCATTAATAAATTAAATTTCTGATCAGTACCGCCTAATTCTACGTCCGCTTGCATCGCGACAGAATCATAGCCTTGCAATAGAGGATAAAGAAACTCGTGAATCGCAATCGCATGTCCACTGGTGTAACGTTTATGAAAATCATCACGCTCTAGCATTCTTGCAACTGTATGAGTGGCTGCTAATTTAATTAAATCAACAGGAGACAGTTTATCCATCCATTCTGAGTTAAAACAGACTTGTGTTTTTTGAGGATCTAATACTTTGAAAACTTGTTTTTGATAAGTCGCGGCATTTTCCGCCACTTGTTCTCGTGTTAAAGGGGGGCGTGTTTCATTTTTACCCGAAGGGTCGCCAATCATGCCGGTAAAATCGCCGATTAAGAAAAGTATCGTATGGCCTAATTCCTGGAGTTGGCGCATTTTATTCAGCAATACTGTATGCCCTAAATGCAAATCAGGTGCGGTGGGATCAAACCCTGCTTTAATACGTAAAGGCTTATTTGTCTTTAGCCGTTCAACCAAATCTGTCTCTAACAAAATCTCATCCGTGCCGCGGCGAATAAGTTCTAATGATTCTTGTAGCGACCCCATGTTTAATCCTCTGTAAAAGTATATAATGATGCACAATAGCACAATTGCTTTTAAAGGAAAAACAGATGAGTGAACTTTATATAGGTCTGATGTCTGGTACGAGTGCGGATGGCATTGATGCGGCGCTTGTTGATTTCAGCCAACCTCAACCCAGGCTAGTGCACAGCTACTATTACAAATTTCCCTCCGATCTCAGACAAGCCATTCTGGGGCTCTGCCAATCGGGTGCAGATGAAATTAAACGCATGGGTGATCTTGATATTTTACTGGGTAATGCATTTGCTGATGCAGTTCATGTGTTACTGCAGGAAAGTCAGACCTCTGCTAAACAAGTACGCGCGATTGGCTGCCACGGCCAAACAATTCGGCACTACCCTGATCGTCGCTATACGTTACAAGTAGGTGACCCTAATATTATCGCTGCTGAAACTCACATTACGACCATTGCAGATTTTCGCCGTCGTGATATGGCTCTTGGTGGACAAGGCGCGCCTTTGGTGCCTGCATTTCATCAAGCTGTTTTTGCTAAGAAAGGACAAAATCGAGCAATAGTGAATATCGGTGGGATTGCAAACATTACTCTTTTATCAGGTGATGACCCCAATATACTAGGTTTTGATACGGGACCAGGCAATACGTTACTCGATGCATGGACAGAACAGCATTTGCAACAGGCTTATGATAAAGATGGCGCATGGGCTAGCGAAGGTAAAGTCAACCCTGTCTTGCTCGAAAAATTATTAGCCGATCCTTTTTTTCAGGCATCGCCGCCTAAAAGCACGGGGCGTGAATATTTTAATCTTGAATGGTTAGGAAAATATTTAGTAACGCCGCTCTCTCCCGCTGATGTACAAGCCACTTTAATTGCTCTGACTGCACAAAGTATTGTTGCAGCTATAAAAAATTATTTTTCGCAAGCTGAAATAATTATTTGTGGCGGAGGTATACATAATACTTTATTGATGGATCAACTAAAAAATAATGCTGCGCCACTCTCTGTTTATTCCACTCGTGAATTTGGAATTGATCCGGATTGGGTTGAAGCTATTGCTTTTGCATGGCTAGCTAAGCAAACGCTATCAAGTCAAACAGGTAACATTACAGCTGTCACTGGCGCAAAACAAGCTGCGATTTTGGGCGGGATTTATCAGGCGTAAAATCACACTTGCCCATAACGCTCACTCTCTCGCAACCAGCGTTTAATCAGTGGCGCAACAACTTCTTGATAATCTTGCAGAAGACTATTCGCTACCTGTGCCACCGCGGGAAATAAATCACTATCTCGCACTAAATCTGCAATACGCAACGAAATATCGCCAGTCTGTTTTGTGCCTAAAACTTCGCCCGGGCCACGTAATTCTAAATCACGCTGCGCAATCTTAAATCCATCCGTTGTTTCACGCATCACAGCTAAACGTTCTTTAGCAAATTGAGCAATAGGTGCTTGATAGAGTAATAAGCAGTGACTTTCAATAGCACCTCGACCTACGCGACCGCGCAATTGATGCAATTGTGCCAACCCTAAACGTTCTGCATTTTCAATCACCATCAAACTTGCTTTAGGTACATCAACACCCACTTCAATCACAGTGGTGGCTACCAATAAATGAATGTCGCCTTTTTTAAAAGCATGCATCACTTGTTCTTTATCTGCTGATTTCATTCGGCCATGCAATAAAGCAACCTTTAATTCGGGTAGGGCAGCATGCAAAGTTGCTGCAGTGTCTTCAGCTGCCTGGCATTGCAATACGTCTGATTCTTCAATTAAAGTACAAACCCAATACGCTTGTCGACCTGATTTGCATGCGTCGCGTATCCGTATTAATACTTCATCACGACGATCATTGGGAACAACACGAGTCACGACAGGTGTGCGGCCAGGCGGTAATTCATCGATAGTAGAACAATCTAAATCAGCATAGACACTCATCGCTAATGTACGAGGAATAGGTGTTGCGGTCATAATTAATTGATGAGGATAATAATGCATTTCATGCATCCCTTTTTCGCGTAACAATGCGCGTTGCTGCACACCAAAGCGATGCTGTTCATCGACTATAATTAAAGCCAATTTAGAAAATGTTATCCCTTTTTGGAAAATAGCTTGTGTACCAATGATCACTTGCGCTTGACCTGTTGCTATATCATTTATAACTTCACGGCGTAACGCTGTTTTAATTTGCCCGGATAGCATGACCACCTTAATACCCAATGGTTCAAACCATTTTTGAAAAGTAGTATAGTGCTGTTCTACTAATAATTCAGTGGGTGCTAACACAGCAGATTGACAACCTTGCCCAACCGCCTGTAACACAGCCAACGCTGCAACAACTGTTTTTCCAGAACCTACATCACCTTGCACTAAACGTAACATAGGATGTGCACGACATAAATCTCTATCAATTTCTTCATGCACTCTCTGTTGTGCTGAAGTCAGCTTAAAAGATAATAATTTCAAAAATTGTGTAATCAATGCAGATGCATTAGGCAATGGAATAGCTCTCTGTACTTGAAATAAATTTTTCAAATTCAACAAACTTAAACGATGCGCTAATAATTCTTCGAATACTAATCTTTTTTGTGAGCCATGTTTTTTTTCAATCAACAGATCAAGTGGGGCATCTGAAGGAGGTGAATGTACGAAATTCAATGCTTCAGCGAGAGTAGGAAATGCCAGTTTTTGCAAAATGCTAGCAGGTAGAATATCTTGTAACAAACCACCATTACTCAATAATTTTAACGCTTGGGTCATTAATTTACGCCAAGTGCGCTGGCTCAACCCTTCTGTCGTAGGGTAAATAGGCGTAAGATTTTCTTCTACAGGAACAACTCTTTCTTGTGTTACCAATGCATATTCAGGATGAATCATCTCCAGACCATACATGCCCAAACGGATTTCTCCAAAGCAGCGTAGCTTAGCACCGACTTTGAGTGTTTTCATTTGTTGAGTATTTAAATAGAAAAACCGCAGGTGAATACGTCCCGTGGCATCTTCTAAGCGGCACAATAATTTAGTGCGCCCGCCTTTAGGCGTAGAGACAGTGATAATTTCACCTTCAATGACTACGTGATCACCTGAAGTAATAGTCGCGATAGGATAAAGTCGAGTACGATCTTGATAGCGGGATGGAAGATGAAATAATAAATCTTGTACAGAATGAATACCTAAATGCATCAAACGTTCTGCAATGCATTGACCTACGCCAGATAAGTGCTGACATGGAAGCACATTGAGATCAAGAGATGAAGAGTTAGATTTCATAGAAAGCACCTAAAAATATAAATAGTAAGCGTTCAGAGTACTAAGCTGCAAACTTCATTTTTGGCCAATCTTGAACGATTTCTTTTAAAAAATGTGCTCACATACCTGTGTATGCTCCGCTATTTTTTAAAAGAAATCCTTCAACCTTGGCTCAAAACTGAAGTTCTTCTGCAAGTCTAATGCCCCCGTGAACGGTTACTATAAATAGGATGGTGAACACCTACAGCTCATTCAAAATAATTTTGACAAAAAACCCGTTTCTGATTACAGTGCAGATCACGCCGAGGTGGTGAAACTGGTAGACACGCAAGTTTCAGGTACTTGTGGGGGAAACCCTGTGGAGGTTCGAGTCCTCTCCCCGGCACTTTTAATTTTTAATTAAGCTGTCACTTCTTCTGCAAAAAGATCTCGCAGCACAATCGTTTCATTACGATCAGGCCCTGTAGAAACAATATCAACAGGAATCCCGGCCAATTCTTCTATACGTAATAAATAATTTTTTGCATTTTTAGGCAATGCTGCAAATGTTTTAACGCCTGCAGTCGACTCTTTCCAGCCTGGTAAATCTTCATAGATAGGTTCACAAAGCGCAAGCTCAGCAGCATCCGTTGGCAACACAGTTATCTTATGTCCACGCAAATGATAGGCTGTACAAATACGTACTGTTTCCATACCATCCAATACATCCATTTTCATAACACATAACCCCGAAAAACTACTCAACTGGATTGAGCGACGCAATATAACCATATCCAACCAACCACAGCGCCGTGGTCGCCCCGTAACAGAACCGAACTCTTTACCGCGCTCTGCTAACTGTTTACCGATTTCATCGTGTAATTCTGTTGGAAAAGGTCCGCTCCCTACACGCGTAGTATAAGCTTTCATAACACCTACAATATAATCTAAATATAAAGGACCAAAACCACTTCCTACACTGGCTGCACCAGCGACTGTATTGGATGAAGTGACATAAGGATACGTGCCATGATCAATATCCAACAACGTTCCTTGTGCGCCTTCAAAAATAATATGCTTACCCTGCGCACGATATTCAGCTAATAATCCAGGCACATCTGCCTTCATCGGCTGCAACTGCGGCGCAAGCGCCAGCATACTGTCACGTAATTGATTAAAATCAATAGGCTCATGTTGATGATAATTTTTTAAAATAAAATTATGGTAATCCAATACATCCGCTAACTTAGTACTAAACTGTTTTTCATCAAATAAATCACCAAAACGTAAAGCGCGTCTAGCCACTTTATCTTCATAAGCAGGGCCAATACCACGACCAGTCGTTCCAATTGCACTTTTACCTTTTGCTTTTTCTCGCGCTTGATCTAACGCCACATGATACGGCAACACTAACGTACAGGATTCACTGATGCGCAACCGCTCTGTGACATGAATACCACGACGCTCCAGCTCACCCATCTCTTGCAATAAAGCAGTGGGTGATATAACAACACCATTACCAATCAAACAATGCACATGAGGATGTAAAATACCGGAAGGAATCAAACGTAAAATAGTTTTTTGGCCATCAATGACCAATGTATGTCCCGCGTTATGGCCTCCATGAAAACGGACTACCACTGACGCTTTCGCCATCAGCATATCTACAATCTTACCTTTACCTTCATCGCCCCACTGACTGCCTAGAATAACAATATGCTTACCCATTTTTCTTCCCATATTTTATTAATAATTTGTAACGACTCACCACTCCCTCGCTTGAAAGCATAGCTCACAAACGCCAACCTAGTGCACTAAGGTATTACTTAAAAAGCTGGATTGCTTTTTCTTCGCTGCGCGCTGAGTCGCAATAGCGAGACGGGCACGAGCAGTTATTATTTTTTTTTGCCTATATTCGATTCGCCATGAAAGTAACTAAAGAAACGTCCTTCCGGTTTTAAAATTAAAATGTCATTCTTATCTTTAAAACCTTCTTCATAGGCTTCCAAACTACGGTAGTAAGCATAAAAAGCAGGATCGCCACTATACGTTTTTGCATAAATTTCTGCAGCTTCCTGGTCTCCTTTAGCACGAATAGATGCACCCTGCATTAACGCCGTCGCTTTAATAACTGTAACTTGCTGATCTGCTAACGCTCTAATTTCCTCTGATTTTTCCATTCCACCTGCGCGCTTTGCCTCAGCAAATTGCTTGCGCTCAGTAGCCATGCGTTTAAATACAGAATCCATCACATCTTTAGGTAAAGTAATCTGCTGAATACGCACATCGCTCACGCTTACACCTTGATCTTTACCAATGTTATTCGCTTGCTCTCTAATCACCGCCATCATACTTGCACGATCTGTTGAGATCGCTTGAATACTCGTACGTTTGCCATATTCCGCGCGCACAATATCATTGATACGCTGCTCTAACAAGGTCTCAGCCCAACGCACACTACCGCCTGTACTTATATAAAATTTAGTGAGATCGTTAATGCGCCACTTCGCAAAATATTCTATTTGCAAATACGTTTGCTCTTTCGTAACAACTGTCAAAGGACGTAAAGCAGGCGTTGCAAGCTCTTGCATACGCATATCAAAATAGCGTATACGATCAATAACAGGAATTTTAAAATGCAATCCCGGCCCTTGCGTTGCAGGCTGCCCGGTACCATTCTTCACAATTTGACCTAAACGCAAAATAAACGCACTGGTTCCTTCATTCACCGTAAAAATACTAAATAACATAATCAATAAAAACGCAATAATGGCGATGACCAAACTTTTTTTAATTGGTGTCATTCTTGACCTCCGAACCCGCAGCTTGGCTGACATTGTTAACCGCCATATTACGACTGTTCACAAGTGGCAGTGAACTCATCCCTGGACTATCACTCGCGTTCACGACATTTTTATTAACTAATTTATCAAGCGGCAAGTAAATTAAATTATTACTCGCAGTGGTATCAATCAACACCTTGCTCGTATTTTTCAATATGGTTTGCATTGTCTCAAGATACATACGCTCACGCGTGATATCAGGCGCGCTGGTGTAAATTTTTACTATTGCTTGATATTTTGCAATAGTTGCCTGTGCTTGCAATACGATCTGTTGTCGATAAGCATTTGCGTCCGCAAGAATTCGTGCCGCTACACCTTGCGCTATAGGCACAACCTTGCTGGCATACGCTTGCGCCTGTTGCACATAAGTCGCTTTATCTTGATCCGCACGATTAACATCATTAAATGCAGCGCGTACTTGATCTGGCGCTTGCACTTTGCGCAAAGTAACCGTGATAACTTCCAAACCCGCATTGTATGAGCCAAGCACTTTCCTAACCCGTGTCAAAATGCCTGAACTCAATGTTTCACGGCCCGTCGTTAATACTTCATCCAGTTTCATTTGACCGACCATATCTGATAGCGCACCCGACGCTACTGCTTTGATCGTGGCATCTGGCTCAACCACATTAAACAAATAGGCACGCGGATCGCTAATACGGTATTGCACATTCAATTCCACATTGACTAAATTTTTAGACTGATCAGATAAGTCTGCAGTTTTTTTACTGACATCAAGCGGATTGGGTAAATCACTTTGATCAGATGATTTAGTAAGAAAATCACCCTGGAGTGAAAACGAATAAATCTTTTGTACATCAAGCAAGTATTTCGTATCTATAAAACGCGCAAACCAATGTAAGCCTGACTGCATCGTATCAGAATACTGCCCAAAACGTAAAATGACAGCTTCTTCAGCAGGATTAACAATAAAGAATCCAGAGATAGCCCAAGCAAGAAGTACCACAATCATCGCAATCCCACAAACAAACCCTATTTCTTGATTCATGGAAGGTTGCCAAACAATATTGCCGGTTTTATGAATAAAAAGAGACCGTAGTTTTTTAATCAAGTCTCTCAAAAATTTATCAAGATCAGGTGGCTTTTGCTCTTTTTTCCCATTCCATGGGTCATTGTTTTTGTCACTTCCACCGGGCTCATTCCACGGCATAGATACGCTCCCCTTGTGAATATATCAAACTCTAAGCACACTTGTAGCATCTATCATAGCGTTCACCAGGCAAAAAATTTAACCTTTTTTGCTCACAAAAAAACACCCGAATAATAGCTAGCTATTATCAAATCGTTCATTGGTAAAAAGGTTTAAAAGTCAAGGCGAGCGCTACAATACTCAATAACCAGACGGTACGAGTATAGGGTGCAATGCAGCTATACGCAACCGAAAACCCTCACAGATAGTCAGTTCCTTTGCTATGGCATTTACCTTTGTTGAAAAAGCAAGCGCCTAAAGCAATCAAGCATTCTTATTCTTTGCTCGACGACGCAGCAGCTCCACTATGACTACCATTGCTGTGATTATTATAATCCAGAGGCGAAGGAACATTACGTGAAGGAACTACGGTAGAAATAGCATGCTTATACACCATCTGGCTAACTGTATTTTTTAATAACACAACGAATTGGTCAAATGATTCAACTATCCCTTGTAGTTTTATTCCATTCACTAAATAAATCGAAACAGGAATTTTTTCTCTGCGCAGCGTATTCAGAAAAGGATCTTGTAGTGACGGCCCTTTTGTCATATCTTTATTCTCCATTTTATGGTTCTTTAGCATGTAAAAACAGTCATTGCAGCGGTCAAATCCGACCAAAGGCAATACAATCAACGCGTTGAGAATACTCTAATATTTTATGGACAGCAAGGGCTTGTTTAGGCTTCCGACAACTAACGGCAATGTCTCACAAAATAAGCTTTAATAGTTATTTGCGAACACAAGCTATTTTCTTTACTATAGAAAACAATTATAAGTTATCCTTTCGTATATTTTAATAGTCACGCACTCAAACAATACATTAACAACTCATTCACTGGATACTACGTATTATGGAAAACTTAACTAGCCAACTGACTCGCACCTGTAATGTTTGTGGAATTGAAAAGCCGTTATCTGCCTTTCTACAATTGAATAGCGGACAAGGTGCAAGCTACGGCAAAATTTGCGCAAAGTGTCGCGGCATGGGAAAAGTAGTAACCCCTACCCCTACAGCAACCGATGAAGAACGCAGCACCACACCCTCTGGTTCAGGAATTCGTGGCAAAGAAAAACTTTATGCGGATCTGAAGCGTGAACAAAAAATCCATACTTTGAAAGAACTCTACACCAAAGAAAATATTAAAAAACAAGATACCCTTGATGAAAAAACGGAACGCGTTAACCTCAAAGAAACCTCTGAAAAAAAACATCGTGAATTTTATATTGATATCAAAAAACAACTTGATTTACTAAGCAAAAAAGTAGACACCACCCAACGAATCATTACAAGCCAGCGCGATCAAAAAATAACAAGCATTCGCAATGTAGCTGAACAGCATCAAGCAACACTACAAACAAAAAAACAAGAAGATGCTCAAGTCATAAAAACAATTGCAGAGGAAACCGTAAAAAAAACTTCGACCAACTTTAACAATCTCTTTCATGCCATAGAACCTGGAAGAATTGAAATGCAAGGTGAAATAAGACGATTTTTTACATGGCTCGGCAACAGTGCGCCTATCGTACAAACACTTACACAAGGAACTAATTCTGCTAACGCGAATAAAGCTCGCCGAGAATTAGCCACTGAAAGCAACCCAAACACTTCCGAACCTACACGCCGACAACGTGGTTAGTCTTACGTAACTGTTCACGAGAGCTCTGAATTTTCAAAAAAATGAGATTTACCGCTTAGGGCGTGAACGCTTACAGTCTTGCGCGTGAAATAGTGATTTACCATCCTGAACAAAGCGAAGAATAACAACTTCGCATTTCGAAATGCTGAAGCTCTAGAAAAAATTCCAGAGAAGGTTACGGTTTTTTGATTAACTCTCTTTTATTATTCAAAATATATTCTTGATCGTTATAGGTAAGACTCAAAAAATTTCCAAATGATAAAGAGCCTTCTTTAATTTTAATTAATGGATTTCCTAAGCTATCTTTTACTTCAACTTCCGATCGAATGATATAAGCTGTTTTAATAGCCACTGCGATATAGGCATGCTCTGCTTTATTTTTCTTTGAATTCAGCAACGTTTGGATATGAGATTTTTCCAGATAAATAGGCCTGTTAACACTGTATTCGTAAAACACTTTAGGCGTTAACAAATTTTGCCAACTTGATAAAATTGCTCCTTGCACATTATAAAGATAAACATAGACAGGCACTTCATCATCCTGAATTTCGTTTTTTTTGATCCGTTGCTCTGCTTGTTTCGTTGAAACCTGTATCTCTTCTTCTAGCTGTTGATAAATAGCTTGTAAATGTTCGCGCACAAAACGAAATTTGTTCTCCATCTCATATTTTTTTCTGAGCTCATCATCTTGTAGAACCACCGTTTTTACCAATTGAAGCACCTTATTTGCCAATTCTTCATCACATGGCTCATGAGTAGAGATAGTCTGTAATAATTTCTCAACGTCAGCAGATGTTTGCTCTAATTGTGCTGCTATTTCTATAAGATACTGCACTGATTGCAATGAAGTCCCAGGAGGTGCTACATTCTGTAATCCCGTTGACAAAATACAAGCCTGCTTGGCAATCTTATACATTCCTTGAATGGTAGTACGTATACTTATGCTTAACATATAACTCTTCTCTTTTATAATTAACGTAAGCTTAAAATAGTAAACCCAATCTGCCGTAATGCTTCATAAGCAATTATAGCAACTGCATTTGAAAGATTAAGGCTACGAGAGCTTGCTAACATGGGGATGCGAACAACCTGCTCATTAGATAAACTATTTAGTATCTCTTTAGGCAAGCCCCGTGTTTCCGGCCCAAAGAGAAATATATCCCCCGCCTGATAGCAGGCCTCAGTATAGCAATACTTACCCTGTGTAGAGCAAGCAAACAAACGGTTAGGTTTTACGGCATCAAGAAACGCAGCATAATCCTGATGATGCATCACTTTTACCCACTCATGATAATCTAAGCCCGCTCGTTTAAGCTGTTTATCATCCGGTGCAAAGCCTAATGGATGAATCAGATGCAATGCAACTCCTGTGTTAGCACAAAGGCGAATAATATTTCCTGTGTTGGGTGGAATCTCTGGTTGGTACAATGCGATCTGTATCAATTAACTTACCTTTTCAGTCGAAGAAGATACGTTTTGCTCGACAGAAGGCGGCGAGTTTTCTGATTTATTATTTTTCTCAAGATACGGATCATTTAACTCTGCATTACGCTCTAGCTGATAAGCACGTCGCTGCATATAAGCATCTCGAATAAAGGTATAATCATCCAATGACGCTTCCGCTAATACATTCTGATAACGCAATAATTCTGCGCGTTTTACAACCAAGCCCGATAAATATAATGCATTGCGTTCTGTAACAGGATAAATATAAGGATAAATAGTTAAGAATAAATAATTGACTGGCCATGCAACTTGGTCACGCACTGTACCTGGCCCCAAGAATGGGAGAACTAAATAATTTGAATTTCTGTAACCCCATTGCGCCAAGGTTAAACCAAAATCTTCTTTATTGGGTTCTAACCCCATGTCCGATGCAAAATCAAAAAAGCCTAAAATCCCAGCCGAACTATTAATAGCCAGACGCCATGCATCACTGGCACCTTGGTAGAAGTTAGCTTGCAATAGATCATTCGCAACAGTTGGAATCGTATCAATATTATTATAGAAATTACTCAATCCTTTGCTTAAGGGTTTTGGAATTATTTTAATATATAAAGTGGCTATGGGTTTCATCACTAATATATCGAAGGTTTCATTAAATTGGAACATTGCACGATTAAAATGTTCATAAGGATCATTGTTAACTACATTTGCTGTATCAACAGCATTCGCTGTGCTAGTTGTATTAGCTGTACTAGCAGCTGTGCTAGCTGCATTTGTCGTGTCAATTGTATTAGCTTGCTTAAGCTCTACTGTGTTCTTATTAGATGGATTTGTTGTAACTGCTGCGGTCACTACAGAGGCGCCACAACTCACACTCAGTACTAAAAGCCAACCTATCCCTTTTCTTAATTTTTTTATTGCGTGCATAGCATGATCCAGTGAACTAATTCATTAGTTTAACTTTAGCTGAGCAATATGCCAATTAGATTTACAGGAGTTCCCGCTGAAAAGCGCGGGAGCTCCTTTCTTGTTTATATGCTGCGCACAAGCAAAGCTTGTGTTTGCACTTAAGGGGAAGAATCACGATTCTCCCCCTTAAGAATCCTCCATCGCGTCATGCTAGCAGAAACCGCCCTGTTAGATTTACCTCTTTAGTTGATTTTGCTCGATCAGTCACGCTTTTTACTTAATAATAGGCGGCAAAGCAATTTTAAAAACAGGATAATATGCCATGAAAAACCAAGCACGCCCTCTCGCCCTCATTATTCTTGATGGTTGGGGATACCGTGAAGAAACCCAAGCCAATGCTATTGCCCTTGCTCATACACCAAATTGGAATGCTCTCTGGGAACACTATCCGCACGCTCTTATAGAAGCATCTGGTCACTCCGTTGGCCTACCTAATGGACAAATGGGTAACTCAGAAGTTGGCCACCTTAATATGGGCGCAGGCCGCATTGTACATCAAGATTTAACACACATTGAACTGGCTGTCTCGGATGGTAGTTTTTTTACAAATTCTATACTGACACAAGCCATAGACCAAGCAGTCAAGACTCACAAAGCCATTCATATTTTAGGATTGCTTTCTCCAGGTGGAGTACACAGTCATGAGCAACATATCCAGGCAATCATTAAACTCGCGGCTGAACATCATGCCACGCGTGTTTATATCCATGCTTTTTTAGATGGACGCGACACCCCGCCTCGCAGTGCAGAACTTTCATTAACTACACTAATCAATGACTGCCGCAATCTTAATTGCGGTGAAATTGCTTCTATTATTGGGCGTTACTATGCGATGGATCGAGATAAGAGGTGGGAGCGCACCCAAGAAGCCTATGATTTACTCACTCTAGGCAAAGCAAAATATGAAGCAACCGATGCAATAACAGCCTTACATCTTGCTTATGCACGCGGAGAAAGTGACGAATTTGTTAAAGCGACCCGTATTCGCAAAAATGACTCACAACAACTTACTACAATCAACGACGGAGATACTGTCATCTTCATGAATTTTCGTGCTGACC
This sequence comes from Gammaproteobacteria bacterium, assembly GCA_044221135.1. Lineage (GTDB taxonomy): Bacteria > Pseudomonadota > Gammaproteobacteria > DSM-16500 > DSM-16500 > UBA4722. Next base: position 15,216 of record JBGAPT010000021.1, read on the forward strand.
GCGCACGCCAACTTACCCATGCTTTTATGGATAACCCTTTTTCTGGCTTTTTGTGTGTCAAATCTCCTAAAGTAACATTTGTCACTCTCACCGAGTATGATGCATCACTCCCTGTTCTTGTCGCTTTCCCCCCAAAACCATTGACTAATATTTTAGGAGAATATTTAAGCAATCTAGGCTTACGTCAATTGCGCATCGCTGAAACCGAAAAATATGCACATGTGACTTTTTTCTTCAATGGTGGCATTGAAAAACCTTATCCTGGTGAAGACAGAATTCTTATTCCTTCTCCTAAAGTCGCAACTTATGATTTACAACCTGAAATGAATGCGCCTGAAATGACTGACCGCTTAATCACGGAAATAAAAAAACAACAATATGATATCATCATTTGTAATTTTGCTAATGCAGATATGGTTGGCCATTCAGGCAACCTTCCTGCAACTATCAAAGCAATAGAAGCACTTGATACCTGCCTTGGAAAGCTTGTTAGCGCTTTACAAACTGTAGGCGGTGAGGCCCTTATCACTGCAGATCACGGTAATGCCGAAATTATGTTTGATAATCATACTCAGCAACCGCATACTGCGCATACTCAACAATTAGTACCATTTATCTATATTGGCCACAAAGCAGTTACCATTAACCCGAATGGGCTCTTATCAGATATTGCACCTACTATGCTTTATCTATGGGGAATCCCTAAACCTGAGGAAATGACAGGCCAGTCTTTATTGACTCTCGCTACTTGACCGTTAGATAAGCTGGACGAACCAATATCTTCTTAACTGTACTATTTTGTACTACCTTTAAAAAAGGAAGCAAAATTTTCATAATTATGAAGAGGATATAGAGAGAAAAAAGCATTTTTTTGTAAAAAAATGGTTCACTTTTAAGGTTTTTGTAGCTGATTTTGTAATGGAATGCCCCAATATCATCTCTCTCTCGTTTGACGGAAAATAAACTATACTTAACGTGGCTCTACAAACAACCTCATTAGGAGCTCTAATATGAAGCAGTCCACTCCAGCATCACTCGTTAAACTAGCAGGGATTTTGCTTTTAAGTGCTACTTTTGCATCTCCTTCTTTTGGCTTCAAAGAAGAGGATCCTAATGTATCTATGAGCGCAGCTCATAGCAAAACTGATGCGTTACAAAAAGACGATATTGACCGTTTTACAAACGCTATCGCGCAAATTAAAGATTTCTACGTGCAACAAACCAGTGATAAAAAATTGTTAGAAGATGCTATACGCGGCATGTTAAGCGGCCTAGATCCCCATTCTGAATATCTTGATGAAGATTCTTATAAAACCCTGCTGATGGCCACAACTGGCGCTTTTGGCGGCTTAGGGGTTGAGGTCACTGGTGAATATGGTGTCCTCAAAGTCATCAGTCCTGTCGACGATACACCTGCAGCAAAAGCAGGTATCAAGCCTGGTGACTATATTGTTGCTATCAACGGCAAATTGGTCAATGAAATGACATTAAATGAAGCTGTCGATAGCATGCGTGGCAAAAAAGGCACGCCTGTCACCCTCACCGTTATTCGTAAAAATCTCAAAACACCTATAGTCTATAAATTAACACGTGAAACCATTCATATATCAAGCATAAAAAGCAACATGCTAGGTGATGGATTTGGTTATGTTCGTATCAGTGAATTCCAAGAACCTACCGCCGGACTGATGACATCTGCTATTGATAAATTGAAAAAGCAGGCAGGTGGCCAGCTAAAAGGATTAGTGCTTGACCTGCGTAATAACCCTGGTGGTTTATTAGAATCAGCAGTGCAAGTAGCCAATGTATTTTTGGATGATAGAAAAACTCAACAATTTAACAACCTGATTGTTTACACAGAGGGACGTTTCCCCAGTGCAAAATACAGTGCTAAGGCAACCCATATCGGTGATATCCTGGATGGCGCACCCATGGTTGTATTGGTCAATGCAGGCTCTGCTTCTGCTTCAGAAATTGTTGCGGGTGCCTTGCAAGATTATCATCGTGCAATCGTAGTCGGTATCAACAGCTTTGGTAAAGGCTCAGTACAAACTGTATTGCCTCTGGATGAGAAACATGCAATCAAATTAACGACGGCTCTTTATCACACGCCTTCTGGCCGTGTCATTCAAAATAAAGGTATCGTGCCTGACCTCATGGTTGAAGACATGAAAGTAGAAAACGAGAAAACAGATACACTAGCGCTTGCACCGATCAGGGAATTTGAATTAAAAGGTCATCTCTCAGATAAAAATTCTGCTACGACTCCCAACCCTGATGACAAAAACGATTCCATTACTTTAGCTCGATCTGACTTTCAATTGTATCAAGCATTAAAAACCCTAAAAACAATGGTAATGATTGAAAAAAAACAAAGCTTGATATCCGCGGAACACAGCACTGCATCAAACTAGGGTCTGTTGACAATTCTACTATGCCGGGCGTAATGCCTTGATTTCCTGTGCTCCGCTGCACATTTACTTGTATGTAAACTCCGCTGCGGTGTTCGAAAATCAAGGCATTCCACCTCAGCCTAGCGAATTGTCAACAGATCCTAAAGAAATTTTTCTGATTATCTTATTTCTTACTTCCACTCTGACTTTGTCGAAGAGTGGCATCTAAGATAAGTGTTTTTAAAGTTAAATAAGTCACAACCTGCTCAAATAAATCGTTTGCCTCACTATCAAACCAAACAGCCCCTGGCCAACTACGCAACCATGTTAACTGTCGTTTTGCCAACTGCCGTGTCGCAATAACACCTTTATCGCGCATTTCATCGAAAGTCAATTTACCTTCCAAATATTCCCATACCTGCCTATATCCCACCGAACGTATTGCTGGAGTTGCTAAGTTTAAATTATCATATAAAAATAATTGTTTCACTTCATCGACAAACCCTGCATCCAATCATCGACAAACCCTGCATCCAACATTTGAAAAAACCGTTGTTGAATACGTTCATGTAAAATAGCGCGATTTTGCGGAGCAACCACCAAATAATGGAATGCATAATCCACACTACTCTTCTCTTGATTATCATGCCAAGCTGTTAAACTTTTCGCAGTCAACGCATGTACTTCTAAAGCACGTTGAATACGCTGACTGTCTTGTGGATGAATACGCTGCGCTGCAACAGGATCCACTCTTGTCAAACGGCTGTGTAAAGCCGGCCAACCCAGCTCTTCTCCTTCGCGTGATAATTTCGATCGAAGCTCAGCATCTGCTGAAGGCATCACTGCAATCCCTTGTTGCAAGGTACGAAAATACAGCATTGTACCGCCTACCAAAAGTGGAATCTTACCTTTCGCCTGAATAATGGCTATTTCACGTAATGCATCTTCTCTAAACTGTGCTGCTGAATAAGGTTCTTGTGGTTCACGAATATTAATTAAATGATGCGGCGCTATAGCTAAAACATCAGGCCCTGGCTTGGCAGTCCCAATATCCATACCTTGATAGACCATTGCAGAATCGACGCTGATAATTTCAAATGGAAAATGCTGGACTAATTGTACAGCTAATTGAGTTTTACCTGATGCAGTAGGTCCCATTAGACAAACAACCAGGGGCTTTGTAATGATCATTACTGTCCACGCAAAAATAATCGATCTAATTCAGCAAGAGAAAACTGTGTCCACGTGGGCCGTCCGTGGTTACATTGACCGCTATGTTCCGTATTTTCCATCGCGCGTAACAATGCATTCATTTCAGGAATAGATAATTTACGTTGCGCCCGCACTGCAGCGTGGCACGCCATTGTTGCGAGCAAATGATCTATACGTTCATCTATTCTCGTACTTTTTTCATGCTCAATCAAATCAGATGCAATATCACGTAGCAATTGTTCAACATTGCTATCACGCAAGACATCAGGCACTTCTCGTACTATTAATGCTTCCGGGCTCATACGTTCTATACGTAGGCCTAACTGTTGAAATGTGCGCTCGTGACTATCAAGCCTATCGATTTCACGCTCGCTTAACTTCACTGTAATCGGAATCAATAAAGGCTGCGAAACCAATCTATGTTCTGAAAAATTTTTCTTAAACTGTTCATAGAGCACTCGTTCATGCGCTGCATGCATATCAACTAAAACCAATCCTTCTGCATTTTCTGCGAGAATAAAGATATTGCGTAATTGTGCTAATGCAAAGCCCAGCGGTGGAATAATCGTCTCTGCCTGCTGATTGGCTAAGTTGTTTGACGCTACTGGAATAGTATGCAAATGATGATATGCTGTCATTTGCTCACGAACTTTGAATGGTAAAGTTTGCTGTTTCGGCTGATAAGACGAAAAATGTTTTTCTGAATGTAAATGCTCAGATTGTTCTAGCACAGCAGTAGACACAGCAATTTCACCTGTCACTAAGTTAACTGCAGGTGGCGCAATACCACATTGCCCAGGACGTATGTGAGCCAATGCATCTTGAATACGATGAAAAATAAAATCATGGACTACACGGTTTTCACGAAAACGGACTTCATGTTTAGTAGGATGCACATTCACATCAACTTCTTGTGGCGCTATTTCTAAAAACAATACAAATGCGGGATGGCGACCACCATATAATACATCATGGTATGCTTGACGCACCGCGTGATTCACTAATTTATCACGCACTATACGACCATTCACATAAAAATATTGTAAATCAGCTTGCGCTCTAGAAAATGTAGGCAAAGCAATCCAGCCTGATAATTTTAATCCCGAGATAGTACTCTCTATTTTTAATGCATTTTCCATGAAACTTTGTCCGCACAAACTACTAAGACGCTGCTCACGCTCTGCCTCAGAGTGCGCCGCCCGGTATTGACGCACCAGTTTTTGATTGTGTCTCAATGTAAAATTGACATCAGACGAGCTCAGAGCCATACGTTTTATTAATTCATCAATATGTTCAAATTCCGTTTTTTCTGCACGAAGAAATTTTTTGCGCGCGGGTGTATTAAAAAACAAATCACGAACCTCGATAGTCGTTCCTTGCGGATGTGCTGCAGGGTTTGCTTGTAACTCTTGCTCCATCCCCTCGGTTTGCACTTGCCACCCGGCATTATTGGCTATAGCAGATGTTAACACCAATCGTGAAATAGAACTGATACTCGCTAATGCTTCTCCACGAAAACCCAGTGTGTTTATTTTCTCAAGATCATCTAATTCTTTTATTTTACTCGTTGTATGCCGACTCAGCGCCAAAACCAAATCATCTGGGTGAACACCAGCACCATTATCACGTACCCGTATCAAACGTGTACCGCCTTGATCAATCTCTAAATCAATTTTAGTGGCACCCGCATCCAAACTATTTTCAACCAATTCTTTGACTACAGAAGCTGGACGTTCTATCACTTCGCCAGCAGAAATTTGATTAGCTAGAATACCACTTAATTTTTGAACACGACTCATTAGATACCTGCTGCTGCATATTTTTTCTGGTAATGCTGAATGCCATTAAATAGAGAGATAGCGATTTTATGCTGATATGTTTTATCACGCAAACGTAATTCTTCTGTTGGATTTGAAATAAACCCTGTTTCAACCAAAACAGAGGGAATATCGGGTGATTTCAAGACCATAAAAGGCGCTTGCTCCACACGGGAGTAATGCAGCATCGTCACATTATCTATTTCATCCAGCAAAGCTGCGCCTAAGCGCATACTATCAGTGACAGTGGCTGTCTGCGCAAGATCAATTAAGACAGAACGAAGCAAAGGACTTTGATCATTGAGTTCACTCAATGCAACACCTCCTAATTCAGAATAATTATCGCGTCTCGCTAACCACCGAGCAGCGATACTGGTTGCGCCATTTTTAGATAATGCATACACTGATGCACCACTAGCCCAATTATTGAAATAAGAATCTGCATGAATAGAAATATAAATATCGGCTTTATTTTTTCGGGCGTACACTAAACGATTATGTAGAGTGACATAATAGTCACCATTACGAGTCAACACTGCACGCATAGTAGGTTCCCGATTGATTAACTCTGCCAACTGCTTAGAAATTTTTAATACTATATTTTTTTCTCTAGTACCCAAGCTACCTATAGCGCCAGTGTCTCTCCCTCCATGGCCGGGGTCAATGATCACCATTAACAAATGCTTTGTCGCTAATGCAGGTTTTTCATTTTTGGTAGTATTCACATATTTATTCATCATTGGCTGAGATATTAAATTTATTTTCTGTGACTTGTCACGGACATAAGGAGCTGGGAGGTGACTAAGGGAGGGAACAACAGAAGTTGCAAACGTCACAACTACCTGCTGCGCTGGCAAATCACTCATTGTTTTGAAATGAAAAGAATGATTGATATCAAATACCAGTCTTAACACGCCAGGCTTAGGTTCACCACTGCGAACACTAGTAATATCTGAGTGAGTAAAATGCAGCGATTTTAACTTGACTGCTAACTGCGTATTAGAAAAATCAAAAACCAAGCGATCGGGATGTGCCAAAGTAAAAATATGAGGCTGGCTTGGTGCTGATAATTTAATGATGATTTGGGTTGGTGTACTTGCCTCAAGAATTTGGATATTTGTAATTTTTGCAGGTGCAGCATAGGCGAAAAAAGGTAAGCTCATCATGAACCAGCCTAAAACTAACCACAATAATCGCCATTTATTTATCATGTTGTAATCGCTGCAGAATAGTTTCACCGACTGTTGACTGAGCAATCAACTCTATTTCACGACTATTGCCCCGCATATTAATATAACAAGATAAATCCGGTGCAGGCAATAAACCTTTTCCATGCTCTGGCCATTCAATAAGACAAAACGCATTAGGAATTAAATAATCCTGTATACCAATCAATTCGAGCTCATAAGGGTTATGTAGTCTATATAAATCAAAATGAAAAACAGTACATCCAGAGAGATTATAGGGCTCAACTAAAGTATAGGTAGGACTCTTGACCCGACTATCATAGCCCAAGCCCAGCAAAAAGCCGCGTGCCAATGTTGTTTTACCCGCACCCAGTTGGCCATATAAAAATATCACTCGATTGGAGTCTATAGGGTATAGCGACACTCGTGCAAGCCGCTTCCCGAACTCTAACATACTGGACTCATCCGGAATAAATTTTATATAAGCTGCTTTTTCCATTTTAAGAATTCACCAGCCGCCGTAAATAGGGAAACAAATCACTCGCGATCATGCCTCGTTCACCTTCTTTTTTCGCCAGATCACCTGCCTCAGCATGCACTAATACCCCTAATTTTGCTGCGATAAAAAGCGAAATCCCTTGTGCCACTAATCCACCTATCACACCACTTAAAACATCGCCCATCCCTGCTGTTGCCATCCCAGGATTGCCGGCTCCGCATAATGCAGGCTTACCATCCTCTGCCACAATCAAGGTGCCTGATCCTTTCAATACACTAACACCCCCATATTTTTTCTGTAATGCCAACACGGCTGCCAAGCGATCATTTTGAATAGCTTCAGTTGTCGTATTCAATAATCGCGCTGCCTCACCAGGATGCGGAGTGAGTACCCAATTCACATAATTTATATGTTTTTTAGCAAGCAAATTTAAGGCATCCGCATCCATTATTAATAATTTTTTACTTTTAAGAACACACGCCAATATTTTTTTAGCCCAATTAGATTGGCCTAATCCTGGCCCAAGCACAACCACTGTGGCTTTAATAAGTAAGGGTGCCAAGTCTTTAGCATGAGTAATGCCATGACACATCATCTCTGATCGCATCAAATTCAAGCTACTTGCATGCTCAGATCGTGTAGCCACACTCACCAATCCCGCCCCAACCCGTAATGCCGCTTCAGCCGCCAAACGAACCGCACCCGAAAAACCGTAATCACCGCCCACCACCAAGACATGGCCAAATGAACCTTTAAAGCTATCCTGTTGACGTGGCTTAAGATACTGGGCAAATTGTATTAATTGCATTTTTTCAACCATCATGCATTACCTCGCCGGCGATTAAGCATACTTAAAACAACGGTCGTTGCCAAAATAGCCGCAACGATACTTAATGCTAATACTATAGGTATGATGACCCACGGCGCGAGCAACATTTTTACCCCAATAAATACCAATATCAATGCAATGCCATACTTTAATAAGTGAAACCGTACCAGCATATGTGCCAATAAAAAATAAAGTGCACGCAACCCTAAAATAGCAAAAATATTTGAAGTAAATACAATAAATGGATCACTCGTAATTGCAAAAATAGCTGGAATACTGTCCATAGCAAAAATTAAGTCACTCACTTCAATTAAAATTAAAACTAAAAATAAAGGCGTGATATACCAACGCTGTTTTTGTTTAATAAAAAACTTTTCTTCATGAAAATTTTCAGTCACATGAAAATGACGTCGCACCCAACGCAAAATAGGATTTTGTGCATAATCTTTTTTAGTTTCTTCAGGAAACAACATCTTAATTCCCGTCAACACTAAAAAAATTCCAAACACATATAATATCCAATGAAATTCTGCTACTAACCAAGTCCCTCCTAATATAACCAACAAGCGTAAAATAACAGCACTTAATACACCATACAGCAATACACGATGCTGATACTCAGCAGGCACAGAAAAATAGCTAAATATCATGACAAAAACAAACATATTATCAACTGAAAGTGATTGTTCGATCACATAGCCTGTAAAAAACTCCAATGCCTTTTGATTTGCAACAACAATACCCTGCGTTTGCGAAAGATACGACCAAAGTAACCCATCAAAACAAAGCGCGCAAATAATACACAGCACTACCCAGCTCAATGCTTGCCGTGTAGACACTCTCTTTTCTTTATTTCTGCCTAGCAAAAAAATATCAATCGCTAGCACAATAAAAATAAAAATAATAAAGCTTAGCCACATCCACCAAGAACCAATCGAATACATCACCCATCTCCTTGAGCTATTTTTATTCAAAAATTAATGAGCCATTCATCACACAGCATGTTGACAGTAACGCCTATTGCTGTAACATTAACTCGCGCGGGAATCGCGTATTTATTTACATTAAACCTTAACACAACAAGGAATTAAACAATGAGAAAATTATCACGCTTACTACTATTTGAGTATCCCATGCCTAGCTTTTTCTGGTATGGCATTTGCTGATGAGCCTACAACCCCACCAGCACCACCAGAAAAAACACCAACACTGTTTAAAAGAGCTAGCAAGGTTCCAACTCCTCCCACTGCTCCTGCTGCTGCAAATCTAGCTGACCAAGCACCAACAGAACCAACCAAAACACCTGCACCAGAAGGCACACCAACTGCTTTCTAAAAAATAAAGCTTCAATCACTATCTCTTAGATAATTTGAAGCTTTATTAAACAATCAAGACACTCCTTCTCTTTTGAGAAGGAGTGTTTATCGTAACTGTTAGCTTATGTTAATTATAGCTATTGATAACTTCTTGATTTAACAACTTCGCCCGATAATACCTAAGCTCTTCAACTGATTCACGAATATCATCCAACGCTAAATGTTTAGACTCTTTTTTCACTCCTGCATACACCTCTGGCGCCCAACGGGAAGCTAATTCTTTGAGAGTACTCACATCCAGTAAACGATAATGAAAATATTTTTCCAACTCTGGCATATAGCGATATAAAAAGCGCCGGTCTTGATAAACTGTATTACCACACATGGGTGACTTACCAGCCGGTACGTATTGTTTCAAAAATTCTAACATCATCGCTTCAGCTTCCGCTTCAGTCACTTGGCTTTCTTTAACACGGGTCACCAGACCAGATGCATTATGCTGTTTAGTATTCCAGGCATCCATTGCATTTAATAATGCATCTGCTTGGTGAATTGCAATAACGGGTCCTTCTGCAAGCACGTTAAGATGCGTGTCAGTTATAATGATAGCCATTTCAATGATACGTTCTTTTTCTGGATCAAGGCCGGTCATTTCTAAATCAACCCAGATCAAATTATCTGCACTATATGTCATATGGCTTCCTCGTCCTCGTCTGTGTGTAACGTATCAGCGGTTCCCGCTGATATAACGCGATGGGGGATTCTTAACGGGGAGAATCGCGACTCTCCCCCTTAAGTGCAAGCGTCAGCTTTGCTGACGCGCAGCATATAATAATAAAGAAAGGAGTTCCCGCGCTTTTTAGCGGGAACTCCTGGTAATGTATTCTATCAGTCAGCACAATGTATTAGAATTGCTTCCTGTAAAAAACACAACAATTGAGAACATTATGATTATTAACCTACTCGCTATTGCAATAGCTTATTTATTTGGCTCTCTCTCTACAGCTATTATCCTCTGCAAAATAATGCGCTTACCGGATCCACGCTCCACAGGATCCGGCAACCCAGGCGCCACGAATGTATTACGCTACGGTGGAAAGAAAGTTGCCATCATCACTTTATTAGGTGATATAACAAAATGCGCTGTCCCTGTGTTACTCGCAAAATGGTATGGTCTTAATGAAACTGGGCTGGCACTCGTCGCTTTTGCCGCTTTTTTTGGCCATCTTTACCCTCTTTTTTTTCATTTCAAAGGCGGCAAAGGCGTTGCACCTGCGCTAGGATGCTGGCTCGCTCTTGCTTGGCCTGTAGGATTAATCTTAGCTGCAACATGGTTTTGCATCGCGATGATAACACGCTATTCCTCTTTAGCAGCTCTGCTCACCGCTCTGATCGCTCCTGTTTATGCTTGGTATTTCACTAATGAAACATTTGCTTTAATGACTTGCTTCATGAGTCTCCTTCTTATCTATCGCCATGCAAAAAATATTCGAAATTTATATAATGGAAAAGAAAGTAAGATTGGTAAGACAATATAAATCATCTTAATGTATTCAACGCCCACCGCGGGGATACTTTAATCGTTAAGTCGCCGTGCTCTCCTGCCAACAATCGCTGACATCCTACATAAGCAATCATCGCACCGTTATCTGTGCAAAATTCATGTCGAGGAAAATAAACTGCGCCTCCCTCATCCCTCACCATATGCTGCAATTGTTCACGCAATACAAGATTAGCACCTACCCCACCTGCAACCACCAATGTCTTCAATCCCGTTAATTGCAAAGCCCGGCGACATTTAATCACTAAGGTTTCAACGGCTGCATCTTGAAAAGCACGCGCAATATCTGCACGTGTTTGTTCATCGAGTGAGTGCCCAGCAATGCTATTCGCTGCAAATGTTTTTAATCCGCTGAAACTAAATTCCAATCCAGTCCGGTTAATCATTGGTCTCGGAAAATGAAAACGATCCGAATCTCCACGTTGAGCCAAAGCTGCCAATGCCGCACCCCCAGGATAACCCAAGCCTAGTAACTTGGCTGTTTTGTCGAATGCTTCTCCCACCGCATCATCAACCGATTCGCCTAAAATCTCATAGTCACCAAACTGAGCCACTTTAACCAACATGGTATGGCCGCCAGACACCAGTAATGCAACAAAAGGGTAAACAGGTGGATCAGACTCTAACATGGGCGCCAACAAGTGCCCTTCCATATGATGCACACCTACAGTAGGCAAACCCCAAGCAAAACCGATGCTCTGACCAATCGTTGCCCCAACTAATAAAGCGCCCACTAACCCAGGCCCTGCAGTATATGCCACACCCGTTATATCTTTTGAAGTGGAGCAGGAGGCTGCCATCGCTTCTTCAATCAAGCCAATTACTTTGCAGACATGGTTCCTTGATGCCAGCTCAGGCACAACCCCGCCATACTCAGCATGAGTCGCAATTTGGCTATATAAGGCATGGGATAACAAGCCATTTTCTGCATCATAAACCGCCACAGCGGTCTCATCACAAGAGGTTTCGATACCTAATACACGCATTTCGCTTTGCATTTCTCTTCATTAGCCATTAGAATCTGCCATTCTTTCTAAAACTACCGAATGGAGTACAGTGTCAACAATGCCAAGTATACGCGTTAAAGACAATGAAAATTTTGAAATCAGCTTACGCCGCTTTAAGCGTTTAACTGAAAAAGCAGGTGTGCTATCTGATTTAAGACGCCACGAATTCTATGAAAAACCTACCTGGAAGCGCAAACGTAAAAAAGCATCTGCCATAAAACGTTTTCAGAAAAAAATATCGCGTGCAGTTGTTACTAAGGACAAAGATAAACAACGTTAATTTTTCTCTCTTAAAAGAGTAGCGAAACATGGCAGAATCAGCAATCAAAGGGAAAGTCACCGAAGATATGAAAGAAGCAATGCGCGCCCATGATAAGGAGCGCTTGGCAACCATTCGTCTTATTTTAGCGGCTTTCAAACAACGTGAGGTCGATGAACGAATCACGTTAACAGATGAGCAGGTACTATCCATACTCGACAAAATGTTAAAACAGCGTCGCGAATCCATTACCCAGTATCAAGCAGGGAACCGCCTAGATCTCGTACAAAAAGAAGAGCAAGAAATAGAAGTTATTCAATGCTATTTGCCCACTCAACTTTCTGATACTGAAGTGAATGCATTAATTGATGCTGCTATCAAAGAATCAAATGCCGCATCCATGCGTGACATGGGTAAGGTCATGGGAATATTAAAACCCAAACTGCAGGGACGCGCAGATATTGCTGCTGTAAGCGCTAAGATTAAAGAACGTTTGCCTGCATAGAGCCTATTTCACTGTATCTGATTTGCATTTTTTTGCACAGCCAAACCATGCAAGAGGCTTCACCGCTCACGAAGTTTTAGACTTGCAGAAAAACTTCAGTTTTGAGCCAAGGTTGGATGATGTTTTTTTAAAAACTAGCGGAGCATACACCAGTATGTGAGCATATTTTTAAAAAAACATCATCCAACCTTGGCTCAAAACTGAAGTTTGCTGCTTAGCACCCTGAACGGTTACGCAAGAGGCTCTAGGATATGTCACAATTACAGATACCACGGGAATTTATCCAACTTTTATTGGCCCGCACAGAGCTTGTCGATTTAATCGATGGCCGTGTTCCGTTACGTAAAAAATCCAGTAATAATTATTTTGCCTGCTGCCCTTTTCATACAGAAAAATCAGCCTCTTTTTCAGTTAGCCAGAACAAACAATTTTACTATTGCTTTGGTTGCGGTGCTCACGGCAATGCTATTGATTTCTTAATGCAATATGATCGTCTTTCATTCCCTGAAGCCATTGAAGCACTTGCCAAACAAGCAGGCATAGAAATTCCTCACGAAGCAAGAACAACCGCTAAACCTGCGATCAGTCATGATATCTACGAACTCTTAGCAAGCATCACAAAATACTATCAATCTGAGTTGCGCAAATCAGAGCTTGCGATTGATTACTTAAAACAACGCGCTATGACGGGTGCTATTGCTCGTGATTTCTGTATCGGCTATGCCCCACACGGCTGGGACCATGTATTACAAACTTTTGGCAAAACATCTGCCTTAAAACAACAATTACTCGATGCTGGCATGCTTATTAAAAAAGAAGAAGGCGGTTATTATGACCGTTTCCGCGAACGCATTATGTTTCCCATCCATAACCGCCGAGGCAGAGTGATCGGTTTTGGTGGGCGCATTCTTGAGAAGGGCGAACCCAAATACCTGAATTCGCCTGAAACACCCGTTTTTCAAAAAGGCCATGAGTTATATGGCCTTTATCAAGCATTACAAGCTAATCGTCAATTAGATCGCGCTTTGATTGTAGAAGGTTATATGGATGTGATTGCATTGTTTCAACATGAAATCACCTATGCCGTTGCGACTCTTGGCACAGCAACCTCCTCGCATCATTTACAACGCCTATTCCGCTACACCACAAAAATCATTTTCTGCTTTGATGGGGATCAAGCAGGACGCACAGCTGCCTGGCGCGCCTTGCAGGTCACTTTACCCATTGCACGCGATGACATCGAAATACGTTTTATGTTCTTACCTGAAGGAGAAGATCCCGATACGTTGGTACGTAAAGAAGGTAGAATAGGTTTTGAACAACGCATGCAAACTGCTTTGACGTTATCCAGTTTCTTTTTTCAATCTATTAGCGCCCAATCTGATTTAAGCAGCATGGACGGCCGAGCACGTTTCATCAATATGGCAACCGAGCACCTTAATCAATTGCCACCTGGCATTCTGCAAAAAATGATGTTTGAAGAACTTGCCAAAAAAGCTCGAATTGATGTGGCTCAGCTCATTAAATCCAAAAAAACATCGTATAAAAAAACAGGCGCCTCAAAAGCCCGCTCACCTTCTTCTTTACGCTTAGCCATTACCTTATTAGTCCAAGAGCCCCAATTGGCGGAAGGCATTAATGAAATAATGCCTGTCTTTGAAATACCAGGCGCTGCTTTATTTATAGAACTTCTTGAAAATATTAAACAATATGCTTTTCCTAACACAGGTGCACTACTTGAATATTGGCGCGACCGCAAAGAAAGAAAGTTACTTGAAAAATTAGCTCGTACCGAGCACACAATCCCTGCTGATGGCATCAAAAATGAATTCTTGGGTGCAATAGAACAGCTAAAAAAGCTGGCCCATAACCAAAAAATCAAACAATTACTAGAAAAAGCAGGGCAAAATAACCTATCTCCTGAAGAAAAACAGCTGCTTCACGAGCTAATCCACACAAAAAAGTAACTCATTTTGATCTGCATTTTACCCCTATTAGAGGCTAGTTCAAAACAGAAACAACGGGTATAATAACTCATCCGTTTATTACCCTTCACCACTCTGAGTTAATAGGTCAAAATATGTCAAAAAATGTGGATCAACAAGAGCAGCAACAATCGCGTCTGAAAGAGCTTATTAACCGCGGTAAAGACCAAGGTTTTTTAACCTATGCAGAAGTAAACGATCACTTGCCTCCCGATATGGCTGACCCCGAACAAATTGAAGAATTCATTGGCATGATCAACGACATGGGTATCCGTGTCACCGAAGTAGCACCTGAGGCTGAAGAATTATTACTCGCTGATAATGAAGCAGCTATCGATGAAGTAGCTGAAGAAGAAGTGACAAGCGCTCTCGCTGCAGTGAATAGTGAATTTGGCCGAACGACAGACCCTGTACGCATGTACATGCGCGAGATGGGTAGCGTAGAATTATTATCTCGCGAAGGCGAAATCGCTATTGCAAAACGCATCGAAGCAGGCATGAATCAAATGCTGACTACTCTGGCAAATCAGCCACAGATGATTGCTGAAGTATTAGCTGATTATGACAATGTCGAAAAAGGTGAAATTCGCTTAAGCGATATCATTAGCGGTTATATTGAACCTAATATTTTTGTTGAAGAAGACTCTGCTGAAAAAGAAAAAATGGCTGTTGCTGTTGCTGCGGTAGCTGAAGAGGAAGAAGAGGAAGGTGGCGAAGGCGGCGGCGAATTTCTTGAAGAGGAAACAGGGCCTGATCCAGAAATTGCTAAAGCACGCTTTGCTGAATTACGCCAATTTTACGATGAAACAATGGCTATTGAGAAAAAACACGGCACTCAAAGCAAAAAATGGTTACAAAAACGTGAAGAGTTAGCAAAATGCTTTATGGATATCAAGCTTGCTTCACGTCAATTTAACAAACTCTCGAAAAAAATGCGCACCTTGCTTGATGAAATTCGCACACAAGAACGTCATATCATGAATCTTGCTGTCAACAAAGCTCGTATGCCGCGCAAACTTTTTATTAGTTCTTTTTTGAATAATGAAACTAACCTCAACTGGATGAACGAACATAAAGGTAAAAGCCATTATAATGATTTACAACTTTATGCTTCTGAAATTTCACGCGCTCAAAACAAGTTAATTTCGCTACAAGATCTAATGAAAATGTCTATTGGTGAAATTAAAGAAGTTAACCGCCGTATGTCCATTGGTGAAGCAAAAGCACGTCGCGCCAAAAAAGAAATGGTAGAAGCGAATTTACGTTTAGTCATTTCAATCGCAAAAAAATATACGAACCGTGGCTTACAATTCCTAGATCTAATCCAGGAAGGTAACATTGGCTTAATGAAAGCAGTTGATAAATTTGAATACCAGCGTGGTTACAAATTTTCAACCTACGCAACTTGGTGGATCCGCCAAGCTATTACACGTTCCATCGCAGATCAAGCACGTACGATTCGTATTCCTGTGCATATGATTGAAACAATCAACAAACTGAATCGTATTTCAAGACAAATTTTACAAGAAACAGGTTTAGAACCCACGCCTGAAGAATTAAGCAAGCGCATGGATTTACCCGAAGAAAAAATTCGCAAAGTACTAAAAATTGCGAAAGAGCCTATCTCGATGGAAACCCCCATCGGGGATGACGAAGATTCGCACTTAGGCGACTTTATTGAAGATATCAATATTGAATCGCCACTGGATGCAGCAACCAATACAGGCTTATCCGAAGCCACCCAAAAAATATTAAACTCCCTCACGCCACGCGAAGCAAAAGTATTACGCATGCGTTTTGGGATTAACATGAACACTGATCACACCCTGGAAGAAGTAGGCAAACAATTTGATGTAACACGTGAACGTATCCGTCAAATTGAAGCCAAAGCATTACGTAAATTACGCCATCCATCCAGATCAGAACAATTACGTAGTTTTTTAGAAGAACAAGAGTGACAAACCGCATTATGACTTGTATACTTTTGCGCTCATGGATGAGCAGCAGTTACCATATAATTTCCTAACGTTTTAGGGGCTCATAGCTCAGTTGGTTAGAGCAGGGGACTCATAATCCCTTGGTCCTAGGTTCGAGTCCTAGTGGGCCCAGTAATAGAATCAAATGCTTACTAGGGTTCGCGAACCTTCGCTGAAACCACCTACCACGAAATGTAACTGATTTGTAACCCGATTTAATCAATCTTTTTCGTAACAACTTCATTTAGCCCTCAATTTTAAATCCAAATAGCTATACACTTTAAAGTTAGGGGCATTGGATATCCACCGCGTAAAAATAGGCAGGGAAAGCATGAATAAAACTACACTCGATGTCTTAGATTCAATATTTAATTCTGACACTGGCTATGACGCAGTTGAGCGTAAAGCTTTAAAAGAAGCCCCGACTTATTCTGAGATATATTCGTTTGCTGAATTATTGGCCAATAAACCCAATG
>JBGAPT010000022.1:0-32205 GCA_044221135.1 Gammaproteobacteria bacterium
AAATGAGATATTAACGCCGGCTAATTTTAATAGTCCTGGTCAGGTGGTAGTGGCCGGTCATGCGCTTGCCGTAGACCGTATCATTATCTTGGCAAAAACAGCTGGCGCGCGTATGGCAAAACGATTACCCGTCAGTGTGCCTTCACATTGTGCTTTGATGAAACCTGCAGCAGAACAATTACAGACATTATTATCGACTATTTCTATCCAGGCACCCGCTATTCCAGTATTGAACAATGTGGATGTGGCTTATTATCAGGATGCAGATGCGATTCGTGATGGCTTGGTACGACAATTATGTATGCCGGTACGCTGGGTCGAAACAATACAAAAATTTGCGGGCAATGGTATTCAACATATTATAGAATGTGGGCCAGGTAAAATTTTAACTGGCCTCAATAAGCGGATTACGGCTGAAGTACAATTGACTCCCACTGCAGATCTCGTAAGCTTACAGCTTTTGTTAGATGCATTGTAAACAGGATGAGGAACCCGTATGTCACATGAAGGTAAAGTTGCGCTGGTGACAGGTGCAAGTCGCGGAATAGGGCGAGCGATTGCACTTGCTTTAGGCTATGAGGGTGCGACGGTGATAGGGACAGCGACGACATTAGAGGGTGCAGAAAAAATCAGTCAAGCTTTAAAAGAGGCAACGATTGAAGGCGGTGGTATTGTATTAAATGTGACCTCAAAAGACTCCATTGATGCAGCGGTTACCCTCATTAAACAACGTTATAAGATGCCATCCATCTTGATCAATAATGCTGCGGTGACTCAGGACAATTTATTTTTGCGCATGAAGGATGAAGAATGGGATACGGTTATTGAAACCAATTTGAATTCAATCTATCGCATGACCAAAATTTGTTTACGTGACATGCTAAAAGCGCGATGGGGCAGGATCATTACTATTAGTTCAGTGGTAGGTTCTACAGGTAATCCAGGACAAGTGAATTATGCGGCAGCTAAAGCGGGATTAATAGGTTTTACTAAAGCCTTAGCACAAGAAGTGGGTTCACGTGACATCACTGTGAATGCTGTATCACCGGGTTTTATTGATACTGATATGACGCGTGATTTACCTGAGGACCATCGAAATGCATTATTACAGCGTATTCCTATGCAACGTTTAGGGCAGGCGGAGGAGGTAGCGGCTGTTGTTGCGTTTCTTGCATCGAATGGGGCAAGTTATATGACGGGGCAGACATTGCATGTGAATGGTGGCATGTATATGCCATAAAATGTGTCATCAGGAGTGCCTACTGAAAAATTGTTTATATGCTGCACATAAGCAAAGCTTATGCTTGTTTGCTACTGGCGGGGGAGAATTCCCCATCGCGTCATGTTGGCGGGAACTGCTGATGTGTCATCCTGTTTTTGGCATATTCAGCTTGCAACTTATAAAAATTTAAATACACTACAGTGCACGGATTGTAGGAATGAGTTTATTTGATAAGGGGAAATTGAGCATGAGTACGATTGAAGCACGCGTTAAGAAAATTGTAATTGAACAATTGGGTGTAGAAGAAGCAGCAATAACCAAAGATGCTTCATTTGTAGATGATTTAGGCGCTGATTCTTTAGATACAGTTGAATTAGTGATGGCGTTAGAAGAAGAGTTTGAAACTGAAATTCCAGATGAAGATGCTGAAAAAATTACAACTATTCAACAAGCGATTGACTATATTACCTCGCATGCCAAAGAAAGTAGCAAAAATAGTTAGGAGGAGAAGCCATTCTCAGCGAATACGCCAGAATTGCTTCTTTATATGATGCGGCGCGTAGCAAAGCCCACGTGCGGTCAAAGGGGAGAATTTCGATTCTCTCCTATCGCGAGATGAAGTGTATGTATAAACAACAAATAGATATTGAAAAGCATTCACCTAGAATGACTGCAGGAGGGGCCCTGTTTGAATAAGAAGCGCGTGGTTGTGACTGGCCTCGGCATGGTTACTCCATTGGGTCTTAATGTGGCGGATACTTGGAACGCTGTTTTAGCGGGTAAAAGTGGCGTACATCGTATTGATCAATTTGATCCATCCGATATTAACTGCCATATTTGCAGTAATGTGAAAAATTTTGATCCCTTGCCTTATATGTCGGAAAAAGATGCGCGAAAACGTGATATCTTTGTTCAATATGGTATTGCAGCAGGCGTGCAAGCGATTAAAGATTCAGGTTTGGAAGTCACTGAGAGTAATTCTCATCGTATTGGGCTTGCGATTGGATCCGGCATTGGTGGTCTGCCAATGATAGAAAAATCGTATGCGATTCTAACGGAATCAGGGCCTCGTAGAATTTCTCCTTTTTTTATTCCTTCTGCACTGATCAATATGATTGCGGGCAATCTTTCCATTATGTATGGGATGCGTGGTCCTAATATTTCTGTTGTCTCAGCTTGTACTACCGGTACACACAACATTGGCTTGGCTGCTCGTGCGATTGTTTATGGTGATGCGGATGTGATGATTGTAGGTGGTTCGGAGATGGCAAGTACTAAATTAGGGATTAGTGGTTTTGCTGCGATGCGTGCGCTTTCAACGCGTAATAATGAACCTGAAAAAGCAAGTCGTCCATGGGATAAAGATCGTGATGGATTTGTGCTAGGCGATGGTGCGGGTGTTCTCGTGTTGGAAAGTTATGAACATGCAAAAAATCGGGGTGCGAAAATATACGCTGAGCTGGCCGGTTTTGGGATGAGTGCGGATGCAACGCATATCACTACACCACACGATGAGTTGGAAGTATTGGCTATTAAACGCAGTTTTGGCGATCATGCTTATCAATTAGCAGTGAGTTCTACAAAGTCGATGACGGGTCATCTATTAGGTGCAGCGGGTGCTGTTGAAGCTATTTTTACCGTGCTGGCGTTGCGTGATCAGGTCGCACCTCCCACGATTAATTTAGATAATCCTTCAGAAAATTGTGATTTGAATTTTGTGCCTCATCAAGCGCAGCAAATGAAAATTCAGGCTGCCATTTCTAATTCATTTGGTTTTGGCGGAACGAATGGAACACTATTGTTTCGTCGGCTCGATGATGGAACATGAAAAAACAGCGCATAAGGGTAGTGGTATGTGTGCTGTTTTTTTTAGTCTTAGTGACGTGGCTTAAATTTTTACTGACTCCTCTCATTACTGATGAGCATGGCTACCAATATACCATTCAGCCAGGCGCATCTATCAAATCTGTTATTGATGATTTATATTATAAAAACATTATTAAAAACCGTTTATTGTTTGGCTTGTTAGTTGAATTACGTAAGGGCGGGCATGATATTAAAGCAGGTGAATATCTTTTTCCTAAAGGTACTACGCCTTCCAAATTACTCAATCAAATTGTGACAGGTAGTGGGTTGGTGTATCACCAATTTACTATTATACCAGGCTGGAATATGAGGCAATTGCGTGCTGCAATCGCGAAAGAAAGCCATTTGTCTCATACTACGCAAGCGCTGAGTGATACGGCATTAATGAATCGTTTAGGTCATCCAGAATTAAAGCCAGAAGGTCAGTTTTATCCAGATACTTATTATTTTGCAGGTGGTACTGCTGATATTGTGTTATTGAAACGCGCGTTTAAAGCTATGCAAGATAAACTGAGTATTGCATGGCAAGGTCGTGAGCCTGGGCTGCCATTTACAAATGTGAATGAAGTGCTAACAGTTGCGTCTATGATTGAGAAAGAAACGGAGTTTGACATAGAACGTCCTGTGATTGCGGGTGTCATTATTAATCGCTTACGTAAAGATATGTTGCTTCAAATTGATCCCACTGTTATTTATGGATTGGGGACGCGGTTTGATGGAACTATTTATAAAAAAGATTTATTGGCACATACACCCTATAATACTTACGTCAATAAGGGGTTGCCACCGACGCCTATAGCCATGCCTGGATTGGAATCGATTATGGCGGTGGTGCATCCGCAGCATCATGATTATCTGTATTTTGTAGCGCGGCATGGGAAAGATGGGCCGCATCAGTTTTCACAGACGTTGAGTGCACATTATATGGCAGTGGCGGTGGCGAAGCGGCTGCGCTCAGAATTTTTTAATGATACATTGGTACGGTATTATTTGTTGAAAATGTTTTCGGATGAGGTGATGAGGTTTCCGTTGATTCAACAAAGTGAGTGAGGGGATAGTTATTATCGTGCCTGTGCCCGCTGCGTGCCCGTTTTTTCTTTGCGTAATACATAAGAAAAGACGGGCACGCACGCGGGCACGGGCACGATTAGAGCGGTGAAATTTGCTGAGTAGTTTATATTTTTTAGGAAATGAGCATGATGGTAAATAAAGGATTTTTTTTAACGATTGAAGGCACTGAAGGTGTTGGGAAATCGACGGCTTTGAAATTTATTCAAGATTATCTCACTCAAGCGGGCAAGCATTTCATCATCACACGTGAGCCGGGTGGCACTCCTATTGCGGAACAAATTCGTCAAATCTTATTAATACCGCATTCAACAGAAAAGATGATCCCGGAAACGGAGTTATTACTGATGTTCGCGTGTAGAGTGCAACATGTGAAGCATGTGATTTTACCGGCATTAACAGCAGGTAAGTGGGTAGTGAGTGATCGTTTTATGGATGCGAGTTTTGCTTATCAAGGTGGTGGGCGTGGCATTGATGTGTCGTATATTGATATGTTGCAAAAATGGTTATTTTCAGGTTTAAAACCAGATTTAACTTTATTGCTTGATGCACCAGCTCACATTGGGTTGGAACGCGCGAAGCATCGGGGTCCTCGTGATCGCATTGAGCAAGAAAAAATAACGTTTTTTGAGCGGGTGCGAGAAGGTTATTTAAACCGTATGAAACAAGATGAAAAACGATTTCGTTTAATTGATGCGACTCAATCATTAGAGAAAGTACAAGCAGAGTTAAAAAAAATAATGGATGAAATAAATGGGTAATAAAACTATTTTCCCATGGCAAAGGAAGCAATGGGATTTACTTTGGAAAGCAAAAAAAAATAATTGTTTGCCGCATGCTTTACTTTTTGTAGGTGCATCGGGTCTTGGAAAAATGCAATTTGCAGAAGCATTTTGTGCGGCAGTCTTATGTGAGCAGCCTGTTGAACAAGGTGAAGCGTGTGGTACATGCCATCCGTGTAGATTAGTATGTGCTAAATCGCATCCTGATTTGATTTTTGTTGTGCCAGAGCAGACGAGGCAGATGATTAAGATTGATCAAATTCGCAGTGTCATAAGTGCCTCAAATGAAACAGCGATGCAAGGAGGATATAAAGTTATTATTATTGATCCCGCTCATGCCATGAATCAATACGCCGGAAATGCTTTATTAAAAACGCTGGAAGAAGCAACACCCAAAACATTATTTATTTTAATCAGCGAACAAAATTTGCGATTGCCGCTCACTATTAAAAGTCGTTGTCAAAAAATCATTTTTCAAAAACCAGAAAGACAAGCTGCTTTACATTGGTTGCAGTCACAATTGATAAACAGTGATATGGATTTGGAATTAGCATTGAATGTAGCAGAAGGCGCGCCCTTGCAAGCACTTTCTTTAATAGAAAAAGGTGTGATGACGTTGCGTCAAACGATTTATCGTGGCTTATCTGATTTAAGTAAAAATAAAGCAGATCCTTTGCAATTGGCAGCACAATGGCAAGAATACGATATGATGACTATATGTCATTTATTACTATCTTGGCTGCGGGATTTATTGCGATTGCAATTAACACATCAGCAAACTGCGCTTGTTAATACTGATTATCGGGCCGCTTTTTCTAGCATAATACAGATGCTATCACAGAAAAATATACTGCATTACATGGAGCTTGTGCAAGAGAGATACGCCAACATGTTGAATTTGCAAAATTTAAACCAGCAGTTATTATTGGAAGAGTTACTTATTCATTGGACAAAATATTATGTTTCTCGTTGACTCACATTGCCATCTGGATCAGTTGGATTTAACAGCGCATGGCGGGAAGTTGTCGGGTGCGCTGACAGAGGCTGAAAATCAAGGTGTAGGTCATATGTTGTGTGTTTGTATTACGCTGCAGGATTTTCCTCAAGTATTAACAATAGCGCAGACTTACTCGCAGGTGAGTGCATCTGTTGGGTTGCATCCTAATGAAGATGCTGTGGGGTCTGAGCCTACAGCAGAAGATTTGGTTTTGCTTGCGCAAGATAAAAAAATTGTAGCACTGGGTGAAACAGGTTTGGATTATTATCGTAGTACAGGTGATTTAAGATGGCAGCATGAACGCTTTCGTCAGCATATTCGTGCAGCTAAAAAAGTGAATAAAGCGCTTATTATTCACTCGCGCCAAGCGCGTGAAGATACATTGCGTATTTTAAAGGAAGAAGATGCTGCTGCAATCGGTGGTGTGATGCATTGCTTTACGGAAGATTGGGAGATGGCTAAAGCAGCAATGGATTTAGGCTTTTATATTTCATTTTCAGGTATTGTGACCTTTCCTAATGCTAAAGAGATACAAGCTGTTGCAAAGCAGGTTCCGTTAGAGCGTATGCTGATTGAAACAGATTCCCCTTATTTAGCACCTGTGCCTCGTCGCGGTAAGCCTAATGAGCCTGCTTATGTGCGTTATGTCGCTGAATATATTGCACAACTACGTGGTATAGATGTGGTAGAATTGGCGGAACAAACAACGACTAATTTTTTTAATTGTTTTAAACAAGCGAGACTTTAATATGTTCCGGCCAGTAGCACTTTTTATAGGGTTACGTTATACACGTGCCAAACGACGTAATCACTTTATTTCATTTATTTCATTGATGTCTATGCTCGGTATTGCATTGGGTATCCTGGTTTTGATTACGGTGCTTTCTGTCATGAATGGTTTTGATCGTGAAATTGAAAAGCGTGTATTCAGTATGGTGCCGCCGATTACTGTCAGTAGTTTTTCCAATGCGATTACTAATTGGCAGCAAATAGAAAGTAAGTTATATACTTTTCCAAAAATTAAAGCAGTCGCACCTTTTGTCAGTGGTGAGGTGATGTTGACGAGCTCTGATCTGGTTCAGCCTGCTTTAATTACGGGGATTGAGCCTGCTGCAGAAAAAAATATTTCGGAATTGTCTAACAAAGTTGTACAAGGATCTTTGGCGGATTTAATACCGGGTAGTTTTGCTGTAGTCATTGGCGAAGAATTAGCAAATCGTCTGGATGTTGGATTAGGCGATAAAATTACGGTTATTACGCCACGTGTTTCTCTTTCACTGGCGGGTGTTACGCCTCGTTTAAAACGTTTTACAGTGACCGGGATCTTTAGGGCGGGTAGTGGATTTGGCTTTGATACGAGTTTAGCATTTATTCATTTAGCTGATGCGCAAAAATTATTTGAAATGGGTACAGCGGTGACTGCATTGCATGTCAAAATTGATGATGCGTATGCAGCGCCAAAGTTTGCTGAACAATTGATGGTGGCTTTAGGTCAAAATGCAAAAGTAACAGATTGGACGCAGCAATTTGGTGAATATTTTCGTATGGTTGCTCAAGAAAAAGCAATGATGTTTTTTATTTTGATGCTGATTATTTTAGTAGCGGCATTTAATCTAGTCTGTACATTGGTGATGGTTGTTAATGAAAAAGAAGCGGATATTGCAATTTTACGTACGCTCGGTGCAACACCTAAAATGATTATGGCAATTTTTATTATACAAGGTTCTATTATTGGTATTATTGGTACTTTATTAGGTGTGGCTGGTGGTATTGCGTTAGCATTGCATGTGACTGAGGTTGTTAATTGGATAGAGCATCTTTTACATGTACAGTTTCTTTCTTCTAGTGTTTATTTTCTAGATTATTTACCTTCCTCATTGGAGTGGGGTGATGTGTGGCGTATTAGTATTTCAGCGCTGGTCTTAAGTTTATTAGCCACTTTATATCCTGCCTGGCGTGCTTCGTGTACCGAACCTGTGGAGGCGCTACGTTATGAATAATTATATTATAGAGTGTCAGGCGTTATCTAAAGTGTATCATGATGCAACAGCAAAAATTGAAGTATTAAAACAGATTGATTTGCAAGTGAAGCCAGCTGAGTTGATTGCGATTGTGGGTAATTCAGGTTCTGGAAAAAGTACATTACTTCATTTGTTGGGAGGGTTAGATAAGCCTACCGGTGGTACAGTATTATTGGCTGGAAAAAATATTGCTGAAGTCACTGAAAATGAAAAATGCCGTCTGCGGAATCGCTATTTAGGTTTTGTTTATCAATTTCATCATTTATTACCTGAGTTTACTGCTGTAGAAAATGTTTGTATGCCATTACTAATTAGTCATACCAAATCTGATATGGCGATTCTAAAAGCAGAACGTTTACTGGATATGGTTGGATTAAAAAATCGTTTGGAACATAAAATTGGCGAGCTATCAGGTGGTGAGCGCCAACGTGTTGCTATTGCTCGTGCTTTAGTTGCGGATCCTTCTTGTGTATTAGCGGATGAACCGACTGGAAATTTAGATACGCGTAATGCAGAGACGGTTTTTCAATTATTTATTGAATTGCAAAAAACGTTAAAAACTAGTGTGATTATAGTGACGCATGATATGCGGATTGCGGAGCAGGCGGATAGGATTTTAGTTTTAAAAGAAGGGCGATTGGTTGGTGTGTGATATTGTAAAAAAAGAAGATTTTTATTTCATATTGGAACTGATCATTATCAAAAAAGCGAAAAATTCTTTACATTACCTATAAATTTGATAATATATTAATCAATTTTAATGTCGGATGGCGAATTAAGAACCTACTCAAGAGGGCTCATTATGAAAATTTTCAATAAATTCATTTACTTATTAGCTGCGGTGCTGATTTATATTTTTAGTACTACAGCTTTTGCAGTCACACGTCAGGTTGAAGGTACTGCAGGTGGTTATGATTTTATGGAATACACCATGAGTCCAGGTTTTTTTGAGAACC
Organism: Gammaproteobacteria bacterium; assembly: GCA_044221135.1. Taxonomy (GTDB): domain Bacteria; phylum Pseudomonadota; class Gammaproteobacteria; order DSM-16500; family DSM-16500; genus UBA4722. Next base: position 8,913 of record JBGAPT010000022.1, read on the forward strand.
ATGTGCTCACAGTGTATGTTGATAGAATGGGCTGGGTGTATGCTGGGACCGATGATGGTTTATGGATAGGAAGAAAAGGTGCTTACTCCTTTACTCATTATAATCCTAGTTATAGCTTGGTGAATTCTATTTATGTTGATGCAAAAAGCACAATATATATGGCTACTCCGTTTGGGCTATGGATTGGAACACAAAAGGCTATGTGGGGTTACAATTTTGAGAATTCAGGTTTAACTAATGAGAGCGTCGATACAGTTTTTGTTGATGCAGAAGGCTTAATATATATAGGAACATCTAACGGCTTATCAATAGGAACGAAAGATAATAAAGGGTACCACGTTATTAGTCATTATGATGGGAAGCAGGGTTTAGGTAGTAATGCTGTTCTCAGCATTTATGTTGATAAAAAAGGTGTAATATATGCAGGTACAGAACATGGTTTGTCGATAGGAATAAAAGATAACGATAATAAAGATTATCATTTCACTAATTATGATAGGAACTCAGGTGTAGGTGATAAGAGAATGAATTATGATTCACAGGTCAAGAGTGTTTCTATTTTCAATGATGTTGTGTATGCGGGAACTGAGACAGGTGTATCAATAGGAACAAAAGACGAAAATGGCTATCATTTTACTCATTACGATAACCAATATCCGGATAATCGAGATCTCTCTAAGGGTGAAAATTTTCAAAGTTATACATTTAGCGTCTTCGCTGCTAATGATGCTGTATATGTAGGAACAGCGGGGGGAGTGTTGAAGGGAACAAAAGATGATACAGGTTATTATCATTTTACTTCTATTGATGGCCTGCATTTTTCCAGTTCATATGTATATAGCGTTTATGTAGATGCTAATGGTGTATTGTATGCAGGAGCGACACAGGGTTTGCATATAGGAACTAAAAGCGCTGCTAAATAATATATACCTATTACATCTCAAAGTACGAAGTTGTCATCGGAGTGAAGGATTAGCTAAAATTTAAGTGATCCTTCACTTCGTCATGTGATCTAGTCTTATTTTATTGTGCTAATAATCGCAATACCTTTCTCCTGTAGTAGAAGGAATTTCTTAAGCGATTTTTTAATTTCGCGTCAACGATTTTTTTCATCAAAAAACTCCATACACCTTGAAATTATTCGAAGAATGTAACTTCTAAGGATTGTTTATGTTTATATTTTCTATTTTATTTCTTTGTGGAATTCTTGTTTTACAGCTTTTTACAAGGTTACCCAGTCCATGTTTATCAATAGTTATTTTTACGCTTGTCATCACACAACAAATATTTTTTAAAAAAATAACTCACTATACACAATTCTTTATTCCTGTCCTATTAGGTTTTGCTTGGAGCCTATGGTATGCTCATGCCCAATTAGCTTGGGTTTTACCTTCTGAAGAAGAGGGAAAGCCATTGCAAGTCACAGGTATGATTACCACAATTCCTGATATAGAGCCTAACCATACAAGCTTTAGATTTTTATTAAATAAAATTCAATTCGAAAATAGGATAGAATCCGTTCGCAGCATAATCCAACTCTCATGGCAATCTGCACCGAAAAAATTACATGTGGGTGATGAATGGCAATTTACCATTTATTTAAAAAAAATAAAAAGTCTCATGAACCCAGGTGGTTTTGACTTTGAAACATGGAGTTTTCAAGAAGGAGTTCGTGCAACAGGTTATGTCATCGCAAACGAAGGTGTTTTGCTTGCAAGCGAGTGGTATCACCATCCTATAGATCGTATACGTGAGTATTTTAAAGATCATATTAATGAAAATTTAACAAAGAGCCCTACATCACCCTGGATTACAGCGCTGGCGATCGGCGAACGATATGGTATTCCACCCGATGATTGGAAAGTATTAAGAAATACAGGCACTAATCATTTAATGGCTATTGCAGGATTGCATATTGGTTTTGTGGCTGCGTTTGCGTTTAGTATTGTGATATGGATCTGGCGGCGTCAACCCAAATTAGTGTTGAAAATGCCAGCGCAGCATGCGGGTGCAACTGCTGCATTAATTATGGGATTTATTTACAGTGCAATGGCTGGGTTTTCTATCCCAACACAGCGTGCATGCTTGATGTTATCACTTTTTTTAATAACAGTATTATCACGAAGAAAAATAGTATCATGGCAAACCTGGAGTTTAGCTTTATTGTGTGTATTATTATTTAATCCACTGAGTGTGTTGACTGTTAGTTTTTGGTTGTCATTTAGTTCAATTGCGCTCATTATTTATGGTGTTAAAGGTCGATTAGCACCTTCAGGATTATGGTGGAAGTATGGCAGAATACAATGGGTCATAACCTTAGGACTTATCCCACTCAGCATCGGGTTATTTCAAGAATGTTCTTGGGTTTCATTTGTGGCAAATAGCATTGCTATCCCTTGTGTAGGTTTTCTTGTTGTTCCATTAACGTTATTAGGTTGTTTTTCATTACTATTTTCGGCAAAAATAAGCAGCATTTTTCTTTGGCTTTCTGATAAAGTACTCTCTTTATTATGGATAGTGTTGAACTATCTCGCGCATGTATCTTGGGGTTCGTGGTATCAATTTATTCCAAACATCGGGTATATAATAGCTGCTTGCATAGGTATGATTATCTTATTATTGCCTAGCGGGTTTCCAGGAAAAGGGTTTGGTATTATTTGGCTATTACCTTTCATGCTTTATAAACCACCTGTACCGCCAGTAGGTGATGTTTGGCTGACATTACTGGATGTTGGGCAAGGCTTGTCGGCTGTTTTGCAAACGCATAGTCATATTTTGATATTTGATGCGGGCTCACGTTTAAGTGATAAGAATGATATGGGGGAAAATGTTGTTATTCCATTTTTACATTCATTGGCTGTGACGCATATTGATAGATTGGTAATAAGTCATGGCGATAATGATCATATCGGTGGTTCATCAGCTATTTTAAAACAGTTTCCGACGTATCTTGTAAAAAGCAGTGTGCCTGAAAAATTTCTGAATGTACCAGCCAGTTATTGTATTCGTGGTGAAACCTGGCAATGGGACCAAGTGATATTTGAATTTCTTTATCCAACGTATGATAAATTAGGTTTAAATAATGATAGTTCTTGTGTTTTACGTATTACTAGTGGGTTGCATCACATATTGTTAACGGGTGATATAGAAAAAATAGCAGAAGAATATTTAATTCAATTTTCAGCAGCAGATTTAGCGGCTGATATTTTGGTGGCACCTCATCATGGTAGTAAAACATCGGCGTTGGATGAATTTATTCATGATGTACATCCTCGTATTGTTTTATTTCCTGTAGGTTACCGTAATCGTTATCATTTTCCGAATCCTGCTGTAGTTCAGAAATATCATGATATTGGCGCTGTTACTTTTGATACTGTACAGTCAGGGGCTATTCAATTAAAGTTATCGAAAATGGCTGATAAGGTTATGTCTCCTCTGTTGTATAGGGCAAATCATCTTCATTATTGGTAACATTTCATGACAATTTTATACTCATTTAGCTCACCCTATATTACAAAGAATCTATTGTTTGACAAGCTAAGAGCCATTATTATAAGTGCTTAATTTGATAGCCGGATCAGTCCTATGCCTAGTGTTTTAAAAAATAAATTTTCAAATTTAAAAACAATACTCTTATATAGTATCGTCTCATTTTTCCTTTTTTTTGAGATGGCAATTCAAGTCTCACCGAGCGTCATGGCTACACAATTAATGCATGATTTAAATATTGGAGCATTTGGTTTAGGTTTTATGTCAGGGGTGTATTTTTATACTTACACTGCTATGCAAATTCCTTCAGGTGTCTTATTTGATAAATATAATCCTCGCATAATCATAACGTTGGCTATTTTAATTTGTACGCTTGGTACGCTGCTTTTTTCGTTTGCCAATAGTGCATTCTTGGGCTCAATCGCACGTTTGTTAATGGGTGCGGGTTCTGCATTCGCATTTGTAGCAGTTTTAGTTGTGACAGCTGATTTATTTAAAGCAAAATATTTTGCGATGATGACAGGTATTACTCAAATGTTAGCTGCATTGGGTGCGATGGCAGGGCAGATGCCCATTAGTCTTTTACTTCATTCTGTAGGTTGGCGTCATACATTATGGATTTTGGTTTTGATTGGTCTGATACTCACTGTTGTCGTTTGGAAATTATTAAAATATGAAAAAAAGAGCCAAACAGAAAATCCTCTACACACTAAAATAGATATAAAAACAAGCTTAAAAAAAATAATATCAGACCGTCAAACGTGGTATATTGCGTTATACGCTTGTTTTTTATGGGCGCCTATGTCGAGCTTTGCATCGTTATGGGGCGTTCCTTTTTTAGTAAGTGCAGACCATCTTGGACAAACCACAGCTGCATTTTTATGTTCTTTTATGTGGTTGGGATTGGCACTTGCCAGCCCTTTATTGGGGATGTTTTCAACGGCCATCAATAATAGAGTTTTCCCTCTTTATATCACAGCACTAATCGGTGCTATTTCTTTCGGATTGATCCTGGAATATCATTTATCCTTCGTGTTACTGGGTATGCTTTTATTTCTAGCGGGTGCAGCTTGTTCTGGACAAGCTTTAAGTTTCACTTTAGTGAAAGAAAATAACTCTAACTCAGTCAAAGCGACAGCGATTGCTTTTAATAACATGGCAGTTGTGATTTCAGGTGCTGTATTTCAACCTGTCATTGGTAAGTTAATCGAGTCAGGTCATGCAGGACTTGCAGTCATGGAGAATCCAGCGCATTTTAAACAAGGTTTATTGCTTGTACTAGGTGCTTATATTATTGCTTTTATCATTGCAGCAGGTTTTATTAAAGAGACAGTGTAGAGTAAAGTATCTTCCTACACTGAATATCCTGAAGTTGTAACCGTTCACAGGGGCATTAGACTTGCAGAAGAACTTCATTTTTGGCCAATCTTGAACGATTTATTTTAAAAAATAGCGGAGCATACACAGGTATGTGAGCATATTTTTTAAAAGAAATCGTTCAAGATTGGCCAAAAATGAAGTTTGCAGCTTAGTATTCTGAACGCTAGGAAGTTTAACCATGGGTAGGAATAACTAATCTATCACCCTCTTGAATCGTATTACTCGCCAATAAATTTGCAAGCCGAATATCAGGCGCTGTGAGGTGAAATTTTCTTGCAATTTTTTCTACCGTATCCCCATCCCGCACTACATACACTGTATCTCCAGGCGCTAATTGATATCTTTGCACATTATTTATTTTAGTCAAATGCGTTGGGACAATAAGCTGAGATCCCACAGCAACCTCGTTCATGTTTTTGAATTGATTTGCAATGAGAATAGCTTTTACAGAAAGATGGAATTTATCGGAAATTTTTTTTAAGTTATCATTTTCACGAACCATATAGAGCGTATCGCCTGGTTGCATCACGTAGGATTCTTGTCTATTTTCAAGTATAGAAAACGAGGGGTTTTCACTAGAAACGGCAGGGCGATCTGTTTCAGAATTTGAAATAGTTTTCGCTAGATTTGTATTTAATTTTTGTAAGAGTAGATGAGAACCGGGTTTTACATTATTACTGCTTAAAAAATTCATTTTACGAAATGAAGGTGAAGCTGTTTTGAGTTTTTTTGCAAGTGCAACTAATGTATCATTTGACTTGACTGTATCTTGTTTTGTTTGTGTTCGTTCATATAAAGGTGAGCGCGTAAAATTTTCAGTGAATTGTTCTACATTTTGAATAGGTAAAACTAACTTGAAAGGGCCACTGGGATCTGTTGCAGTGTGATTATATCCTGGATTTAATAATTTTAAAGATTGTATGCTGATGCCTGCAAGATAAGCTGCATGAGGCAAATCAATTTGTCCCCCTACATCGACTTCGGCAAGATAAGGTGCATTATGCACAGCTGGAAAATCAACAAGATAACGTTCTGGATTTGCAATAATAGTAGCTAATGCCAATAAACGAGGCACATAGTCACGTGTTTGTTGTGAAAGAGGAAGTGACCAAAAGTCAGTGCTTCTTCCATCACGGATATTTTTATGAATAGCGGCAAGCACATTCCCTTCTCCTGTATTATAGGCAGCCAGTGCAAGCAACCAGTTTCCATCAAAAAACCCACCCAAATAAACTAGATAATCTAAAGCTGCTTTAGTGGAAGCAATGACATCACGCCTGCCGTCATACCACCAATTTTGTTTGATACCAAAACCGGTTGCTGTGTTTGGCATTATTTGCCAAATACCGCCTGCACCCGCAGTTGAATAAGCAAATGGATTATAGGCGCTTTCAATCATGGGTAGTAACACCATTTCGACGGGTAAATGACGTTTTTTAACTTGTTGCGAAATATAATAGAGGTAAGGCGCTGCCCGTTGAGCCATGTGTAATAAAAAATCTGGATTACTCATAAAAAAATTAAGCTGTTCCTGGACTTCAGGCATGTTTTCATAGTGATGCAATGTGAATTCAGAACGCAATAAATCCCACATATTGTCCGCATTGTGGAATCGACTAATATCTTCCGCCAGATTTTGTTTGCGTACTTCAGAAAGCATGAGATTTTTTTGATAAACTTGAATACCTTCGATATTGGGATAGGCGCTTGAAATGCTACTGATCAATAAACAGCAAACGCCAAATACTATATTTCTTATGATTAAGTTGCACCACGCTTGTGTCATTAGTGAAGACCAATATGTATCCTGTGTTTGATACTATCATAGAAGTTGTTTTACATGCGAAAACTATTTAAGGTATATTTATAGTTTACGATACGTCATGAGAAGACAAAGCTTTGGTCAAAACTTATCGCACTTTGCAGCATTGGGATCATTGGTTGACGCGGTTTCTTGGCGCACGTGTTTTGGAAGCCGAGCAGAAAATATTGTCTCGAATTTATGCAGAGCGTTATGGACAGCATGCGGTATTGATTGGTGTGCCGCATCAGCATATGTTATTAAAGGCTAGCGTCATCTCTCATCATGTTATTATTAGCCCACTCATGAATCAATATAAACACATCCAAGCGATTGAAAGTGATTTTTATGACTTGCCTATTATCCCAGGCAGTGTTGATTTAGTCATCTTGCCGCATACCTTGGACTTTATTGATAATCCCCATCGATTACTGCTTGAGGCTTGTAGAATCGTTAAGCCGGAGGGTGATATTATTATTTTGGGATTTAATCCTTTTAGTCTGTGGGGTCTGAAAAAATATTTGACTAGAAATAAAAACAGCCCTTGGAATGGTAATTTTATTAATATGACTCAAGTGATAAGGTGGCTTAAGTTGGCTGATTTTCAAATAACCCAAGAAGATATGTTGTTCTTTAGACCACCTGTTTCGCAAGAAAAAATTTTTAATAAACTTCAATTTCTTGAATGGATAGGGCGTAAATGTTTTATGCCATTTGGTGGGATTTATACATTGACTGCAAAAGCAAAAGTGATTCCTTTAACGCCTATTAAATTACTTTGGAAACAAAAGCTTTCTCCTTTATCTGCTACTTTTTCAGGTCCTACTATGCGAGATAGACAGTGAAACGGGTCCTTGCTTTTACAGATGGTGCGTGTCGCGGTAATCCAGGCCCTGGGGGTTGGGGTGTATTGTTGCGATACAGCGATCATGAAAAAACTATTTCTGGTGGGGAGTTGAACACGACTAATAATCGAATGGAATTGATGGCAGCCATAAAAGCCTTGGCTGCAATCAAAGAGGCTTGCATGATTGAATTGTATACGGATTCACAATATGTGCAAAAAGGGATAACTGAATGGTTGCCAGGCTGGAAAAAACGCCATTGGAAAAAATCGGATAATAAGCCTGTTAAAAACGTAGATTTATGGCAAGCACTGGATAGTCAGACGCAACGTCATCAGGTTTCATGGCATTGGGTAAAAGGGCATAATGGCCATATAGAAAATGAATTGGTTGATGCGTTGGCTAATAAAGCGATTGATGATTTTCAAAAAGAAAAATGAATAGAGAGAAAAAAATGAGACAAGTTGTGTTGGATACTGAAACAACCGGTTTGCAAACAACCGATAATCATCGCATTATCGAAATAGGTTGTATTGAATTGGTAAATCGCAAATTCACAGGTAAACGTTATCATCAATACATTAACCCGCAACGTCTTATTGATGATGGTGCATTGGCAATACACGGTCTCTCAAATCAATTTTTAGATGATAAGCCTCTTTTTAATGATATTGCCCAAGAATTCATGGATTTTATTCAAGGTGCTGAATTAATTATTCATAACGCCCCTTTCGATGTGGGTTTTATTAATCACGAGCTGATGCTTACGAAAAAAAAATGGCGTACCGTAGGCGATTATTGCCGCATTATTGATACGCTAGCGTTGGCAAGACAATTACACGTAGGCCAACGCAACAATCTGGATGCATTATGTAAACGTTATAAAATTGATAATTCCCAGCGCGATCTACATGGTGCTTTACTCGATGCACATTTGCTTGCTCAAGTTTATTTGGCAATGACAGGGGGGCAAGGAAGTTTATTTAGTGAATTAAACATCGCGGAAGAGGAAGAGCGAGTCATGCAGAGTACTGTTACCTCGTTAAAAAAATCCAGAAAATTAGTGGTTTTAAAAGCTACCCCAGATGAAGTGGCAGCGCATGAGAGTAAGCTTGAGGAAATGCTATCTTAAAAAAAATACTGAGTATAACTATTTGTAATATGAATCCTTTATCACCTAAGTGATAAGGGATTTTTTAAAACGTTTCAATTCTTATTACCACTAAACGCTCCCAACAACATCAACAAGTTCTGAAACAACATTTGAATATCAATATAAAGGCTGACAGTCGCCATAATATAATTTCGTTCGCCATTATTAATAATACGACTTGTGTCATACAGAATGAGCATAGTGGAAATCAATGTTAGGATAGTTGAAATCGCAAGTTGCATCGCGGGCATTTTTAAAAAGATATTTGCCAACGTGGCAACCAAACAAATCACGATACCTATGGTTAGACACTTACCCCACTGGCTTAAATCCTTTTTTGTTACTAACACATAAGTAGAGGATGCAAAAAATGTGACACCTGTACCGCCAAGCGCAGTCAAAATAAGCTGACCACCGTTGCTATAACCCTGAATGAAATGATTCAGCAAAGGTCCTAACGAATAACCCATGCAGCCGGTAAAAGCAAAAACAGACAAAATACCCCATCCGCTATTACGAAAATAAGTTGTGACAAATAAAAGTACAAAAGAAAGAATGAAGGCCACTATGGATGAACCAAATCCTGCATTTGTAATAACTGCAAAACCGGCTGCTGCGGAGCTAAATAATAAGGTTAAACTTAAAAGTAGGTAGGTGTTGCGTAAGACTGAATGAGCGTTTAATAGAGATTCTTGACGTTGGCTAACTGTGGTTTCATTAAATTGCATAATTCACCCTGAGTTATAAGTGGATGAATGGAGCATAGCATACAATCATCTATTAATAAATCACGAAGATGTTTGGGCTCTGTTGCGTGGAGAAAGACGGGCACAGGCATGGGCACGAAAAGCATGTTTAATGTAACTTCTATGCTACATTTATAAGTTGAATAGATTAGGTAAGTTGCGTTACTATGTAGCCACTGAGAACTCTTGACTCATAACGCTCTGTTTAAATTGAATCTTGGAGAGATGGCTGAGTGGTTTAAAGCGACGGTCTTGAAAACCGTTGAGTCTTTACGGGCTCCGGGGGTTCGAATCCCTCTCTCTCCGCCAAGTGGTTCATTTCAAGTATGAAGGGGAATGGAAATTGATCAAAATTTTGATTGTTGAGGACCATGAGCTTGTACGTATCGGCATTAAACGTTTATTGCAGGATGTACCGGGGCTTAAGGTTGTCGGCGAAGCTTGTACAGGTGAAGATGCTGTACGTTTAGCAAAAGATTTGATTCCTGAAGTGGTGCTCATGGATGTGCAAATGCCTGGAATTGGTGGTTTAGAGGCTACACGTAAAATGGTGCGTCATAATCCGGATATCAAAGTCCTAGCATTAACGATACATGGTCTTGAACCTTATCCTTCGCGTTTGTTGCAGGCTGGTGCAGCTGGCTACATTACTAAGGGGTGTGCGACAGAAGAAATGATTCGCGCTATTCGCGCGATACATTCTGGCCAACGCTACATTAGCACTGATATTGCACAGCAGCTCGCTTTGAAGCGTTTCACCAAGGCTGAAGAGTCACCGCTGGATATTTTATCTGAGCGTGAATTGCAAATCATGTTAATGATTACGGGTAGTCAGAAAGTACAAGAAATTTCTGTCAAACTGTGCCTAAGTCCTAAGACAGTAAATAGTTATCGTTATCGTATATTTGAAAAGCTCGGTATACACAGCGATGTTGAACTGACTCTGTTAGCTATTCGGCTAGGGTTGGTAGAAGGACATCAAGTCGTAATAGAATAGGCTTTGCAATTAAAAAATGACTTAGAAGTTCAGGGGAAGGGAATTTCTAAGCTTTTCGCGCTAGCGACTACCTATGATTTTTAATGTTAAAGATTTTCTTAAAACACTCACTACCCAATCTGGCGTTTACCAAATGTTAGGAGAGGGTGGGAAAATCCTCTATGTTGGTAAAGCGCGTAACATTAAAAAACGCGTGACGAGTTATTTTTCAGCGCAGATGAAAGATATCAAAACCATCGCATTACTTAAGCATGTTCAAGATATTCATATCACGATCACACACACTGAAAACGAAGCACTTTTACTTGAATGTAATTTAATAAAAAAACACAAACCTCATTATAACGTTTTATTTCGCGATGATAAAAGTTTCCCCTATATCCTAATTACACAAGAAAAGCCTTATCCTTGTATTGATTTTTATCGAGGCAATAAAAAAACCAGTGGAAATTATTTTGGGCCTTATCCTAATTCAATTGCTGTACGTGAAACGATTCACCTCATACAAAAATTGTTTGGTTTACGAATTTGCAGTGATAAATATTCTCCAAAGCGTACGCGTCCCTGCTTAAAATATCAGATTGGGTTATGTTCTGGCGCGTGTGCAGGGCTGATTTCAGAAGAAGAATATCAAACAAGTGTTCAGCATGCGATTTTATTTCTACAAGGCAAAAATCAACTGATTCTAAAACAGCTTCATCAGCAAATGGAGGAGGCTTCTCGTTTATTGCAATATGAGAAAGCCGCTAAATTACGTGATCAACTTGCCAAATTTCGTGAACTTCAAGAACGTCAATGTGTCAGTGCAGCGCAGGGTGATGCAGACGTGATTGGATTTTCTGTCACAGGGATGGTTTGTATTCAATTGCTAATGGTGCGAGGTGGCCGAATTTTAGGAAGCCAAGCGTATTACCCAACGGTGCCGCTGAATTCAACAAAAGAAGAAATCATCACTTCTTTTATCACGCAACATTATTTAAGTCACAATAAAGAAATGAATCTTGTTCCTAAAGAAATCATAGTAGATAGGCTATTACCAGATCGTAATTGGCTAATCAATGCGCTGAGTGAGCAAAATAAACATAAAGTTAATTTATCCTATAACGTGCGTGGTGAACGGAAAAAATGGTTAGAAATTGCGATGGCCAGTGCCGAACAATCTGCCGCAAGTCGTTTTCGGCACCATACCAATACACAAGAACGTTTTGTGGCCCTGCAGGCATTGCTGGGTGAGGAGCAAGTGCAAACACTAGATCGTATAGAATGTTTTGATATCAGTCATACGATGGGAGAAGCGACTGTGGCCTCCTGTGTCGTTTTTAATAGGAATGGCGCTGTTAAAAGTGATTATCGTCATTTTAACATTAAGGATATTACGCCGGGCGATGATGTTGCTGCAATGCGTCAGGCCATATGGCGGCGTTATCAAGGTTCTCAATCGAAATCGATTCCATTGCCCAATGTGATTTTGATTGATGGCGGGCTTACACAGCTTGCAGTGGCACGAGACATTTTGAGAGAACTTGCTATTCATCAAGTGATGTTAATCGGTGTAGCAAAAGGTGCAAGCCGTAAGCCAGGTCTTGAGACTCTTTATATTGCAGAGTATCCACCTCTTCATTTAACATCCGACTCGTCCGTATTGCATTTAATTCAACAAATACGTGATGAAGCGCATCGCTTTGCTATTACAGGACATAGACACCAGCGTGACAAAAAACGGCTGACTTCTTCGTTAGAAACCATACCTGGAATTGGGGTGAATCGGCGGCGTGAATTATTACGCTACTTTGCTGGAATTCAAGCTATAAAGCATGCTAGTCTTGAAGAGTTAAAAAAAGTACCCGGGATTAGTAGTGCGCTTGCGCAACGGATTTATGAGGCGCTGAAAGCATCTTGAATAAAGGGGTAACAGCTTGCTTCACTATGCTGTCATTCCCGCGCAGGCGGGAACCCATGATGACTTGTCTTTTATCTTCAACGTTGCTTGGTAATTCAATTATCATGTATTGTTTTATCTTTGGTGGTATTTGCTGAATAGGTTCCCACTTGCGTGGGAATGACATTGTGAAGAGGTAAGCTGTTATTAAAGGCAAGCTAATGATAAATGTACCTAACCTACTAACATTCATTCGTATCGCAACGATCCCTTTTTTGGTATTCGTTTTTTACTTACCTTTTTCCTGGGGGCATACCGCTGCTGCGATCATTTTTGCTTTAGGCTCATTCACGGATTGGCTAGACGGTTATTTGGCACGTAGTTTGAAACAGTCCACTAAGTTGGGTGCTTTTCTTGACCCGGTTGCCGATAAACTGATGGTATCCATTGCTCTTGTATTAATCGTAGGCGAACCCCAATTTCAATTTTTGAGTTTACCTTCTGCGGTATACTCAGTGCCTGTTGCTGCTATTACAATCCCTGCGGCCATCATTGTAGGCCGTGAAATTGTTGTTTCCGCCTTGCGTGAATGGATGGCTGAGATTGGTAAGCGTACTAGCGTGCCTGTGTCTCAATTAGGAAAAGTAAAAACGACAGTACAAATGATTGCGTTAATTATTTTGCTTTATTGTGCACCCAAGATGAATGCGTTTATAGCCATTACAGGCTATGTATTGCTTTACATAGCAGCTGTATTAACGATCTGGTCTATGGTGCTTTACCTTAAAAAGGCATGGCCAGTACTCAAGGATCAATAATCTAGACAATCCCCATAGACCTCAATTGTCTATTAATCTGCGCAACGCGGATCGCATCTCGTACAGGCCCAATTTGTACACGGTACATTTTATTCAGATGCGCAAGTTGTGTGATACTAACAGGTGATTCAATGACAGATGTTAAACGTCTTTTTAACCTTTCAGCATAGATTCTATTACGAAAAGCGCCAACGTGTATGTATGTAGGATGAATTGGACGTGTGTAATGCTGTGTAAGAACTTGTTTTTGAGTATTTTCAGCTAGCAAAATAGATTGAGTAGTATGATTATTTCTATCATAACGCAAAGGATCAATGGCTTTTATATCAACAAGCGCAGTGCCATGCCCTAGCATGCGAAGCTTTTTCGCAGCTGCATAAGATAAATCAATTAATCGATTACTTTCAAATGGTCCACGGTCAGTGACTTTCACAATGACTTTTAAACCATTTTTTAAATTAGTCACTTCCACATAAGTAGGAAGAGGTAGCGTTTTATGCGCAGCTGTCATCGCTAACATATTATAACGTTCACCATTTGAAGTATGATGTCCATGGAATTTGGTACCATACCATGAAGCGATACCACGCTGTTCGTAATTCTTGCTGGATGACATTACATAATATTTTTTTCCAAAAACAGTATACGGTTTATTGCCAATGCGGCTTAGAGGTTCAACTTTAGGTACAGCATCAGGAATACCGGACACATCGACATTATAAGAAGGAGGTCCATCTCGTCTAGAGGTGGAACAACCATTGAGTAATCCAAAAAGAAGTAAACTAACGCAACCTATCGTTTGAAAGAATTTAGGATGGCGTAGGTGTAATGAGTTGAAACACCAACTGGTCTTGCTGAAACACAATCCAATGTTGTTAACCATGATTGATTTTCTCCCTTAGTATTGAAATGCGATGACTTAATTGCAATACAGACATTGCATAGAGGTCACTTGCATTATATCGTTTAATGACATCAAAATTATGAAATCCAAACCAGTTTTCATGGCCCCAATAAGTGGGTAATGAGATAGGTTTATGTGGATTGTTTTTTAGTAAATCGTCGTCTTGCATACTGCTATAATCTGCTAGCGTTGATCTTGATATGATGTGGGTTGTTTCCTTTTTGCTAAAAGAAAAAAGTTGAAACTTGTGGCTTTCAGGCTGCGATGGAACTGCAACAGGTTTATTTGTTTCCCAGCCATGTTGTTTATAAAAATTAGCAATGCTGGCAATGATATCTAATTGGTTATTCGATAGATCAATTTTACCATGCCCCTTATAACTGACTGCAAAACGTCTATAACTGCTTGGCATAAACTGGGGTTGTCCTATTGCACCGGCATAAGAGCCTGTGATTTTCATAGGATTTAAATGTTGTTCACGAGTTAAAAGTAAAAACTCTTCTAGCTCATATCGGAAAAAAGGTGCTCTGGTATTTTTGCTGAAAGCAATATTGGACAATGAATCAATGACCCGAAATTTGCCGGTATGCAGACCGTATTTTGTTTCAATACCAATGGTTGCAACGATGATACTTGCGGGTACACCGTATTTTTTTTCTGTGCGTGCCAGTGCAGCTTGATTGCGGTTCCAGTAATCGACTCCATGGTGAACACGCCATTCGGTGACAAATAAGTGCTGATAAATATTCCAGGGTTCTTTTTCAAGCGGCGCTTTGTTTTTCTCATGATTGCAGGTCTTAAGCTCACACTGTTAAACAAAGCCACCAGTAGGGTTTTTTAAATTTATGCTGCTTGACCATCTGCTGGATAAATAATTTAACATCGGGGCGATTTGCAAAATGCGTATCAGCCTGCACTGAACAGGTAAAGAAAAGGCTTGCTATCAGTAGAGCTAAAAACTGTATCATATTTGTCTCTTTTATTAATTATTCTAACTCTCGCCGTAGGTTTTAACCGCCGATTATGTTGTCAGCAGTTTTCTATGCGTCTGAATAGACATTAAAATCCCAAATCCTGCCATGATAGTGACCATAGAGGATCCACCATAACTGACTAAAGGTAACGGTAGACCCATTACAGGTAAAATGCCAGTCACCATTCCCATATTAATAAAAAATGAGAAAAATAATGTTAAAGTCACGCTGCCTGCTAACAGACGTGAGAATGTATCTTGTGCATGGATTGTAATATATAACCCACGTAAAATGATAATCATAAAAAGGCTGATGAGTATGATGCTTCCTAAAAAACCAAATTCTTCGCCGCATACAGCAAAAATAAAGTCTGTTGAATGTTCAGGTAAAAAATGTAAGTGTGATTGAGTGCCATTTAACCAACCTTTACCAAAAAAACCACCTGAGCCAATTGCGATTTTTGATTGAATAATATGATAGCTCTTATTTAAAGGATCACGTTCTGGATTAAGAAAAGTCAATACGCGCTGACGTTGGTAATCATGCATAAAATACCAAAGTAGAGGTGCGCATAGGATCGCAAGGCCCAACAAGCTACTGAGTAAACGCCAACTTAAACCAGCGAGAAACAAAACACTTCCACCTGCAATAAGCAGTAGAGCGGCTGTGCTTTGGTCAGGTTGTTTACTTACTAATAAAACAGGAATAAGAATCATCATCATCGCAGCAACAATGCATTGATTACTTAAAGGCAGATGCATTTTATGAAAATAACTGGCTAAAAATAATGGCAAGGCGAGTTTCATTATTTCAGAAGGTTGAAAACGCATGATCCCTAAATTTAACCAGCGTTCAGCGCCTTTTCCAGTGTGGCCTACAATCAGTACTGCAATGAGAAAGAGCACCCCTATACCATAAAGCCAAATAGCCCAACGTTGATAAACGAGAGCCGGAATTTGAGCAAACAAGAACATCACAGCAAAAGCGAGGCAAATATGTAAAATTTGTTGTTCCAGAATGATAGAATTTTGACTGCTTGCACTATATAGAATAATCAGTCCCATGATCATGAGTAATATAATTCCAAGGAGCAGATACAAATCAATGTGAATATAGCGCAAAAAAGAGCGTGTATTATTTTGATGAGGATTGTGAGTACGTTGAAAGGTATTAGTGAATAACATGTTGGGTATCTTCCTGTTTAAGATGAGTGACGTTGATAGATCCCATAAAATAATAATCGAGAATCTTGCGTGCAATGCTCGGTGCAAGCTTACTATGCTCGGCAATGACTGCAATGGCAATTTGTGGCTTATCAACCGGTGCAAAAGCAACGAAGAGTGAATGATCACGTAATTTTTCTGGCAATTTTTCCTGCTCTTCGCTTTTTCCTTCTTCATCACGGGATTTAATTGAGTAAACTTGGGCTGTTCCTGTTTTTCCAGCAATGGTATAAGACATATCATGTCCATAATGAGCGTAGCCCGTACCTTGTGGCGAAGAGAAGACGTTTTGCAGTGCAGTAATAATTATTTTCCAGTTATCTTCATTGTGTAAATTCACCGATTCTAATTCGGTTTCTGTTTGGGGTTCTGGTGCTTTACCCACTTCTTGTTCTGTGAGTAGTAGATGCGGGGCGAAGCGTTTGCCACGATTGGCCATGGTTGCAATGCCTTCTGCAAATTGTAACGGCGTTCCTTGCATAAAACCCTGGCCAATAGAAGAGTTAAGAGTGTCTCCTTCATACCATGCCGTGTTTTTGGTGCGGCGTTTCCAGTTAGGTGATGCGATGATACCGGGTACTTCCTCACCCATATCAATCCCTGTTAATTCCCCAAATCCAAAGCGGTTTAATATATTATCAATCAGATGGATTCCCATTTTGTGACCTAGCGCAAAAAAATACGTATCACAGGAGCTGGCAATGGCATGATTTAAATTCACAGTGCCATGCCCGTGAGGTTTCCAGTCATGATACTGGTGTTCTTTGTTGGGTAATTGATACCAGCCTGGATCAAAAATTGTGAAGTCAGGTGTTGTATTGCCAGAATCTAATCCTTCTAGTGCAATATAGGGTTTGATAGTGGAGGCTAAAGGATAAAGCCCTCGTAATGTTCTATTGTAAAGTGGTTTATTAGGCGCAAGCTGCAGTTGTTGGAAATCTTCGTTGCTAATTCCTGTGACAAATAAGTTAGGATCAAAAGTGGGTTCACTGACCATTGCAAGAATTTGTCCGGTTGCCGGTTGGATCACAACCACGGCACCGCTTTGACCTGCAAGCGCTTCTTCCGCAATAAGTTGTAAGCGACTATCGAGAGTCAGATATAAATTTTTTCCAGGTAAAGGTTTAATTTGCTTTAGTACGCGTACTGGTTGACCGCTTGCATCATTTTCAGCTTGTTCATAGCCAACAGTACCATGCAATTCATCTTCATAAAATTTTTCAATACCTATTTTGCCAATATAGTTTGTTGCACTGTAATTGCTGGCATCTATGTTCTCTAGCTCATCTAAGTTAATGCGTCCAACATAACCTAATACATGACTGAATGCGGCATTGAATGGATAATGCCGAATCAGCCGCGCTTTAATGAGTGCGCCGGGAAAACGATATTGGTTTTCATAGAAACGTGCCACTTCTGTTTCTGTTAGACGAAGTTTTAAAGGTATTTCGTCAAAGCGGCGATGTTGGGTTAATTCTTTTTTAAATTGCGCAATGTCAGTATCATTGAGTGGAATAATTTTAGCAATTTCTGTTAAGACTTGTGATATATTTTTATTTTTTTCGGGGATAATATCCAGACTGAACACAGGAATATTTTCCGCAAGTAAAAGGCCATTGCGGTCAAAAATTAAACCTCGCGTAGGTTCGGTTGGAATAAGATCTAGCCAGTTTTTTTTCGAAAGCGTTGTATAGAGGTCATGCTTGATACATTGTAAAAAGCCAAGGCGTGCAATCAATAGCGCAATTAAAATGAGCATGATAATCAGCATAGCCACGCTGCGCTGGGTGGTCAGTCGAATTTCTTGTAAGTGATTTTTGATGGCGATACGTTTTTGCATATCAGGATTTTACCATTAACGACAAAATTTAGAAGCTATTGCTTAAGTCCCGTTAGGGGCAGGTACTCCAAGTAATAGCATTAAAATTTATACCACACATTAATTAATACAGGTATTGTAATCCCTGCATTGCTGCTTGCCATGCTGCCATTTGAATAATGTATTGCGCTTAAACTAACCGAAAGGTGTTGTTCTTTACCAAAGCTTGCACCCACGCCCATTTGATCTTGGAATGAAAAATGAATGCCTAAATTACGGTCTGCAATGCGAGTGTGGGTTAAGTAAGATGCGCCAATACTAAGATCAATGTAAGGAGAAACAAAAGAATTTTGCATGAGATAGTAACGTAGAGTAGGCGCCAATGAATAAATGTTAATCTCTCGATTCATTGGATAATTGTTGACCCACCAATGACCAAAGCTGACATCAAAGTAAATCTTCACATGTTGCCAGGCTAAGCGTGAAGGTTGATACCAGAGGGCACCTCTATAACCTTTTAAATGGCCAGGGTCTTTGGCAATGATTGGATAAGTCAGTGCAATACCTGTGTCTGCGCTAGCAATGTGGCAGAAGAGTTCAATTAAAATCAGTGCGAGTAAACGAAATAACACGTGTGTTTTCCTTAACACAGTCAGAGATGCTTTGAGAGAACATAAAGAGTTAGTTGAATATTGTCAATCAGAAAAATGATAATTCTCTAGACTGGATATACTGTTAGGCGAGGTTCTGTTGGCGAAAAGCAAAGAGTGAGGCAGGCGCTGCTATTCAGTATACTTAATGCCTAACGCAGCTAGCCGATCTTTTAAATTGGGATGCGTAGAAAATGCATCCGATAACGAACTAACAGGTTCAATGCCAGCTTGGACTGGATCAAAGATATAGGCTTCACGTCGTACATTTTCATGCGGCGTTTGTTGATAGGCGGCGCTGTAAATGGCTTGGTGTTGTTGATGATCACCATTAATTTTAAGAAGAGCCGAGGCCAATGGCTGATTATCGCGTAATAACTCAACGGAACCTGCATCTGCCATATATTCACGCGTACGACTGAGATACAGTAATAATAAAATATTAATGATAGGTAAGAGGTAACGCAGTACCATAATAATAGCAGCAAGAGAATTGCTAGAGCGATTATCAGAATGATTGCGATTTGCAAAAATCATATTATAAAAGAAAATATCCAGCACCATGACCATTAAATTTGCAAGAACAGATGCCATTAACGTTAGCTTGATATCCATGTGACGAATATGGCTGATTTCATGCGCCATCACAGCTTGTAATTCGCTGCGATTTAACTTTTCAATTAAACCACGTGTGATTGCAAGCATTGCAGATTTTTCACTGTAACCGCTTGCAAATGCATTCATGTAATCTGCATTGATGATATAGACTTTTGGCATATAACGCAGTCCCGCAGCGATTTTTAATTCTTCTACTACATTATAAAATTGTTTTTCAGTCAGGGTTTGTGCTGTTTTTGGGTTAATTTCTTTGTATTCTGTGCCAAGTAACATTAAGCGGTCGTGCAAGCTAAAAGTGACTAAGAGTGAAATAGCTGCAATGGCGAGCATGATCAAAGTAACGAGTGGAAAAAGTTGAAAAGTGACAAGCCCTTTAAAAAGCTGAGCAAGTGTTGCTTGTGGAAACTGCGTGCTATAGATATACGTATCTATCAACATACCTAGCGCTAAATAAATTAAAAAAAACACAGAAATGACAATCATCGTTTTACGGTTATTGGCGCGCAAGGTTTGGCGCCAGTCCGCCGCTGTGCCAGATAATTTAACCATAAAAAATCACAGACCTTAGTTTAAAGTTTGACTGTATAGCTTTCTTGTTCTGCCACCTTAGCTTCATTGAGTTGACAATATTGAAAATCAAAATCCAATTTTGCTTTGAACGCCGTCACAATCATTGCCGTAAAAAAGGCTTTTTTTGTTGCGTTATACATTTCAATGCTGTCATTGAAAGATTGTTTAGCATATGCAAGCTTATTTTCTGTGCTGACGATTTCTTCTTGCAATTGCAAGCAATTTTCATGGGCTTTTAATTGAGGGTATTGTTCAAAAACCAAATTAATGCCGGAAGCAATGCCTGAAATTTTATTTTCTGCAGCGATTCGTCCTGCTTCATCACCACTGGCTTTTGCTTTTTGAGCTTGGTTGCGTAACGCTACCACATCTTTCAAAGTGGTTTGCTCGTAGTCCATATATTTTTTGACAACATCGATGAGTGATTCAAATACTTTGAAACGCCGATCTAACTGAATATCAATTTGTTTTTGATTGTTTCGGACAGCTTCAATCAACGCAATAAGCCGATTATAGGTTAAAACGACAAAAGCACCGACTGCAACCACAGCTGCCAGTATAACGATGACTGTACTCATAGTAGCTTAACTCCTTTATTTGCAACATAATGCGATAGTATAAATCAGGAAGGACGCTATGTCAGATCATACCATCAATCTAACGCCAATATTGTATACCTATTTACAAAAAAACTCGCTTCGGGAGTCCGAGGTGCAAAAGTCATTACGCGAACAAACACATAAAATGAGTATGGGTCAAATGCAAATTTCGCCTGAGCAAGGGCAGTTTATGGGATTGTTGATTGAATTGCTTGGGGCGCGCAAGACGCTAGATATTGGTGTATTTACGGGTTGTAGCGCGCTTTCTGTTGCCTTGGCATTGCCTTCAGAGGGCAGGGTGGTTGGTTGTGATATAAACTCAGAGTGGACTAAAATCGCACGTCGCTTTTGGGAAAAAGCAGGCGTGGCAAATAAAATAGATCTACGACTTGCACCTGCGTTAGAAACGTTACAACAGTTGCTTGATCAGGGGGAGGCAGGGACCTATGATTTTGCATTTATTGATGCAGATAAAGCGAACTATCCATTTTATTATGAGCTTTCGCTTAGTTTGATACGGCGAGGGGGATTGATTGCAATTGATAATGTATTGTTCGGTGGAAAAGTGGTGGATGAGCAGATGACAGACACAAATACCACAGCGATCCGCACCTTAAACTCGACATTATTGCATGATGAGCGAATTTCTTTAAGCATGCTGCCTATTGGGGATGGATTAACCTTAGCGAGGAAGCGTTAAAAATAACTGTTCCTTAATCGTGCCCGCGCGCGTCTTTTCTCTGCGTTTTTAATCAGTCATCAACAAGTATTTTGCTCTGAAGAAAATGTCTAAAGCTTTTGATAATAGCCAAGAAAAAACGCGCGCGGGTACGGGCACGCACGCGGGCACGAGGAGGCTTGCTAAAAACGCTATGCCGCTATTTTTTGATACTTCTGTCTATTTCTTTTCCCTTAAGGTGGTTAAGTAGAATACCTAATGCGTTTTTTTCTCTTTTTGGTGGGAAAAAGTGGTTTATTGTGGGAGAGCATGGTAAATTATTTGGGAGGAAGTTTAAAAAATAGCTGTAGTCAGGAACAAACGGATTTGCCGCTACAAATCATTTTCCAACTGAAAAGGGAAAGCAGAGATGTTTAGGGGAATCAATGGTGTCAATATCGATGCGAAAGGCAGGATGGTAATGCCTACTCGTTATCGTGATCGCCTGCAGGGTGAAGGCAGTGGGCGAGTGGTGTTGACTATTGATACAGATGAACGTTGTTTATTGCTGTATCCCATCCAAGCTTGGGAAGCGATAGAAAACAAGCTTGCTCAGCTTCCGAGTTTTAATCCTCAGGCACGTCGTATCCAACGTTTACTGATAGGGCATGCAACGGAGATTGAGTTAGATAACAATGGCCGCGTACTTCTTCCGCCTTTGTTACGTGAATACGCTGGGTTAAAGAAACAGGCGATGTTAGTCGGTCAAGGTAAAAAGTTTGAATTATGGGATGATGCGCATTGGCAAGAGCGTCGGGGAAAATGGTTAGCAGAAGAAACGACTGCTGATTCTGATTTTTTACCTGATGAAGTGAAGTCATTGTCATTATAATAGAAGGTTTTTTATGGCGGCATGCAGAATGAAAGAATTCATCAACGAACATCAGCCAGTTTTATTGGCCGAGACGTTAGAAAATCTTGCTATCCAGCCTGAAGGTATCTATGTAGATGCAACCTTCGGTCGTGGTGGTCATGCGCAAGCTATTTTAAATCAATTAGGAACAAAAGGGCGTTTATTGGCGTTGGATAAAGATCCTGATGCAGTCGCTTATGCAAAACAATATTTTAATGATCAGCGTTTTACTATAAAGCATGGTTCTTTTGCAGAACTGGAAAAGTTTTTGAATAGTCAGAAAGTGTATGGCAAAGTAAACGGTATTTTGCTTGATCTAGGTGTTTCGTCACCGCAATTAGATGAAGCAGGGCGTGGATTTAGCTTTATGCGTTCAGGTCAGTTAGACATGCGGATGGATTATTCACAGGGTATCGATGCCGCAACTTGGATCAGCTTTGTGGATGAGAAAGAGTTAGCAAACATATTGTGGCAATACGGAGAAGAGCGTTTTTCTAGGCGTATTGCGAAAGCCATTGTGGTTGCGCGTCAAGAAAAGCCGATTACTACTACAGATCAATTGGCTAAAATAGTATCGGCTGCAATTCCTTCATGGGAAAAAGGTAAACATCCTGCCACACGTAGTTTTCAAGCAATACGGATCGCAGTGAATCATGAATTAGATGAGTTAAAACAAGGGCTACTACAAAGCCTAGGTGCATTACAAACAGGAGGGCGTTTACTCGTGATTAGTTTTCATTCGTTAGAAGATCGTATAGTGAAGCAGTTTATACAGCAGCAGGTTCGTGCGGATCAATTTCCCGCAAAGTTACCTATTAAGCATATTCATTTTCAACCAGAATTCAAGCGATTGGGTCGAGCAATTAAACCCAGTTTGCAAGAAATAGCAGGGAACCCTCGTGCACGGAGCGCGATTTTAAGAGTAGGGGAGAAATTAGTATGAATGCAGCAGCACGGTTATTGAACCAAGGTGTTTTATCACGTGGTTGGGTGGTGTCGGTTTTTTTAGCGCGATTCGATATTTCCCTTTTTGTTCTGATTTCAGCAGTGTTAATATCCGCTTTGAGTTTGGTCTATGTGACGAACTCAGTGCGTAGCCTGAATGCAAACATAGAGCAATTATATGCTGAGCATGATCAGCTGCATATTCAGCGCGGGCAATTACTATTGGAAAAAAGCACTTTGACGATGCAAGCGCACATTCAAGATGTCGCTGAAGATCATTTGAACATGGTTGTGCCTGAGGGGAAAGCAGTT